>CAZARN010000001.1:0-246349 GCA_964487565.1 uncultured Clostridium sp.
ATCGTTCCGATGTTGACATGCGGTTTCGTGCGTTCAAATTTCGCCTTTGCCATTTCTTGACATCCTCCTAAAAATCTGTCGCTTGTTTGTTTCCCGCATGAACACGGGATTTGCTGGAGCGGGTGATGGGAATCGAACCCACATTACCGGCTTGGGAAGCCGACGCTCTGCCACTGAGCTACACCCGCAAGCGCAGCGAGAGCTCATATTGTCTCTCAACAATACAGCATTACTATTCTAATTCAAGCACCCTGATTTGTCAACGGGAAACATCCGCGCCGTGGGGAAAACGGGACGTTCGAGCGGCGATCCGCCCGCCCGTGTGAAGAATGATACCGTCCGCTTTGCAGCGCCGCCACGCGCGCAAGCGATCAGAGCATTTTCCGGAACGATCCCAGACAACGATACGGCGCAGCGAAGGCGCATCGCCCCGTGTTTCACCGCCACCATTGTGAAAAGCGAGGATTTGTGGTAGTGTTAAGCATAACCTATTTTATATAGGGCGCGGTCTGCGCCTATAATCCGAAAGGAGATAACATGAACCGAAAGATACGTTTTGTTGCGTTGCTCGTCGTTATCATGATGAGCGTGAGCGCCATCTCCGGCTGTTCCATAATAAGACCGTTCGTCGAGGGACTGATGGGGGGGACGCAGGCCACATCGACCCCCGCGACCACGCCTCAGCCCACCGTCGCGCCGACGCAGGCGCCCGTCCCCACGGAGGAACCGGTGAACGAGGCGAGCCTTGCCCTTGCACAGCTTGATCTTGAGATATTCTCAAAATATGAAACGAGCGACGCCCTTTCATATCATCTTGCGATATCCGATCCTTCAAGCTATGCGCTCACCGAGGAGCCGGAGACCGGCTGGGGTCCCTTTACATATGAGGAATCTGCCTCGGCCACCGAGGAGGAGAAGGCCTGGCTCGAGCGGCTTTCCGCCATCGACCGCGAGGCGCTCAACGCCGACGAGCAGCTCACATACGACACGCTCGAGCAATATCTCACATGGAGCATCGAAAGCTTCGATTATTATTATTTTGACGAGGTGCTCGACACATTGGTCGGGCTTCACTCCAATCTGCCGCTCAACATGGTGTTCTATACCATGAAAACCGTCGAGGATGTCGAGGGCTATCTGACGCTTATCGAGGATACGCCGCGCCTCATGCAGCTCGTGCTGGCTTTTGAACAGGAAAAGTCGAAAGCGGGTTATTTCATGACCGACAACGCGCTTGAACAGGTGCTCGATCAGCTGCAGGATGTCATCGACGCGAAGGGGACGCTTTTCCTGTACTCCACGTTTGACGATTCCATCGCGGAGATCGAGATGAGCGAAGATCAGCGCACGGAGTTCCAGACCCGCAACGACGCATATGTGGATGCGCTTATCGATTCGTATCAGGCGCTTTATGACGGTCTCAAGGAGCTTTCCGGCACATGCACGAACGAGGCGGGCCTTGAAGCTTACGGCGAGATCGGCAAGAAATACTTTGAGCTGAGCCTTGCGCAAAGCGCCTGCTCCACCGTCACGCCCGAAGAGGCGGCGCAGATGCTCAGGGACGAGATAGAATATCAGGTGTCCGTGATCCAGGATTGCTATTCGAAGGATCCCACCGTTTATGACAGCTACGATCAGATAGATCTTTCCGTCGGCACAACGGAGGAGAATCTTGCCTTCCTTGAAAAGCTGATGGCCAAGTATTATCCGGAGCTTCCGGAGCACACGATAACCTTTATGGATTGCCCGCAGGAGCTTGAGGATCAGTTCAGCCCGGCGGCCTACCTTATCCCGCCGATCGACGACCCGACGGAAAACCTCATCATACTCAACACCAAAACGCTTGAGGATGACACGCGCTATCTTGACACGCTCGCACACGAGGGCTATCCCGGACACATGTATCATTATCAGTATATCCGCACCCTCATCGAAAAGACCGGCCTCACCCGTCAGGCGCTTGACCTCACAGGCTATTATGAGGCATGGTCGCAGTCCGGGGAGCTGTTCTTCGACAGCTATAACCTTGAGTTCAGCAATGTGTACTGCAAGTTCATGAATGCGAACTCAAATCTCGGCAATCTGCTGCTGCCGGCGCTTTTCAGCATAGAGGTCAACTATAACGGCGCGACCGAGCAGGATATTTACAACGAGTGCATCGAGTATTACGGCGAGGACAGCGCCAAGGAGCTTGCCCCGGTATACTATCAATACGCGGTTGAAAACCCGTTCTACTTCCTCAAATACGCGATGGGCTATACCATCTACCAGCAGGAATACCGCAAGGCAAAGGACGCGCTCGGCTACAAGCTCGATCTCACGGAGTATCACAAGGCCTTCCTCGACCTCGGCCCGACGTATTTCAACTTCATCCTCCCCGTGCTTGACGACTATATCGCTTCGCACAAGAGCTGACGCGGACGTATGTGAAAATGCGGGGGCCGTCCTTCGGGACGGCCCTCTTCATATTAAAGTAGGTTGTATTTTCAGGCAGCGGGTCAAGTCCGCAAAGACGCCGGCGTTTATTTACGGCGTTGATTTATTGCGAGGTTATATCCATAATAGAGAGTATGTGAGAAAGAGGTGTTGAGATGAGTTATTTTCTCGGGATAGACGGCGGCGGAACGAAGACCAAATTCCTCCTCGCGGACGGCACGGGAAAGATCGCCGCGCAGTACAAGGGGCCGACCTGCCATTATCTTCAATGCGGCACAGAGGGCGTCACGCGGGTGCTTGCCGACGGTCTTGACGGCTGCTGCGCGCTTGCGCGGATCTCGCGGCGCGACATAACATATATTTTCGCCGCCTGCGCAGCATACGGCGACAGCGAAAGCGGCGACGCGCTCATACTGCCCGCGATAAGATCCGCTTTCGGCGACATACCGTTCACGGCGGGCAACGACAGCGAAAACGCGCTTGCGGGCGCGCTTGCCGGCATGCCCGGGATCAATGTGATCGCGGGAACGGGCTCGATCGGCTTTGGCAAAAACGAGGAAGGCAGGACCGCGCGCTGCGGAGGCTGGCATCATGCGCTTGGCAGCGACGAGGGCAGCGGCTACTGGATCGCCTGCCGCCTTATCGCGGAATATTTCAGGCAAAGCGACGGACGGGATGAAAAGACGGCGCTGTATGACGTGATCTCAAGACGCCTCGGGGTGGCGGACGCCGCAGGCGTCATATCGAAGGTGGTTGAACAGTGGCGCATTGACAGGACGCGCGTGGCGTCCCTCGCCCCGGCGGCGGCGGAGCTTTATGATATGGGCGACCCGTACGCGGCGGAGATATTCGGCTGCGCGGCAAAGGAGCTTTCGGATATCGTGCTTGCGCTCGCGCGCACGCTTGGGCTCGGGCCGGGCTCAAAGGCAAGCTGCACGGGCGGCGTGTTCAATATGGGGGAGCGCATACTCGCGCCCATGCGCGAGCGGCTTTCGGCGCACGGGCTGGTTCTTGTGCCGCCGCTGCTGCAGCCGGATCGCGGCTCGGTCATACTTGCGATGCAAAGATCGGGCGTTGAGATAACCCGGAGCGTGATCGCGGCCCTCGGTGAAGACCCGCTCTACTGACGCGCCGCAAAATAAGCGTCTATGCCGTCCGCGATTCCGCGGACGACTTTTTCTTTATAGTCGTCGGTCATTATCAGCGCTTCGTCGGATGCGTTTGAAAGGAAGCCGCATTCCACGATGACGGCCGGACAGGAGCATTCGCGGATGATGAAATAATCGCCGGGGTTGGCGATGCGTCTCGGCCTTCCGACGGCGTCGCACACGGCGTCGATCACGCACACGGCGAGCGCCTCCCCTTCGGCGGAGCCGTTCATATAAAACGCCATGGGGCCTGATACCGAGCGGTCGGAGAACTTGTTCATATGTATGCTCACGGCGATATCCGCGCTGCTGCCGTTGATTATCTCGCGGCGTTTTGCAAGATCGGCCTTTTTTTGCGGGGCGAGCGCCGATTCATCCTCCCTGGTCAAAACCACCTCATATCCGCGTGAAATGAGCTCGTCGCGAAGCGCCGTCGCGTAAGCGAGGTTTATGCCCGCCTCGGGCGTGCCCGTGCAGATGCCCACGGCGCCGCCATCCTCTCCCCCGTGACCGGCGTCGATCACCACCCTGGGCGCGGGGGCTTCCGTGCCGGGCGTGGCCATGACGGGAACGGACGATGCGTCGATAAGCTCGCAGGCCAGCATCCCGGCGCCGAGGATCACCGCGATCACCGGCAAAAACGTAACAAGCCTTCGCGCGAGTATATGCGCGGGCGTCATCGTCATAATATCACCTCATATAGAGATTATTGTCCCAAAGCGTTCCTTATGAATGATTTTGGCGCCGGATTTGGCCGTTCGGATGCTTTCGGATGAATTTTTTCCATCCGGTTTTGAGTGAATATTCGGCTTTATGCAATCGGCTTTCCCACGTTACCCACATGGTTATCCACATTTTCTTGGCTGAAAGAGGGCTTTTCAAAACGTTTCCCACATTATCCACCGTGTTTCAGGAATGAATAGCTCACATCATCATATACGCGCGGCGCACGCGATTATTCAGTTTTTCTTTGGATAATACAATAAAAAAGAGAGCCGCGCCATGTAAGCGCGGCCCTTATGTTGTGAGCAAAGGCTTGTTTATCTCTTCTTTTCGGGCAGCTTTTCAAGCATATCGGCGACAGGATCAAGCCAGTCGCCCGCAAACAGCTCCATCATGCCGCGGTCGCAGAGGGAGGCGAGCTGCTCCTCGAGCGGGATCCTTGCGGTGACGGGAATGTGCAGCCTCTGCGCGGTCTCCTCAAGACGGCTCGCGCCGAAAAGCGATATCTTCCTTCCGCAGTCCGGGCAGGTGATATAGCTCATGTTTTCAACAAGGCCAAGCACGGGTATGTCCATGAGCTTTGCCATGTTCACCGCTTTTTCCACGATCATGCCGACAAGCTCCTGCGGGCTCGTCACGATGATTATGCCGTCCATGGGTATGGACTGGAACACGGTGAGGGGCACGTCTCCCGTTCCCGGAGGCATGTCGATGAACATGATGTCCACGTCGCTCCAGACGACGTCGGTCCAGAACTGTTTGACGACGCCTGCGATCACCGGGCCGCGCCATACGACGGGCTGGGTATCCTCTTCAAGCAGAAGGTTTACGCTCATCACGGGTATGCCGGTTTTTGAGAACAGGGGATATAGCCCCTGCTCCGTGCCCTCGGCGTGACCCTTGATGTTGAGCGCCTTCGGTATGGACGGGCCTGTCACGTCGGCGTCGAGCACGGCGCTTTTGAAGCCGCGGCGGTTCATCATCACGGCAAGCATGCTTGTGATCATTGACTTGCCCACGCCGCCCTTGCCTGAAACGACGCCGACGACGCGGCGTATATTGCTCAGCTCGTGCGGTTTTTCAATGAAATCGGTCTTTTCCTGACGGGAGGGGCAGTTCTCGCCGCAGGAGGAACAGTCGTGGTTGCAGTTTTCGCTCATTTTTGCATCTCCATTTGTTATTTACTCTGTTTTTCCGGCGCGCCCGTCAGAGCATGCGCCGGGATTCATCCTTTATCCGCGTTTTGCCGGCGATAGCCTCGTCGGTCTCGGCTTTGAGGCGCGGCAGGTCGACGTTGAGAGTCCCCTTGAGATTGAGATAGTTTGAGGCGTGGTTGGCGCGAAAAACGGTGCCCTCGCTGTCAAGACCCTCAAGTATGCGCCGGGTCTCAACGAGTATGTCGTGCGCCTCAAGGGGAACGTATCGCCCGGCGCGGAAATCCTCGTACATATCGCTTCCGGGTTCGAGCATGAGGGTAAGAAGGCTGAAATAATCGGGCTTCATCAGGGAGACGGCTTTCGCCGTGCCGTCCGCGTGCGCGGCGGAGCCTTCAAGCCCGCCGAGGCCGTTTATCGCCGTCACGGACACCGCAAAGCCCGCGGCTTTCGCGCGCCTGCCGCATTCGATTATCTGCGCGGACGTGGCGCCTTTGCAGATCTTTTGAAGCAGCGCGTCGTCGCCGGTTTCAAGGCCGAGATACAGCAGCGCAACGCCTGAGGCGCGTATGGCGCTAAGCTCCTCATCCGTTTTGGACGCGATGCTCGCCGGCGAGGCATACATCGAAACGCGCCCGCATTCCGGAAAAAGCTCCGCGACGAGCGCCATTATCGCCGTGTGATCCGCGGCCGGCCGTATGAAAGCGTCCCCGTCGGCAAAGAATATGCGCTGCGCGCAGCGCACCGCCCGACGCGCTTCAAGAAGATCGCGCTCTATATCGTCGATCGGGCGCATACGGAACTTTTTCTCCCTGTACATCTCGCAGAAAGCGCATCTGTTGTGGCTGCACCCGATGGTCGACTGGATTATGAGGCTTCGCGCCTCGCTGGGCGGACGGAAGATCCTGCCCTCGTAAAAATCGTACATTCCATGCCCTCCAAAGGAGAGGATACCACGCCGCCGGACACAGTGCAAGCGCCCGCCTTGTAAAAAGTCCGCGCCGCGGCTATAATACCGAATATATATTATAAGCGGAAACGGAGAATGAGCATGAACGATGCGATCACCCTCATGGACGGCGCAAGCGGCACCTGCCTTTGGGAACGGGCCGGTGACACGAAGCCCGTCTGGACCTACAACATAACAAAACCGGAGCTTGTCTGCGGCCTGCACAGGGATTATATCGCCGCGGGCTCAAAGCTCATACTGACGAATACCTTCTGCGCCAACGCGCTTGCCGTGGATAAGGAAGGCTTCGGCGTTGGGGAAGTGGTGCGCGCGGGCGTGCGCGCGGCCAGGAAAGCCGCCGCCGGCACGGATGTGCGCGTAGGGCTTGACGTCGGGCCGCTCACCTCCCTTCTTGCGCCGTTCGGCGAAATATCGCACGAGCGCGCGCATGAGATATACCGGGAACAGATCTTATCCGGCATGGAGGAAGGGCCTGACTGCATAATCCTCGAAACCTTCATGGATCTTGAGATGATATCGATCGCGCTTGCCGAGGCGCGCGCGTCCGGCGTGCCGGTGATCTGCTCGATGAGCTTCACCAAATTCGGCAAAACGATAATGGGCAACAAGGTGGAAAAGATCGCCGCGCGGCTTGAGGCGGAAGGCGCGTGCGCCGTGGGTCTCAACTGCTCGCTTGGGCCGGACGCCGCCCTGCCGATAATAAAACAGTTCGCCGCGTGCACCGCATTGCCCCTCGTGTTCAAGCCGAACGCAGGATTGCCCGGCGAGGACGGCGAAAGCGGGATCGGGCCCGACGGCTTTGCCTCAAGCGTGATGCGCGCGGTGGAAGCGGGCGCGTCATATGTTGGCGGCTGCTGCGGCACGAGCCCCGCATACATACAAAAGCTCAAAGAGCTTCTCGAGGCGCGCTGAAATGGCGGATGTGATCACCCATTACATAACGGCGGAAAGGTTCATCAAGGCTCATCCGGATGTATCGCCGCAGTTTGCCCGCGGTCTGCGCTTCGGCTCTCAGGGGCCGGACATTTTCTTTTTCGGCGCGACAAAGCGCAGCTATATCTTTTCGTGCTCGATACACGACGGCGATCCGTCCGCCCTGTTTGCGGGGCTTGCAGGGGATATCGCAGGTGAAACGGAGCTTTACCGCGGATATGCGCTGGGCGTTTTGCTGCATTATTTCCTCGATATGACAATACATCCGTATGTCGGACAGCATTGCGCTGCCGATCCTCGTCCCTATGAGCACGTTTATTTTGAAAGCGCGATCGAAATGGCCGTGTTTTACCGTGAATACGGCTTTGAGATAAAGGATTTCAACTATGACGCGGCGTTCGTCCGCGGGCGCGACATCGCACCGGTCATACTGCGCTTCTGGAACAGGCGGCTCTCGCAGGATGTGAACGAGGGATATATCCGCCGCTGTCTTTTCAACATGAGGTATCTTACAAAGATGTTCATGCGCGCGAAGGCGGGCACCGTGCGCGCGGCGCGCTTCGCCGGGCGTTTGATCCGAAATCCGGCGGCCGCGACGGCGCATTTCAAAACAGGGTTTGACAAATCCGTGATGAACGACGCGCGCGCGCCGTGGGATTCGCCTGACGGGACAATGCATTACAGCGTTGAGGATATGCTTGATATCGCGCTTGAACGCTTCACGCGCGCCTATGACGCGATTGGCGAAGGAACATATAGCTTCCTATATAAAAAGCCTTTCTCATACGGTTCGTGAACGAACAAAAAAGTGGGAAGCGACCGTTTGGCCGCTTCCCATTTTTATAATGTTACAGCTTGTTATTCGGCGTCGTCGTTTTCCTTTTTCCTGCGGACGACCGTGCCCAGCGCGATGCCGGTGCCGACGATCGCAAGCACTGCAGCGAAGCCGATGATCTCAGCGCTGCCGGTGGAAGGAGTACCCAACGGGATATCGTTGCCGCCGTTGCCGCCGCCGAAGGAGCCGGTCACGGTGATCACATACTCATGGATGGTATATATGTAGCTTTCACCGTTCTCTGCGGTCCTCAGTTCAGTGTGATCTATGATCTTATCCGGCTTGCTCCAGTCGATCGCGGAGGGATTCCAGCCGTTGAACGGCATACCGTCCAGCACGGGAACAGCAGAGGTCATCACAGGGAAGAAGGACACCATGTAGGTGTTGTAGGGCCAGCCGGTCACGCCGTCGACCTTACCTTCATAATAGAGGGTGTACACGTTCTCTTCGGTGGGCACGGGTTCGGGTTCGGGCTCGTTGATCGAATAGGTGCCGACGGTCGTCGCGGTAAAGTGCCTCGTCGTGGTCTCGACGCCGTTTGCTGTCTCAACAGTGGGTTCGCCCTCCACCCAGGAGGGTGCGCTCCAGCCAAGGAAGTGATATCCGTCGACAGTCGCGGCCGTCGCGGTGGGGGTTATCGGCTTGGAGTCGGACTCCGGATCGGGCACGTTGCTCGGGGTGATATCGTTGTTGTTCGCGTCGAGAAGCTGCGCGTAGGAATAGGTCAGGATGTAATCAGCAGCTTCCGCAACGCCGAGGTACACAGCCTCAACGGTCGCAGTGTTCTCATAATACATTGTCACGGCCAAACCGTCCTCGCTGGTCACGGTACTGTACGGTTCGGTCGCACGGGTCCATGTGATCGCGCTTATCGGGGAACCGTTCTGATACCAGCCGGCGAATTTGAAGCCCGTGGGCACGGTGTAAGTGCAGTCTGCAAGCGTGGGCTCCGTGAGCGCCCTGGTGGTGCTGCCGGCAACAGTCGCGCCGTTCTGCGTGGTGGCGACATCCAGCGTGTAAACATCGACCTCGTTATTGGTTATGCTTGCAAACGAGCCTGCAACCGCGATGGTCTTGGTGTACGGGGTGATCCATCTCTGTTCGGTTTCGTCATAGTATTCGGTTCCTGCGACCCAGCCGTCGGAGCTGCTGCCGTGGGAGCCCCAGTCAAGGGTCGCCGGGGTCCAGCCGCTGAAGACCTTGCCGGTCTCGGAGAGAGCAGCAGCGATCTGGGGCTCGGTCGCAGGATCGGTCTCGTTCACGTTGAGCGAGCTGTAATCGCCGGTGCCGCCGGTCACTTCGTAGTTCACGACGTAGATATATAGGGACTCCGTTTCGTTCTTCAGAAGCACGCCGTTGATGTTCACAGAGTAAGTGGTGAGCCTGGTATAGGTATCGGTTTCACTGTTATAAGAATAGGTCACAGTGCCGGTGCCCCACGCAATGGCGTTTATAATTGTGTTGCCATTACCCTGAAACCAGCCGTCAAATGTGTAGCCGGTCTTTGCGGGAGCTTCCGCGAGGGCGGGCGCAGTGGAGGCATTGACGACGTCGGTCGGGAAGAGGCTGTCATCCGCCCGGTCTCCTCTGTTCACATAATTAACGTTATATGAATATGCCGCCATGACGTCCTTTGCGCTGTAATCGCCGGTGAGCGCCGCGGTGTAATAAGTGGAAGCCACATATCTGCCGCTGGCCGCGTCATAAGCATAGGTGGTGTCGCCGTCTTGTGCATACTGCACTTCGGATGCGACGACGGCGTCGGTTCCCTGCTTCCAGCCGTTGAAGGTATGACCCTTGAGGGCGGGCGCGGAAGCAAGCGCTGTGGGCCTTGACGTGGCGTTTGTCACACCGGCGGGCGCTGCGGGCGTGGTGAGAGCGGTGCCGTCAGGCTCGGTATAGGTGCCGGTAATCGCATAGGTCAGGGTGTAGTAATCCGCAACGGTGATCTCGTTCATCCTGTAATCGCCGGTGAGCGCCGCGGTGTACACATAGGTGTCCACATAAACGTTGTTAACGGTGTCATAAACGCTGCTTTCCTTGACTGCGGCGCCCCAGTTTATGTCGGCAGCCGCGGACACGGCGTCGGTTCCCTGTTTCCAGCCGTTGAAGGTGAAGCCGTTGAAAGCGGGGCCTGCTGCAAGCGACGTGGGCTGAGAACCCCTGGTCACACCGGTGGGCGCTGCGGGCGCAGTAAGCACGGTGCCGTCGGGCAGCGTATAATCGCCGGTGATGGAATAGGACAGCGTGTAGTAATACTCGCTGACGCGATCCTTCTGCGTCGCGGTGGCAGAGGCGTTTATGGTGTATGTTGTGACGGTGACGAAGGTTTTGACGCCGTTCACATCTTCAAGCACGGGAGTACCGGCCACACCGGCGACGCCTTCCCAGTTGAATGCGCTGCCCGGCGCGACTGTGGTGTTGCCGACCGTCCAGCCGGCGATCGAGTAAGCTTCGCTCGAACCCGTCACCGTGGGCAGGGCCTGCGCCACTATATTGCCGGCCGCGCTTTCAGCCTTCGCGGTGAAGCTGCCGACCGTGGCGCCTGTGGGCGCTGCAACCGAGTAGTTCACGACGTACTCATTGCGTGTGCCGGTTATCTCACTGGTCGTGCCGGTGAGGGTCAGGGTATAATTGTTGGTTCTGATCTCTGCACTGCCGGAGGCGGCGGGCGTCACAACCGTGCTGCTGAGCGTGAAAAGGCCGGTTGTGATGGAAGATACCTTTGTGCTGCCGGCGTACCATCCGTCAAAGCTGTAACCGTCGTTCATCGTGGGAGGGTTGGATACGGTCGCGAATCCGGAGTAGCTTTGCTCCTTGAGTTCATAGGCGGCCGTCGTGGGGTATGCAACGCCGTCCAAAGTATAATTCACAGTGTAAAGGTTGCGCACCACGGGGGTGAGCGCAGTCCACGTCGCGGTGAAGGTGTAATCCTTGTCGACCGCGGTGGGGAAGGTCGCATTCCAGCCGGCAAAGCTATAGCCTGCGTCGGCGACGGTTTCGGGAACGTCAATCTTGCTCCAGGCCGTGCCTTCAAGGATGCCGTCATATACGATATTCGTATAAGCGCCGTCTATCTTGCCGCCGGGATTTGTGGTTTTGAAGGTGACTTTATGCGTGATCTGATTTGTTACGTCAACGCCTGCAAAGTCAATATCATAACCGCTGTGACCAGGGCATTCGCTGAAGGCCGTGGCGAGGGCGGAGCCGGTATAGCTCTGGGTGACGGTAAAGCTCTTGGCATTGCCGTTACTGTCTTTAATATAATTGCCGTTCGCATCCTTGAGCTTGAGGGTAACGGTAAGCGTGACCACATCTGCGGTGTTGTATGTGTGCTTGTTGAAGTCGGCCCTCCATTCGTTTTCCGTTCCGTAGCCGGACTTGGGAGTGAACGAAAGCGTGTTGGCCGAATTGCTGCCGGCAAATTTGATTGTGCCGGAAACACCTGTGACTACGGCGCTGTATGTGACAGCGGAACCGGCATCAATAACGCCGTTGGTCGATGTTTCAAGGGTAAGCGTGCCGTTAACGCGGACGTCAACGTGATCCACTTTATTGTTTGAATAGCTTGATTGATTGCTTGCCGCGAACGCAACGCCTGAAACTGACAATATCAGCAAAAATGCGACAGTCAGCGCTGTGATCCGCGTAAAGATGCTCCTGGTGCTCATAACTTATTCCCCCTGTTTTGTTTGAATTTTCTCGTTCCTTTGCCACGGCGGTATAAGCCTTGCCGGAACAAACATGATACCTTTTCCGTCTTTTACAATGTAATTATAGAACCGACCGGTTACAGATGATTTACGGATTGACGTTTTTTAAGGCTTATTTTAACATTATCGCAATTCGCCCGTCGCAACCGGGCTTGTTCGCGTGTACGCCTCAGCGAATATAACTTCTGTAAAACCAAAAAAACAAATTACAGATTGCATGTTGACAATGATTTGTAATGTAATATAATATCAGCTGAAGGTAAATTCCCTTAATGGGGGCTTTTCCTCAATGCGAAAATGGCAAACCCGCCGAAAGGCGGCGACGCAAAGCTGAAGGGCCTAAACGCATCGCGCAGGGCAGCCAGCCACCGAAGTGGAGAAAGGCTTTTTTTCAATGAAAACACTCATCAGACGCATCGCGGCATTCGCGCTTCTCATCGGTCTTTTTGCTTCCATGCAGCCGCAAACGGCGCTGGCAGAAGGCCTTTTGGGCGGTTCTTCATCAAGCGGCGCAATAATCGATACGTCGTCATCAAGCCGTGGCTATGTAACCGTTTGCTATGACGACGGCACAGGCGCAACGGTGCGCGTCGGTATGTCCTTCAACGGCGGAAGCTGGAGCTATTACTCTTATACCATGGGCAGCTCCAAGCAATATGAGCTTAACGGCGGCAGCGGCGCATACACCGTGGCCCTTTATAAAAAGGTTGGCAGCAGCTACGCCACCGTATCGCAGGTATCCTTCACCGCCATGATCGGCCAGACGCCGACAGGCTCGGCGCTGGGCGGCGGAAGCACCGCGGGCTCGCCCGCGCAGGTCACATCGAAATATGCGGCGTATCTCACAAGCGTCGGCGAAATATCGTTTTCGTCAGGCGATTCCGTCGCGAAGAAGGCGGCGAGCCTCTGCAAGGGCAAAGACACGGATCAGCAGAAGATCCTTGCCATCTATAATTACATCGCGAAGAACTTCAAGTATGATTATGACTTCGCCAACAAAGTGCGCAGCGGTCAGATAAGAACATATACGCCCATACCCACGAGCATACTTTCCAACAAGAAGGGTGTGTGCTATGATTTTTCCTCGCTCTTTGCCGCGATGTGCCGCACGCAGGGCATACCGTGCAAGCTCGTCAAGGGATACAGCACGAAGATCAACGGTTATCACGCATGGAACAGCGTTTATGATTCGAAAACCGACAAGTGGTACACCGTCGATCTCACGATGGCGGTATGCAAAAGCAACCGCACGGCCTCTAAGTTTTCAAACTGCTATATGAACGATAAATATTATACGCCCAAGAGCAGCGTTTGACCCTGAAACGACCGGGAAAATCTATAACGGTAATTGATAAGGCGGCATATATGGAGTATAATCTCTATATATGCCGTTTCGGCGTATAATCACATTCAAGGAGGATCCAAATATGCCTTTTTGTGCAAACTGCGGCGCGCAGTATGATGAGGGCGTGAAGTTCTGCCCTGCCTGCGGGTCTGCGACAGGGGCTGCGCAGGAACAGCCGAAGCAGGAGTATGAGGCCCCGAAACAGGAATACCAGGCCCCAAATTATCAGCAGGCTGCCTCCCCCGCTGCGGAGCCCGTTGCGGTGGATAACAAGACCATGGCAATACTTGCGGTCGTGTTCCCGGTTCTCTTCTTCCTTCCTCTCGTTGCAGGTGACAAGACGGAGTTTGACAAGTTCTGGGCGAACCAGGCCTTGCTGCTTTTCCTGCTGGGCATTGTTGCAAGCATCACGGCTGCAATATTCGTCGGCATCGTGATCGGCATCGCTGAATTCGTGTTCTGGATAATGTGCCTTATCGCCGTGTGCAACGGACAGATGAAACCCATGCCCCTTATCGGAAAAATCACGATAATCAAGTAAACTCTGCGCTGCATATACCGCATAAGCCTCCGCGCGAACAGTGCGGAGGCTTTTATATCACAGGACGCTTTGCAACACGGAAAAAACGGAGGCTGCTGCAATGGCAAAGGAAATCGCGCGCGATAAGCTTGCCGAACAGAAAACCAACGCGATGCGGCTCATCGAGCAGGCGGGCATCCCTTATAAGTCGCATTGCTATGCGGATACGGACGCCGTGTCCGGCGCGCAAGTCGCGGCGGTCCTCGGCGAGGAGCCTTCCCGCGTGTTCAAAACGCTTGTCACTCTCGGCAAAAGCGGCGCGCATTACGTCTTTGTGATCCCTGTGCTCAAGGAGCTCGATCCGAGGCGCGCGGCGGCGGCTGTGGGCGAAAAATCAATAGAGATGATAAAGGCGAAGGAGCTTTTGCCGCTCACGGGCTATATCCACGGCGGATGCAGCCCGATAGGCATGAAGAAGCGTTTCGTGACGGTCGTTGATGAAAGCGCGGCGCTTTTTGAAAGCATAATATTCAGCGCCGGCAAAATAGGCTATCAGGCGGAGCTTGCGCCGGGCGAGCTTATGAAGCTGATACCGTTCACCTTCGCGCCGGTCACAAAACAGATCCCGTAGAAGCAACGAAGAGGACGCCGCGCGGCGTCCTCATTGTTATAATGTATTGTGCTTCGGCTTACCGCTCGGTCACAAGGAACGGGCGCAGGCGCTCGAAATCATCCGGATCGCTCACCACAAGCTCCGCGGCGGCCATGCGCTCATCCTCGAACATCTGGGTGATGGCGATATACTGGCAAAGCGTGGATTTGAGGTTCAGCCTGTCCCCTTCCGCCGTCACAAGCTCCACGCGGCCGGGGCAGGCGTTGACTGCTGCGAAGAAACGCCGCGGTTCGGTTATATTGAGTATCTTCATCGGTTTACTCCCACTCTATCGCGCCCACGGAGCCGAGGTATTCCTCGGCAAAATCAAGATAATCCTCCGCAAGGCGCATCGCGTACATCTTGTAATCGGGGAAACGCTTCTGCATACCGGCAAAGATCACCTCGTATGCCGCGTCGTCGTCATAGACCTCGCCCTCGTCCGCACCGGATTTTTTCATGTATTCATCGTCAAGCGCGATGAGCGCGTCGACCATCGCGTCAAGCTCGCCCGGCTTGAGGAAGCTGAAATCCCCCTCGGCGGCGAACTTGTCCGCGACGTATTTTTTCATTTCACCCATATCCACATCCGCGTACATCTTATTTCATCTCCTTCATCAAAGCTTCAAACTCGTCGAGCGTGGTCTGGAATACGTCGAGGGAGGAAAGCACGGCCTCGGGCTTTGTGAGGTCCACGCCAGCGATCTTGAGCTCCTCGAGCGGATAATCGCTGCCGCCGGTCGTGAGGAAGCGCAGATAATCGGATGCGTCGCCGGTTTCAAGGATGCGGCTTGCGATGGCAACGGCGCTGCAGAAGCCCGTTGCGTACTGATACACATAGAAGTTCATGTAGAAATGGGGTATGCGCGTCCATTCGAGCTTTTGCAGCTCGTCGACGACCGCCCCCTCATAATAAAGCTCATTGAGCCTGGCGTAAAGCGCGGTGAGGCTTTGCTCGGTCACAGGCTCGGCCGCCTCATACATTGCGTGCGCCGCGCGCTCAAACTCCGCAAAAAGCGTCTGGCGGAAAACAGTCGTCCGGAAGCCCTCGAGGAAGTGGTTGAGCACATAGGCTCTCCTCGCGGGATCGGTTTCGGTCTTGAGCAGATACTTGCAAAGCAGCACCTCGTTCACGGTGGAGGCCACCTCCGCCACGAGTATCCTGTAATCGTGGTTCGCGAAATCCTGCGTTTCGCTCGATTTATAGGAGTGCATCGCATGGCCGAGCTCGTGCGCAAGGGTGAACACGTCGTCGAGCGTATCGGTATAGTTGAGCAGCACATACGGATGCACGCCGTGCACGCCGCAGGAGAAGGCGCCGGTGGTCTTGCCGCGGTTTTCATATGTGTCGATCCAATGCTCGGTATATGCGCGCTCAAGCAGCTGCTGATACTCCGCGCCAAGCGGGGCGAGCGCCTTTTTGACGATCGCCTTGCCCTCTTCAAAAGGCACGCTGAAATCCACGTCCTTGACGAGCGGGCAGTACAGATCGTACATATGCAGCTCGTCGAGGCCGAGGAGGTCTTTTCTCAGCTCAAGATACTGACGCATCGTGCCAAGCCGCGCGTGCATGGCCTCGGTCAGGCTGTCGAGCACGGACACGGGCACGTTGTTGTCGAAAAGCGCCGCTTCGCAGGCGCTGTTGAAGCTGCGCACGGAAGCGTTGTAGCAGTTGAGCTTTATTTCGCCGGCATAGAGCGCGGCGAAGGTGTTTTTATATCTGGCGTATTCGCCGAAGTATTTTTCAAATGACTCGCGCCTCACGCGCCTGTCGGCGCTCTCGCGATAAACGGAGAAATTGGCGTGTGTGAGCTGTGCGTCATGCCCCTGCTCGTCCTTTATCACGGGGAAGGTCATGTCCACGCTTGCGAGCATAGTGTATGCGTCTTCCGGCGTGTGCATGGCGTCCGAAAGGCGGGCGAGCATCGTTTCGCCCTGCATGTCGAGCGTATGCGCCCGCGCGCGGCAGGCGTCCTCTACCGTGTGACGGTAAGTGGCAAGCTCCGGCTCCTTCATGAAAACCGTGAGCCTGTCTTCGGGTATCGCGATAAGCTCCGGGGTCATGAACGCGCTCTCCGTGCGGATCTTCACCGCAAGCCCCTGCGCGCGGGCCTCCATGCCCTGGTATTCCGGATCGGAATTATCGGAGTTTTTGTGGAGCATCGCGTAAAGGAACACGAGCGTGGCTTTCTCGTCGAGCGCCGTTGAATAATCAAGCGCTCGTGCAAGCGCCGCCGCGCTTTCACCGAGCGTGCCTCGGAATCTTTGAAGCCCTTCCGCAAGTTTCGCGCATTGTGCAAAGGCGAGTTCCCAATCCTCCCGCGTTTTGAACATGTGGGTGAAATCCCACATATAGCGGGGATCCATTTCTTTTCTGCTTTTAAGCTCCATGTTCTCCTCCGTCGTTTTGATTATTGTCGTTATTGTCCTGAGGCGTGTCGTCCCTTATGAATTCGCTCTCATATTGCGGCGTTTCATCCGCGCCTGAAGGCGCCTGCGCCGTATAGGGGGTCTGAGCCTCATCCTGTGCGGGCGCGCTGTACGCATTGTCGTATACCGGCTGAGTATGGTCGCTTTGGACGGGAAGCATGAAGGCGTTCCCCTCGAGGCGCACGCGCGCGTCGAAATACATCACCGTATCGAGCGCAGCAGAATACGCGGCAAACACCACGCCCGCAGCGAAGGTCAAAATGAAAGTGAGCGCGACGACTGCGGCGATGAGCGCTGCGGAACCATCCGCCGCGGTTATTATGACGGTGGCTATGGCTGCGAGTATCGCCACGGCAAGATACACGGCGAAGCGCAGCAGGCCGAAAAGCACCCTGCACGCGAGCACGCGGCCGAAGCGCCTGGAGGCGAGTTTGAGGCTCCTGCCGACGGCGTCGAAGTTCTTCACGCTTTCGTTCACCGCGGCGGGATAAGTCATGCAGAGGAAGCTTTGCGCGCAAAGCTCAACGGCGGCGGTGAACAGCAGTATCCCTGCGATGAGCGCGACGAGCGCGCCGCCGAAGCCGCCTATCGCAGACTCGATCGCGGACTCCACCGCGCCGAAGCTGCCGCTGCTTTCAAATATGATCGAGGGGATTGCGGAAAATGCGCCTGTAATGCTTGCAACGCCGCTCACCGTCGATGTCAGGACGGACGTGACCATGTTCACGACGACGGAGCATACGATGAGGCACATGGCGGTCGTGAAATAGCGTCTGAGGGAATACTTGCCGCGTTTCATGAGCGTGCCGCAGGATGCGCCGTCGGCGTATATGCGCGAGGAAAGCTCCCCGTATACCGTGCCGTTGAAAACCGGCGTGATGACGAGCGCGAATACGAGCGCCGCAAGGCCGACAAGCAGAATGCTTATCACGGCGTCCACAGCGACGCTTACGCCGTCGGTGAAGCCGTTGCCGGAAACAGCGGCCTTTATCACATCCGCCAAAATCGGCGAGAGGGCAACCGCGATGATAAGCGCAGATATCAGCGTTATCAGGAGCACATATCCCAAAAGCGCGCCGGCGCGGCGGCAGACGAGCTTCCACGCTATGCCGAACGTGCCGCGCACGGTGAGCGGACGGATGTCCATGGTTCCCTGATAGTTCATCTTTCGTATCCTTTCAGCATGAAGTTCAAAGCAGTTTTTTCGTCTGGATGTAAACGTCCCCGCTGCCGAGCGTCACGACGAGGTCGCCCGGGCGCGCGTGCTTTTCAAGGTAGGCGTTGATCTCCTCAAAAGTGGGCATGTATACGGCCTTGGTGCCGGCGTTGAGTATGCCGCGCACCATGTCGCGCGCATGGACGGAACCGTCGTCCTTTTCGCGTCCGGGGTATATGTCGGGCACAAGCACCTCGTCCGCCGCCGCAAAGCAGGTCACATCGCCCGTGAAGAGCGTTTTTGCCCGCGTGTATGAGTTGCATTGGAACACGCACCAAAGCTTGTCGTGCCTGACGCGCTTTGCGGCGCAAAGCGTCGCGGCGACTTCGGCCGGATGGTGCGCGTAATCGTGATAGAAGCGCACGCCGTTCTTTTCGCCGTAAAACTCAAAGCGTCTTCTCGTGTTGGTGAAGTGTGAAAGCGCCTCTGTGATATGCGCCATATCAGCGCCCGCGTTGAGGGCGACCGCGGCGGCGGCGATCGCGTTTGTTATGTTGTGCTCGCCGGGAACGTTGAGCGTTATGCGCCCGAGCGTTTCGCCGCGGAAAACGAGGTCGAAGGACGGGCAGCCGCCATCGTCAAAGGCGATGTTGGCCGGGGTGTAATCCGCCGCGCGTGCGCCGTAGGTCAGCTTGCGCCCGGGATATTCGTCGATGAGCGCCCTGACGCGAGCGTCGTCCGTGCAGCCGAGGAACAGTCCGTCCGCGGGCAGCAGCGCCGCGAACCTGCGGAAGGCGTCCGTGATATGCTCCATATCACCGTAATAATCCAGATGGTCGTTGTCGATGTTGTTTATCAGCACGACCGTCGGCCGCAGGGTGAGGAAGCTTTCCACATATTCGCACGCTTCCGTGATGAACATGTCGTGCGAACCTATCCGCACGCCCCCCTTCAAAAAATCCACAAAGCCGCCGATGTGCACCGTCGCGTCCGGCGTCCCGCTCTCGCAGATGAGCGCCAGCATGGAGGTGATGGTCGTTTTGCCGTGACAGCCTGCGATGCCGACGACGTCGCGATAACCCTCGGTGAGCTGGCCCAGCGCAACGCTGCGTTCGATCTCGGGTATGCCGCGGCGGGCGGCTTCCTCGCGCTCGATATTATCGGGCTTTATCGCGGCCGAGTATATCACAAGGTCGGCGTCGCCGAGGTTTTCCGCGCTGTGACCTATCGTCACGGGAATGCCGAGCTCACCAAGCCGCCTTGTGAAAGGCGATTCGTTCCTGTCCGAGCCCTGCACCGCGTAGCCGCGGTTTTTGAGTATCTGCGCAAGTCCGCTCATTGAGCAGCCGCCTATTCCGATGAGATGTATCTTTTTGTGTCCTTCAATATGCGCCATGTCTTTTAAGGCCGTCCTCCGCTTGAATATTTAACGTTTTATTATAACATATTATGCCCGGTTGTGCACACCCTTGCAAACGGCTCGCCTTCAAAGGCCGCGAGCGCCTTTTTTGCGGCCGTGGCCGACGGAAAAATGCCGAACGCCGCGCTCCCGCTGCCGGTCATCGAGGCCGCTTCCGCGCCAGCCGCGAGCATGCGGGCGACAATTGAGGCCGTCTGCGGCGCGATCGTGCAGGCGGTTTGATAAAGCGCGTTTGAAACGGATGACAAAAGCGCGGCTTTGTCCCCGCTGCGCAGCGCCTCTGCGGCGCGCCCGGACTTCGGCGCTTCATACGGCGGCTCAAGGCGCGAGAAGAGGGCCTTTGTCGAAATGCCGCGCGCGGGTTTGACGATGAGAAGATCAAGCGCCATTGGCGGCAGCGGCTCGATAAGCTCGCCCTTGCCGCGGCAAAGCGCCGTCCCGCCCCTCATCATGAAGGGAACATCCGCGCCGACGGAGGCGGCAAGCTCAAAAAGCGCGTCTTCGGGCAGCGCGTTATAATGCGCCTGCATCGCGCGAAGCACGGCCGCCGCGTCGGCGCTCGATCCGCCGAGGCCCGCCTCTTCGGGTATGGCGCGCACGATGCGGGCGCGTATGCCGGGCGTGCGCGCGCGGTGCATGTACTCAAGCGCGGCGCGCCGCGCAGCGTTCGTTTCGGGCAGCGGCGGCTCGAAGGCTATATCCGCGCCGTCAATGTCAAAGTCGGCGGTGAGCGTGTCGTAAAGGTCGACGGAGCACATCACGGTCGAAAGCTCGTGATAACCGTCCGGCCTTTTGCCGAGAACGTCGAGCGTCAGATTCACTTTTGCGCAAGAGAGTATTTTCATTCCTATATTATAAGCCGGAGCGGCATAAAAATCACGGAATATGTGCATCATCCGGTTTAACGGAGGTAAATTCGGATGATTTTGAAACGTATCGCGTGCGCGGCGCTTTCGCTGGCGCTCATTTTCGCCCCGGCTGCGCCGACGCAGGGCAATGAAAACATTTTGAGGCTGCATATAATCGCAAACAGCGACGACGCGCCCGATCAGCAGGTCAAGCTTGCCGTGCGCGACGCGGTGCTTGCGCTCGAAGCGGATATGGCCGGCTGCGCTGACAGCGACGGCGCAAAGGCGCTTCTCATGGCGGACGGCGAAAAAATACTAGAGACCGTAGAGAACACCCTCCGCGAAAACGGTATGGATTACGGCGCGCAGCTCATGATAGGCGTGTTTGACTTTCCGGACAGGACCTACGGGGAAGCATTCTATCCCGCGGGCAGGTATGAAGCGCTTCGCATCGTGCTTGGCGAGGGCAAGGGCCATAACTGGTGGTGCGTGATGTTTCCCCCGCTGTGCATATTGGAGCTTCCGGGCGGGAAAATTGATTATGAGGGGCTGGACGCGGATATTGAAATAGGTCAGCTCAAGCTTTCAAGCTTTCTCGTGAAGCTCCTCAAAAGCATCGACGGAGGCAAACTGTGGAAAACGCTAAACGAAAAGTAAAATTCACGGCGGCTCTCGCGCTCATCATGGCGCTGTGCTTCGCCGTGTCGGGCGCCGCTTATGCGGCGACGGTGCTCAAGGTCGGCTCGTCCGGATCGGATGTGAAGACCCTTCAAACAAAACTCAAGCGCTGGGGATACTATACGGGCTCTATCGACGGCGTGTTCGGCTCGGGCACGAAACGGGCTGTGGTATCGTTCCAGAAAAAGAACGGCCTGACGGCGGACGGCGTCGTAGGCCCTGCAACGGCGAAGGCAATGGGCATGACGCTTGCAACGTCGTCCTCAGGCTCGGGCAGCTCGTCTTCCGGCTCCGGGGATATGTATCTGCTTGCAAGGCTCGTTTACGGTGAAGCCCGCGGCGAACCCTACAAGGGTCAGGTCGCCGTCGCGGCGGTGGTTTTGAACCGCGTCAGAAGCAGCTCCTTCCCGAACAGCATAAGCGGCGTAATCTATCAAAGCGGCGCGTTTTCGGTCGTGAGCGACGGGCAGATAAACCTGACGCCGGATTCGAGCGCGCTCAAGGCGGCGCAGGACGCCATGAACGGCTGGGATCCGACAAACGGCTGTCTCTATTATTACAATCCTGCAAAGACCACGAACAAATGGATGCTTTCAAAGCCTGTATTGCTCGTGATCGGCAGCCATTCATTCTTCAGGTGAGGACGATATGAGCGAAAAAGCAAAAAACGTTATTTTGAAAATCGTGATCCCCTGCGTGCTGACGGTCGCGGTGGTCGTGCTTGCCTTCTGGGGCGCGCGGCAAAGCGCGCTCGCGGAGGATTATAAAAATGCGTCCGGCTCGATGTATCGCCGCGCATTTTCGGAGCTTTGCACGGTGATGGACGACATGCAGACGGCGCTCGGAAAGCTGCGCGTCGCCGCGTCGGGCGCGCAGCGGGTGCTGCTGCTCGACGACATATGGCGGCTTTCGGGATCGGGTTCAAGCCTCATCGGGCAGATTCCCGCGTCGCATGTTGATACCGCGGAGCTTGAAAGCTTCATCACGCGCGTGGGCGATTACGCGCATTCCCTCACAAAAAAGGCGCTTGCGGGGGAGGCGTCGTCCGAGGATGACGACAAACAGCTCGTTTCGCTTTATACCCGCTGCGGGGAGCTTGCGCGCGAGCTTGAGGACAGGCAGAGCGTGGGCGACGTTCCGGTCGAGATATTGACGTCGGACGCATATTTTGAGGAAGCGGACGACACTTACAGGAGCAGCGAGGACGTGGATAAATTCCCCACCCTCATTTATGACGGGCCGTTCTCCGAAAGCACGGAAAAGCAGGAGCCGAAGGGCGTTACGGGCAGCGAAGTCACTGAGGATGAAGCCGTTGAAACGGCGCTTGCCGTCACGGGCGCGACAAGCTGCGTGAAGCTGGGCGCGTCCGACGGCACGATACCCGCGTGGGAATTCCGCGCGACGCTTGCCGACGGCCGTGAGGCCGAGGTCTCGATCACGAAAACGGGCGGCCGCCTGCTGTATTTCATGGGCAGCGCGTCGGGCGACGCGGCGGGGGTGCCGGATGACAAGACCGTACAGCGGCTGCGTGCGGCAGGGCTGGAATGGCTTGAAAAGCATGATTTCGGCGATATGGAGCCGACATACGCGCAGTATTACGGCGGGGCCGCGCTGATAAACTTCGCCGCCGTGCAGGATGACGCGATAATATACAACGATCTCGTCAAGGTGTGGGTCGACGCGGAAACGTTCGAGGTGATAGGCGCGGACGCGAAGAACTACCTTTTCAGCCATACAAAGCGCGACATACAGCCGCCCGCCGTTTCATCCGAGGAGGCGGAAGCCCGCGTGTCGGTGGGGCTTGATATCGAAAGCGTGCGTCTGGCGCTCATCCCGCTCACGCCGCAGACGGAGACCCTCTGCTATGAATTCACGGGCAAATGCAGCGGCGACACATACATCGTTTATATCGATGCGCAGACCGGCGCCGAACAGCAGATATTCGTCGTGATAAGCGATGAGAACGGCGAGCTTACCATGTGATTGACATTGGACGGGTTTTCGATTATTATTTAACATACATAAAAAAGCATGGGGACGCGCTGTGAAACGTCCCCATGAGCTTACTTTGCGGGCGCATTCTCATGCCCCGCCGCCACCGATTATCAAAAACAGGAGAAGACGCACGTTCCGAAGGATCCGCAATGCAGGACATATATCGTATCATAATGGGCGAAAATGCGCCGAAATGGCGTGAAACACCGCCCGCGGGGATTGATTATACCGCGCTGATGCGCCGCGTGACAGCTCTTTTGCCGGAGAGCGGCGACGCCGACATAACCACGCCCGAGGGCTATGCGATTTCGCGCATGAATACCCTCTCGAAAAAACCCGATCTCGGCTGCCCCGATGATGAAGGCGTCCGCCGCGCCCTGTGGTATGCTTTGGGAGCGGCCGCGTTCCCCGACGATCCGCGGCGCACGCGCACGAGACGCAAAAAGGCCGTGCAGGCGGCGCTCATGCTCACGCACGGGGTCCCACCGGGCAAGCGGGAAGCGCTCCGCAGCCGCTGCGGCGGCCCGGCGAAGGCAATTGCCAGACTCATTTCAGTTTCCATATAACATCAAGTTCATCAAGGGGGAAGTCAACATGGAGATAAAATGGTACGGACATAGCTGCTTTCTCATCACAAGCGGCGCCGGAACGCGCATCCTTACCGATCCGCCCGATCCGTCGGTGGGTTATAACATCCCGGTGATCGAGGCGGACGCCGTCACATCGAGCCACGATCATCACGATCATGCGAATTTTGCGCTTTGTGCGGAAGGCGCCGCGCGCATCACGCAGCCTGGCGAATACGCCGTCAAAGAGGTGCGCGTGAAGGGCGTTGAGACCTGGCATGACGAGGTCCGCGGCGCGAAGCGCGGCAGGAACATAGTGTTCATATTTGAGATCGACGGTATGCGCGTCGTCCATGCGGGCGATATCGGCGCGATGCCCGAAAAGGATGCGCTTGACGCGATAGGCTACGCGGATGTGCTCATGGTGCCGGTGGGCGGCGTATATACCGTGAATGCCTCCGGAGCGCGCGAGCTTGCGAACGCGCTGCATCCCAAGGTCGTGATACCCATGCACTATAAGACCCCCGCGCTCACGATGCAGCTCGACGGCATAGGGCCGTTCATATCCTCCGTGAGCGGTTGTACGATCCACCGCCTGCGTCAGAGCGAATGTGTGCTCACGCGGGAAAGCCTCGGCACGGACAGGGTTATAACCCTCGAATACGCGAAGGAGTAACGCATTGGAAGGAAGCTTTTTGGGATTTCCCGACGGTTTTGACGCGGCGCGCGCCATGATCGACGCGGGGGAATGTTCGGTCGCGCTCTTTTTTGACGGCGCAGTGCAAAAAACGGCCACAGGCCGCGGGATAGGGCCGCTTCTCGGCCTTTACGACGCTTCGCCGGAGGCTTTTGCGGGCGCGGCGGTCGCCGACAAGGTGATCGGCCGTGCCGCGGCGATGATACTCGCGCTTGCAGGCGCTTCGGCGGTCTACGCCTCGGTGATGAGCGAGTCCGGACGCGATATGTTAAGCCTTCACGGCGTGAAATGGGCATGTGCCGAGCTTGCGCCGTTCATCGTCAACCGTGACGGCACGGGCATGTGTCCCGTCGAACAGAGCGTGGCGGACGAATCCGATCCCGCCGCCGGGCTTCGCAGGATAAGGCGAAGGGTGGAAGAGCTGAAGGGAAAAGCCGGAAAGTAAATACCGTATTGCGGAACAAAAGCGACCCGTCCCGGGACTTGCCCCGGCGACGGGTCGCTTATCATATCATCTTATCCGTTGTTGTTCAGCCTGTACAGCTCGTTGAGCGCGCTTGCAAGCACAAGATCGTGATCCCCGCCGAGGCCGCCCTCGCCCGGGGCGTAAAAGCGCGCGGGATGCGTGCCGTAATCGTCGTGGACGAGCTTGGCGCGGCATTCGATCACGCGCGGCCCGATGAGCGTTATGCGATAGGTCTCCGCCGTCTTGCACCAGGCCTCGCGCACGACTTCATCTATGGAGAAAAGCGCGGCGTCCGCGGCGTCGTCGCCGGCGGCGAATGAAAGCGTGTTTTCGGGAACGGTCGCAAGGAAACCGACCGAGATGACGCGCGTGCGCGGATCGCGGTCAACCGCGCCGAACACGCCGAATTCGTGCAGCGGGACGTCCTTCACGCCCGTCTCTTCAAAAAGCTCCCGCGCGGCGGCGGCCTCAAGCTCCTCGTCCATGTTCACAAAGCCCCCCGGCAGCGCCCAGCCGCCGATCCAAGGGTGGTTGCGCCTGCGGATGAGAAGCACCGAAAGCGACGGCTGGCGCGTGAACACCGCCATATCCACCGTCACCGACGGACGGCGGTATCTGTTCTCGTCATATTCTTTGAGGAACTCATCGAGCGTGCGCCCCTTTTCGTCTCTTTTTTCATCCATATGCAATGTGCCTCCGAAATTGATCTCTTTGAGGATTATATCATATCCGGCCGTCGGGAATACATATTTATATACGAATCGGCAGAAGGGATGGTATAATGCGAATGCAAAAGCTTTTCGCCATGAAGGGGCAGTGCCGCGGCGCGGCGAGGGCCGTGTCCGAGGGGCGCGGATCAAGGCTCACGGTTGAGATTTAT
Source organism: uncultured Clostridium sp. (assembly GCA_964487565.1). Classification (GTDB taxonomy): domain Bacteria; phylum Bacillota; class Clostridia; order Christensenellales; family CAG-138; genus Phil1. The sequence goes on from CAZARN010000001.1 coordinate 25,566, forward strand.
CCCGCCGTGCGCGACGCGCGCATATACGCATCGTCCGTTTCCGGCGCGCTCAACAGCGGGAAACTGACGGCGGCAACGGGCGCAAGCCTCGGCGATATCCCGCCTGAGGATATCGGGGCCGTGTTCGTAACTGAGGGCGGGCGCATCGTGGCGTCAGGCGCAAACGGCGTCACCGCGTGTCAGTTTGAAGCGGCGGCGCTCAAGGTGAGGCTCGCGCTTGCAAAGGAGACGGATAAAGCCGCTCCGCAGGCGGGGACCGCCGCCAGGGAGGTCGTGGCGCATACGGCGCATGTTTCGGAGAACAAGCCGCGCGCGGTCCCGGTTTTGCAGGAAGCGGGAAAAGCCGTGCCTCCGGAGCGGACTGCAGGACAGGCGAAGCGAAACGCAGTCGAGCCCGTGCCGCAGAGCCGCGCCGGCGCAGCGATAGTTTCGCGCGCGAACAGCCTTTTTTCGCCGGAAGAATCCGATTATGATACGGCGGCCTTCCTTGCAAGGGAGCCGTTCCGCCCGAGACCCGTTGCCGGGACGCCTGTACCGCCGGCCGACGGGAAGCCGTGCGCCAGACCCGCCGCCGACAACAGACCGGCGCGGCGCCGCGGCGGCAGGAGAAGGTACCGCAGGTGATATTGCACAACATCTTGGGCGTGCATCCTGTTTCTGCCACAATTGGCCGGACAAGCCGTAAATATCCTTATGTTTTCTTATTTTTTCTTGACACGGGGCATCGGGTGTGGTAGATTATTAGAGCATCCCCCTCAGGGGGGTTTATTTAGGTACGTTGGTTTGCAGAACAGCAGCGGCGGCGTGCCGTGAAAATACAGGAGGATTACCATAATGCGTGTCAAGATCACATTGGCCTGCACAGAGTGCAAGCAGAGAAACTACAATACGTTCAAGAACAAAAAGAACGACCCGGACCGCGTGGAGTTCAACAAGTATTGCCGCTTCTGCCACAAGCACACCCTTCACAGGGAAGCCAAGTAAGCGAGGAAAGAACGATGGCAAACGAAAAGGAAAAGAAGCCCAACATCTTCAAGCGCATCGGCAAATACGTGCGCGACGTGGTTGGTGAGCTCAAGAAGGTCACCTGGCCTACCGGCAAGGAGCTTTTCTCCTACACGGCGACCGTTCTCGTCTTCATCATACTGATGGCGGTGGTCATCGGCGTGCTCGATTTCGCCTTCAGCAACGCATTCACGGCGCTCGGCGGCATCAATCTTGGCGCAGGCACCGCCGAGGCGGAGAGCACTGCCCTCAGCCTTATGGGCGTGCTTTGAGCGCCGCCCAAGGAGCAGCTATGTCCGAGGAAGCCAAATGGTATGTAGTCCATACCTATTCGGGCTATGAGAACAAGGTCAAGGAAGACCTCGAAAAAACCGTGGAGAACCGCAATCTTCAGGATCTTATCCTGGAGGTGAAATACCCCACGGAGGAAGTCGTGGAAATGAGGGACGCCAAGCGTAAGGTCGTCCAGCGCAAGTTGTTTCCGGGTTATGTCATGGTGAAGATGTTCATGAACGACAATACCTGGTATATCGTGCGCAATACCCGCGGCGTCACGGGGTTTGTCGGCCCGGGTTCCAAGCCCATCCCCCTTTCCGACGAAGAAGTCACCGCCATGGGTGTGGAGCACATACCCATAGAGCTTGATATCGTCGTCGGCGAGAGCGTGCGCGTCGTTTCCGGCCCGCTGGAAAACTTCATCGGCACTGTGGAAGCGCTGGATCCCGAGAAGCAGAAGGTCAAGCTTACGGTATCCATGTTCGGCCGCAGCACGCCTGTGGAGCTTGATTACATCCAGGTCCAGAAGCTTTGATCCGCACGCGCGGCAATGCTTAAAAGCAAGCGTATGCATTCCTCCTCCGGGAGGCTTGTATAGTGGGAGGATAAATCATTATCCGCTCGCACCACATTATTTTTAGGAGGAAATTTCACCATGGCAAAGAAGATCACCGGCTTTGTAAAGCTGCAGATCCCTGCCGGCAAAGCAACGCCCGCGCCGCCGGTCGGCCCGGCGCTCGGTCAGCATCAGCTCAACATCATGGGCTTCTGCAAGGAGTTCAACGAGCGCACCGCGAAGAGCATGGGTCTTATCATCCCTGTCGTCATCACGGTTTATCAGGATCGTTCCTATACGTTTGTGACGAAGACCCCGCCCGCCGCCGTGCTGATAAAGAAGGCCGCCGGTATCGATACGGCTTCCGGCCGTCCGAATACCGAGAAGGTCGCCAAGATCACCTCCGCGCAGGTTCGCGAGATCGCGGAGATGAAGATGCCCGATCTTAACGCCGCCAGCATCGAGGCCGCTATGAGCATGATAGCCGGTACCGCCCGCAGCATGGGTGTTACCGTTGAAGACTGACGGGCGCAGCCCTGATGAATGTGGGAGGCAGAAGCCGTTATCACCACAGGAAGGAATAAGATTATGAAGCATGGTAAGAAATATCAGGACAGCGTAAAGCTTGTCGATTCACAGAAGCTCTATGACCCGCACGAGGGCCTTGAAGTTGTCGTGAGCACAGCCAAGGCCAAGTTCGATGAAACCATCGAGGCTTCCATCCGTCTGGGCGTTGATCCGCGCCATGCGGATCAGCAGGTCCGCGGCACGGTCGTGCTGCCGCACGGCACGGGCAAAACGGTCCGCGTGCTCGTTTTCGCAAAGGGCGAAAAAGCCAAGGAAGCACAGGAAGCCGGCGCTGATTTCGTGGGCGACGACGATATGGTGAAGAAGATCCAGACAGAGAACTGGTTCGATTTTGACGTTTGCGTTGCGACGCCGGACATGATGGGTACCATCGGCCGCATCGCGCGCGTGTTGGGCCCCAAGGGCCTCATGCCGAACCCGAAGAGCGGCACCGTCACGATGGATCTCACAAAGGCCATCGCGGACATCAAAGCCGGTAAGGTCGAATACCGCGTTGACAAGACCTCCATCATCCATGTTCCCCTCGGCAAGGCGTCATTCGGCGCCGACAAGCTGACCGAGAACCTGAACGCGCTGATGGATGCGGTCATCAAGGCCAAGCCTGCCGCCGCGAAGGGCACCTACATAAAGAGCCTCGTGATCTCCACGACCATGGGCCCGGGCGTCAAATTCAACAGCCTTAAGTTCTGATTTTGTTGACAACCGCGGGGCAGCATGATATACTGCCCCGTGGAAATCAAATATTGCGCAGCCAAAGACAGCAGGTGTCCCGGCAACGGGACTCAATATCCCGCCGAGGTGATGCGAGATGCGATATATCGCGTCCTTTCATCCTTTGTCTTGCGCAAAGGATCTTATTTTTGTAAGGAGGTGAAAAATTTGGCAAACATCAAGAACATCGAGATGAAGGCCAAGCAGGTCGAGGAGATCCGCGAAAAGATCGTGAAGGCGCAGTCAGTCGTCGTTATCGATTACCGCGGCCTCACGGTCGAAGAGGTTACGGCCCTTCGTAAGGAGATGCGCAAAGCCAACATTGAATACGCCGTGCTCAAGAACCATCTTTTCGCGCGCGCGGCCGAAGCTGAAGGCGTTGACGCTTCCATAACGGACCATCTCAAGGGACCCTCCGCGTTCGCTTTCGGTTATGATGACGCCGTTGCGCCCGCAAAGATACTCAGGGACACCCTCAAGAAGCTCAAGAAGTGCGAGATCAAGGGCGGCATCATCGACGGCAAGGTCGCGTCCGCAGCCGATATGAATACCCTGGCCGATCTGCCTTCCCGCGAGCAGCTCATCGCAAGGCTGCTTGGCAGCATGATGAGCCCCATTTCTGGTCTTGCCATCGTGCTCGACCAGATCGCCAAGAAGAACGGCGAAGCTTCCGAAGCGCAGGCTGAGTGAAGCGGCAAAAGAAAAACAAAACAAATATTATAAGGAGGAATTAAACAATGGATAAGGCACAGCTTATTGCCGATATAAAGGCTATGACCGTTTTGGAGCTCTCCGAGCTTGTTAAGGCTCTTGAGGAGGAGTTCGGCGTATCCGCCGCCGCCACCGCAGTTGCCGTTGCCGGCCCCGCCGCCGGTGCCGCCGCCGCTGAGGTCGAGGAGAAGACCGAGTTTGACGCGATCCTCACCGAAGTCGGCCCCGAGAAGATCAAGGTCATCAAGGCCGTCCGCGAGCTGACCGGTCTCGGCCTAAAGGAAGCCAAGGATCTCGTTGACAACGCGCCCAAGCCCCTCAAGGAAGCTGCTCCCAAGGAAGAGTGCGACAAGATCGTTGCCATTTTCAAGGAAGTCGGCGCCACCGTCGAGGTCAAATAAGCATAATCGCTTAACAGCAAGCCCCCTCCCGTTTCGGGCGGGGGCTTGTTTTTTTATATTGTTTCAGCGTTATGCGCGACCGGTCACGCTTCCCGCGGCGCGTCCTCCGCGGGCAGCCGGCGGAAGAATACGATCGCCATGGGTATTGAAATAAGGAGCGTCAGCGCGTCGGCGATCGCCTGGGCGATCTCGACGCCCATAAGGCCGAGAAAGCGCGGCAGCAGCATTATCAGAGGAAGGAAGCATATGCCCTGGCGACAGGCGGAAAGGAACGCGGCCGCGCCGGCGCGCCCGGTCGCCTGAAATGTCATGTTGGCGACGACCGTGATCGGTACGAGCGGCATGGCGATACATTGCGCGCGAAGGGCAAACGTGCCTATCTCTATCACGGAAGGATCGTCGCTGATGAAGAACGTGATGATGGGCTGTGCGAATACATACGCCACACCGGCAAAAAATGCCATTATGCCGATGCCGAGCAGCAGCGTGAAGCGGTAACCGTGCCGCACGCGCGAATAAAGCCTTGCGCCGTAATTATATCCGCAAACGGGCTGATAGCCTTGCCCGACGCCCAATGAAACGCAGAAGATGAGCATGAAGATCTTTGCGACTATGCTCATACCCGCTACGGCCGCATCGCCGTACGCGCGGGCGTTCACGTTGAGCGCGATGGTGGCCGCCGAGGACAGGCCCTGCCGCAGGAACGCGGGCGCGCCCATGCGGAAGATGTCGGCATACACGGCAATGCCGCGCGGGATAAGGCTGACCGAAGGCGCGACGATTGTGCGTTTTCTCACATAGCAGGAAGCGAGGATGACAAGGCTCACCGCCTGACTGATGGCGGTTGCGATCGCCGCGCCCGCCGTGCCGAGATCGAAGATGAATATGAAGATGGGATCGAGCACGATGTTGAGTATTCCGCCGACGGATATGCCGATCATCGCAAAGCGGGTCTTCCCCTCCGCGCGCAGGAGATTGTTGAGCACGAAGGAGAGCGCCATGACGGGCGAAGCGATGAGGATATAAACGCCGTATGCGCGCGCGAACGGCAGAATGGTGGGCGTCGCGCCGAGAAGACCCATCAGCGGATCGATGAATATGAGGCCGAGCACGCCGACCACCACGCCGATGATGAGCGCCGTGACTATTGCCGCGGAGGCTGCGGCGTTCGCTTCGCCGCTCTGTTTTTCGCCTAGCTTGCGCGATATAACGCTCGATGCGCCCTGACCGATGGTGAAGCCGACGGCCTGGATTATCGCCATGAGGGAGAACACTATGCCTACCGCGCCGGCCGCGCTCGTGCCGAGCTGGGAGACGAAGTATGTGTCCGCGCTGTTGTAAAGCGAGGTTATGAGCATGCCCACGACCGCCGGGACAGCGATGCGCGTGATAAGCCCCGGTATGGGTGCGGTGGTCATTTTTTGAAACTGAAGCTGATGCTGTTCGTTTTCCATGCCGTGATCTTATGCCAAAAGCGACGAGAGCAGGCCGTCCGCGGCGTCCGTAACGGATGAAAGCGCCGCATCGAGCGCGGAGGCGGTTTTTTCGCGCGCGCCGATGTAAAGCTTGAGCTTTGGTTCCGTACCCGACGGACGCACGGCGAGCCATGCGTCGCTGCCGAGGAAATAGCGCAGCACGTTTGTGCCGTCCTTCAGCATATCCTCGGCGCGCGTTACGGCGCGACCGCCAAAACCGACAGGCGGATCGCTGCGGAGCTTTTTCATGGCGTTCGCGATATGCTCCAGACCTTCCCTGCCCTCCAGCGTATAGGATTTTACCCTTTCTGAAAAGTAACCGTATTCCTCCGCCATGTCGTCAAGCACATCGCAGAGGGTTTTGCCCTTAAGGGCATAGTATACGACCGCCTCGCACGCAAGCATGGCGGCGCATACGGCGTCCTTGTCGCGCGAGAAGCCTCCCGCAAGGAAACCGTAGCTTTCCTCGAAGCCGAAAATGAAAGTACCTTTGCCGGTACGCTCGCTTTCATCTATCTTTTCGGAGATGAAGCGGAAGCCCGTGGGCACGTCGAGGCATCTGACGCCGAATCTGTCGCAGACGGCGTTTGCCATGCGCGTGCTGACAAGGGATTTGACCGCAAAGCCGTCCTTTGGCAGCGTACCCTTCTCCTTCATGGATGAGAGCAGATAATGCAGCAGAAGGCTTCCTGTCATGTTGCCGGTCATCAGGCGGAAACCGCCTTTTCTGTCGCGCACGGCAAGCCCCATCCTGTCGGAGTCGGGATCGGTGGCGATGACCGTGTCCGCGCCTGTCTTGTCCGCGAGGGCGAGCGATAGCGTGAACGCCGCCGGGTCCTCCGGATTGGGGGCTTTAACCGTTGGGAATGCGGGGTCGGGCATTTCCTGCTCCTTCACGACGGAAACGTTTGTCACGCCGACGCGGGAAAGCAGCTCCGTCACGGGCACGAGCCCCGCGCCGTGCAGCGGCGTGTATACGATTTTTGCCGCGCCGCCGTTGTCGCGAAGAAGCTGCGGCCATTGCAGGAGCGACGCTGTCGCCGCGTAGTACGCCTCGTCCGTTTCCCGTCCGATGGTTTCGATAAGCCCCGCTGCGCGCGCCGCGGCTTCATCCATGTATGCAACGCCGAAGTAGTCGAAGGCTTTCATGCACTCATAAATGCTCTCCGCCTGCGCGGGGCCGGCCTGACCGCCGTCCTCCCAGTATACCTTATAACCGTTGTATTGGGGCGGGTTGTGGCTCGCGGTGATGACAACGCCCGCGATGCAGCCGAGATGCCGCACGGCGAACGAAAGCAGAGGCACCGGGCGCAGCGACGGGAATATGCGGGCTTTTATGCCGAAGGCCGCCAGCGTGCACGCCGTTTCAAGCGCAAATTCGGCGCTCATGTGCCTTGAATCAAACCCTATGGCCACGCCGCGCACGGCTCCGTCCGCAAAAGTGAGAATGTATTTTGCAAGCCCCGCCGCGGCCCTTGCCACAACGCGGCTGTTCATCCTGTTTGTGCCGGCGCCGAGGATGCCGCGAAGGCCTGCCGTGCCGAATTCAAGCGGGGTATAGAAGCTCTCCTCGATCGCCGCGGGGTCGTCCCTCATGGCGTCAAGCTCCTTCGCAAGCGGGCTCCCTTCCCGTTCGAGCGCGCGCCAGCGCGCGTATTCTTCCTGTGCAAAAGTCATTGTCAGTCCTCCTTGTCGGCCACCCTGGTCGAGACCTCCTGCGACGTGCCGGAGGGGATAAGCGTGTTGCGCAGCATGCTGTAAGTTTCATCCCCCGCGCAGACTATGTGATCGTATAAGGATATGCCGATGCCGGCGAGCGCGTCGCAAACGGTGCGCGTCGTGACGATGTCCGCCTGCGAAGGCGAAGCTGTGCCCGAGGGATGGTTGTGGGTGAGTATTATGCCCGAAGCGCCGTGACGCATGGCAAGCTCCGCAATGACGCGGGGATATATCACGGTTTCGGAAACGGAGCCTGAGCTGACGACGTCCGTATGCAGCACGCGCCGCCGCGCGTCAAGCGTGATGCAATAGGTCTTCTCATGTCGTTCGGCCAGGAAAAGGTCCGTGCAAAAGCGCGCCGCATCCTCCGGCGTTTTGAGCACCGTCTTCACGGAGTTTGGCCTTGCGCCCAAATGGCTGATGACGCCGGCAAGGCTGATAAGCACCGCCGCCGCCTCGCTCACGCCATCGATGTGCATGAGATCGTCCGGCGGCGCGCTGAGCACCTGCACAAGCGAGCCGTAGCGATCGATGAGCGCGTGCGCGAGCGGATTCACGTCCCGCCGAGGGATTGCATATGTCAAAAGCAACTCGAGAAGCTGATGCTCCTGCAATGCGCCGGGCCCATGCTCGCGAAAAGTCGCGCGCAGCCTTTTCCTGTGGCCCTCGTGTCTGTTTTCCATATCAGTCCTGTTCGCCGGGCGCCTTTGCAAAATGCTTCCGGCCGAATATCAGCGTAATACCTCCGGCGGCGAAGAGTATTATTATGCTCAGTATGCCCAGCGACGATCTGTCGGTGAGCGAATATACGAGCGAATACAGCGCCGGACCGATCACACAGGAGAATTTTCCGAATATATCGAGGAAACCGTAATATTCATTGGAGCGCTCCGGCGGAATGAGCTGACCGAAATAGCTCCTCGAGAGCGCTTGTATGCCGCCCTGCACGGTGCCGACAAGCGTTGCGAGGACCCAGAAAAGAACGGAGGAAAGCCTGATCGCCGCCGCGGTGTCGCCGCCTGCAAGCTGTGCCTGCTCTATATTGTATCCCATGAAAAAGCCGATTATCGTTATCACAAAATAAACTGCGACGGCGGTTGTTATCATCTTCATCGCGCCGACCTTTTTTGCAAGGTTGCCGAAGAGGATGGAAAACGGCACGGCGACGAGCTGTGTCACGAGAAGCGCGAGTATCATGCCGATCGCGCCGAGGCCGAGGGTCGTGCCGTAGTTGGTGGCCATTGAAATTATCGTGTCAACGCCGTCGATATAGAAGAAATACGCGATGATGAAGAAGAGTATCTTTTTGTCGCGGAAAATATCCTTGAGGGTCTTCCATGCGTTGGAAAATGCGGCCTTTGCGAGGCGGGAAGGCGGTTCTTCAACGCTGTGCGTCTGCTTAACGTTTTTGAGGAAGGGGATGCTGAAAAGCGCCCACCAGACGACCACGATCAGTATCGCGATCTTGTATGAAAGCACGCTCTGCCCCATGAGCAGCATTATCGCGATGGATATGACGAAAGGTATCGTGCTGCCGCCGATATAGCCCATGGCGTAGCCCCATGAAGAAACGCGGTCCATCCTGTCCGCCGTTGTTACGTCCGTGAGGAAGGAATCATAGAACAGGCAGGAGCCGGAGAAGCCGATCCTTGAGATGATGAAGCCGATCAGCATGAGCTGCCACTGATCGAAAACGGCCATCGTCGCCGTGAAAACGAGGCCGAGCGCAAGGAAGATGCCAAACAGCTTTTTCTTCATCCCGGTGAAGTCGCCTATCGCGCCGAGCAGCGGCGCCAGCACCGCGACCACGAGCGTTGCCGCGGAAACGGCGAAGCCGTATATCTTGTTGCCGGTGTCCGTGGCGACCATCGCATAATAGATGGGAAAGATCGCCGCCATGATATTTGTGGCATAGATCGAGTTTGCCCAGTCGTACATTATCCACGATTTTTCCGTTTTGGTGAATTTCCTGGATAGCTTTGTTTCGGCCTTTTCCACCTTGCGCACCTCCGTATTGATGTATAATTTCCCAATCAATTATAAACCGCGGCGCACCCGCAACACAACTGTTTTCAAACGCAATCTTTTCAGTTATAATCAATCCTGTGAGGAAGATGGGAATCGGCGGGAACATGCGCAACAGGGGCATTCGCCCCATACAGGTGCTCCCGCTCGGGTATCTTGTTATAATCATGGCGGGCACGCTGCTGCTGATGCTGCCATGCGCCTCTGTCGGGGAGCGCACGGGCTTTTTTGACGCGCTTTTCACGGCGACCTCCGCCTCATGCGTGACGGGGCTCGTCGTGCGCGACACGGGAACGCAGTTCACGCCGTTCGGTCAGGCGGTGATACTTCTGCTCATCCAGACGGGCGGGCTGGGGTTCATGACGCTTGCGACGCTTCTTTTCGGCGCGGCGGGGCGCCGCGTTTCGCTTTTCAGCCGCATGACGGCGGCGGAATCGCTCGGCGCGGACGGGCTTGAGGGGATTTCCTCAATATGCGCGCGCGCCGCGCGTTACACCCTCGTTTCGGAAAGCGTGGGCGCGCTGCTGCTCTACATCCGCTTCGCGCGCGACTTCGGGCCGCTGCGCGGCATATGGTATGCCGTTTTTCACAGCGTATCCGCGTTTTGCAACGCCGGCTTCGACCTTATCGGAGGGTACCGTTCTTTTGTGCCGTACGCTTCGGATCCGCTAGTCTGCATTGTGCTTGCTTTGCTTGTGATCGCGGGCGGCATCGGCTTTGCCGTGATCGCGGAGGTGATCCATCCCTCGCGGCGCGGCCCTGCGGGCATTTCGCTGCACGCGCGCCTCACCCTCACCGTCACGGCCATACTGCTCGGGCTGGGCGCGGTGCTCACCCTTGCACTCGAATGGGACAACCCGGCGACGCTCGGCGCGATGGACGCGGGCGACAGGATACTCGCATCGTTTTTCCAAAGCGTCACGCTGAGGACCGCGGGCTTCAACACGATCGATCAGGCGGCCATGCGCGACGTGACAAAATTCATCTCATCCGTGTTCATGTTCATCGGCGGGGCAAGCGCCGGCACTGCGGGCGGCATAAAGGTGACCACCGTGGCTGTGCTCATGCTCACGGTGCGCTCCTTCCTTAAAAACGACGAGGATGTGACCGCCTGCGGACGAAGGATCGCGCCGGCCGCGTCAAGAAGGGCGTTTTCGCTGTTCTTTTCGGCGCTTGCGGCGCTGCTGCTGTGCGCGGTGGCGGTCTGCGCCTCAATGGAGGGGCGCGCAGATTTTACGGATTGCCTTTATGAATGCGCCTCTGCTCTCGGCACGGTCGGACTTACCTGCGGGGTGACAGCGGCGGCGACGCCGTTCGCGCGGAGCGTGCTGTGCCTGCTCATGTTCATCGGCCGCGCGGGGATACTGACGCTTGCGCTTGCGATCGGTCGCGGCAGCGCGGCGCCGCCGGTGCGCTATCCGGAGGGCGGCGTGATGATCGGCTGAAAAATAGCATCCCGGCTCCGGGGGCGGAGCTGATCTGCGATATAATACCCTTTGAAAGGACGGATTGAGCATATGTCAAAGAATTTTTGCGTGATAGGCCTCGGCGGTTTCGGCACGAGCGTCGCGGAGACCCTTTCGGCGCTTGGCAGCGATGTGCTGGCCGTGGATATTTCCCAGCCGCTCGTGGACGCGATCGCGGACAATGTAACGCACGCCGTCTGCGCGGACACAACGGATGAACGCGCGCTCAAACGGCTCGGCATACCTGATTTTGACTGCATCGTGATAAGCACCGGCGAAAGCATACGCTCCTCAACGCTCACGACCGTCCTTTGCAAGGAACTGGGCGCGAAATACGTCGTGTGCAAGGCTTCGGATGAGCTGCACGCGAAGCTTTTGCACAAAACGGGCGCGGACAAGGTGGTCCTGCCGGAGCGCGAAAGCGGCGTCCGTCTCGCCCGCTCCCTCGTATCGGACAGCATACTGGATTATCTGGAGCTTTCCGACGAATACAGCATCAACGAGATATGTATACCGCTTGCATGGATAGGCCACAGCCTCATCGAGCTGAATGTGCGCGCAGCGTTCGCCGCGACGGTGATCGCGATCAGGCGCACGGGGGGCATCATCGTGAACGTGGACCCGAAAGCCCCGCTTGAGGAGGCCGACGTGCTCGTGATGATCGGCGCGAACGACGGTCTGCGGCGCATCGCGGACATGCCCTCGTGACGCGCGGGTAAAGGGTATGGAATTCATCAGGGACTACATGCTTGACGCCGAAAGCCGCGCGATGCTCAACACGCTTTGCGCGTCCACTTTCGGTTTTGATTTTGAAAACTGGTTTGCCGGTGGCTTTTGCAAGCCCGGGCGATATGTGCCGTATTCGTTTGTCGAAGGCGGCAGAATGCTTTCGAACGTTTCCGCAAATCCGGCGTCGTTCGCGCTGAAGGGCAAAACAATAAGCTGTGTGCAGATCGGCACGGTGATGACGGCAGCCGGTTCGCGGCGGCAGGGACTCGCCGCGCGGCTGATGGCGAAGCTCATTGAGGATTACGCGGCGCTCTCGCCCGATATCTATCTTTTCGCGAACGATTCCGCAGTGGGCTTCTATGAAAAGCTAGGCTTTGTGCGCGACGTGCAATACCGCCGCTACATGCCGCGCGTGGGCATAAAAAAGCCCTCCTTCGCGCCGGCGGGCAGGGAGCGCTTCGCCGATTATGAGGATACATGCCGCGACCTTGCGGACAATTCCGCCTTCCCGATGAGGGACGGCTTCAACCTCATCATGTTCTATACCGAAAACATGGAAGATCTATATTATTCCGAGGAGCTTGACTGCTACGCGCTCTATGACATATCGCACGGCGAGCTTTCGCTTTCCGCGATCATGGCGAAAAAGGAAATACCCCTTTCGGATGTGATCGCGGCCATACCGGGCGATTTTTTCACGGTGAAGCTCGGTTTCACGCCGCGCGCGGAGGATGAACGCCTCTTTGAAACGAGACGTTATTGCGCGCCGGACACGAACTTCATGCACCTTGAAGGCGGCATGGGCTTCATCGGGGAAGAAAGGCTCTTCTTCCCCGTGCTGTCGCACACCTGAAAACAATCACTGCGCGATCTCCCTTGAAGGGAGCGCGTTCACCGAAAGCGGGTCGGGCGCGCCGGACATGAGCGCGTAATGCCCCGCGCAGGCGATCATCGCTGCGTTATCCGTGCAAAAACGCATATCGGGACGGCAGAAGCGAAGGCCGGCGGCCTCCGCGTGCAGGCGCATATTCTCGCGAAGGGTGGCGTTTGCGGAAACGCCACCGGCAAGCGCCAGCGTTGAAACGCCGGCGGCTTTCGCTGCGCGGATGGATTTTACGGTGAGCGTATCGATCACGGCTTTTTGGAAGGAGGCCGCGACGTCCGCCGCGGACACGCTTTCGCCGCGCTCGGCCGCGTTGTGCATCAGGTTCACGACCGCGGTTTTTATGCCTGAAAATGAAAAGTCAGGGTTATCGCCGTCGTTGAAGCCCGCGCGGAAGCGGTACGCCAGGGGATCGCCCTCGCGTGCGAGCGCCTCAAGCGCGGGGCCGCCGGGATACGGAAGGCCCAGCACGCGCGCCACCTTGTCGAACGCCTCGCCCGCGGCGTCGTCCCGCGTGCGGCCGAGCAGCGAAGCGCGGCAGTAATCCTCAACGAGCACGATATGGCTGTGTCCGCCGGAAGCCACAAGGCACACGAACGGCGGGGTCAGATCCGGATATGAAAGATAGTTCGCCGCGATATGCCCCGCGATATGATCCGTTGCGACAAGGGGCTTGCCCGCGGCGTATGCGAGGCCCTTCGCGTATGAAAGGCCGACAAGCAGCGCGCCGACAAGCCCGGGGCCGTTGGTCACGGCGACGGCGTCAACGTCGTATACGGAGACGCCCGCCTTTTTCAGCGCGTCGGCCGTTACGGCGCCGACCTTTTCAACATGGCTTCTTGAAGCGATCTCGGGCACGACGCCGCCGAATTTCTGATGCAGCGGTATCTGCGTGAACACGCTCATCGAAAGCACCTCGCGAGCGCCGCTGAGCACCGCCGCCGCCGTTTCATCGCATGAGCTTTCTATCGCAAGCGTCAGGGGCGAGGCCTTTTCCCTGTATGCCCTGGCAAGCGCCTCTGCGCGCTCATCGTAAGTCATTTTTCCTCCTGTGCGCGCGCGGCCGCGGCGCGTTTGGTTTTCACTTCGCCTGTGACGGCGGCTGCGAGCATAACGGCAAACGGAATGAGGAATATGAGCGCGAAACGAACCACGATGTCGCGGAAAAGCTCCGCAGGGCAGATGCGTATCATCCTGTCGGTGCTGTATGATAGCAGCCAAAGATCGTTGTCGAAGAAAAGATGGTGAAACGCCGTCCAGAATCCGTTGAAATCGGTCACGACCCATACGCCGAGCGCCGCAAGCACCGCGCCGAACACGATCGAGGCGGCGATAAAAGAGCGGCAGACGAGCGACATGCGCATGCCACGCCGGGTAAGGGCGCACGCGGCGATGAACAGCACCGCGCATGCGGGTATGCCGAAATCGCGCACGCTGCGCCACGCCTGATAGAGCGTGCGCACGTCGAGCATGTGCAGCGTTTCGCGCTCGTTATACATCTCAACGCTTTTGCCGTTTTCGCTCACGGTGAGCTGGATCGAATCCACCCTGCCCTCCATGTAATCCACAAGCTGCATTATGGCGCGGGTTATGTCCGCGTTCGGGATGCCTATCTGCTGCGCCGTGCCGTAGCTTTCGTATTTTGCGTAATACCAGTCCCCGTCGTTCATGCAAAGCTGAAGGGAGGTAAACAGCACCGCGATTATTATAAGAAGGGAAGCCGCGAACGCCATCGCTCTGGCTGCGAAATTCGTTTTCATCGCTTCACTCCTCAAGCTTTCTCTTCAATGCGCGCGCTGTCGGCGTCGCCGCGATGCCGCCCTTTGCGGTCTCGCGCAGATCGGGGCTCATCAGCCGGCCGACGCTCTTCATCGCCGTCACCACCTCGTCAAAGGGGATGATGCTCGTTATGCCGGCAAGCGCCATATCCGCGCTGACGAGCGCGTTCGCGGCGCCTATGGCGTTGCGCTTTATGCAGGGACATTCCACAAGGCCGGCGACGGGATCGCACACGAGACCCATCACGTTTTTGAGCGCGATCGCCGCGGCATGGAGCGCGCGCTCCGGCGTGCCGCCCGAAAGCTCGACCAGCGCCGCTGCGGCCATCGCTGCGGCCGTGCCTGTTTCCGCCTGACAGCCGCCCTCCGCGCCGCTCATGCTGGCGTTTCGCGCGATGAGCATGCCGACCGCGCCCGCCGTGAACAGACCTTCCACAAGCTTATCGTCATTCCACTTTGCGGCCTTGCCGCATTCTATGAGCACTCCCGGCAGTATGCCCGACGCGCCCGCGGTCGGCGCCGCGACGATCTTGCCCATGGAGGCGTTCACCTCGACCACCGCCATTGATGAGGCCACCGCGCGAAGCGTCCGCGGGCCTGAAAGGGTGTCCCCTCTGTCCGCACGCGAATAAAGCTTTGCCGCGTCGCCGCCGGTGAGGCCGGAAACGCTGCGCTGTTCGCCCGTGAGCCCCTCTTCGACGGAGTCGCGCATGGTTTGAAGGTTCTCGTGCATTTCCGCGATTATCGCTTCCCGGTCAAGCTCGCTGTTCTCTATCTCCCGGCGAAGCATGATCTCGCTTATCGAAAGGCTTTCCTTCCTGCAAAGGTCAATAAGCTCCGTTCCTTTTGTGAAGCTGTATTCTGTCATATTGTGAATACCTCCGTAACTTCATCGCACCAGTCCGCGATAAGCTGGCGCACCCGTTCGTTGACGGGCGTGTCCGTTTCGATCACCATGCACGCGCCGCCGCGTCTGCCCTGACGGAAAACGCGCATGAAGGCGACGTTGATCTGCTCCTTGGCAAGGATGAGCGTCACCATGTTGATCACCCCGGGCATATCCGTGTGGCGCACGATGAGCGTCGGATACTCGCCGGAAAACTCCATCTCCATGCCGTTGACCTCGCTCACGAGGATATTGCCTCCGCCGATGGACGCGCCGACGACCGTCGTCTCTTTGCCGGAAGCGCCCCAAAGCTCGATCTTCGCGGTGTTGGGATGCTCCGCCGGTTCATCCGACCATTCGACGGAAACGTCGATTTCCGCTTCCTGCGCAAGCAGTATGGAATAGCGCAGGCGGGGATCGTCGGGCAGGAGGCCGAGTATGCCCGCAACGATCGCCTTGTCCGTGCCGTGCCCGCGTCCGGTGGTCGCAAAGGACTCATAAAGCGTGATGTGAGCTTTTTTCACGTCTCCGCCCGCGATGCGGTTTGCCATGCGGCCGAGCTTGGCCGCGCCCGCCGTGTGCGAGCTTGATGGGCCGACCATACGCGGCCCGATTATGTCGAACACTCCGAAATTCTGCATTTTTTAATCCTCTATGCTTATAATCTTCCCCGAAAGGGCTGATAAAACGCTCTTTTGCGGGAAGTTGAATTCGATCCTCACCGCGCGCAGGGAAAGGCCGCGCGCGCCCGTCTGTCTGTCCTTTTCCCTGTCGCCGTATCTGTCGTCGCCGACGAGCGGAAGCCCCTCGTGGGCGAGATGCGCGCGGATCTGATGCGTGCGTCCGGTGACAAGCTCCACCTCAAGCAGCGACGTTTGGCCCTTGCGCTCCAGCACGCGGTAGCGCGTGATTATCTCCTTCGCGCCCGGCCGGCAGACGTCGGTTATCTCGACGCGCGCGTTGTCCGCATCCTTGGTGAGCCATGCGCGGAGCTGCGCCTCGTCCGACGGCGGGTCGCCGTAGACCTCGCACCGGTAGAATTTTCTTATTGCGCGGGTCTTGATCGCCTCCTCGAGCGCGTCGCGGGATTCTTCGCAGCGCGCGAAAAGGACCAGTCCCTCAGTCGCCACGTCAAGTCTGTGGACGGGGAATATATCCCCGCCGAGCGCGTGCGAAAGCCTTTCTTCAAGCGAATCGCCCCCGTCGTTTGCGGCGACGCTCATGCCGGAGTCCTTGTTGCAGCAAAGGATGTTTTCATCCGCGTAGACGAGCTTCACGCCGCCGAGCAGAGCTTTGAGCTCGGTCGCGAACGGCGCCCATGCGCGGCCGGACGGCATGGAAACGAAAGTCATGCGCGCGTGCTGCGTCGGATGCTCAAATGTGAGGGAATATGCCCAGAGCGCAAGCTGTTCGCCGGGAACGGCGCTTTTGTTGTAACGTTGATCGCCGTAAAGCGCGAGGCCCGCGTCCGCCATCTGGCAGCGTATCTGGTGATGGCGTCCCGTCATAAGCGACACCGCGACAAGCGTAAGCCCGCATTTTTCGCAAAGCCTTTGATATGAAAGCACGGCGCTTTTCGCGCCCGGCGTATCCGCGGGAACGATCGACGCGCCGGTCGCGGTCTCGTCGCGCAGGATATAGCCCGAAAGCTTATCCGTGGGGCGCGGCTTGCCGGTCACGAGGGCGGCATAGCGCTTTTGGGTCGCATGGGACGCGAACTGCGCCGTAAGGCGTGAAGCGGCCTTCGACGTGCGCGCGAACACCATAACGCCGCCCGCCGGACGGTCAAGCCTGTGTACAAGGCCGAGATAGACGTCGCCGGGCTTCGCGTATTTTTCTTTTATATATGCTTTGCACGCCGTCAGCAGATCCGGATCGCCGGAGCTGTCGGCCTGGACGGGCATGTTGACCGGCTTCTCGACAACGAGAAGATGGTTGTCCTCATAAAGGACGTTCATCAGTCCTCCATGTCGCCCTCAAAGGCGAATTCGGCAGGGCCTGTCATATATACGTTTCCGTCGTCGGCCCAAAGTATCTCAAGCGTGCCCAGGGCAAGATGCACGAAAACATGCCGCCCGGTCTTGCCGGCGATGGCGCTGCATACCGCGGCGGAGCTTGAACCCGTGCCGCAGGCATATGTCGCGCCGCAGCCGCGCTCCCATGTGCGCACCTCAATGTTCTCCGGGTCGATGACGCGGGTGAAGTTCACGTTTGCGCGCCGCGGGAAAACCGGCGCGGTCTCGATCGCGCGGCCATACCTGCAAAGCTCCTCGTTTTCGGGTATCTCATCCACGAACACCGCCGCGTGAGGCACGCCGAGAAGTATGGCGGAGAATGTGAATTCACGCCCGAGCGCGTTTATCTTTTCAAGGCGGCACTCCCCTTCGCCCGTCATGGGTATATCGCGCTTCTCGCGGAAGGGACTGCCCATGTTGACGCGCACGGAGGCCGTTTTGCCGTCCTTCACGGCAAGCTCGATCCTCTGCGGCCCGGCAAGCGTTTCAATGACGAATTTTTCGTTCCGGATGATGCCCTTGTCAAATACATATTTTGCAAAGCACCGTATGCCGTTGCCGCACATTTCGGCCTCGCTCCCGTCGGAATTGAAAAGCTGCATGCGGATATCCTCCGTACTGCTTTCGCGCACGAAGATCAGCCCGTCGGCGCCGACGCCTGTACGCCTGTGGCAGACCCTGCGCGCGAGGGCGCAAAGATCCGTATCGGTATAAGCGCCGTTTCTGCCGTCCGCTATAACGAAATCATTGCCGAGACCGTGTGCTTTGACAAAATCCATAAAAACCTCCGGAGCCATATTATTTCACTATAGATTATATCACGCGTCACAGTATTTTTACACGGTTATCCTGTACAATCAGGCAAAATTGGATTATCATTAAAACTGGTTCTTAATACGGAGCCGCTATTGCAGGAAACATACGGAGACTGTTTATTTATGGAAGAAAAGGATCGCTATTATTTTATTGTGAACCCCGTTTCGGGCTCGGGGCGCGCCAAGGAGGAATTTGCCCTCGTGCGTGATCTGCTCGATGAGAAAAAGGTTTGTTATGACGTCGCCTATACCGAATATCACCGCCATGCGACGCAGCTTGCGCGTCAGGCGGTGCAGGACGGATACAGATACATCGTATCCGTCGGCGGGGACGGCACGGTGAACGAGATCGCCGCCGCCCTCGCAAATACGGACGCGGTGCTGTGCGTGCTGCCCTTCGGCACGGGCAACGATCTTTCCAAGGTGGTCGGCTTCCCGCAGGATCCGGAGGGCGCGGTCGAAACGCTCATCAACGGCCGCATAAGGAAAATGGACGCGGGCATGGCCAACGAACGCTTCTTCGTCAATGTTTCGGGCTTCGGTTTTGATGTGGACGTGCTCGAGGCCGCGGTGAAGCACAGGGAGAAGCATCCGAAGGGAATGCTGCCGTATCTTATGGGAATAATGGATGCGCTCAAGCACCTTCGCACGATACATATGAGCATAACGCACGACGGCGAGGAGATAAAATGCAACGGAATAATCCTCAGCGTCGGCAACGGACAGTATATCGGCGGCGGGATGCGCGCGGTGCCCATGGGCGACCCGTTCGACGGGCTGCTGGACTGCGTATATGTCGACAAGATCAGCGTGATGAGGTTTCTCATGCTGTTGCCCAAATTCGTGAAGGGCGCGCACATAGGCCTTCCGGTCGTGCATCATTTCCGCACGAAGGAGTTCACGGTGAGCTGCCCGGAACACTGTACGCTGGATTTTGACGGAGAGCTTGATTCCTCAACTCCAGTCGCATTCAAGGTGCTGCCGGGAGCGCTCAACGTCCTCGTTCCGGCAACGGAGGATAGATGAGGAGACTTTATTTCATCGTCAACCCTGTTTCCGGCTCGGGCATGGGCAAAACGCGCTTTGAACGCATCATGCAGATACTCGATGCGAAAGGAGCGGATTACGGATATGTTTTCACGCAATATCCGCGCCATGCGATAAGCCTTGCGGAGGAAGCCGTCGCTGCGGGCGAGAGGTGCATAGTGTCTGTCGGCGGGGACGGCACGCTGCGCGAAGTGGCGGGCGTCATCGCGGCCGAAACGGGCGTGACGCTCGGCATACTGCCGTTCGGCACGGGCAACGATTATGCAAACGGCGTGGGACTGCCTTGCGGGGATGACGAGGCGCTCGTTTCCATATTGCTTGACGGGACGGCGCGTCCTGTCGACGCTGGGGAAGCCAACGGCCAGTTTTTCATGAATGTGGCGGGCTTCGGCTTTGATGTGGACGTTGTGCGCTATACCGAAAAGTTCAAAAAGAAGCTCAACGGTATGCTGCCGTATATGCTGGGGATACTCAAATCCCTCGTGTACCTTTCCTGCACAAAGGTCGAGGTCGAAACGGATGACGGTGGCCGCTTTTGCGTTGAAGCAACGCTGTTTTCGGTATGCAACGGCACGCGCTTTGCAGGGGGCATAAAGCTTGCCCCGCTTTCGGATCCGGCGGACGGTTTGTTTGACGTATGCGTGCTTAAGGGTGTGAGCAGGCTCCGTTTCCTTTATTTATTTCCCGGGTACATAAAGGGGAAGCACCTCAAGCATAAAGACGACTTTCTTTATTTCAAGGCAAAAACGGTGTCGGCCAACTGCGGCGAGAAATTGCCGCTTGAGCTTGACGGGGAGCTCATCGGGGAAACGCCTGTGCGTTTTGCCGTGAAGCCGGCGGCGCTGACGCTCCTTGCGGGGGATTGATGGCAAGAAGAAGATTCCGTTTGAAGAATAAGGCGCTGACCGCAAAGCGGCTCGGCCTCATACTTCTCATCGCGGCGGTCGTTGTGGGCGCGGCGGCGGGTATCTCCGCGCTTGTCAAGCAGAAGGATTCATTCGGCACGGTGACGGAACTTCCGTTTTACAGCGAAAGCGAATATATATTCCGCAACGGCGCGTTCTATTATATTGACGGAAACGAGCTTGTTTATTTTGATCCGTCGAACACGGAAAACGCTTCGCGCATGACGCTTGGCACGCAGGGGGTCAAAATGTGCTCCTCATCCGCGCTTTCCGTGCTTTATGCAGGCTCGAGCGTGCAGATACTCGGCCAAAGCGAGGTGATTGACGCCGGCGGCACCGTTCTTCGCGTGCGTTGCGGCACCTCGCATATCGCGGTGATGCATGAGGATGCCGCTTCCGCGGCGTCCGTCGCGATATATGACGCGAACGGCGCGCTGATAGACACGATCGACGAAGGCTCATCTGCGCTTATAGACTGCGGCTTATACGAAAGCGCCTCCGGGGACATACTCTGGACGCTGATGCTCGACACATCGGGCAGCGTGCCCGTCAACACGATCACGACCTATACCTATGCCGTGGACGGGGCTGGCGTCGCGCGCGCGTCGATGAGCGGGGTGCTCAGCGTGCAGGGACAGCTTGCGGAAGACGTGATATTCACCGCCAAGAGCATATTCATCGCGGGCACGAGCCAGCTCATCAGGTGCGACAGCGGCGTGAGCGGCGAAGCTTATCGCCTGCTGACATACGGTTACACGCTCAGCGACTGGTCGACTTCGGGCGCGAAGCCGCTTTTCGTTTATGAGCCGCGGACGGCCTCGGATATCCGGCGCGTCAAGCTTTACTCGACCTCGGAAAGCGACGTCGCAGAGGCCACGGCGCGCGAGGTGAACCTGCCGGCGTCCGCCGTCGGATACGCGGCGTGCGGGGGCAAGCTTTATGTGTTCACGGCGGATGAGCTTACGGTATATACCGCCGCGGGCGCCGTGAGCGCGCAGTACGGACTTGACTTCGTTTGCGACGGGGCGGTAAAGCTTTCCGAAAAATGTATCGCCGTATCCTCAAACGGCAGCATGAAGCTTATAACGCTCAAATGACGGCGGAAGGAGGGAAATATGAATATACTGGATCTTGCGATAATCGCCGTGTTCGTCTTTTTCATCCTCTGCGGCGTATATAAGGGCTTTGTTTCAACGCTCCTTTCCATCGGCGCGTATATCCTTGCATGGCTGCTTGCGCTCGCGTTCATGGGCCTTGGGGCGGCGGGCGTAAAAAACAACGAGACGCTTTACAATCAGATGCTCTATTATACCGAGGGCAGCGAATATGTGAACGACGTTGAGATCGCCAAAACCGATATTTCCATGATAAGCACAAAGGAGCTTTCAGACATACTGGACAATGCGGATCTGCCTTACCCGATGGCGAAGCAGATCATGAAAAACGTCGCGGAGGAAGCGTTCGCCCGCGACAACGTGACGACCCTCGGCGACTATTTCAATCAGACGATCGTTTGCGTTTTTATAAACATAATCGTGTTCCTGCTGCTTTTCGCGCTGTTCAGGGTGATACTTGCCTTCGTGATAAACGGAGTGGATTTCGCGTGGACCTTCCCGGAGCTTCGCACGGGCGACAAGCTGCTCGCGGGCGGCATAGGGCTCATCCGCGGGATACTTGCGGTGTTCCTGATCTTCATGCTGCTTCCGCTGGTGCTCATCGTGCTTGCGGGCAAGCTCGCTTTTGTGACGGAGCTTGTTGACGGGTCGCTGCTTGCGAATTTCTTTTACAGGTCAAATTTCCTTCTCAGCATAATGCCGGGAACATGAGGCGCATGAAAATCGAATTGATTGGGGTAAAATATGTATCTTGCTGACACATGGAAGGATTATGAGCTGATCGACGCCGGCGGCGGGAACAAGCTGGAACGCTGGGGCGGCGTGACGCTGCTGCGGCCCGATCCGCAGGCCGTCTGGCCGATGGAGGACGAGGCGGAGGAAGCTTCGCGCGCGGACGCCGTGTATATCCGTTCGGACACGGGCGGCGGACGCTGGGATTATAAAAAAACGCTGCCCGAAGGCTGGACGATACGCTGGAACGAGCTTACCTTCAACGTGCGGCCCACAGGCTTCAAGCATACAGGCCTTTTTCCGGAGCAGGCGGTCAACTGGGCGTGGATGCAGCAGCAGGTGGGCGCGGCCGGGAGGCCCCTGCGCGTGCTCAACCTTTTTGCATACACCGGCGGCGCGACGTGCGCGCTTGCTTCCGCCGGCGCGGAGGTCGTGCATGTCGACGCGGCGAAGGGCATGGTGGCATGGGCCAAGGATAACCTTGCCGCCTGCGGCCTTGAGCAAAAGCCCGTCCGCTTCATCGTTGACGATTGCATGAAGTTCGTGCTACGCGAGCAGCGCCGCGGCAGGGAATACGACGGCATACTCATGGACCCGCCAAGCTACGGCCGCGGCCCGTCGGGCGAGATGTGGAAGATCGAGAACGATCTTTATCCTCTCGTCGCTCAATGCGCGAAGATCCTTTCGCGCGACGCGAGGTTCTTCCTCATCAATTCATATACCACCGGCCTTGCGCCGAGCGTTATCAAAAACGTGCTGAAGGTGGCGCTTGCGGGGCGCGGCGGCCGCGCCGTCGCCGACGAGGTGGGCCTGCCGATCACGCGCGGGGGACTTGTGCTGCCCTGCGGCGCGTCCGGACGCTGGACAAGCGAAAATTAAGGAGGTAATTCCATTATGCACTATACCTTTACCCCACATGACGTCTGCTCGTCAAGGATCGATCTGGACGTCGAGAACGGCGTCGTCCACAACATCAAATATACGGGCGGCTGCAACGGCAACCTGAAGGCGATCGGCGCGCTTGCCGAAGGCCTCACCGTTGATGAAGTCATAGAAAAGCTTGAAGGCATAACCTGCGGCGCAAATTACACCTCATGCAGCGATCAGCTTGCGAAAAACCTGAAAAAGATAAAGACAGCAGGCTGATTTTTTGTCACATGACGCAAAGTGTAAAAACCGGCCGTATGCCGTATTGACAAATACGGTATGCGGCCTTATAATGTAATAAAGTTACGCAAACGTTTGCGTACATTTTTGTTTTCAGGGATTTTCTCCTGTATCCAATGTGTCAAAGCTTCATCATGATGAACCGGAATCCAAATGCACGACTTTCAGAAAGGACCGACAAAATGAAAAAACTGATCGCGATGCTGCTGGCATTGTTTATGCTGGCGTTGGCTGCGGCATGCTCCGCGCAAGGCGGCGCCGCTGAACCGGAGAACACGCAGACGGATTCGCAAACTGCGGAAAATGAGATCGCCCTTGCGTTCGTGTTCAAAAACAAGACCGGCAAGGATATCGACGAAGCGTATGTCTATCCGAACGGGGCCGGGGATCAGGGCGACAATATCATTTCCGAAACGTGGCCCAACAACACGGACAGCGAGATGTACAAACGGATAATCCTCACGAGGCCTGAGGCTGACTATTACGACATAAAGGTCGTTTTCACGGACGGCGCAAGCTGCGTTTTTGAAAAACTCGCGCTCAAGTTCAACAATTCCGTTTCCATGAAATCGAGCGACGGGACAGAGATCAGCGTGAAGAACGACAACGAGGTCGAATTCACCAAGGAAGAGCTTGAAGCGGCGGGCGTGACGGCTGATTTTGCACAGGTGACGATCGACGAAAGCAAAATGACCGAGCTTCGCTTCCTGTTCAAGAACAAAACGTCATATGATTGCGAAGCCGTATACGTTTATCCCACGGGTTCGGAGGATAAGGGAGAAAGCGTGATAAGCGAGGTGTACGCGAGCAACAAGTCCCAGGAGGATTATCTTTGGCTGGTGCTCGAAAGACCGCTGGCAGACACATATGATATAAGCGTCAAGTTCACCAACGGCGAGGAATGGGAGTTCCCCGGCAACGATCTTGTGAATGCGAATTCCGTTTCCATGAAGGACGACGAGGAGACGCTTTCCGTCAAATACGACGCCAATATCGACGAGAACGGCAACCCCATCGCAAGCTCCGCCCCGGAAGCCGTGGATGAAAACGCGGCGACCGTAACCCTCAAATTCGTATTCAAGAACAAGACGGGCCTCACGATGAAGGAAGCGTATCTGTATGCTTCCGGCTCAAGCGAAATGGGCGACAACCTTCTCAGTGAGGATTGGCCCGTTTGCGAAAGCGACGATCAGTACAAACACATCGTTATAGAAATGCCCAATGTGGACACATATGAGCTGACTGTCATTCTGGACGACGGCTCTGCGGAGGGACTCAAGCTTGTTTATCCGGAGCTTGATATGAAGTCCAACAACTCCATGTCGCTCAAGGATGACGCCGGCTTCTATTCCCTCAAATACGATCCCAACGTGACGTTCGATTCATAATATCGCCGGTATGACCTGATCCGCAGCGTATTGCGAAAACGCGGGGCCGTTCGCTTGAACGGCCCCGTTTGTTCGCTTGTTCGTTTAAGGCGTCGCGGAAGGCGAGGCCTGCGGGAAAGCGCCCTGCTGAGCGCCCGGCGCGCCGCCTGAGAAACCGCCCCCCGGCATCGTGCCGCCGCCCATGCCGCCGCCTGCGCTGCCGCCGCCCATGCCGCCTGCATCGCCGCCTGCGCTGCCGCCGCCCATGTTGCCCATGGAACCCATATCGCTTACGGAAAGATCCGAAGCGTCTATGAGCGCGCTGCTGTCGGCGTTCTGTCCGTCCTCTGTCGAGGGTATTGCGCCTTCAAGCTGAGCTTCAACGCTTTGCGCCCTTTTCAGGCAAAATTCACGCAGCGTGGCCGTGCCGGTCAAAAACTCGTCATATGTGCAAAAACCGTCGGTATCGCGCTGTGCATACGGGGAGATGAGCGAAACCGTTTCATCGAACAGGGCTTCGAAGCTTCCCGAATCGAAAAAATCAAGGAAATCCGCAAAATACTCATGGTAGAGCGCGGTGTATTCCTCGCTTGAGAATATCCACGCAAGCATCGGGCGCGACTGCACCGTGCCGCCTGAAA
This sequence comes from uncultured Clostridium sp., assembly GCA_964487565.1. GTDB lineage: Bacteria > Bacillota > Clostridia > Christensenellales > CAG-138 > Phil1. The sequence goes on from CAZARN010000001.1 coordinate 50,579, forward strand.
CGGGCGTGTCGACCGGATAATTTACAAGCGCCGTCGCGTCCGTGCCGCCCGTGAAGCCGCCGAAGGCGAGGTTGTAATCCCAAGGGATCATCGAAAGCACGCCGTCCTTCTCATACAGATAGTAATTGTGTATCATGGAGCCGGTATAGCTGTCGAAATTAACGACGAAGTTGTGCACGACGAAATATTTGATTACCCCGTCTATATCCACGGTATCCTCGAGCGCGCTCTGCTCGTTGAGCCGCTTGAGCGCGGCGATGAGCCTGTTCTTGTCCGCCGAGGTAAGCGCGGTCTTCGCGTTGTCGAATATGTCGGAATAGCTCGCATAATCGTCGTCCGAATATATGAGCGAAACGTCGTCCGCGCCCATCACGGAGCCTCCGCCGCCGTTGCCGCCGTTATCCGGCATATCGGGCATACCCGACATATCGGGCATACCCGGCATATCTGGTATACCCGACATGTCGGGCGCCGTGCCTGAAAAACCGCCCGAAGCGCCCGAAGGCGGCGTCATCTGCCCCGTGCCTGAAGGCGGGCTTTGCATGGGGGTATCGCCGTTTGCGGCGTCTGGCTTCGAAGCCGCGCCGTCGCCATCGGACGCGGAGAAGCCTTCCGGAAGGGTTATGCCGGCGTCGTTTGCGAAATCCTCAATGTTGAAGTCGCCGCCGTTGCCGCGCCCGCCGCCCATTGATATGCTGTCGGGCTTGTAAAGCTCTCCGTAATCGCTGCCGTAATTGCGCTCGAGGAAGCTTTCCTCAACGCCTTCCACAGCAAGATAAAGGCCCCAGTCGCTGCCGTTGACCGTGACCCAGGCGTAGCTTACAAGCGGCGCGGCGACGCCCATTTCGGCCATCATGCGGTATGTGAGGTAATCCTTCATGAGGGTGTTGTCCTGGATGTTGTTGTTGAGGGCAAGCTTGTCAAGCCCGTAGTAATTTTTGCCGTCGACATAATGGTCAAATTCGATCTTGAGGCTGTAACGGTCGTTGCCGTAATTTGCGACGCTTGAAAGCGATGTATTGCCCTTTGCGCGGATACCGACGTTTGCTATCTTGTCCCCGTCGATGACGAGGGTGGCAAGCTGATATTCCTCATCCGCGGCGTTTTCGATGAGCTTGTTCCAGTCCGCCTCGTCCATCACGATATCGATCGTGTGGACGCGGGAGGTGTCGAACAGCCTTTCGGCATAGCCGTATTCGGCGGTTTTCGCCTCAAGCCCCAGCGCGTTGCCGCACATCAGAAGCACCGTCAGCGCAACGGTCAGCGCAACGATGGCGGCGCACACCGGCACCGTATACTTACTCTTACTCATGCTTTCCCTCCTTTGGGAACATCATGCGCTTCAACCCTGATACTCTCCGTTGTAGCCGACGAGTACGGCGCTCGTCACGCCCTCGATATCGGAAAGCTCATTCACGAAATCCGTGTTGTCATCCTTAAGGCGTATCTCATAATTGAGCTCCACGGCGCCCTTGCGGGCTGTTTTTGATTTGACAACGGCCTTTTGCACCTTTGAGGAGAGGAACTGCGCTGCGCGCAGCTCACTTTCATGCGAATCGCAGCAGATCACCACGATATACGGGTTTGTGTGGCTCTTTTTGTTGACGAACAGGAAAAGCACAAGCCCGATTATCAGACTGCCGATCACGGCGAGGGGTATCATGCCCGCGGCGATGACGATGCCCGCGGCGATCGCCCAGAACAGATACGCGATGTCAAGCGGTTCCTTTATCGCCGTGCGGAAGCGCACGATGGAAAGCGCGCCCACCATGCCGAGCGAGAGCACGACGTTGCTTGTCACGGCGAGGATCACGACCGTTGATATCATGGTGAGGGCGATGAGCGTAACCCCGAAGCTTGAGGAATACATCACGCCGGAAAAGGTCTTCCTGTAAATGAGGAAGATGAACACGCCGACGCCGAAGGCGACGGCAAGCGCGATCGCCATATCGGTGATGGAAACGCTTTGGAAGTTTTCGAGGAAGCTTGATTTGAATATGTCGGAAAAGCCGGTCATTTGATTATGCTCCTTTGCTTTTTATCAGTAGTTGAACATGCGGCAGACTTCGTATTTGGAAAAGGCTTCCGTGCGGCGTGAACCGAGCTGCACGGCGTCCCTTATCACGGACGGCAAAAACTCATCCCATTTCACCTCCAGTATGGCCGTGTCCCCGGCCGCGGGCGCCGTGACGCAATCCGCCTCAAGGAAACGGGAAAGCTCCATGCCCGTGCGGATATCGTGGTCGAGCGTGACGCGGACGTTGCCGGCGTCAAAAACGAAAGGCTCCCGCGTATACTCGACGACGGCGCGCGCGATGAGGCCCCGCGCGAGCGCGGTGTGGAATTCAACCGTCAGCGCGTCGCGGCTCTGCGCCATCCATGCGGTATCGTTGCGCAGTATGCGGCGGACGTTATCCGCGGCGATCTCCGTCATGCGCTTGGCGGTAAGGTCGGCGCGCTTGCTCTTCTTTTCAAGATGGATGAGGGACGTATCGCCGTTGTAATAACGTATGCGGTATTTGTCGCGCACACAAACGCCGTCCTGCTTTTCGCGAAGGGCCGTGTCGGACAGATCGTCGAAATAAAGGCTCCTTATCGTGTAAGAGCCGTCAGGCCCCGCGTTCGGATCGCGCGGCATGATGGCGGACAGGCGCATCCTGAGCGTGATGAGATCCGAAAGGTTGATGAAATGCTTGCACTCGTGGCGGAATTCCATAAATATGCTCCTTAGTTTTGGTTCATCATCGAGTATATGCGTCAAATGTGACAAAACGGTCAATTCGTTTTGACAGTTCAAGTACAAATCGCATCGGCGCGCGGCGTTTGATTTGATGTTCCCATAAAAGACAAAATATAATATAATCAAGCTCATGAGTATTAAAGCTGTTTTGTTTGATATGGACGGGCTTATGTTCGATACCGAAAGCCTTGCGACAAAGGGTATCGGCAAGGAGCTTGTGCGGCAGGGCTTCAGCGACGACGAGGAGACGCTGTTCGGCACGCTTGGCATCGATTTTGACACTTGCCGCGCTTTCCTTGTTTCACGTTTTGGCGAAGGCGTGGATTTTCCGAAGATCGTGCGCAGCATGGATGAGTATATCGATTTTTATATCGACGCGCACGGCACGCCTGTAAAAGACGGTCTGATCGAGCTTCTCGACGCGCTCGACGCAAGGCGTGTGCCCTATGCGATAGCCTCTTCAAGCCCGATGAGCCGCATTGCGCGCAACTTTCAGCGTTCGCCCGTCGATATTTCGCGCTTCGCCGCCGTCGCCTCGGGCGATATGGTGAAGCGCGGCAAGCCGGAACCGGATATATTTTTGCTCGCCGCAAATATGCTTGGCGTGAAAGCGGAAGAGTGCATCGTGTGCGAGGATTCGAAAAACGGCGTTGAAGCCGCAAAGCGCGCGGGCGCGATGGCCGTGATGGTGCCGGATCTTCGTCCGCCCGACGGGCATGACAGGCGCGGCCTTTACGCGCTGGTGCCGTCGCTTCGGGATGTGATCGCGCTCATCCCAAACACGAAATGAGCACGGCGTTGCTCCTTGCGGTGATATATCTCGCCTTCATCGGGCTGGGTCTGCCGGATTCTCTTCTCGGCGCGGCGTGGCCTGCCGCGCATACGCAGCTCAACGCCGATGTGTCATGGGCGGGCGCGCTTGCCGTGATGACGGCCGTCGGCACGGTGATATCGAGTCTTTCATCCGAAAAACTCATCCGGCGCTTCGGCACGGGCACTGTGAGCGCCGTGAGCATAGGCCTCACCGCGGCGGCGCTTTTTGCAGTAAGCCGCGTCCAAAGCTTCGCCGTGATGCTTTTGCTTGCGATCCCTCTCGGCCTTGGCGGGGGCAGCGTGGACAGCGCGCTCAACAACTATGTCGCGCTCAACTTCCGCGCGAGCCATATGAACTGGCTGCATTGCTTCTGGGGCGTGGGCGCGACATGCGGCCCGCTTGTCACGGCGGCGTTCATTGCGCGCGGGCAATGGCGCGGGGCATACGGCACGATCTCACTTGTGCTGGCGCTCATCGCGCTCACGGTTGCGCTCTCCTTCCCCCTCTGGAAAAAGAAGAACGCCGCGCGCCCGGAATCCGACGCGAGGCCTGAAAAGTGCGGCGCCACGCCTAAGCGCGTGCTGCTCGGCCTGCCGGGGGCAAAGTATATTTGCCTTGCTTTTTTTGTGTATTGTGCCGCGGAAACCTCCACTGGGCTGTGGGCAAGCAGTTATTTTGTGTATGTCAAGGGCGCTGCGGAGGACGCTGCCGCCGCCTGGTCGTCGCTTTTCTTTTTTGGCATAACCGCGGGCAGGCTCCTTTCGGGCTTTGCGGCGCTGCGCTTTTCGGACGCGACGATCGTGCGCGCCGGCGAGGCGCTGATGATCCTCGGCGCGGCGCTGATGCCCGTGCTGCCCGGCGCGTGGAGCGCGGCGGCGCTGTTGCTTGCGGGCCTGGGCTGCGCGCCGGTGTTCCCTTCGCTGCTCGACGAGACGCCGGAGCTTTTCGGCAAGGCGTATTCGCAGGGCATGATGGGACTTCAGCTTGCCTTCGCATATATGGGCAGCACCCTTATGGCGCCGCTCTTCGGCGTGATATCAAAAATGACGGGTTTTTGGCCGTTGCCGCTTTATGTGCTGGCACTTGGCTTGATACTTGTGCTTGCGAGCGAACGCTGTGCGAAAAAGTCTGTTACCCGGTGATGATTGATGGTATAATCCTGTTATGAAAAAGCATGTCATGCCTTATGCCAAATACATATTACTTATTCTCGGGGGCGCCTTCATCGTTGCGGGCGCGCTTGCGGGCGGATATACTCAGGTGCTCATGAAGGCTGTGCGCATCTGCCTTGAATGTATAGGGATCGGGTGAAAACATGAAGAAGTTTACGGCTTTTTTGAAAAAACGCCCCTTCATCCAGGCATTCTGGGCGGTTTTGACAAATCCTCACATAGATAATTTCTTCAAAGGTTCCATTTATACCGGCCCGACAAAGGGCGTGTGCGTGCCAGGCCTCAATTGCTATTCGTGCCCCGGGGCTGCCGGCGCGTGTCCCATCGGCGCGCTTCAGGCGCAGCTCAACGGCGGCGGCAGGCCCGGCGCGGCGTTTTACGCCGTGGGCATACTGCTTGCGTTCGGCGCGCTTTTCGGGCGGCTCGTATGCGGTTTCCTCTGCCCTTTCGGCTTCATACAGGAGCTGCTGCATAAAATACCCGTCAAAAAAATCAGGGTGAACAAGCGCGCGGATCGCGCGATGAGATATGTTAAATACTTCGTGCTTGCCGTTTTTGTCATAATCCTTCCGCTGTTGCTGAAAGGCGCTTACGGCGCGGGCGTGCCGTGGTTCTGCAAGCTGATCTGTCCCGCGGGCACGCTTGAGGGCGGAATACCGCTTTCCGTTGCAAACGCGAACATCCGCGCGGGGCTGGGCTTCCTTTTCAGCTGGAAGGCGGCGGTGCTTGCGGCGGTGATCGTGCTGAGCGTTCTCATTTCGCGTCCGTTCTGCAAGTATATCTGTCCTCTGGGCGCGATATATTCGCTTTTCAACAAGGCGAGCTTTTACCGCATGAAGGTCGACGGCGCAAAATGCACGAATTGCGGCGCGTGCGCGAAAAAATGCCCCATGGATATCGATCCCGCGCACGAGCTTGATTCGCTCGAGTGCATACGCTGCGGCGAGTGCAAAAACATATGCCCGCACGGCGCGATAAGCCGCGGCTTCATCATAAAACCTGCAAAAATAAGCGCAACGGAGGAAACGGCAAATGCTTCGGATAACGAGGGACAAAAAGACTGACAGTCTGTGGGCTGAAAATCCGCCCGCGGCACGCTGCAAAAGCGGCGACACCGTGATCTTTGAAACGATGGATTGCTATGACGGCGCGGTGGATCACACCGGCCACAGGGAGCACGGCGGCTTTTTGGCAAACCCTGCGACAGGCCCGCTTTATGTGGAAGGGGCAATGCCTGGCGGAGCGATCAAGGTCGAGATACTCAGGATCGATATCAACTCCTGGGGCGCAATGGGAACGGCGTTCGGCGAGGGCGCGTTTGTGAACATCAAGGGCGAGCGCGTGATGCGCCCGTTCGATATCGTTGACGGCTGCGTTTCGATCGGCAAAAAGCGCATTCCGGTGGATCCGATGATAGGCGTCATCGGCGTCGCGCCGGAGGGCTGCGCCGTACCGACCGTGACCCCCGGCCCGCACGGCGGCAACATGGACTGCAACCGCATCGTGGAGGGCGCAGTGATATATTTCCCCGTCGCGGCGGAGGGCGCGCTGCTCGGCATGGGCGATCTGCACGCGCTCATGGGCGACGGCGAGGTTTTCGGCTATGGGCTGGAGCTGCCCGGCGAGGTGACGGTCCGCGTTTCGGCTGTTCCGGATATGCACATAACGCAGCCCCTCCTCTATCAGGGCGCTCGCGTGATGACCGTGGCTTCAGGACGCGATCTCGAGGAGGCGACACGTTTCGCGCTCGAGGAAATGTATGCGCATCTGATGAAAAACGGCTGGAACGCGCTTGACGCGGGACAGCTTATGAGCATGAAGTGCGATCTTGCCATATGCCAGATCGTGGACCCGCTGGTCACGGTGCGCGCGATGATCGACGAGGAGCTTTTCGTCAACGAATAAAGCTTCATATACGCTTTGAGGCCGCCCTTGACGGGCGGCCTCGTTTATATGGATCGTGTTATGCCTGTCTGTCGCGTTCACCGCGCGCGATTGCGGCGGCGCGCACCGTGTGCTCGAGCAGCACCGCGCTTGTCATGCTGCCGACGCCTCCCGGCACGGGCGTGTAATTCGCGGCGGCAGCGTTTGCTTCATCGGAAACGTCGCCCAATATCGCGCCGTCGACGGCGTTTATGCCAACGTCGGCCACGGTGCAGTTCGCGCCGATGAAATCGGGGCTTATCATGTGCGCTTTGCCGACTGACGCGACGAGTATGTCCGCGCGTCTGCACTGCGCCGCAAGCTCCTTCGTGCGCGTGTGACAAACCGTGACCGTCGCGTTTTTTGCAAGAAGAAGCATCGCAAGCGGTTTGCCCACGACGAGGCTTCGCCCGACGATCACCGCGTTGCTGCCTTCGGTCGGTATGGCGTAATGCTCGAGTATTCGCACCACCGCCTCAGCCGTGCAGGGCGCGAACGCATTTTCGCCGCCCTTCATCACGCGGCCGAGCGCCGCGTCGCTCATGCAGTCGACGTCCTTGTCCGGATCGATGAGCGCCGCGATCCGCTTTTCGTCAAGGGACCGGGGCAGCGGGCGGAGAACGAGTATCCCGTGTATGTCGGGGTCGGCGTTCTGGGCAAGAAGCGCCTCCTCAAGGGCGCGCTGGGTGCAGTCCGCATCGAGGGCGACGGATCTTACGCGGCAGGATGCGCCGTCAAAGCGCTTCATTATACCGCGCTCATACGAAACATCATCCCCGCGCGCGCCCACGCGGATCACGGCGAGGCAGGGCGTTACGCCTTCCCCAGAAAGACGCGCGATCTCCGGCGCGAGATTTTCACATATCGCCTTTGCGGCGGCCGCTCCCCGAAGCTCCATTTCAGCCCTCTATCTGCGCAAGAAGCGCCCGGTATATTTCCTCGCCCATCGCTTCGCATTCGCCGAGCATAATGCGGCTTTGCGAGGCGAGCTCCCCGGCGCGCGCGTCGTCCTCCACGCCGGGCACGTTTATCATCACGTTCATATATGCTCCCCGCGCCGCCGCGACGAGGTTCAGCGCTGCAACGCCGAGATCGCTTGCGCAGTTCGCGTTCGAATGTCCCACAAGGCTTTGCGCAAGTATCAGCGCCGCGTGCGCGTATTGGAGCGTTTCAAACGGCACCTCGCTTGCGACGAGCGTCGCGTCCGCGATCACGCCGTGGCGTTCGAGCTTCTGCTCGTCGGTATCCTTGGGCAGCTTGAACGCGGCGGATATCAGGTTGAACGCTTCCGTGTCCCTGTCGATCTGCATGGCGAGGGAGGCGGCGAGCTTTTTGCCCTCATCCGCAACCGAAATGCAAAGCTCCTGATCGAGCGGGTATTTCTTTTTGCCTATCGTGAGGCCCGCCACCATCGCGGCAAGACCCGCGCCCTGCGCGCCGCAAAGCGCCGCCGCGCTGCCGCCGCCAGGGGCGGGCGCGTCCGAGGTCACGGTTTCAATATACTCTGTTACGGTCATGTCCACAAGCTTCTTCATGTTATTCTCCTTGAAAAAAGTTTATTGCGCCTCAGGGGCGATCACCTCATGCGCGAGGTTTGTGCCGAAACGATAGCAAAGCGTCTCCATATCCTCGGCGTCCCATATCACGAGCGCGCCGCGCTTGCCGACCTCAAGCGTGCCGGATGTTTCCCCGCGGCCGACGGCGCACGCGGCGTTGAGGGTGACGGCGGTGAGTATCTCCTCGCCCGTCATGCGGTACTTTAGATAGGCGAGCGTCATGCACAGGCCGATGTTGAGCGAGGGACAGCTTCCCGGGTTGAAATCCGTGGCGACGGCGACGGGTATACCGTGCGCGATCATGTCCCGCGCCGGGGCGTAGGATTTGTTGAGATAAAGCGAGGTGCCCGGCAGCAGCACCGCCGTCACGCCGCCTGCGGCCATCGCGGCCATGCCCCGTTCGCCCGTTGCGACAAGATGCTCCGCCGATATCGCGCGCAGCTCCCCGGCGAGGGCGCTGCCGCCAAGCTCGTCGATCTCGTCCGCGTGTATCTTGGGTATAAGGCCACAGCTTCGCCCGGCCATGAGTATTTTGCGGGACTGCTCCACGCTGAACACGCCGCTTTCGCAGAACACGTCGCAGAATTCGGCGAGCCCCTCGCGGGCGACGGCGGGTATCATCTCGCCGCACACGAGCGCGCAGTAATCGTCGGCCCGGTTCTCAAATTCCGGGGGAACGGCGTGGGCGCCCAAAAAAGTCGGCGCGATATCCGCCCGGCAGGCCGCCCTGAGCCTTCTTATCACGCGAAGCTGCTTAAGCTCGTTTTCAACGTCAAGGCCATAGCCGCTTTTTATTTCGACCGTGGTCACGCCCTGATCGAAAAGCTCCGCGACGAAAGCACGGCTGCGGATGAACAGCTCATCCTCCGTGGCCGCGCGCGTTGCGTTGACCGTTGAAAGTATGCCGCCGCCGGCGGCCAGTATCTCAAGATAGGTTGCGCCTTTGAGCTTTTGCGGCATCTCGTGCTGCCGCCAGCCGCCGAAAACGAGGTGCGTGTGCGCGTCCGTGAGCCCCGGCGTAACGAGCCTGCCCGCAGCGTCCGTCACGCGCGCCGAAGCGGGTATGTCGCGGGGCAGTTCGCCGTTGCCGCACACGGCGGTTATCACGCCGTCCTCGATGAGCACCGCCGCATTTCTGAGCTTGAGATTCACGCCCTGGGCGGCCCCGCAGCGGCTGGTTTTGCCGAGCGGGGTCTGCAGCAGGCCTATGTTTTTTATCAGGATCGCTTCAGACAATGTAATTCTCCAATATCTGCCTGTCCGCGCTGAAGTTCTCGATCTGGAGATAGTATTCCGCGCTGTCGACGAGCGCGCGCATCGGCGTAAGGCCGATTATCTCCGTGCCGACGACATGCACGCCCCAGCGTGCGGCCTCGGCCTTGACAAGCTCCAGCACGCGATAAAGCGGCGTGCGGTTGAAATCGGTCATGTTGATCGAGACCTGCGCGATGTTGCGCTCCTCGAGCATGACGCCGAGCGCCTTGACGCAGTCAAACCCGCCGGAGGAACGGCGGATGATTTTGGCGATCTTCGAGGCGACGGAAACATCGCTTGTTGAAAGGTTGATGTTGAACGCCACAAGCGGCATACGGCAGCCGACGGCAACCACGCCCGCCGTGGGGTTGATGCGCCGTCCGCCGTAATCGGGCTCCCATTCCGGCTCTTTCACCTTTTCCGCCATGCCTTCAAACTGGCCTTTTCTTATCGCCGCAAGGTTGACCCTGTGCGGGGCCGAGGCGGAATCCTCATATAGGAAGACGGGGATATCCGCTTCCTCGCAAACGCGCGCGGCAAGCTTTTTGGAAAGCTCCACGGTTTCTTCCTTCGTTATGCCCCTTATGGGGATGAGCGGGATAACGTCCACGGCGCCCATGCGCGGATGCTCGCCCTCGTGATGGTTGAGATCGATAAGCTCCGCCGCCTTTTTGGCAAGCTTCACCGCCGCCTCGACGACCGCTTCCGGCCCGCCCATATAGGTTATGACGCTGCGGTTGTGGCTCTCGTCGCTCGAATAATCAAGCAGCGCCACGCCTGCGGTGCCGCGCACCTCGTTCACCACGGCCTCGATCGTCGCCTTATCCCTGCCCTCGCTTATGTTCGGCACACATTCAACGATTTTTTCCATTTCATTTCATCCTTTCGGCAACTGTTTTTGTTATAAGCTCATCCGAGGCCACATACGGCAGGGTTATCTGCGCGCGGCCTTCGTTTTTTCTGTTGTACTCGACGCCGGTCTCCATGCTGTGCGGGTTTCTGGCCCAGCTTCTTCTCGCGACGCCGCCCATCACATCCCACATTATCGAGGAGCGAATGATCGCGTCCACGCGCTCGCTCCCGTCGAGCACGAGACCGAAGCCGCCGTTTATCGCGCGGCCGATCCCGACGCCGCCGCCGTTATGCAGCGCGCAAAGACTCATGCCGCGCGCGGCGTTGCCCGCGAAGCATTGCACCGCCATATCGGCCATCACGTTGGAGCCGTCCTTTATGTTTGATGTTTCCCTGAAGGGGGAATCCGTGCCGGAAACGTCGTGATGATCGCGCCCGATCATCACGGGACCGATCTTCCCCTCGCGCACGAGCTCGTTGAAGCGCAGCGCGATCTTCATCCTGCCCTCCGCGTCCTGATAGAGTATGCGCGCCTGCGTGCCGACGACGAGCCGGTTTTTCTTCGCGTCCCTTATCCAGATCCAGTTGTCCCTGTCCTGGAATCTGCGCGCCGGGTCGATACATTCCATCGCGGCGGCGTCCGTCGCGTCGAGGTCGGAGGGCTTGCCGGAAAGGCAGACCCAGCGGAAAGGCCCGTAGCCGTAATCGAAAAGCTCCGGCCCCATGATATCCTCCACATATGAGGGGAATATGAAGCCGTCCTTCTCATCCATGCCGTTTCTTGATATTTCCGTGACGCCCGCGTCGAACACGGCTTTCATGAATGAATTGCCGTAATCGAAGAAATATGTTCCGCGCGCGACAAGGGCCTTTATCGCCTCGAAATGACGTTTGAGCGAAGCGTCCACGCGCCTGCGGAACTCATCCCTGTCGCTGTGCAGCATGGCGGTGCGCTCCTCGAAGGTGAGGCCCGCCGGGCAGTAGCCGCCCTCATATGCGTTGTGGCAGGAGGTCTGATCCGAAAGAAGGTCGATGTGTATGCCGTGCGCGACGGCATATTCAAGAAGATCCACGATGTTGCCGTGATAGGCGATGGAGATCGTCTTTTTGGTGTCCCTGTACGCGCCGGCCTTGGCGAATATTTCGGGCAGGCTTTCGCTCACGGTGTCCACCCAGCCCTGATCGAGGCGCGTCTTTATGCGGCTCATGTCCACCTCGGCGAATATGCCCACGGCGTTTGCGATGTTGGCGGCCTTCGGCTGCGCGCCGCTCATCCCGCCGAGACCGGAGGACACGAACGTGTGCCCCGCAAGATCATCCTGTTCGGGTATGCCCAAAAACTTGCGCCCGGCGCCCAGGATCGTGTTGAACGTGCCGTGTACGATGCCCTGCGGCCCGATATACATCCAGCCGCCGGCGGTCATCTGACCGTAATTGGCACAGCCCATCTCCTCGGCGACCTCCCAGTCGCGAAGGTTGTCGAACATGCCCACCATTATGGCGTTTGTTATGATGACGCGCGGGGCTTCCTTCCTTGAGGGGAAAAGCCCCAGCGGATGGCCCGAAAGGAGGACGAGCGTCTGTTCGTCGGTGAGCGCCTCCAGGTATTTTTTGATGAGGCGGTATTGCAGCCAGTTCTGACATACGCTTCCCGTTTCGCCGTAGGTCACAAGCTCATACGGATAAAGCGCGGTCTCAAAATCAAGGTTGTTGTCGATCATCACCTGAAAGGCGCGGCCTTCGATGCAGTTGCCCTTGTACTCGTCGATCGGCCGGCCGTATATCCTGCCCGCCGGGCGGTAACGGTAAGCGTAGATCCTGCCGCGGGTGACAAGCTCCTCCATGAATTCCGGGGCGAGCGTTTCATGCAGCTCCTCCGGCACATAGCGGAGGGCGTTTTTCAACGCGGTCTCGGCCTGCGCCGGCGTCAGGCGGAAACCCCTGTCCGGAGCGCGCCTTTTCCCCTGTTCAAACGCCGGATAATCCGGCAGCCCGGCGTCGAGCCTGATCTGCATGGCTTTGCCGATTGTGCTGTTGTTCATAACATTGCTCCTTTCAAGGTCATTGCAATTCATATCGTCAGTCCGCCGGCGCGGTTTATGCTTCCGTCGCGAATAAGGGCTTCCACCGCGTTCATATACGGATACATTATAACATCCTCGCGTATCGGAGGAACACAGGCGCGTATAACATCGTATACGGCCTTTGTCGCGGGCGCTGCTTTTTCCTCGCCGCGCAGCCAGAGCGCCTGCGAAGCGGCAAAAAGCTCGATGGCAAGCACCTTGCGCGCGTTGTCCAGTATGCTCACGGCCTTGCGCGCGGCGGTGGTGCCCATGCTCACATGATCCTCCTGATTTGCGGAGGACGGTATCGAATCAACGCTTGCCGGGTGCGCGAGCACCTTGTTTTCGCTGACCATGCTCGCCGCGGCGTACTGCGCGATCATGAAGCCGGAATTGAGGCCGCCGTGCTTGGTCAAAAACGCGGGCAGGCCGTTTGAAAGCGCCGGGTTCACAAGGCGTTCCGTGCGCCGTTCAGAAACATCCGCAAGCTCCGCGAGGGCGATGCCCAGAAAATCGAAGGCGAGGGCCATCGGCTCACCGTGAAAATTGCCGCCGGAGATCGCCTCGTCCTCCTCGGGAAAAATGATGGGATTGTCGGTGACGGAATTTATCTCGCGCGTTACGGCTGCGTGGACATAACCCACGGCGTCCCGGCAGGCGCCGTGTATCTGCGGCACGCAGCGCACGGAATATGCGTCCTGCACCTTGCCGGGCTGCGCGTCAAGCGCAAGCGCGCTGCCGTCAAGCAGCCGCAGCAGATTCGCCGCGCATTGCCCCTGCCCCTCGTGCGGGCGGACGTCATGCACCTTGGGGTCGAACGCCTTCTTTATGCCAAGCTGCGCTTCGCACGTCATCGCGGCAGCGATATCCGCTGTCATGCAAAGCGACTGCGCGTCGTATACCGCAAGCGCGCCGATGCCCGTCATCACGCAGGTGCCGTTGATGAGCGCGAGGCCTTCCTTCGCTTCAAGCGCGACCGGCGCGATCCCCGCCCTTTGCATCGCTTCGGCGCCCGGCAGCCTTTCGCCGTTATAGAACGCCTCGCCCTCGCCTATCATCACAAGCACCATGTGCGCAAGCGGCGCAAGATCCCCGCTCGCGCCGAGACTGCCCTTTTCGGGTATCACCGGATGGACGCCGGCGTTGAGCATGTCGATGAGGGTCTGAAGCGTCGTGCGCCTTATGCCGGAATTGCCGCGGCAAAGCGCGTTTGCGCGAAGCAGCATCACCGCGCGCACGGCGTCCGCGGGCAGCGGCTCGCCCATCGCGCAGGCGTGCGATATGATGAGGTTCCTTTGCAGCGCGGCCGTGTCCTCGCGCGAAATGTATTTGTCCGAAAACTTGCCGAAGCCCGTCGTCAGACCGTAAACGACCGCGTTCTCGTCGAGCTTTTTTTCAACGTAATCGCGCGCGCGGTCGATGGGCGCGAAAGCTTCGGGCGCGATGGCGACCTTCTCACCGCCGCGGGCGACCGATACCGCGTCCGCAACGGTGAGTGTTTTCCCGTCAAGGTATATCATTGGATCACTCCTTATCGATGAATTGGTACATATCAATTATAGTATGCGCGCTTTTGGAATTCAATTTTTCCCGAAAAGATGGTCCAATCGCGCGCGGGCGTTCGCGCGCTTGCCGTTTGCGGCGCGAGGTGTATAATAAATGTGTACCAATTCCTGTTTCGGAGGCAGTATGATAGAGCTTGATTATGAAAGCGGAGTACCCGTATACCGCCAGATCGCGGAGCAGTTCATGCGCGAGATAAAAAACGGAGCCCTGCGCCCGGGGGACAGGCTGCCCACGGAAAGGGAGCTTGCGGAAAAGCTCGGCATCGCGCGCGGCACGGTGAAACGCGCCTACAAGGAGCTTTCGGACAACAATATAATAGAAGTCATCCACGGCAGCGGAAGCTATGTTTATAACGACAGGGACGTGGCCGACATCGGGCGCCGCACGCAGGCGGCAAAGCTCATCGGCGACGCATACGACACGCTTGCCTCCTGGGGGATGACGCACGGCGAGATAAGCACGCTTTTGCATATCACACTTGCAAAAAAAGCCCCTCCGGAAGCTTACGCGCGCGTGGCGGTGATAGACTGCAATCCGGAATCCCTGGCGATATTCAAGCGTCAGCTAAATTATATTCCGGGCATAGTGGTCTCGGTTTTTCTGGTGGACACGATCATAATGGACGACGCGCCGGGCGAGCTGCTGCGCGATTTCGACCTCATCCTCACCACCGTCACCCATTATCCGGAGGTCAGCCGCGCCCTCGGCCCCGGTGAAAGCGGAAGGCTGCTTGCGGCGGATGTGTCGCTGAGCCGTCACACGATAGTTTCCGTTTGCACGCTCAGCCCCGCGTGTACGCTCGGCGCGATATGCGAAAGCAACAAATTCGCGAACCTTATCACGGAGCAGCTCGGCATTTTTGCCTCCGCGCGCAAAAACGTGCCCGTGCTGTTTGAAAGCGACCTGAAAAGCATGCGCAGGTTCATGAAACGCTTCGGCGCGATAATCGCCGCGCCGGACTGCGCGCTCATGGATCCTGCGGTCTCCGGCACGCTTTATGACGAATACACGTCAAACGGCGGCGTCGTGATACCTTTTGATTATCTTATCGACCGCGGCTCGCTGATCCATATCGAGGAACGCATAGACCGCGTGATCCGTTCACGCTGGGAGGAATGACAAGTCGGCGAAGCGGTGTTATAATAATAAAGTAATCTAATATAAACGGAGATGTGAACCATGAAGAAGCTTTTCAATGAATTCCGCGAGTTTATCAACCGCGGCAGCGTGGTGGATCTTGCTGTCGGCGTGATGATCGGCGCCGCGTTCAAGGCGATCGTCGATTCCCTCGTCAACGATGTGATCTCGCCGCTTTTGGGTATCTTCGGCAAAAACGAACTTGCCGATTATGTGTGGAACGTGGGCGGCGTCAGCATAGGCTGGGGCTCGTTTGTCAGCGCGGTGATAAATTTTCTCATCATGGCGTTCATACTTATGATGCTCGTCAAGGCGATCAACCGCGTCTCCCGTATCGGCAAAAAAAAGGAGGAAGCCGCGGCCCCCGCGCAGCCCCAAACCAGGCAGTGCCCCTTCTGCCTTGAGCAGATCCCGGCCGGCGCGACGCGCTGCCCGCACTGCACGAGCGAGCTTCCCAAAGAAGAATAACGGTCAACCGCTTTTTTCACGCTGAATATATACAACGAAACATTAAGTGCGCTATAATACCCGATAGCGCACTATTTTAATCGGATTTTAAGGAGAACGTGATGGGGAAACGCGGCACGCGCAAGCCCGGGATAATGGATATACTGAGAAGCCCGTATGCGCGCCAGTTCATCAGCAGGTATAAGTGGAGCTATATCATCGGGATCATAGTACTCATCGTCATCGATGTAGTACAAACAGAAGTGCCGGGCATCGTGGGAGACGTCATTGACAGCATAGGCCTCGGCACGGCGACGCATGAGGTATTCGCCACGGCGGTCGCCACAATGGGCGTGATCGCGCTCATCGTGCTTGCGGGCCGTCTCGGCTGGAGATACTGCATCTTCGGCGCGTCCCGCAAGATAGAGCGCGATATGCGCAACGATCTTTTCGATCATCTCAACACGCTGCCTGTCTCTTATTTTCACGAGCACAAGGCCGGCGAAATAATGGCTTACATGACAAACGATATCGAGGCCGTGCGCATGACCTTCGCCGTGACGATCATGATGGGCCTTGACACCCTTGTCATAGGTGTCGCCACGCTCGTCAAGATGATGACCCGCGTCGACATATCGCTGAGCATCATCGCGGTCGTTCCGCTGACGATGGTCGCGTTCGTGTCGCGCTTCATGGGTCGCGAGATGCACCGCCGCTTCACGCGCCGTCAGGAGGCGTTCGCCAAGGTATCGGATTTCGTGCAGGAAAAGCTTTCGGGCATGAAGGTGATAAAGGCCTTCGTGCAGGAGGAGAAGGAGTGCGCCGCGTTTGAGGCCGTGAACGCCGAGTCGCGTGCGACCAACATCCGTCAGGCGAAGCTTGAAGCGTTCATGCACCCGTTCATGCAGATGATCGCGGGCTGCTCCATGGCCATCGCCATAGGCTACGGCGGATATATCGCGATACTCGGACGGATAAGCGTGGGCGATTTTTCGGCTTTCATACAGTATCTCAACATGCTCGTCTGGCCGATAGCCTCCATCGGGAGGATAATCAACGTGATAACCCGCGGCTCCGCTTCGCTCAGGCGTGTGGAGCAGGTGCTGCAGACCCGGTCAGACATAAAGGACATTCTGCCAGAGGGGGAAGAAGAGCCTCTTTCGGGCGATATAGAGGTCGAGCATCTCACGTTCGGTTATCCCGACGAACCGGGCGAGATCCTTTCGGACATATCATTCGATGTGAAACGCGGGCAGACGCTGGGCATCGTCGGGCGCACGGGCGCCGGCAAAACCACGCTTGTAAACCTGCTGCTGCGCATTTCCGACCCGCGTCCGGGCATGATCTATATCGGCTCAAGGGAGATACACGAGGTCACGCTGCACACCCTGCGCCAGAGCATGGGCTATGTCATGCAGGATAATTTCCTCTTTTCGGATACGGTGCGCGGCAACATCGCCTTTGGCGACAGGACAAAGAGCGACGAGGAAATAATCGAGGCCGCAAAGGCCGCGTGCGTGCATGACAACATAATGGATTTTCCGGACGGTTACAAAACGATGGTGGGCGAGCGCGGCGTTTCCCTTTCAGGCGGACAGAAGCAGCGCATATCCATCGCCCGCGCGCTCATACTTGATCCGGAAATACTGATTCTTGACGATTCCCTTTCCGCCGTTGACACGGATACGGAGGAGCAGATACTGCGCAACCTTAAAACGCGGCGCAGCGGCCGCACGAACATAATAATCGCGCACCGCATATCAACGCTTCAGCACGCGGACAAGATAATCGTGCTTGACGGAGGCAGGATCGCCGAACAGGGCTGCCATGAGGAGCTTGTGGCCATGAACGGCCTTTACGCGGAGCTGTATCACCGTCAACTGCTTGAAAAGATGAAGAAGGAGGAGTTCAAACTGTGAAAAGGAACGACAGACCGCTTTCCCCGAACCGCAGGCTCCTCCGTTACGCGAAGCCTTACATCGGGTGGTTCGCGATCGCATTCGTGATCATCCTTTCGCTTGTGGGGCTTGAGCTGTATCAGCCGCAGATAATCGGAGCCGCCGTGGACGAATGCGTTTCAAAATATCAGCTCGTCAGCGCGGACGGCCTTTCGCTTGACGATCTTAAAGCCATCCGCGGCGAGGATCTTGCCCGCGTGATAAAGCTCGGCCTCATATATCTTGCAACGGTGCTTGCCGTGATGGGCCTCACCTATGCCCAGGCAAGCATACTGGCCGTGGTCGGGCAGAAGATCATATACAACATCAGAAACGATATCTTCACGCACATGACCAAGCTGCATATCGGCTTTTATAACGACAATCCGATCGGCCGTCTTGTGACGCGCGTCACAAACGACTGCGAAACCGTGAACGAAATGTTTACGAGCGTGATCGTGAACATATTGAAGAGCTTCTGCGTGCTCATCGGCATAATTGCGCTCATGCTGGTGGAGAACGTGAAGCTGTCGCTGTGGATTTTCACTGTGCTGCCCGTGGTCGCGGCGGCGACGATCATTTTCCGCGGCGCAACGCGCAAGATATACCGCGCGATCCGGGCCAAAATATCAGAGCTGAACGGCTTTGTGGCGGAGCATGTCTCCGGCATGAAGGTGGTGCAGGCGTTCAACGCCGAGGAGGACGTTTGCGCACAGTTCGGCGAGCGGACGGAAAAACTCAGAAAGGACAACATAAAGCAGCTCATAATTTTCGCGCTTTACAGCCCCGTGTCGTATGTGATGAGTATCGCGGCGCTGGCGATTCTGATCTTCGTGGGCGGAGACATGGTTTTGAAGCACATCCTCACGATAGGCACGCTTTTTGTTTTCCAGCGCTACATCAACAATTTTTTCCAGCCGATACAGGAGCTTGCGGAGCAGTTCAACACAATCCAGTCCGCGAACGCATGCGCGGAGCGCATATTCTGGCTGCTTGACACAAAGCCCGAAATTGTCGACGCGCCGGACGCCGTTGCCGTGGAAAGCTTCCGCGGCAGCATCGAATTCAAAAACGTGTGGTTTGCGTATAAGGGCGAAGACTGGATACTCAAGGATGTTTCCTTCACCGTCAATCCGGGGGAGCGCGTGGCGTTCGTGGGCGCGACCGGCGCCGGGAAAACCACCATACAGAACCTCATCTGCCGCTATTACGACGTGCAGAAGGGCAGCATACTCATCGACGGCATCGACGTGCGCTCGATCCGTCTTGCCGATCTTCGCCGCAACATCGGGCAGATGCTTCAGGATGTGTTCCTCTTCTCCGGCGACGTGAACGACAATATCCGTCTCAACGAGAAGGGGATAAGCGACGAGGCGGTTGCGGCCGCCGCACAGACCGTGAACGCAGCCTCGTTCATTTCCCGTCTGCCGGGCGGGTATTCCCATCGCGTGATAGAGCGCGGCGCGGCTTTTTCCGCCGGGCAAAGGCAGCTCATATCCTTCGCGCGCACGCTCGCGTTCAAACCGTCCGTGCTGATACTCGACGAGGCGACGGCCAACATCGACACGGAAACCGAGGCGCTCATTCAGGACGCGCTTTCAAAGCTTATGCAGGGACGCACCACGATAATGGTCGCCCACAGGCTTTCCACGATACAGAACGCGGATAATATAATCGTAATGCACAACGGGTGCATCGTGGAGGAAGGCACGCATCAGCAGCTGCTGCAAAAGGGCGGCATGTACTACAAGCTTTATAAGCTCCAGTATGAGCACGACGTGGCCTGATATCGCGTCCGCGGGGGCCTGCGGACAGGAAGGCCGAACTTAAAAGTAAAACGGTAAGAAATATATAAATACTTCTTACCGTTTTTTTTATTTGCTGT
The DNA here is from genome assembly GCA_964487565.1 of uncultured Clostridium sp. Taxonomy (GTDB): domain Bacteria; phylum Bacillota; class Clostridia; order Christensenellales; family CAG-138; genus Phil1. The sequence goes on from CAZARN010000001.1 coordinate 69,925, forward strand.
TTTTGCCTGCGCGCTTTTATGCCGCGGGAGTATCCGTACCGGCGGCGGCGCGCTTCGCCTTCTTGCGCTGCTCGAGCCTGGTGATGAACATCGCGCAGGTCGCGTCGCCCGTGATGTTGAGCGTCGTGCGGCCCATGTCGAATATCTTGTCAACGCCGGCGATTATCGCGATGCCTTCAACGGGGATGCCGATGGAGGTCAAAACCATCGCAAGCATTATCATGCCGGCGCCGCTCACGCCCGCCGTGCCGACGGATGCGAGCGTGGCCGTGAGCACGACCATAGCCATATCCGCGAGCGTAAGATTTATGCCGTAGCAGCAGGCGATGAACACCGTGGCGACGGCCTGATATATCGCGGTGCCGTCCATGTTGATCGTTGCGCCGAGCGGCAGCACGAACGAGCTTATTTCAGGCTCGGATCCCATCTTGTTGCAGCACTCGATGTTGAGCGGCAGCGTCGCGTTTGACGAGGTGGTCGTGAACGCGCAGATCATTGCTGGCGCAAGGCCCTTGAAGAACTTGAAGGGGCTCATGCCGCTGAGGAAGCGCACGCTCGAACCGTAAACCAGCACGACATGGATGATATACGCTATGTAGGCGACGCCTATCACAAGCGCAAGCGTGCCGACGATGGAGGGGCCGTTCACGGCCACAACGTTTGCCATGAGGCAGAACACGCCGATCGGGGTGATCTTGATTATCATCATCATGATCTTCATCACGATCTCGTTCATGCAGTTGACGAGCTCGCCGATCTTGCGTCCCTTTTCGCCCGCGGCAAGTATGCCCGCGCCGAAAAGTATGGAGATCACGATGACGGGCAGCATGTCGGATTTGACCATCGGCCCGAACAGGTTGTCGGGGAAGATGTTCACGAGCACCTGCATAACGTTGGGCGCCTCGGTCGACTCATAAGTGAGCGTTGAAAGCTCCGCGCTGGGCAGGGGAAGGAACGAACCCTTGAAAAGATTTGCCATCACAAGGCCGATGATAACGGCGATCGCGGTCGTGACCATATAATAAACGAAGGTCTTTATGCCGACGCTGCCCACGCGCTTGAGATCCTTGAGGGAGATCACGCCGTCCATGATCGAAAAGAGCACGACCGGCACGACGAGGAATTTGAGCAGATTGATGTAAATGGAGCCGATGGGTTTGAGATAGTCCGTGGTAAAGGCGGGGTTTTTCAAAAAACACAGACCGACGATTATGCCGGCGAGCATCCCGATGAATATCCATACGGGCAATGAGAGCTTTTTCTTTTTCGCTTCCATAGATGATACCTGCCTCCTGATAATATTGTATTGAAGATGTGGACACCGCCGCGCGACGCGCCTGAAATGTTAATTAATATACCGTCCGCGGCGCTGCGCCACGCACCGGTGTTTTCTTTATTTTACGCCGGAGAAGCCCGTCCAAACAGTAAAGATCATATAAATATGACGGAGCGTTATATAAAGAAATTTATACAACGCGGATCCGCGCAAATAATTATGCGTAAAACCGTCTCCGGGCAGGCGGCAAATGCGCCCTGACTGCAATGACGGGAACGCATTTTTTGCTTTTTTTTATGCACCCCCGGTTTTGTGGGCGTCGGACCGCGGCACGGGCGGCGTAACGCGCCGCAACAAAAACCGCGACGCGATCCGTCGGCCGGTTTATATGGAAAATTATCGGGATATAAGCTTCCTTTATTGCATGTTGACGCCTGGGGCTCGCTTCTTAACGGCTTTTTTATGAATTGCCTGATATCATAACAAGTATAAATATGGCGGACTCTAAAGACGGGTTTCGCTGCAAGTTCATTTCAGATGCATATCAAAAAAACTGAGAGGGGAAAAGTCATGAAAGGTATCTTCCGAAAACCATGGAGGACCATTCTCGCATCGGTCGTATTTCTCACGGTGATCCTCACCTGCGTGCTGGTGTTTGCCGAGGAAGGCGATCAGCCTGTCAGCAGCATGTATGGAACGTTCTGGTCTCTCTTGCCGCCGATAATCGCGATCGGTCTCGCGCTGATCACCAAAGAGGTCTATACGTCCCTGTTCGTCGGCATAGTCGCCGGCTGCCTGTTCTATTATAACTTCAATATAGAAGGCGCATATACCGGCATCTTCGCCGAAATGACGGTCAAGATCGGCGACAGCTGGAACGTTGGCATACTGATGTTCCTCATCATTCTGGGCATCATGGTTTGCCTGATGAACAAGGCCGGCGGCAGCGCTGCGTTCGGCCGCTGGGCAAAGAAGAAGATCAAAACCAGGATGGGCGCGCAGCTTTCAACGATCGCCCTCGGCTGCCTGATCTTCATCGACGATTATTTCAACTGCCTGACCGTCGGCTCCGTTATGCTGCCTGTGACGGACAGCCACAGGGTTTCCAGGGCAAAGCTTTCATACATCATCGATGCGACGGCCGCGCCTGTGTGCATAATCGCTCCGATAAGCTCATGGGCCGCTGCCGTGACCTCCTCCGTGCCTGAGGGCAGCTCGATCAACGGCTTTGTGATGTTCCTTGAGACCATACCGTATAACTTCTACGCGCTGCTCACGATAACGATGATGATCGTGCTTGCCGTCGCCAAATTCGACTTCGGCCCGATGAAGGTCCATGAGCAGAACGCGGAACTTCGCGGCGATCTTTTCACAACGAGCGCAAGACCTTACGGCGAATCGGTGATCGATGATGAAAACGACGCGAAAGGCAGCGTGATAGACCTTGTGCTGCCCGTGATCGTGCTTATCATCTGCTGCGTTGCCGGCATGGTATACACCGGCGGTTTCTTCACCGGAACTGATTTCATCTCGGCTTTCGCAAGCTCCGACGCTTCGGTCGGCCTCGTGCTCGGCTCCTTCGCGGCGCTCGTGTTCACATTCATCTTCTTCCTTGCGCGCAAGGTGCTCACCTTCAAACAGATAACCGACAGCATACCCGAAGGCTTCAAGGCGATGGTCCCCGCCATCCTGATCCTGTCCTTTGCATGGACGCTTTCCGGCGTGACCAACATGCTCGGCAGCGACGTGTTCGTCAACAACCTTGTCGGCGGCAGCTCCGCGAGCATATTCCTGCCCTCGATCCTGTTCGTGATCGCGTGCGGCATATCCTTCGCGACCGGCACCTCGTGGGGCACCTTCGGCATCCTGATCCCGATCGTCGTCGCGCTCTTCCCGGATAACCTCAGCCAGATGCTGGTCGTGACCATATCCGCGTGCCTCGGCGGCGCGGTCATGGGCGATCACTGCTCGCCGATCTCGGATACGACCATAATGGCGTCCACCGGCGGCAAGTGCGACCATATCAACCATGTGTCCACACAGCTTCCGTACGCGCTGACGGTCGCCGCGGTTTGCGTCGTGTTCTATATCCTGGCCGCCCTTATTCAGACGCCGTTTATATCGGTGCTTGCAGTGGCCGCGATGGTAGGCCTGCTCCTTCTCATCAAGAAGATCGGCAAGAACAAGGACGCCAAACAGGGCGTTGGCGCGGATAAGGCGCAATAACAGGCGTTCAAAGCAATCGAAGCAATATATAAAACGGGGCCGGGCATTTGCCGGGCCCCGCTTTTGTGCCGGAGGGCTTCACACGCCCCAAACAAGCCAGATGTAAATATAACCCGCAAGGACCGCAGCGAACGTGAACGGAACGCCTATGCGCAGGAAGTCGCGCGTGGTCACGGTCTCGCCGTTTTTGCGCAGGATGCCTATGGCAACGATATTGGCCGAGGCGCCGATCGGGGTGAGGTTGCCGCCGAGCGTCGCGCCCGTGAGAAGCCCGAAATAAAACACATAAGGCTCCATGCCCGCGCCGTCGTTCATGAGCGCCGCGATACCCTGAACCACGGGCAGCATCGTTGCGACATAGGGTATGTTGTCTATGAACGCGGACAGACCCACGGATACGAACACAAGGAGAGTATAAAGCAGGAAGGGATCGTCCCCGGCAGTTTTATAGAAAAGCCCTGCCGCGGCGTCAATGACGCCTGCCGCGCGTATGCCCTCGATCACGATGAAAAGACCGAACAGCAGCAGAAGCGTGTCGCGGTCAAGCTCGGCGACGACTTTTTTGAGGGGCTGCGAGCAGCGGGATAACGCGCATGCCCGTATAACGCCGATCACGCACAGCGTCATGCAGATCAGGCCGCTCCTGATGGAATACAGCGTTTGCAGCACGCCGCTTTCCGGCTTTTTGAGGAATGACGCAACGATCAGCAGCAGCACGGCGCCAATCATGAGGTAAGATGGGAAATAGTCCCTGACCTTTGTTTCCACACGGGCCGTGACAGGCTGTTTATCATGCCTGAAAAGATAAAGCAGCACAAAAAGCGAAACCAATGCGCCAAGCTCCACGCCGAAGAATATTCCGCCTTTTCCCTCCATCCAAAAGAAATCAAGAAAATTCATCCCGGCGTAACTGCCGAGCAGCATACTCGTCGTGTCGCCCACCATTGTGGCCGCGCCCTGAAGGTTGGAGGATACGGCGATGGCGATAAGCACGGGAACGGGCGATATTTTGAGCTTTCGCGATATTGCAAGCCCGATAGGCGCCACCATCAGCACGGTTGCAACATTATCGACAAACGCGCTGATAACGCCCGCGAACAGAGCGAGCGCAGTGACTGCCCATTTGACGTTCGGCACCTTTGTTATGATGAGCTCCGCGAGCCGCGCGGGCATTTTGCTTTCAATGAAAAGCGCGACGATTCCCATCGTGCCGCCGATCATCAAAAGCACGTTGTAGTCCACCGCCTTGAGCGCGCTGAGGATATCAAGCTCAAAAAGCCCGCAATATCCCATCACGATGAAGACGAGCGCGCTTGAAAGCGCCACAAGGGGGCGTATTTTTTGGAAGGCAAGCATCAGTATGTATGTGACGATGAAAACCACAAGCGCAGGAACCATTTGAACTTTCCTCCGAAACTGTTTTTTTGCACACGGCATGGCGGATACTCAGGCCCCCGTACAAGGGCACAAAAAAGGCGACCGGATTCACAGCCGTCATTCAATTATATATGACCTGCGTCGTTTAATACAATAGCGCGCGCGTTCGGACGATGTTAAATTGACATAAAGACGCTGCAACACAAAACAGGCCGACGTGCGGCCCGTTGCAAAACATGACTTAGTATGTGCGATCAATTCGCTTTCCTTGCAAAGCTGACGATCAGGAGCGCCGCGACGGCGAGCAGTGCGGCAAACGCGGTGACGGTCACGGCGTTGTCGCCGGTGGAAGGCATGCCGAGGGGGATATCGCTCTGCGGAGCCGCAAGGGGTATGTCTGACGCGGAGTTATCCGCGTAGGAAACGAGGCTGGACGTATTGCTGTCCGTGACGACTGTCTCAACCGGGGTCTCGACGGGGGTCTGGACGGGGGTTTCGACGGGGGTCTGGACGGGTGTTTCAACCGGGGTCTCAACGGGGGTCTGGACGGGGGTCTGGACGGGGGTCTGGACGGGGGTCTGGACGGGGGTCTGGACAGGGGCCTCGACGGGGGTCTCTACCGGGGTCTGAACCGGGGTCTCAACGGGTGTCTCAACCGGGGTCTCGACGGGGGCCGCGTTCTTTGTCCAGCTGGCAAAAACCTTGTAGCGTACTTTGCCGTTTGAAAGCTTCTCGGACCTGAGGCCGCTCTGGCCGATGGTCACGGAGGACACGACGTCCGCTGCGTTGTTCTTGCCGCCGCTGAGGCTCCAGCCCGCAAAGGTGTAACCTTCGCGCACGGGGGTGGAACCGGCGCCGAGTGCGACCGTCGCGCCCATTGCGAGGCCTTTTTCGGTCTTGGGCATGTTGCTTATCATGCTGCCGATGCCTTCGGGATCGTTCGTGAGATAAAGCATGTCAAACGCGCTCTGGGCGGGTGCTGCGGTTTCTTCGGCAAAAGCGACGCCGGAGAATGCAAACATCATTATGCCGGCAAGTACGACGGTCAGTATCCTCAGCGTGTTTTTCATTTATTTTATCTCCTTTGCGGTGCGTGTTTGTTGTTTATGAGATAAGTATAATGAAAAGCGATTACAGTGCGGTTACAAATTACGGTTTTAGTGGGATAAAATAAATAAAAAGCATAATCGGTAATCGGATTTGATGAATCCGGAAATGATTAAAGGCCGGAAGCAATATGTGCAAACGGCCTTTATCCCGCGTTACGGCGGTTTCAGTTCCATTCAACGGGGACGGTTCAATCCGCATCCTCAGCGGCGGGCGTGATAAGGTCTCCGTTTTTGACGGGAACGTAAATCGTTTCACCCACATAGATTTTGTCCGGATCGCTGCGCGGATTTAGCTTCAAAAGCTCGGCGACTGTCGTATTGTACAATTTTGCGATGGAAGTCAGCGTGTCGCCCTTCCCGACCGTGTATGCGATCACGCCGGCGGTCATGTACGGTTTGAGCTTTGCAAAGGTCTTCGGCCCGGCGACGCCGTCCGCGACAAGCCCCTTATCCTTCTGGAACGCCGTGAGCGCGGTAAGCGTCCGCGGCCCGAACACGCCGTCGATCGTGCCGGGAGTGAAGCCGGCGTTTTTGAGGGCGTTTTGCAGTATCATCACAAGCATCCCGCGATCCCCGCGCCGCAGATATACTTCCGAATAGTCAAAAAACGGCGCGATGGCAAGCCATGTGGCCGCATCCGCAACGCCCGTTTCCGGCAACCCGGCTTTTTTCTGGTAAGCCTTCAGCGCCGCCTGCGTTTTTGTGCCGAAAAGCCCGTCGATGGTACCCGGGTCGTAACCCGCCGCCTTCAACGCATTCTGAAGCATTTTCACCGCGTTTCCCCTGCTGCCGCGCCGGAGCACCTCCGGATCGGGCTCGTTCGCGAACGGTTCGAGGTATTTCCATGTTACAGGACCGATAATACCGTCTTCCCTGGCGCCCAGCACGCGCTGGAACTGCTTCACTGCCCGTTCTGTCTGCGCGCCGAACACCCCGTTGACAGCTCCCGGGTCATATCCCGCGCGCTCAAGCGCCGTCTGGGCAAGCTTGACGTCGCTGCCGGTATCGCCGCGTTTTAATATTCTCATTTAAGCACCTCTCAATTTCCTCGCGCACCCTGCGCTTTTTATTACAGCATATGTAAATTCGTCAGATATTGTGCCATAGTATATCGACAAGCGCGTCAATATCGTTTATTATATAAACAAAACACAATTCACAAAAACACCCCGTCATTTTCGGAGGATGAATCGATCAATGCAAAAGCACACGAAAGACACTGATCTTTTTGGAAAAAACAAAGATTCCGCATATGGCTCGCACGGTGCGGCGCCTGACGGGCGCGACGGCGACGTCCGCGATGCGGACAACGGATGCGCAAAGCCTTTCCCTGAAACGCGGGAGACGGGCATTGACGAGCGTGTTGAGCGCGCGAGGAAGGAATGCGTATATAAAGACGGTCTGAAATATCTCGAGAAGGGCGATTACGGTCTTGCGCATGAAGCGTTTGACGGACTTGGGAATTACCGTGACAGCGAGGCATTGAAGCAGCGGGCTTATTCCCTTTTGAAAAAAGCCGAGGCCGAGGCGCTTGACGCGGGGAAACGGCGCAAAAGACGCCTGCTTGCGGGTTGCGTTGCGCTCATATGCACAGGGGCGGCGGCAGCGCTTTTCGCCGTTGTAATACTGCCGTTTGTGCGTTACAGGACAGGCGAGAAACAGCTTGCGGAGGGCGACTGCATCGCGGCGATTACCTCGTTTTCATCAGCCGGTAATTTTTCAGACGCGCCTGAGCGCGTGAAGGAAAGCCGTTACGCATATGCGCAGCAGCTCCTCGGGGACGGTATGTTCTTCGAAGCCGCGCGCGCTTTTGAGGGCGCGCGGGATTACGGCGACGCCGCTCTTCGCGCGCGTGACGCCTTTAAGCTGAGCGGAGATATGCGTGCGGACGAGGGCGACATATACGGCGCGGGCATTGCCTATTGGCTCGGCGGGAACAGCGCGTATTCGTGGGCTGCGTCCGACGGGATAATTTCAGCCGGCGGCAGCGTCACGATCGGAATAACAAACGAGGGCACTGTGAGAGCCGCGGGCGTGTACACCGGAGAGGACAGCCTTTACTGGACGTGGAAGGATATTGTCGAGGTGGGCGCCGGGCGCTATTATGCGATCGGACTTCGCTCGGACGGCACCGTGCTCGTCCACGGCGACACGATCTCATATACGGGGCTCACGGGTGAAGGCGTGCTGATGAGTTTTTATGATGAAAACAAGGTCAGCGTGATCGGCAGCGGCGACGATGACGTGATAAGCACACAGGTCGTGCGCTGGAAGGATATCACGTCCGTGGCGGCAGGCGCATACCACGCGGCGGGGCTTGTGCGCGACGGAACGGTCATATGCGCGGGCAGCAATTATTACGGGCAGTGCGAGGTCGGCGGCTGGAAGGATATCACAATGATCGCCGCCGGGGGCATGATGACGGCCGGCCTCAGATCCGACGGCACCGTTGTCGTCGCAGGCGTATGTGCGGACGATTATCTCGGCTGGAAAAATATCGTTTCCGTTGCGGCCGGAGCGGACTGCATCGCGGCGGTGACGGAAGACGGGCGCGTGCTCATCACGGGCGAGCGATACGATGTGTCGTCCTGGACCGATATCGTGGCCGTAAGCGTAGGGTCAAACTTCATTCTGGGGCTTCGTGCGGACGGCACGGTGCTTGCCGAAGGCTCGAACAGCTATGGTCAGTGCAACGTGGAAAGCTGGAACGAGGTCATCGCGATTTCCGCAGGCGAGGTACATGCCGCGGCGCTCAGGGCGGACGGAAGCGTGCTGGTCTGCGGTCACAACGGCAACAACAAGCTCGATACCGAAGGATGGGAACTGATGCACTGACACAGATCGATCGCAAAAACGCAAAACTTGTCGCAAAAAATCCGCCGTGATTGATTGAACATCGTATGCTGTGCTACAATTAAGCGTAATACTGTATGGAGACTACGATGAAAAATATCGCACGGCGGCTTATTTTCGCCGCATTCATGATTTTTGCCGCGCTTTCGGCCGGTTGTGTGATAAGCGCCGGCACGGACCGCGGTGCGGAGCCGGCGGTCTCTTCCGCGGCGGGGATCGAGGTAACACTCGCGCCCACACCGTCCCTGGTACCGACGATTGCGCCCACGCCGTCGCCATCCCCTACGCCCGATCCCACGCCATCACCTTCACCCACGCCGGAGCCGACCGCGTATCAAAGCGCGGGCTATCCGCTTACGCCGAAAAGTCTTCGCACAAAGGAGGGCGGCCGTTATCCGGAGGAAGAGAAGCTCAACGACGATCCCGAAAAATTCCGCGCGGTGGTGGACATAACCAATCAGGCGGTGTTCGTATACGAAAAGGATATATTCGGAGAATACAGCGTGCTCGTCCGCGAAATGATCTGCTCGTCCGGGATCGAGGAAACGGACCGCAGCCCGCGCGGCACCTTTACGATGGGTACGGATTATAAACGATTCGCTTATTTTGTGAATTTCGGCTGCTATGCGCAATATTGGTCCCAGATAAAGGGCAGGATATATTTCCATTCGGTACCGTATTCCGAACGTGACGACAGGTATCTAATCGAGGATGAATTCTTCAAGCTCGGCACGCCCGCGTCGCACGGCTGTATAAGGCTTGCGCCGGACGACGCGCAATGGATATACCTGTATCTTTGCCCGGGTTCAACCGTGATAATCACTGACGAATACGAATATGACGAAGCGCTGCGCGAGCGCCTTCTGCCGGAAGAAACGCCCGCGGCCGACTGCTATATGATAGAACCGTGAACCGTGTTGATTTTTGCTGCCGCACCGATACATTGCCGCTTGCAAACACGTGCAAAATGATGTATCATATCTAAGCGCTGTTTTTGATTTGACCCCATCACGGAGAGATGGCTGAGCTGGTCGAAGGCGCACGACTGGAAATCGTGTATACGGGGAACCGTATCAAGGGTTCGAATCCCTTTCTCTCCGCCAAGCAAAAAGCCCCTGAAACAGGGGCTTTTTGTTTGCAAAAAAAGAGGAAGGGATTCGAAGGGAACGTACCGAAGCGCAGCGGAGGTGAAAAAGCGTCCGGTGGACGTTTTTTCAGTTCCCCGGGCTGGCGACGGCGCTGGCGCAGCGCCGTCGGGCGAATCCCAAACTCTTCGCCAAGCAAAAAGCCCCTGAAACAGGGGCTTTTTGTTTGCAAAAAAAGAGGAAGGGATTCGAAGGGAACGTACCGAAGCGCAGCACTCGCGCACGATGCGCGGGAGGTCATACTTCGAAACGCCCTTTCATGACGGCGTTACCTTCGGATACGGCGAGCTTTCCGCGCGCGAAAAGATACCTGAGCGTGAAACCCTCGCCAAACGCCGCGATATCCGCGTCCGCGCCGAGAGCGATTTTTCCTTTTTTGCCGGAAAGGCCAAGCACGCGCGCGGGGTTTTCCGTGAAAAAGCGCAGCGCGGTCTCAAGCGCTATGCCTTCGTTCGTCACCATGCGCTCAAGCTCGTGCATGAGGGTTATGGGAGAGGTGTATGTGAGGCCGATGCAGGCGCCGGTTTTGTCAAACACGGGCTGGCTGCCGCAGGCGTCGCTGCTCATGGTTATGCGCGAGGAGTCCGCGCCCTGACTGAGCGCGCTTGCCACGGCGGCGGCGGTGCCTGATTTGCTTTCGACCGCGTCCGCAGTGAAATCTATCGTGCCGCCGAGCTTGTTGAAGCGCACCGCATCCGCGACAAGGGCGGGTGTGCGGCAGCAATGCGTCGGCAAAAAGTTGGCGCAAGGCACATCGGAGTGCTCGATTGCATAAAAAAGCGGGTCGAGCCTTGTTTCGGACACGCCTGTGTGCAGCACCACGATGCCGGGCTTGCCGGAAAGCATTCCGCCGATGCGCGCTTCGCTGCCGAGGCGGATGAGCTCCTCGCCTGTCACGCCGGAACCGCGATGGTCGGAAATCGCAAGCTTAACGCCGATGATCTTGTCGATGAGCGCGATATCGCGCTCCACATCGCCTGTGAGGGTCGGCGAGGGATAACGGTAATTGCCGGTGAGCATGAACGTTGTGAGGCCTTCCTCTTCAAGCGCGCGGCACTTGAAAAGCAGGTTTTCGAGGCTCCTTGAAATGCCGTCCGTGCCGAGGAGGCCGATAAGCGTCGTTACGCCGCTCAGAAAAAGCTCGCTTGCCCGGATCTCCGGCACGCGGGAAGAAGGGCCCTGTTCCCCTCCGCCGCCCGTGACATGTATGTGCAGATCGACAAGCCCGGGGCATACGACGAGATTTTGCATATCCATCGTGTGCGTGCCTTCGCGTCCGTCAAAACGGGAAAGATCGTCTTCTATCATGCAAATGCGCCCGCCCACAACGAGGATATCCTTTTTCCCGAGGTGCTCCGGCGCGTAAACATCGCAGTTCTTCAAAAGCTCCATCATGTTTTCCATCATACTTCCTTCCCGGCCGAATAACCGCCGCGTAAAAAATCGTTAACGTCCTGCTCCTGTGCAAGTATATCGTCAAAACGACGGCCCATCGCCATCGCCATGCACGCGCTGAGTATATTGATAAATGAAACCGTTGCGGTCTGCGAATTATAAAAGTATCTGGCGGATGTATCACAGATGAAAACGCTGCTGCCCTCCGCTGCGGCAGGCGAATCCATGCTGTCTGTCACGGCGATTATGGGCACACTCTTGTGCCTGCAATAGTTGGCGACATTGCGTATCGGCGCATGATAGGGCGGAAATGAAAAGATCACAGCGCAATCCTTCGGCGAAAGACGCGCGAGGATGGAGTGCATCGTGTCCCCGTCCCCGACAGGTACGATGGTGGATTTTGCGCGCATGAAATCGAGCCTGCGCGCAAAATACTGCGCGATGAGCACTGTCGCGTCATGCGCGAAAATGAATATTTCATCCGCAGCAAGCAGTTTGCCGGCGCTTTCAAAAAGCTGCTTTTCGTCAAGCGCGTCCATCATCCGCGTAAGGTTGCCCATGTCCGCGGCGCATACGTCGTTCAGCCTTGAGGAAACCGCTGCGCCCTGCGCGACGGCGGATTGCGAAGCGCTGAATGCGGATTGGGTATACTGCGTGAGTTCCCGGCGAAGCTGCGCATATCCGTCAAAGCCGAGGGCCGCGCATGTGCGAAGGACAGAGACCTCGCTTGCGCCGGTGCGGCGCGCCAGCTCCCTGAGCGGACATGCCGTAACCTCCACCGGGTTTGCAAGAATGTACTCGGCGATGCCGCGCTGTTTGTTTGTGAGCTGTGTAAGCAGCTTGCGGATCTGTTCAATATCCGGCATATTTCCTCCGAAATAAAGCGTATGCTTAATTTTAGCGCGTATATACAGAATAATCAAGTGTAATTTTATCAGTATATGCTTTACAAAATTAAGGCGCTGTGTTAGGATTAGCATGCAGAGACAAATCAAATCAGCCGCTCTGTATCCGTAAATATAACTTTTAGAGGGAGAAAGCAAAAATGAAGAAGCTTGCGATCATCGTATTGGCTCTTGTGCTGGCGCTTGGCACGCTTCAGGGCTGTGCAACAACAGCGCCCGCGGGCACAACGGCGCCGGAAGGCGCCGCGACCGCCGAACCGACGGCAATACCCGAGGTTCCCACATATGAAGGCGATTATGCGAAAGAATACAAATCCACCTTCTCAACCACCATAACTTCCATGAATCCCTATAAGACAGAAGCGCGTTCCGATTATAAATTCATCGCGAACATCGTGGACGGGCTCATCGAATCGGATGTGTACGGCCGCCCCGTGCCGTGCCTTGCGGAAAGCTATGAGTATAACGAAGATTTTAGCGTGTGGACATTCAAGCTTCGCGAGGGCGTGTATTGGGTGGATTCCACAGGCGCGGCTACCGAGTATGAAGTCACGGCAGACGATTTTGTGGCAGGTCTGCGCTATGTTTCGGATCCCGCCAACGACGCGTCGAGCTTCAGCACGATAAGGAACGTCATCGCCGGCCTTTCCGATTATTATTACAACCTTGTCGACATCGACGAGGGTACCGATATCGGCATGACCCGCGACGAAGCGCTTGCCAAGTTTGACGAAATGGTCGGCATAAAGGCCATTGACAAATATACCGTTGAGTATACGCTTTCCGGGCCGTATTCCTATTTCCTCTCCTTCGCGCAGCTCGACCTCCTTCTGCCCCTCGAACAGGCGTTCTACGATGAGGTGGGCGAGGATTTCGCGACCGATAAGGACAAGATGCTCTATTGCGGCGGCTACTACGTCTCCACATGGGACCGCGACAAAGAAATCGTGATGAGCAAGAACGAGCAGTATTGGGATGTGGACAACATCACGATAGACACGCTTGATTATGAATATGTGGCGGACAGCATTTCGAGCCTTGAGCTTTTCAAGCGCGGCGAAGTGACGGAAGTCGGCCTCACATCTGAGGAAGTCGCGTCCGTGCGCGGCACGGAATGGGAAAACGACGTTTACCTTTCGGAAAAATCCGTCGTGACCTATTGGTACAGCTTCAATTTCGACACCAAGAATCCCGAGATGGCGGTTGCGGTCAACAACGAAAACTTCCGCAAGGCGATATTCACGGCCATCGACGCCGTCACCCTTTCGGCCATATGGGAACCGAACGATCCCGAGTATTTCACCCGTTACACCCTCCTGCCCGAAGATACGATGTTCGATCAGGACGGCGTTGATTACACCAATTATCCTGCGCTTGCGCCCTACAAGAACGTGAACCCGTTCAACGCGGAGGCCGCGAGGAGCTATATGGAAGCCGCCATCGCCGAGATTTGTGATGCGGACGGCAACATAATCGGCTGTGAAGCGGGCAACGTCGACATGCTGCCCATCACGCAGTGGGATGCGGACGGCAAGCTGCCCATCGACATACTTTATACCTCAAGCGATTCCGAGACCGATATGAAGAAGGCTTCCCTCGTGAAGGAAATGCTTGAAACCTACCTCGGCACGGATTACATCAACGTTGTCCTTGGTTATTCCTCCAACAGCTTCAGCGCTGAGGTGTATGACCTCGGCAACTGGGATCTCGTCGACGATTCCTACGGCTTCCGTTACGCGGATCCTTCCGCGAACCTCGATCGCTGCGTATCCGATTACGACATCACCGAGAGCTATTACAACATACCTGAGTTCGACGCGATGATAGAGACCGCAAGCTCCACCTATGACATCAACGAGCGTTACAGGCTCTATTCCGAGGCGGAAGCGTGGATCCTTGAACATGCTTATATCAAGCCGTACATGACCGGCGGCGGTTCCTACAACATGACCTGCGTCGTGCCTTACACAACGCCCGGCGGCTCCTTCGGCATGAACAGCTTCAAGATGAAGGGCGCCGTGATACAGGCCGAGCCTGTCACAAACGAGCAGTATGAGGCCCTCACCGCCAAATACAAGGCGGAGATCGAAGCGCTTTCCGCTAAATAAGCGATCCTGCGCATGAAACCGGGCCGGGAAAGAGATAATATTCTCTTTCCCGGCCGTTGAACAGAACCGTCACGCGCCTGTGACGCCACAGAGGAAATGAACAATGACGAGATATCTTTTATCGAAGCTCCTGCAATCCTTCGTGACCATAGCGCTTGTGCTGCTGGTGGTTTTCGCGTTGCTGCGATTCATGCCTACCTCAGGCTATTTCACCAAGGAGCAATGGAAGGAATATAACGAAGCGCAAAAGACGGCGTATCTCAACAATTTGGGCGTGAACGAGCCCATGCTCACCCAGCTCGTGAAGTTTCTGGGCAACCTTTTCCGCGGTGATCTCGGGCGCAGCATGACGCTTTATCCGAATTCCCAGATAAAGGACATTCTCGGCGATAAGATCGGCTATTCTATCATGTTCAACTCGATGAGCTGGCTCATATCCGCGCTGATCGGCCTGCCGCTGGGCATTGCAATGGCGCGGAGGAAGGGCGGCTTCATGGATGGCGTCGGCACGGCATATGTCGTGATCGTGCGCGCGATCCCTTCGATAATCATCCACTTTTTCATTCAGGTTTATCTTTCAAAGCTTCTCGGGCTGCCGCTGCTTTTCAAGATGGAGGAACCAAATTCCTGGATACTGCCGCTTGTATCGCTGTCCCTGGGCAGCATCGCCGGCTACGCGATATGGCTCAGACGGTACATCGTTGACGAGGAGAACAAGGATTATATCAAATTCGCCCGCGTCAAGGGCCTGCCGCAGAACTTTATCATGTGGCGGCATGTCTTCCGCAATGCGATCGTTCCCATCGCGATAAACGTTCCGTCCGACTTCCTGCTGCTGCTTTCAGGCTCCCTCGTGATCGAGAGCATGTATTCAATTCCCGGAACGGGCGGACTGCTGATCAAATCCATCCAGGCGATGGACAACAACCTCGTCCAGATACTGGTGCTCCTTTACGGGGCGCTGAGCATACTCGGCGTGTTTCTTGGCGATATACTCGTCTCGTTCGTGGATCCGCGCATAAAGCTGCAGGATTCCAACGATTAAGGGGGCAATATGGAAACCATAGATAAAACAAATGTGAAGATACCGGACGAAATGTTCACGCGCGCAAAATTCATGCCGGAAAAGCTTGAAGAGACCGGCTTTTCAAACTATTCATACTGGCAAAGCACGCTGCGCACGTTCTTCAAAAGCACGCTGGTCAAGGTGATCGTGGTGCTTGTGAGCATACTCGTCCTTTATACGATAATCTATCCTATGCTGACCGATCGCGATCCTTACAAGGTCTCTCTTTCGGTGAGCGAATGGAACCTTGAACCGAGCGCGGCGCATCCCTTCGGCACGGACGGCTCGGGCAGGGACATATGGGCGCGGGTGTGGTTTGGCACGCGCACGTCGCTTCTGCTTTCGCTTCTGGTCGCGTTCTTTGAGGTCGGGATCGGCGTCGTGGTCGGCGCGCTGTGGGGCTTTTACAGGAAGCTCGACACGCTGATGTTCGCGATATACAACACGCTCACCAACGTGCCGTCAACGATCTACCTTGTGCTTATCGCATATATAATGAAGCCGTCGGTGCTGACGATCATTATAGCGCTCGTTGCGACGGGCTGGATAAGCGAGGCGCGCTGGTTCCGCAGCAGGATACTCGCCCTTCGCGAGGCGGATTTCAACGTGGCCTCCATATGCCTCAAAACGCCGACGCGGCGCATAATCAGCCGCAACGTGATACCGCATATAATGAGCCTCATCATAATGGACGCGGCGCTGACGATACCCTATTCGATAGGCTCCGAGGTATTCCTGAGCTATATCGGCGTGGGTCTGCCGCAGGATCTCGTGACGCTCGGCAACCTCGTCAATCAGGGCAGAAGCTCGTTCCTCATATACCCTTATCAGATGATATGCCCGACGCTGATACTGTGCTTTATCACCGTGTCGTTCTACATAATCGGCAATAAGTTCGCGGACGCCTCAGATCCGAAGAACCATATGTGAGGTGCAGAAAATGAGCGAAGCAAAAACGAAGATTTTCGAAGCGAAGGACATCGTTGTAAAATTTAACCTTCGCGGCAAGATATTGACCGCCATCCGCGGCGCCTCCATCGATCTGTATGACGGTGAAACGCTTGCCATCGTGGGCGAATCAGGCTCCGGCAAAAGCGTTTTCACAAAGTCCTTCATCGGCATGCTCGACAAGAACGGCTGGGTCGAGCACGGCACCATGATGATGGACGGCATCGACTTCGCGCAGTATAAGACCGAGAAGGAATGGCTCAGCGTGCGCGGCAAAAAGATCGCCATGGTCTTTCAGGACCCCATGACGAGCCTCAACCCCGTCAAAACCGTGGGCGAACAGATACGCGAGGTCATCACATGGCACTTCAAAACCGATAAGGAGAAAGCGAAGCAGGAAGCGATAGAGCTTCTGCGCCAGGTGGGCATAACCGATCCGGAGCTGCGGTACAGTCAGTATCCGCACGAATTTTCCGGCGGTATGCGCCAGCGCGTCGTCATCGCGACTGCCATTGCCTGCCGTCCGCGCATACTCATCTGCGACGAACCGACGACGGCTCTCGACGTGACGGTGCAGGCGCAGATACTCGCGCTCATCAAAAACCTCCAGAAGGAGCTGGGCATGAGCGTGATATACATCACGCATGACCTCGGCGTCGTCGCAAACGTGGCGGACAGGGTGGCCGTGATGTATGCGGGCCAGATAATCGAGCATGGACTTGTGGGCGAAATATTCAAAGCGCCGGAGCATCCTTACACAAAGGCGCTGCTGCTTTCTCTGCCGCAGCTTGGCGTGAAGGGACATGACCTGCGCAGCATACAGGGTACGCCGCCCAACCTTTATAAGGAGATAAAGGGCGATGCGTTCGCCCCGCGTAATCCGGACGCGATGAAGGTGGATCACGAATACGAGCCTCCGTTCTTCCGCGTGAGCGATACGCATTATGCAAAAACATGGCTGCTCGCGCCTGAAGCGGCCGAATACAGGGCGCAGCTGAATGAAACGCACGAAAGGGAAACGCACAGGATCCCCGCAAAGGCCGTTGAGCGCACGGGCGAACCGCTTGTGAGCGTGCGCGATCTTTCCGTGGATTTCAAGCTCGGCAGGAAAAGCTTCAGCGCCGTGAAAAACGCCACCTTCGATATTTATCGCGGGGAAACGTTTTCCCTTGTGGGCGAGTCCGGTTCAGGCAAAACCACAACCGGCAAGGCGATCATGAAGATATGCCATACCTCCGGCGGAGACATACTCTATAACGGAGAGAGCATAAACCATAAAATGCGCGGCGAGGAGCTGACCCGTTTCCGCCGCAGCGTGCAGATGATTTTTCAGGATCCGATGGCGAGCCTCAACGAGCGCGCCAAGGTGGATTATATAATTTCCGAGGGACTTTACAACTTCCATCTGTATAAAAACGAAAAGCAGCGGGAAGAAAAGGTCGCCCGCGCGATGGAGGAAGTCGGCCTTATGCCGGAATATGTCACGCGCTTCCCGCATGAGTTTTCGGGCGGGCAAAGGCAGCGCATAGGCATTGCCCGCGCGCTGATCGTCGATCCGGAATTCGTCGTGGCGGACGAGCCTATCTCCGCGCTTGACGTTTCCATCAGGGCGCAGGTGATAAATCTGATGAACAAGCTCAAACGCGAGAAAGGCCTGACCTATCTTTTCATCGCGCACGATCTTTCGGTCGTCCGCTTCATATCAGACAGGATCGCCGTTATGTACAAGGGCAGGATCGTGGAGCTTGCCGAGGCGGAGGAGCTTTTCGCGCATCCGCTGCACCCGTATACGAACGCGCTGCTTGCGGCGGCGCCGGTGCCGGATCCCGACATCGAACGCGACAAGGCGCTCGTGGTATACGATCCGTCGGTGCATGATTATACAAAGGATGAGCCGTTCTGGTCCGAGGTCGTGCCGGGTCACTTCATCTGGGCGAACACGGCGGAGCTTGAAGATTACAGGGAAAGGATAAACTGAATGCCTGAAGGAACGCTTTACATCGTCGGCGGGGGTCTCAACGCAAGTCAGACGAAGGTATTCTCACATTTCATTGAAGCCGCCGGCGGACGACGCGCGGTGATCGCCTTTGTGCTTTCAGCTTCCGGCGAAGGGCCTGATGAGACCTTTGGCTATTACCGGGATATTTTCGTATCGCTCGGCGTGAAAAAGGAAAACTGTCTGCTCGTCCCGCTTTACGGGGCGGGCGTCACTGACGCGCGCGGCGAAAACGCCCTGACGGGCGACGCCCCGGGCCTTGACGAGCGCTTCGGGTGCGCAACGGGCGTATGGTTCACGGGCGGCGATCAGTATTATACGAGCAGGTGTTTTCTGAGGCCGGACGGTACGGACACGAAGCTGCTTTGTGTTTTTCGCGGCATATATAAAAACGGCGGCGTGATAGGCGGCTCCAGCGCGGGCGCCGCGATAATGAGCCGCGTGATGATCGGCGAGGGCAGCAACCGCGGCCTTATTGCCCACGGCGTGAAGTTAGGCTATGACGGCTACGATCCGGACGCCGAGGATGAAAGCCCGGATTCCGGCGCGCCGCTGCTGCTGACGAACGAGGGGCTCGGTTTCCTTGAAAACGCCGTTGTGGATCAACATTTCAACAAGCGGCCGAGGCTTCTGCGCCTCATCGAAGCGACGCTCATCAACGATTTGGACGCGCGCGTGGGCTTTGGCGTTTCCGAGGATACGGCCCTCATATACAGCGCGGGCGAATACCGCGTGCTTGGCGGCGCGGGCGTATACATCACGGACTGCCGGGACGCAAAGAGGATCTCGGCGGGCAATTACAGCGGCGTGAAGCTCTCCCTTCTCTATGAGGGGGATGTTATGAACGGTGACGGAAGCATTTCCGTCGCGCGCGAGGCGCCGGAGGGTTTAAGGTATTTCCAAAGGGATTATATTTGCGGCGCTTTCCCCGACAATCCCACTTTTGACGATGCGCTTGATAAGCTTCTTCGCGGGGATGAAACGAGCGTGTTCCCTGAAACGGACGGACGCTGTATAAAGTGCGCTGCCGTTTACGGCGCGGCGGGAAAGAACTATGCCGTCGTGCTTCGCATCGCGCGCACGGATGAGACCTTCGGCGCGTTTGACGCCGCTTCGCGCCATACATCGCTCGCATTCGCCCGCCTTGACGTTGAGACAAAGGAGTTTTGAATGGAAGCAAAAACCGTTGAGGTGAAGGAATCGGGCGTAAGCACCTGCTTTGAGGCGTTCACATTCGGCAAAAAGGAGCCTTCGTCGCCGTCTGTCGCGTTCACGGCCGGCATTCACGGGGATGAGGTCACGGGCGTATACGTCGCGCAAAAGCTCATTGAGATGTTTGAAAATACGCCGCCGCAAAACGGCTGCGTGAGGATCATACCCGTCGTCAACGCGACGGCGATGCGTTGTATGCAGCGCCGCAGCCCGTTTGACGGTGAGGATCTGAACAGGATATTTCCCGGAAAATCCGGCGGCAGCATATCGCACGCGCTCGCGGCGGCCGTATACGCTCAAACCGACGGCTTTGATATGATCGTGGACCTTCATTGCTGCTCGCAGTATTCTGCACCGTATATCCTTTCAATTTACAGCGAGCATGAACGCATACGAAGGCTCGCGAACAGCATAACACTTCCGGTGGCGCTGCATTCCGAAGGCACGCCGGGCCAGCTTTTCACGGAATCGTGCAGACGCCGCGCGCAGGCGGCGCTCATCATCGAGCTTCCCTCGGGCGGCGGCAAGGGCGAAGTGAATACGGAAGTCGCCGGGCGCTGCTTTGCGGCGCTCAGGGATATGCTTTGCGCATATGGGTTCATCGATGGGGAAATACGCGGCGCGCACCCGACGTTTTACGGCAAAATGTCGGATATCGAAGCGCCGCGCGCCGGGCTTTGGCAGCCCTGCGTTTCAAAGTGCGCCACGGTGCCCGGCGGCGCGTGCCTCGGCACGCTCGACGGGGAGCCTGTGCGCGCGAAGGAGGACTGCTTCGTGCTGAGCATCCGCGCAGCAGCGTATATAATGCCGGATGAGCTTTATCTTGGAGCGTATATCCGCGAGGAAGATGCTTAATACCGTGGCGGGTGGTATAATATCCGTATGTGGTTCATGGCGCTGAAAAAAGCGGGTTTTTGCCTTGCGGTAAGCTTCATTCTCTGGCTCGTCGCGGATTGTTTTGTGACGGTCAGGGCTTATTCTGGTTATCTTGCGGCATTCATGGGCGCATGTTTCCTGCTGGCGGCGTGGATACAATACATGAAATCAAAGGGCACCGATATATTCCGCGGCCTTCGCCGCAGGAAACAACCCGAGGTGCCTTATTATCTTCGCGGCGAAAAGGTGAAAAAGACCCGGCTCGGGATATTCGGAAACCGCCATACCTTCGACGACGATCTTGATGAAAACGCCGATATCGACAGCGCGGATCTCGACGAAGCGCAACGCCGCCGGATCAACGCGGCGGCATTCCTTGTGACGGGATTGCTGCTTATCGTGTGGAGCCAGACGGCGTCTTCTTTCTTTGCGGCCTGAGGCCGTGACATACGGCCTGTTTTTTATTTTTTCAGATATTCATGATACGAATCAAGCGTGTAAAGCGCGGCGAGGGGATTGTGACCCATCACGCGATCCTTTGCCGCGACGACCGTGCACATCGAATTGATGTTTTTGAGGAAAAGTGAATCGTGACCGACGCAAAGGCCGAGCATCAGGCTGAAATCAACGTTTTCTCCGTTGAGTATCATCGCCTGGCCGATCGGGTTGCACATGGTTTCCCACGCGCCGGTGCGGCAGCATTTTTCCGCCCCGTCGATATCGATGTGGGTCTTGTCGACCGCTCCGCATTTGCACACCGCGGATACGACCTCGAAACCGTGCGCCTCAAGCAGGGCGCAAAGCGCGGCCGCCTCCCGCTTGAGCCCGCTGCAAAACGCAAGGCCGAGTTTCCTGTAACCCCTGCGCTTTGCAAACTCGATCGTTTCGAGTATGCGCGGCTTGACGGGGATCTGGAAACCGTTGCCCGCGTCCTCATAGCAGGCGGCCTCCTGCGCCGCGGCATCGTGGGCGAAGGCGAGCGTTTCGGGATCGGCACGGTATGCGGCTTTTGCCGCCGCGAGCGTATCGGCATAAAGCGCGCAGGTGCATTTTGGCGATTTCGGGTTCGTGGGATCTATGCAGTAACGCTTTTCTTCGGGTATCGCGCATTTTGCGCACTGAGCATAATCTTTCATTTGCTTCATCCTTCCATGCCGCTTTTCACAGCAGCTTTTCATATGCGATGAACGGCCAGTCGTAAAGACGGGTCTCGCCCAGCCTGTTGCAGCCAAGGCGGATATACAGGCTGTTTGCGGCAGGATTATCAACGCTTGCAAGCAGGCGTATACCGGTTAGCCCGCGGGCTTTGGCCTCGGCCATGACGGATTGCATCATGCGCCGGCCGAGGCCTGCATTTTGAAGCTCCGGCCTCACGCAAAGCCGCGAAAGGCCGCACGGCGCGTCCGTCGCCGTCCACGCGATGCCCGGCGCGCTTTCAAGCTCATGTGTTTCTTCATCCTTCGCGTGCATACATATGCTTGCGGCGACGCCTTCATCGCCGCGAAGCACATATGTGCCGCCGGTGGCTATATCCGCGGCGATGATCTCTCTGTCGGGGTATTCGTCGTCCCAGTCGCAGGTTCCGCGGTGCTTTACGTCCTCGACATTTCGCATTATCGCGTCGAGATCGGCCGCCGTGGCTTTTTCAAACGTCAGATCCAAGGCGTTCCTCCTTTCTCAGGACAGCTCGAACATGCCCATATAAAGCTGGTAATACTTGCCGTGCTGCGCGATGAGGTCATCGTGGTCGCCGCGTTCGATTATTCTGCCGTGATCGAGCACGAGTATCGCGTTTGCGTTCCTGACGGTGGAAAGCCTGTGGGCGATCACGAACACCGTGCGGTTGTGCATGAGCTGATCCATACCGCGTTCGATATGCGCCTCGGTGCGCGTGTCGATGGAGCTTGTCGCCTCGTCAAGCACAAGCACAGGCGGATCGGCGACGGCCGCGCGCGCGATTGCGATGAGCTGCCGCTGCCCCTGGGAAAGGTTCGCGCCGTCGGCGGTGAGCACCGTGTCGTATCCCTCGGGAAGATGGGAGATGAAGTAATGCGCGTTCGCGAGCTTTGCTGCGGCGACGATATCGTCATCCGTCGCGTCAAGCCTGCCGTAACGTATGTTCTCGCGCACCGTGCCCGTGAAAAGATGCGTGTCCTGCAAAACGGTGGAAAGGGAAGCGCGCAGGGAATCCTTCTTTATGCGGCGAAGCGGTATCCCGTCGTATGTGATCTCGCCGTGTTCGATATCATAAAACCTGTTGATGAGGTTTGTGATCGTGGTCTTGCCCGCGCCGGTGGCGCCAACGAGCGCGACCTTCTGGCCCGGCTTCGCATAGAAGCTCACGTCGCTGAGCACATCAACCTTGCCGTCATAGCTGAACGTGACGCCGTTCACATGCACGTCCCCGCGCACGGGTATAAGCTCGGCATTTCCGGTCTTCCAGGCCCAGAAGCCGGTGCGCTGCGCGCATTCTTCAACGGAGCCGTCAGCGTTCTGCTTCACGTTCACAAGCGTAACGTCGCCTGCGTCATCTTCCTCGGGCTCGTCGATCAGCTCGAAGATCCGCTCCGCGCCTGCAAGCGCGCTCATAACGTTGTTCATCTGCTGCGAAATTTCGGATATCGGCTGGGAGAAGTTCCTCGTGTACTGCAAAAAGCTTGCAAGGGTGCCGAGATCAAGCATGCCGGCAACGCCGAACAGTCCGCCGACGGCCGCCGTCACAGCATAAGTGACGTGACCGAGGTTGTTCATCAGCGGCCCCATAAGGTTCGCCCAAGTGTTTGCAAGGGCAGTGTTGTCGCAAAGGTCGGTATTCAGCTCCCCGAAGCGCGCGCCGACGGTATCCTCATGGCAGAACACCTTCACGACCTTCTGTCCCTCGATCATTTCCTCTATATAACCGTTGACCGCGCCGAGGCTCTTTTGCCTCGCCTTATAATATCTGCCGCTGCGTGAGGCGATGGACTTCGTCACAAGCATCACAACCACCAGCATCACAATCGTGATCGCCGTGAGCGGCGCGTTGAGGACGAGCATCATCACGAACACGCCGACAACGCGGATGACGGAGCTGATGAAGGAAGGCACGCCCTGAGATATCATCTCGCGGATGGAATCCGTATCATTCGTATAACGGCTCATTATCTCGCCGTGCGTGCGGCGGTCAAAATAGCTTATCGGAAGCTTCTGCATGTGGGTGAACATCTCAGCGCGCACGCGAAGAAGCGTGCCTGTGGATACGTTTATCATCAGGCGCTGATATATATAGCCTCCGAGTATGCCGACGGTATATATCGAAGCCATTATGAGGAGCTGACCCACAAGACCCGTGAAGTCAGGGTTCTCGTTGCCGATCCATGGCACGATATAGTCGTTTATGACGGGCTTGAGCATGTATGTTCCCGCGATGTTCGCGCCCGCGCTCACGATTATGCCGATGGTGATTATCACGAGCTGGAAGGTATACGGTTTAAGATAGCCAAATATGCGGGCTATCGTCTTTTTTGCGTTTTTAGGCTTCGCAAAGCCGCGCATTGAGCGTCCCGGTCCCGGCATTTACGCCACCCCCTTTTGCTGCGATTCGTATACCTCACGGTATATTTCGCTGCGCTGCATGAGCTCGTCGTGCGTGCCCACGTCTGAGATCTTACCGTCGTCCATGACGATTATCCTGTCCGCGTCCATAACGCTTGTGATCCTCTGCGCGATGATGAACGTCGTCGTGCCGCGAAGCTCCTCGCGCATGGCGCGTCTTATGGCGGCGTCGGTCGCCGTGTCAACGGCGCTTGTGGAATCGTCAAGGATGATGACTTTCGGCTTTTTCAAAAGGGCGCGCGCTATGCACAGCCTCTGTTTCTGACCGCCGGAAACATTCACGCCCCCCTGTCCGAGATCCGTGTCGTATCCTGCGGGGAAGCTTTCGATGAAAGTGTCCGCGGCCGCGGCGCGGCAGGCAGCTTTGATCGTTTCGTCGTCCGCGTTCGGATCGCCCCAGCGCAGATTCTCCTTTATCGTGCCTGAGAACAGCACGTTCTTTTGCAGCACCATTGAAACGCTGTCGCGCAGCGTGTCGATCTTGTATTCGCGCACGTCGCGTCCGCCCACCCTGACGCTGCCGGAATACACGTCATAAAGCCTCGGGATGAGCTGAACAAGGCTGGTTTTTGCGCTGCCTGTGCCGCCGATGACGCCGATCGTTTCACCGGCGCGCACGGAAAGATTGATGTGCTCAAGGGTGAGATTGTCGCCGTTATTGGAATAGCTGAAGCAAACATCGTCAAAAACTACGCTGCCGTCGGGCACTGAGACGTCTTCGGTCACATTGTCGTCCCTTATCGAAGGCTCCTCGTCGAGGACTTCGATGATGCGCTTCGCGCTCGCATAGGTCATCACCATCATCACCATCATCATGCTCATCATCATGAGGGAGGAAAGGATCTGCCCGATATAGCTGATGAAGCTCATCAGATCGCCCGTCTGCATCGCTCCGGAAACGATCCTGACGCCGCCGAGATAGCACACGGCGACCATGACCATATACACGATATACTGCGCGATCGGGAAGTTGAGCACGAGCAGCTTTTCGGCCTTGATCTGCGCGTTGCGCACATCCTCCGAAGCTTTGACGAATCGCTCGTCCTCAAACTCTCCGCGTACGAACGCCTTCACAACGCGAATGCCGATCAGGTTCTCCTGAACGGAGGCGTTCATGGAGTCGAACTTTTTGAGCATCGCGCGGAAACGCGGATAAGTGTGTGAAACGATGAACGCGAGCGATACTGCAAGCACCGGCAATGCCACCGCAAACACCACCGCAAGATCCCCGCCGATGCGTATGGCCATGAACAGCGCCGCAATGAGCATTATGGGCGCGCGCACGAGCGTGCGGATTATCATCATGAACGCCTGCTGTACGTTGTTCACATCGGTGGTGAGCCGCGTTATGAGCGAAGCGGTTGAAAAATGATCCACATTGGAAAATGAAAAGCTCTGCACCCTGTCAAACAGCGCTTTTCTGAGGTTCTTTGAATAACCCGCGCTGGCAACGCTTGCAAAGCGGGCGCTGAGCGAACCCATCAAAAGCGAAATAAGGGCCACGCCGATCATGGTAAGGCCGCGCTTAATGATGAAGCCGACGTCCCCTGTCGCAATGCCGACGTCAATTATATCGGCCATAAGATAGGGAATGTACACCTCGCAAAGCACCTCGAGCACCACCGTTATCGACGCAAGCGCCGAACGCAGGCCATATCCCTTTGCGAACGGGATAAGTTTTTTCAGCATTCTCTGTCTCCTCCCATTTCCTCAAGCTGCCGCATGATCTCTCCCATGCAGCGGTCGGCGCCCCCCTCGGCGACATTGTTCATCATACGCTGGAGCATCGAATAGAACGACTCAAGCTCTTCCTCGCTGAAACCTTCGAAGGTCTTTGCGTCGATCTCGCGGAAAACGCTCAGAAAGTCCTCAAGCGCGCGCCGCCCCTTGGGGGTTATGCTCAGCCTGTTGCAGCGCATGTCAAGCTCGTCGCTGCGGCGCTCGATCAGGCCGGCCGCGCACATGCGCTTGGCTGAAAGCGCCACGCTTGCAGGCGACACGCCGAGATGATCGGCCGCGTCCGTCTGCGTGCAGCCTTCGTTATCCTGTATGTATCCGAGTATCGGCACCTGCCCGCGGTGCATCTCGACGCCTTTCGACTGACCGCGAATATAGATCCTGCGAAGAAGCTCGAGCTTGTGCATGCCGCCGATGAGCAATCTGTAATCCATGTCTTTCTCCTCCCCTCCGCCCCGCAGGACGGAAAATCAACCGGTTGAATGTTAAACGCTTGAGGGATATTTTAAGGTATTGCGATACACAATGTCAATACCATTTTGGTATGTATCACCAGGAGTTTACATATATCGCGCCGAATGTGTCAAAATGCGCCAAAAGAAGCTATTTTAGAATCCTTTCGCCGCACATTATGCGGTGATATGCTTATGTCACAGACAAAAAACCCCATATAATGGGGATGAGGAGGTCACAAATGACAAGATACAGGGTTCTTATGGCGGATGGCAACACTCAGTTTCAAAGTGCAATGAGGGATTACTTTGCCGCACAGGAACAGGTGGCCCGTTTTGACACGGCGGCAGACGGGCAGGCCGCGCTTGAAGCGCTGTCTTCGAGCAGCTATGACGTGCTTATAACGGAGCTTATAATGCCCCGCGCGGACGGCTTCGAGCTGCTTGAGCGCATCAACGCCGGTCTTGTCGAAAGCGCGCCCGCCGTAATGGTGATAAGCGCGATGCGGCAGGAGGATATGGTGAGGCAGGCGTGTGCGCTGGGCGCGAAGTATTACATGGTCAAGCCCGCCGATCCGGAGGCCGCTTTCCGCCGTATGCTCGATATGATGGACAACTCATATATGAACCGTTCCCAGCTTTGCATGAGCGCCGCCCAGCCCCGTTCCCTTGATGAAAAGATAACCTCGGTTTTTCTTGTGATCGGCATACCGGCGCATATAAAGGGCTATCATTATCTGCGTGAGGCGATACGCATGGTGTATTTTCAGCCGGAGCTGATCAACCGCATAACAAAAGAGCTTTATCCCGGCATCGCCAAGCGCTTTTCGACCTCAGCTTCCAAGGTCGAGCGCGCGATACGCCATTCTATAGAGGTCGCATGGACGCGCGGCAAGATAGAAAACATCAACCAGCTTTTCGGTTACAACATATATAATAAGAACGACAAGCCGACCAACGGCGAATTCATCGCCCTTGTGGCCGACAAGCTCATCATGGAGGACGCGCGTGAAAAAAGCCGTCATGACGACACGGAAAACGTTGGATGACAGGCAGTCCGGCCGCCCGGCCGATGAATGAATTGCGTCACTATCTTTTCAGTATGAAGAAGACACGGGCAGGCGAACTGTATGCTGATTATGCATTTTTTGAGGAATTTATACGCATGAACATGGACCCCGCCAACACGGGGTTCATGCTTTATTCACATTCGGCGGCGCCAAAATTGCCCTGATTGTGGATAACCATGTGGGTAACGTGGGTAACTTCGGATGAATATCGTGGATAATTGAGTGAATAGAAACAGATGCAAGACCGTAAAAGCCGGGACGGATAGTCCGCGCAAAAAATGCAGGAGCTGTTTTAAGCCCCTGCATAACGTGTAAACAATTACAACATTTTGACGGATTTGGTGCAAATTACGTCATATAACCTGAAAAATATAGAATTTCAGATAATCCGTTTCGGGGACATTCCACAGTATCGGATGGTCGGGCCCCTGACGGCGCGCCTCTATCTCGCGAAGCTGAACGTCCGCGTCCCGCGCGGCGCTTCTGAGCATATCCTCGAACAGTTCGCTTTCCATGAAATGCGAGCAGGAGCATGTGGCAAGATATCCTCCCCGGGGAAGCAGCTTCATCGCGCGATAGTTGATCTCCTTATAGCCGCGCTGCGCGCCCGCAACGGTCTTGCGGCTTTTTGTGAAGGCTGGCGGATCGAGTATAATGAGGTCGTAAGGCGAGGATTTACCCTCGCAAAGCCCGGTGAGAAGATCGAAAACATCCGCGCATATGAAATCCATTTTGTCCGTGGCATGGTTGAGCGCGGCGTTAGCGCGCGCGGCTTCAAGCGCTGTTTCGGATATGTCGACGGCCGTAACATGCGCCGCGCCGCCAGCTGCTGCGTTCAGGGCGAAGCTTCCCGTATGCGTGAAGCAGTCAAGCACGCGCCGACCGCCCGCTATGCGTGCAACCGCCTGCCTGTTGAATTTTTGATCGAGGAAAAAGCCGGTCTTCTGGCCGTTTTCAAAATCAACGTCATAATATATGCCGTTTTCGCATATGCGCGTCACCGTGGCGTCCGTGTGCGCAATGCCCTCGTACCAGCCCTTGTATTGCTCAAGCCCCTCAAGCGCGCGTATCGCGACGTCGTTCCTTTCGTATACGCCCGCGCATTTGAGGCCGCGCGCGTCAAGCTCCTTCACGAGGAGACGGTATATCATGTCTTTTATCCTGTCCATGCCGAAGGAGAGCACCTGCGCGACGAGTATGTCCGAAAATCTGTCCACGGTGAGGCCGGGCATGGCGTCCGCCTCGCCGAAAATGAGGCGGCAGCAGGAGAGATCATTCTGCATCACGGTCACGCGATAATCCAGGGCATACTTTATGCGCCGCGCAAAGAACGCCTCGTCAAAGCGGTCGTTTGCGTTTGATGAGAGCAGACGAACCGAAATTTTGCTTTTTTCGCTGTAAAAACCCGTGCCGAGATATGTTCCTTTCTGGGAGAGCACATCCGTCAACGCTCCGTTTTCAAGCCCCGCGGGCGGCGTTGCGATATCGGTTGCGTATACCCAAGGATGCGGAGTGCGTATCCACCTTTCTCCTTTTGGTGTGACCGTCACAGACGGGAACGGGCGCGGTTTATTCATATGCGAACACCTTCCTTATCAAATACGGTAATGATTATAGCATGACCGGAAAACAGCGTAAAGCGGAGGCTTGAAAGCGCGTTTTCCGCATATTCCTGAAACGGGGTGATATTAATGAAAAAACTCAATTGGAAAGCGCTTCTGATAAGTCTTGCGATAAGCCTTGGCACGGGCGGCGCGGCGGCGCTTTTGACGTCGGACGCGATGCGGCGCTTCGGGGAGCTCAACAAACCGCCGCTTCCCACGCCCGGATGGCTTTTCCCGGTCGTATGGACGGCGCTTTTCACACTCATGGGCATTTCGGCGTATCTTGTTTATAAGTCATACGATGCGCGCAAACGCGGCGCGCTTGCGGTGTACGGCGTACAGCTCGCGCTTAACTTTATCCGGACGATACTGTTTTTCGGCTTTTCGGCGTATTACGCGGCGTTCGTGTGCCTTATGCTGTTGATAGGATCGATAGCGTGGATGATCGCGGCGTTTTATCCTGTCAGCAAAGCCGCGGCGCTTTTACAGCTGCCCTGTCTTGTCTGGGCGTTTTTTGCGGGTTATCTGAATCTTGCGATAGCGCTTTTGAACTGAGAGTTAAAAAGCGCGCGGCCTTGTTTTGACCGCGCGCCCGTATTTTTGCGTTTTATCTGTCGATATTGAATTTTATGTCGCCCGGCAGCACGAGGCCCAGCTTTTCGCGCGCATACTGGATGCGGTATTCGTCGCTCTTGGCGTATTCGATCATGTATTCAAGCCGCTGTTCCTCCGCCTGAAGGGCGTCGTAGCTCGTTTGCAGCTCCGCTTCCTTCGCGCGGACCTCGGCGAGCTTGCTTTCCTGTGAAACATAAACCGCGGCAGCAAAAATGAGGCACACGAGCGTGACGAGTGCAAGAAAACGCGGAGTGGCTTTGAATTTGCGTTTATTCGTCATGACGCCTCCGGCAGCTTGTGGAAAATGCACTTACAGTTACTATATTTATAGCGCAAATTCAACAGGATTACAAGCATATATTTATACGCTGCCCGCCGTTTCAGCGGTTTTTGTCAAGATAAGCCTCGAGCTTCTTTTTTATGCGCTGAAGCGCATTGTCGACGGTTTTGGTGCCGCGGCCGAGCTTTTGCGAGATCTCCTGATATGAAAGCCCGGAAAGAAAAAGATCGAGCACCTGACGCTCCAGAGGCGTGAGCATACCGCGGAGCATATCCTCAACGCCTTCGTATGATTCGCGCGAGATGAGCATATCTTCCGGATTATCAACGCGCGAGGAGGCGATGGTATCCACGAGCGGCCGCTCGTCCGGCTCATCCTCGCTGCGATAGATGGAAACATAGGTGTTGAGGGGGCCGTGCTTTTTGCGCGCAGCCCGCTTTATGGCGGTGATTATCTGGCGATGGATGCACATGTCCGCGAACGAACGGAAGCTTGCTTCATGGCTTTGGGAATAATCGCGGATGGCCTTGAAAAGCCCGATCATCCCCTCCTGTATGAGATCCTCCCTGTCCGCGCCCATGAGAAAATACGGCCGCGTCTTGAGACGCACCGTATTTTTGTATCGCTCGATCAGTTCCTCGTCCGCAAGCTCGTCGCCTGCATGCGAGCGGGCAACAAGCTCTTCATCGGAGAGGACCGTGAGATCCGTCATTTTGCCGTACCGTCCTGACGGCGCTTCTCAAACATGAGTATGGCCGCCGCGACGGAAGCGTTGAGGGAGTCTATCTTGCCCGTGATGGGTATGGAGACGAGGAAGTCGCACTTTTCCTTTATCAGGCGGGAAATGCCCTCGCCCTCGCTTCCGATGACGAGCGCAAGCGCGCCCTCCATCCTCGCACGGCCCATGGGCATGCCCTGCATATCCGCGCCCGCGATCCAAAGCCCCTCGTCCTTGAGCCTGTCGATTGCGCCGGCAAGGTTTGCGACGCGCGCGACGCGGCAGTATTCCACGGCGCCGGCGCTTGCCTTGCACGCGGCCGAAGTGACCGATACGGCGCGGCGCTTGGGTATCACGATACCGTGCGCCCCGGCACAGACTGCGCTGCGAATGATGGAGCCGAGATTGTGCGGATCCTCTATGCCGTCAAGAAGAATGATGAACGGCTTCTCGCCCGCCGCCTTCGCGTCGTTGAGCATATCGGAAAGCTCGCAGTATTCAACGCCCGGCACCTGCGCGAGTATACCCTGATGGTTGCCGGTCTTTCCGCCGTGGCCGAAGGGCATGCACATCTCGTCGAGCTTGGACTTGTCCACCTCGTCGATGCGGATGTTCCTGTCGCGCGCAGAGGACATTATCTCGCGAAGCGAACCGTCAGGATCGCGTGAAACGAGGATCTTGTCTATGCTGCGACCGCTTTTGATCGCTTCGCGCACGGCGTTTCTGCCTATCACGAGATACGGAAGTTCATCCTCGGGCGTGTTTGTGCGCTGAGCATCGTTAAGCTCGGGCTTCGCAGGCCTTGTTTCCGATTTACCGTAAATCGGTTTATTGTCATGGTCGTAAGGCTTTTTGCCTGATCTTTCCGTGGCGTTGACCGCGGAATTGTACTTGTCGCCGTATTTACGCGCTCCAGTGCTGTCGGCGTCGCTTTTTTTATAGCTTTTGCCATAGCTGCGGCCGTCTGTGCCGTAGGACTTGCCGTCCCTGGAATAGCCGCGGCCGTCTGTGCCGTAGGACTTGCCGTCCTTGGAATAGCTGCGGCTGTTGCCGCCGTAGGACTTGCCGTCCCCGGAATAGCTGCGGCCGTTGCCGCCGTAGGACTTGCCGTCCTTGGAATAGCCGCGGCCGTCCTTCGCGGAGGATTTGCCGTCGTTGAACACGGGCTCGCCGTTGCGGAAGGTAACAGGCGAACCCTCGCCCGAGGCGTTGCCGCGGCGTTCGCCGTTTGCGCCCGATCTGCCGCCGTATGAGCCGCTGCTTTTACCGGCGGGGCGGGAATCACCCTTGTTGCCGTATGAGCTGTTCCTGCCGCCGTATGAGCCGCCGCTTTTGCCGTTTTCTTTATACATGTTTATCTCCTTATCAGCCGCTTTGCGGCGGAAGTTATCGTTTCATCAGATGCGCCGTCGAGCGCCATCGCGCGGAATTCCTCAAGATATTTGAGACTGTCGCCGGGACGGCCGCAGCTCATTTTGCCCTCGCCGCACACGCCTGATACGCAGCCGGGACCGGCTTTTGCAAAAAGGTGCGGCGCCTCGCGCATACAGATGCCGAGCATGGCCCACGCAAGCGTCCGGATCTCCCATTGGGCGCGTGCGCAGCAGCGCAGCTCGAAAAAGTGCAGAAGCTCCCGGGCGTTCATCGTGAACACCATGCGCGTTTCGGCCGCGTTTGGAAGCACGAAGCGCGCGTCCTCGGGCGCGATACCGAAGGAGAGCAGCTCACGGTAGTATGCCTCGATATCCTCCATCATATCTTTGTAGCGCTGGAGCTTGTCCGCGTCGAGCGCCGCTATGGAGGGCGGTATTATATAGTTTGCCCCGTCCTGCTTGACATATCGCTGGCTTTGCACGGAGAAGCTCGCGATCCTGTGCCGGGTGATCTGCGCGAGCAGCGCGCGCGAAACACCCTGCGCGCCGAAGGTGAAAGAGGCGTGTTCGAGCGGGGAAAGATGACCGAGGGCCGTCAGCTGCCCGATAAACTGCGGCGCGCGCTCGCGCACCGCCTCGCTGAGGGAAAGTATGTCGCTGTCGCTGTAACAAAGCCTGCCGGCGAGCGCAATGGTCTCTTCAGGCTCCGGCGTGTGGGAAAGGAGCGACACGATGAATTGAGCTTCAGGCATCGGCGTTCACCTCGTTCTTTTCAAATATTATGCGCATAAGCTCGATGAGCCTTGCATCGTTGCCCTTGAGATATAAATAACCCATCAGCGCCTCAAGCCCCGTCGCGGTGCGGTAATCCACGATGCTCTGGTTCTTGGCGACAGTGCCCATGTGCGCGTTGCGGCCGCGCTTGTATACGCCAAGCTCCTCCTCGCAAAGAAGAGGCTCGATGAGCCTTGCCGCCGTCGCCTGCCCCGCCGCGCAAACGCGCTGTGCGCTCAGCAGGTGAAGCTGATGAACCTTTGCATCCATGCGCTCCACAAGATATGTGCGCACGAAAAGATCGTACACGGTATCGCCGATGTAGGCGAGGTTGAGCGCGCTCATCTGCGCGGGGTCCTTCGCGCCGCATTCCGGTAGCGCACGGTCCACGCAAGCCCTGAGTATGTGCATATTTCCACAAATATCATCCATCAATCGTATTATAACCTTACACGCATGAGGATTCAAGCAAAACCGCGCGTCGCGCCGCAGGTTAACAAAGTGTGACGAATCGCCTGCGGGGCGTCATAAACCTTGCAAAGAAAATGGAAAGATAGTAAAATAAACTGATAATATGTCCGCAGCATGGATTTTTGCCGCGGATAGGAGGATTTTCGTGAGTTTTTCGCTTGAAGTCAAGAAGTTCATCAACTCCGAACATACAGGAGAGTATGTGGATATAATGCTCCCTCTGCAGGCGGAGGAGCCTGTCCGTCCGTCAAAAAAAGCAGCCGCTGCGGCCGACGGTGAGAGCGCACCCGAAAGCGCGCCCGAAAGCGCGCCGGAGCCTCAGTTTGAGACTGTCAAGCTCCATTATATGGAGGCGGGAGAGGGCGAACCGCTGATACTGGTGCATTCCGTGGGGCAGTCACTGTATACCTGGCGCAATCTTTTCGACAGACTGTCGCAGCATTACCGCACGATCGCGCTGGATCTGCCGGGTCACGGCTACTCGTCAAGGCCGGAGAGCTTCGGCTATGCGGTGGAGGATATCGCCTTTTCGATCCGCGCCTTCATGGACGCTATGGGCATAAAAAGCGCGCATTTTGTGGGCTTTTCACTGGGCTGTGCGCCCGTGATGCGCATCGCCGCGGATAATCCGGAGCGGGTGGGCCGCGTGGTGCTGCTCTCTCCCGGCGGGGTGACGCCCGATATGCCGCTTACCGTGCGCCTTATCGACAGTCCGCTGCTCGGCTTTGCCGCAAGTTACCTATATAATATGCGAACCTGCGAAAAGCTGCTCAACGATGCGGTGTTCGACCTCACAAACATCACGCCCGACGTGGTGCAGGAGTATTACCGCACGATCTCGGACGGCGCATCTAGACGCGCCGTGCGCATGTCCCTTCAATGTTTCGAGGACGAAGCGGTGATAGCTTCGCTTCGCGATGTGCAGGTGCCCGTGCTCATCCTTCAGGGCAGCGAGGACAAATGGCACCCTGCGGAGGTCGGCGCGGAGCTTTATCACGCAGCCATGCGCAATGCCGCGTTCTCCGTCGTGCGCAACGCGGGGCATCTCATTCAGGAGGAGAAGCCCGAACGCATACTTGCCGCGCTGCTTGAGTTCATACCGGTGGTGATGCCTGAGTGAAAAAAGGTGCAAAAGCGCTGCTTGCGCTCATACTGCTTGCGGTCGCCGTGATCGCGGTGGCAATATATCTCGGCAAAACCCCGTCCGAGGACGGGGCTGCTGCGGCGCAGCTTGAAATAAGCGAGGTAATGTCGAGCAACAAAGGCTCCGTGGCCGATCCGGAGGGCAATTATCCGGACTGGATAGAATTCCGCAACATATCGGGCAAGGAGCTTGACATAGGCGGCCTCGGCGTGAGCGACGACCTGACGGCGGGCGTTAAATACGTGTTCCCGGCAGGCACGAAGCTGCCCGCGGACGGCTATATAGTGATATGGTGTTCGGGCGAAGCGACAGACGATCTGCACGCGGCGTTCCGCGTGTCGGCGTCCGACAGCGTGGTGCTCTTTTCCGCGTCGGGCAGCACGCTCGACACGCTCGTGCTGCACGCGGTGGATTCCGGCATGAGCTATGCCAAGGACGCATCCGGCTCATGGACGGCGATGCAGCCGACCCCGGGCTTTTCAAACGACGAAGCGGGCGTTGAAGCATATAAGAACACTTTGCTCGGCCAAACGGACACGGGCATATACATAAACGAGTTCATGGCCTCAAACGCGACGACGCTCATCGACGCATACGGCAATTATTCGGACTGGATCGAGCTTTACAACTCCACGGACACGGATTTTGATCTTTCCGGGTGCGGTATTTCCGATACTCTCACCCAGCCGAAGAAATACGTCGTTCCCGAAGGCGCAGTGATACCGGCAAAGGGCTTCCTCGTCATATTCTGCTCCGGCAGCGAGGGCTTCGCGGAAAACGGGGAACTGCACGCGCCGTTCGGCCTTCGCGCATACGGGGAGGACGTCGTCCTTTCTTCGCCGACAGGCGCGATCATGGACAGCGTGACATATGAACGCCAGTCAAGCGACGTTTCAAGCGCGCGAACGCCTGACGGAACGGGAGAATTTGCGCTGAACACACACCCCACGCCCGGCTATGCGAACGACGATTCGGGCTATACCGCGTTCATGGCGGCAAACGCATATCCGCGGGGCGAGCTTTCAATCTCGGAAATGCTCGGCGCCAACGTATCCACAAAGACGGCGGGCGACGGCGGGTCCTACGATCTCATTGAGATACACAACGCCGGCTCAGAGCCGGCGTCTCTTTTAGGGTATGCCCTTTCAAACAATCCCGGCAATCCGGGCAAATGGTATTTTCCGGATGTGACGGTGCCCGCGGGCGGATATATTGTGGTGTACGCCTCCGGCCTTGACAAAAACGAAAACGGAGAGCTGCACACCAATTTCGGCATAAGCCGGGACGGAGATTCGGTTTATCTGTTTACGCCGGAGGCACAGCTTATCGACAAGCTTCAGTCCGGCGCTTTCCTCAACGATGTGAGCTACGGACGCGATGCGCAGGGGAAGCTTGCCTATTTTGAAACCCCGACGTTCGGCGCCGCAAACGGCACGGGCTTTGCCGGGATAACCGCGGAGGTGTCGTTCGATACAACGCCCGGCGTTTATGATTCCGCGGTGGAGATCACGCTGTCCGCGCCGGAGGGCGAGACCATCCACTATACGACGGACTGCACCACCCCCACAGCCTCCTCCCCCGTGTACGCCGCACCTATCCATGCGGAAAAGAACACGGTCGTGCGCGCGGTGAGCGTGCGCGAGGGCTATATCACCAACCAGACCGTGTCCGGCACATTTCTTTTCAAATCGGACGGCGCGGATCACGCCCTTCCGGTGGTCACGCTCGTGACGGATCCCGATAACCTCTGGAGCAGCGCGACGGGCATTTATGCCTATGGCGACAAATACGATCCGGACCTTGCGACGCTTGGCGACATACTCAACACGGCGCAGTATTATCTGAGCAAGAAGGACCCGGACGCATGGGAACGCCCCGCCTGCTTTTCCGTGTTTGACGAGAGCGGCAGCGAGGTTTTCTCGCAGAACGTAGGCATACGGATCGCCGGCAGCTTCGGGCGGGCGAGGGCGCAGAAGGGCTTCAATATTTTCGCGCGGGATGAGTACGGCGCGGACAGAATGAAGTATAAATTTTTCGATCAGCTCGATTACACGGAATACAAGTCCCTCGTTTTGCGCGCGGGCGCACAGGATCAGGGCAACGGCAAATTCCGTGACGAGCTTGCGACAGGCCTTCTTGCCGGAACGGACGTGAACATACTCTATCAGGCGTACAAGCCGTATGTGCTCTATCTCAACGGCGAATACTGGGGCGTTTACTTCCTCAAAGAGAAGCGCAACCGCTTTTTTGTGGAGCAGCACGAAGGGCTTGACAACGCGACAGATCTCGATATAATCCGCAGCTCGGATTATGCCTATTACGGCTCAAGCGCGCAGTGGAAGGAACTGATGAGCTATGTTGCCGCGCACGACCTCAACGACGCTTCGGCCTATGCCTATGTTGAGGAGCGGGTGGATCTTTCAAGCTTCATGGACTATATGATCTGCGAGATATATTCCGCGAATTCCGACGTTTGGAACATCCAGTATTACAAGGTGGACGGCGGAAAGTGGAAATGGATATACTATGACTTTTGCTGGAGCTTCGGCTCAAGCGCCAATCAGTATGACCACCAGACGCTGTCGATCAGGCGGCAGTCGATAAAGCCGTGCAGCGACCTTTTTAACGCCCTTTTGAAGGTCCCTTCCTGGCAGGACGCCTTTTGCAGAAGATTTGCCGAAATTCTCAAAACCGTGTATGCGCCGGAGCGTGTGAACGCCCTCATCGACGAGCTTTATGCCGAAACGGAGCCGGAGATCGCACGGGAGAGGGAAAAGTTCAACGGCTCGACATGGCTCGGCGTGAAACAGCCCGACGTGAATATTTCAAGCTATGACACGTTTGTGAAGCATGTTGAAATAATGCGCGAATTTGCCCAGAAACGGCCGGAATCCCTCAAAAAGCAGATTCAGAAGGAGTTTGGCCTTTCGGATGCGTATATGCAGGAGGTTTTCGGATGATGGGTGAAACGGGTTACCGTCACGAGCTGAAATACTATATAAATCAGGGCGATTACACCTTGCTTAGCCGCAAGCTCAGCCTTACAATGGAACAGGACAGCTACGCCGCCAGGGCAGGCGGAGAGTATTTTATCCGCAGTCTGTATTTCGACGACCTTGACGACAACGCCCTGAGGGAAAAGCTTGACGGCGTTGACGACAGGGACAAGTTCCGCATACGCATATACAACATGCGCGACGACGCGATAAAGCTTGAGTGCAAGCACAAGGACAACGGATACATCAAAAAGCAGTCCGTCGCCCTTTCCCGCGCGGAATATGAGACGCTGCGCCGCGGGGATTACACCTTCCTTCTGCACAGGCCGGAGCCTTTCGCAAGGCGCATGTTCGCGGAGTTTTCGCTGCGTCCGCTGCGCCCCGTCGTGATCGTTGATTATATGCGCGAGGCATATACGTTCCCTGTTGAGGACGTGCGCGTGACGTTTGACAAGAACATACGCACGGCGATGCGCTCAACGGCCCTTTTTGACCCTCATGTGCCGACATATCCCGTCATCGAGGATTATGACATGGTGCTGGAGATAAAATTCAACCGTTATCTGCCGACATATATCCGCGCGCTGCTTCAGATGGACGCCCATGCGAGAAGCGCCGTGAGCAAATATGTGCTGTGCAGAAAATACGAACTCTCTTGAAGGAGGAATAACCGCTTTTATGTTTTCTTTTTCAGACATCTTTACCATCACCCTCAGTCCGCTGCAGGTCGTGGCAACGCTCGTCATTGCCTTCCTCGTGGGTCTTTTCCTGTTCTTCATATATAAGAAGACCTTCGGCGGCGTGATGTATTCGCGCAACTTCAACATCGGCCTTATAATGCTGACGATGGTATCATCCCTTATGCTGATGCTCATCCACAACAGCCTTGCGCTTTCCCTCGGCATGGTCGGCGCGCTTTCCATCATCCGCTTCCGCACGGCGATCAAAGACCCGATAGACACCGTTTTCATGTTCTGGGCCGTGGGCGAGGGCATCGCAGTGGGCGTCGCGTTTTATGACGTGGCGGTCATCGCGGCGCTTGTCATCGGCGTCATCATGGTGCTGCTGACGGTCTTCCGCGGCAAGGGCAGCCAGCCGTACCTTCTCATAATCCATTATGACGACGCGGCTTCGGGCCAGATAAAGCAGCTCGTGAAGCAGCTTCCCGGCGGCAGGCTCAAGAGCAAGACCGTCCAGCGCGACGGCATAGAGCTTACCATGGAGGTGCGCCTGAGGGATAACGAGACGGGCTTTGTTGAAAAATTTCTCCGCGTGGACGGCGTATTCGACGCGGCGCTCATCTCCCATCAGGGCGATATCGTGAGCTGAGGCGGACGCTGCTTCAACAGACGCGAATTTTGGATCAAGAGCAAGGCTGTTTTAACAAACGGCCTCGCTTTATGTATAGACAAGGTTAAAAGGAAGGGCCGGAGCAAATGGAACTCATCCGAAAATTCATCTCCTATTACAAACCGCACAAAAAGCTGTTCACGCTTGACATGGTGTGCGCGTTCATCGTGGCCGTGTGCGATCTGTTTTATCCCATGATCGCAAAGGACATAATCAACACCTATGTGCCAGGGCGGGATCTGCGCTCCCTCGTCATGTGGGCGGCGATACTGCTGGGGATCTATCTGCTCAAGGCCGGACTGAATTACGTCATTCAGTATTGGGGCCATATCGTCGGCGTGCGGATGCAGGCCGATATGCGCCACGACATGTTCCTGCATCTGCAAAAGCTGCCGTTCTCCTTTTATGATGAAAACAAGACCGGCACGATAATGAGCCGCATGATAAACGACCTTCAGGATGTGAGCGAGCTTGCCCACCACGGCCCTGAGGATCTTTTCATATCGGGTATAACGCTCGTCGGCTCCTTCATAATGCTTGCAAGCATAAATTTGTATCTTGCGCTTATAGTGTTTGCAATATTGCCGTTCATGATATTCTTCGCGTGGAAGATGCGCCAGCAGATGAAGACCGCTTTCCGCCGCACGCGCGAGGAAGTGGCCGAGGTGAACGCCAATGTTGAAACCGCGATCGCCGGCATCCGCGTTTCCCGCTCGTATACGGCGGCGCCCCACGAGAACGAGAAGTTCGACGTTGCGAACGAACGCTATAAGAAAGCCCGCGCCTCCGCTTACCGCGCGATGGCGGCCTTCGGCTCAGGCATGGCTTTTTTCAACGATTTTCTGTATGTCATCGTGCTTGTGTCCGGCGGGTTGTTCTTCTTTTACGGAAAGATCGACAGCGGCAGCTTTGCCGCGTTCCTGCTTTATATCTCCATGTTCATGAAACCCATCAACCGTCTCGTTTCCCTTTTTGAACAGCTCCAGAACGGCATGACGGGCTTTTCGCGCTTCAACGATATAATGAATGTGAACGACGAGGTGGATGAAGGCTCCCTTGAGGCGACAGAGCTTAAGGGCGACATCGCCTTTGACGACGTGAGCTTCCGTTACAGCAATTCAGACGCGGCGGACGCAGAGGAAAAGGTGATATCCCATCTCACGATGCGCATAGAACCCGGCCATACCGTGGCGCTCGTCGGCCCGTCGGGCGGCGGCAAAACCACGCTGTGCAACCTCATCCCTCGGTTTTATGAGGTGGACAGCGGCTCCATCTCCATCGACGGACACGATATACGCTCCCTCACGCGCTACTCCCTCAGGCGCAACATAGGCATCGTGCAGCAGGATGTTTTCCTCTTTAACGGTACGGTGCGCGAAAACATCGCTTACGGCGACCTTGAGGCGACGGACGAAGAGATAATCGAGGCCGCAAAGAAGGCCAACATCCATGATTACGTCATGACCCTCGAGGAAGGCTACGACACGAACGTGGGCGAGCGTGGCATCAAGCTTTCGGGCGGTCAGAAGCAGCGCATATCCATCGCGCGCGTGTTCCTGAAAAACCCGTCGATACTCATCCTTGACGAGGCGACCTCCGCGCTTGACAACGCCACGGAAATGCTCATACAGCAATCCCTCTCAAAGCTTTCCGAGGGGCGGACATGCCTTGTCGTGGCGCACAGGCTTTCGACGATCAAAAACGCGGATGAGATAATCGTGCTCACGCGCGACGGCATAGCGGAGCGCGGCACGCATGAGGAGCTTATCGCAGGAAACGGCATTTACGCCGGGCTTTACAAGTATCAGTTCAGGGAATAACGGCCGTCCCCGCGCGCAAGGCAATGCGCCGTCCGGTCGGGAACGTCCCGTTGCAACTCCTCTGTGCCGCCTGCCGCGTAGATGGCGGTACGCTAGGTGAACGAAACGGTTTGAGAAAGGCTCCCTCATTGAGGGAGCCTTAAAAATGCAGCTCTAACGCGCAGGCAAGCGACGCGCGCAGGCCTGATATTCATATCACATGTTAAATATTGTTATTTTTCAATTTACACAATTGACACATATATATGCAAAAACGGTGGTATAATAGCGCATAAACGGCAGAAAACCATGCAATAACAGTTGAAGGGACAACATATAATTGTACCGATATACGAAAGCAATATGCTTCGAATCGATAAATGAAAAGCGCCCCCCTGAGGGAGGCGCTTTCTGTGCGTATATCGGGTTCCCCAACGGGGAGTTTGAATTACGCGCGAACCTTCTTGACGGTCACGACGGCGGCGGCGACGAGCGCGAGAGCGATCATCACGAAGCCAACCACGGTGGTGGCGTCACCGGTCTGCGGGGGCTCGACGGTGGGGTTGGTGACGGTGACATAACCGGCGGGGTACACGAGGGTCTCAACGACCTCGTCGATGGTGCCAAAGTACTTCACGAAGTGAGCCTTGGTCATGGCGTTGCTGCCGTCATACTGGAAGCCAAGAAGCGCGAGGAAGTTATCGAACACGGCCTTGATGGCTTCGTACCTGCCGGTGGTGTCGCTGACGCCCCAGGCTTCAGTATCGTCGACACGGAAGATGTAGCCGCCGTTGGAAGCGGTGGAACGGGTGACATAATAAGTGCCGTCGCCTTTGCCGCCGTTGGCAACAGTCAGTTTGATCGCGCTGCCGGCGTCATCGTTCACATAGCCGTCCTTGACGGGGAACACAACAGTGTTCTTGCCATCGAAGATGGAGAAGGTGCCTTCGGTTGCGGCATCAACACCATTTGCGGTAACGGTGAAGGACTTGGTTCCCTTTGCGTTGTAAGCAACGAAGGTGTCCCCTTCCCACACATTGTAGTAACCGACGGACGCCTTGACGGTGGCATCCTTGCCGCCGGTGGTGCCCTGGCCTACAAACTCGAACTTGTACTCAAAGCCTTCGCTGGCAGTGTCGAGCGTGGTGCTCCAGGACTTGGCATCAACAACAACGTTCTTGGTGGTGCCGGCCTCGGAACCATCAGACAGCTTGGTGATATAGGTGGAGACCTTATCGATCTGGATGTAATCGGTCGAAACCTTTACCTTGAGGCCGCGGGCTGCGAGAAGCTTTACGTTGGCAGCGCTCAGATCGGCCTCGGCGGGGATGCTGACGACGACCATGAAGTGCACGGGGGTGCCCTTCACGAGGGGATAGGTAGCGGTGAGCTCCTGATAGAGGCTGCCGAGGACGGCAGTGTTCTCTTTGGTCTCAAGGCCGTAGAGCTTGAAGGAAATAGCAGTAGCGGGGTCCTCATCAACCTTGATCGGATCCCAACCGGCTGCCATGGTGGGGATGGCGATGGCAAGCGCCATGGCCAGAGCCAGAACGAGTGCAAACAGTTTCTTCATCTCAGAAACCATGCTGCATAAGTATAAATTATATGCCGCCCTGAAAAGGACAGCATTTTTTGGTACGGGGGTTTGCATCGCGCTTGCTCACATGAAGCCGACAGTGCGGCGCTCATCCGCCGCCAGGCCCTGAACCGATATATGTGTTGAGGACTGCGGCCGCCTGCGCGCGTTTTGCTTCGGTCAGATGGGTGTATATCGCGAGCGTCATCTTCACATCCGCGTGCCTCATGAACGCCTGCGCGCTCTTTATGTCCACGCCCGCATCATAAAGCATGGTGCAGTATGTGTGCCGCAGCATATGCGGCGTTATGCTGCCGATGCGCCCCGCGTCCGCGCTCTGACGGATGTGCTTCATCAGGCACGTCCACGCGCACACGAACGCGCTGTATGTCATGAGCCCGCCGTCCGCGCCCGGGCATATCCATTCCGAGCGTGAACACGCCTTCTGCTGCGCAAGCGCGCCGAGAAGCACGGCCGGTATCGGCACGCGGCGCGAGCCCGCGCGGGTCTTGGGCGTTTTGAGCTCCGGCGTATTCTTTGCGAAGGAAACGGCGCGGCGCACGGCAAGCTCCGAAGCCTCGAAATCGATATCCTCCCACGAAAGCGCAAGCGTTTCGCCCCGGCGAAGTCCGCAGTAAAGCATCAGCATGGAGGCGAGCCACAGCCTTTGCCCCCGCGCGGCGGTGAACGCCTCCTGCTCATACGCAGAAAGCGCGCGGCGCGGCTCCCGCGCCGCGCCCGCCGCTTCCACGCGGGCGAAAGGATCGCCCGTCATGAGCCCCTCGTCATTCGCAAAGCCGATTATCTCCCTCACGACGGCCTTGATATCGCGCAGCGTCGTCGCCGCGTATCCCTCGCGCGAAAGCGCGCAGAGCATATCGCGCAGGTCGTTCGGACGGAGCGCGTCGAGCGCGGTCGAGCCAAGCGCGGGCAGGATGTGTCTGCCGATGAGGGAAGCGTATTTCTTTTTCGTGTTTGCGGCAAGCGCGGTCTCGCGCTGCGCGAACCATGCTTCCTCGGCCTGCGCGAAGGTCGGCCGCGGTTCCGTTTGGGCTGACGCCGGAGGGCGCAAACCGTCACATTCGGGGTATTTCCCGAGAAATATGTCGCGGGTTTTGCGCGCGCGGCGCACAAGGTCGAGCCGGCGGCGGTCTTTCCACGCCGCGTGGCGCGTTTTCAACATAAGCTCCATTTATGGAACTCCTTCCTCAAAGCTAAAAGTGCTTCGAAATATTTATTAAGAATTCGTAATAAAAGCGTTGACAACGGTAATATTAGATGATAATATGATGTCGTGCAATACGGGATAGTACCCAACAGCGGCATTTATTGCCTGCCGGGGTAACGCCCCGGCGACACACACAAATTTGAAAGGAGTTTTTTCTGAGATGAAGAAACTGTTTGCACTCGTTCTGGCTCTGGCCATGGCGCTTGCCATCGCCATCCCCACCATGGCAGCCGGTTGGGATCCGATCCTGCCGTCCACCACCCCCACTGAGGCCATCACCTTCAAACTTATGGGCCTTCAGACTGAAAAGAACACCGCAGTCCTCGGCGGCCTCTATGAAGAGCTTACCGCTACTTATCCCCTCGTAAAGGGTACTGCTGTTCACTTCGTGGTTTATGTAAATGTACCCGCCGAAGCGAAGCTCAGCGCCGCCAACAAGTCCCTTATCGCGAACAGGTATCTCAACCTTAACGTTGCCTGCGATAACATCACTCTTGACAGCGTTACCACCTGGACCAACGGCGTCGAAGGCGCAAAGGTCAACCTTGCCGGTGCGAAGAGCTTCACCACCGCTTGGGGTACCGGTTGCTACGGTCAGGAATACAAGCTTGAGTTCTGGGGCAGCGGCGTCACCGGCGGTAAGGATTCCACCGTCAAGGCTTCCCTCGGTTACTACAATGCCTGGGAAAGCACCACTTTCAAAGCTTACAACGCTGACGGCGATCTCGCCTTCACCGTTACCACCGATAATCTTGACAAGGCTGTTGCGACCTATTTTGAGATCAAGGATGCGGACGGCAACGTCATGAAATTCCCGGTTGCCAAGGGCGTTATCGATACCAGCAAGGTCATCACCCTCAAAGTTGGTTCTAATACCTATGACGTGACCAGGTCCACCGTTTCCGGTATTGCGTTCAAGCTTGCCGAGAAGGTTCTTGACGAGAAGAGCACCGGCGACGATGCCAAGACCTATGCAGCGCTGAAGAAAGTCTTTGACAACTACTTCGCAATGCTGGGCTTCACCTATGACGGAGCCAACGCCATGACCGCCGAGCACTTCACCAAGTACTTCGGCACCATCGACGAGGTCGTCAATACCCTCGTGTACCCCGCCGGCTATGTCACCGTCACCAACCCCACCGTCGAGCCCCCGCAGACCGGTGACGCCACCACCGTGGTTGGCTTCGTGATGATCGCTCTCGCGCTCGTCGCCGCCGCCGTCGTGACCGTCAAGAAGGTTCGCGCGTAATTCAAACTCCCCGTTGGGGAACCCGATATACGCACAGAAAGCGCCTCCCTCAGGGGGGCGCTTTTTTTGCATCCGCGGGAATATATGTATTATATTGTATATTATTGAACAATGCCATGACGCATAAAGCGTGAAACGTTACCTATCGTTGCAAATTCCCGACCGATATTGCAACGCCTGAAATTGTAGATTATATATAGCGGACCTGTTTTATTGAACAGGGTGGCCTGGCGTGATAAAATCAAAATGAATTAAAGTAATCCGCCGGTCAATTCCGGCCATAGTGGAGGCGCATTTCTTATGGAAAGAGAAATCATGAGCGGCAATGAAGCCGTGGCGCGCGGCGTGTATGAGGCGGGCTGCAATGTTGCGGCGGCTTATCCCGGCACACCGAGTACGGAGATACTCGAGAACATAGGAGAAAAATATAAGGACGATATATGGTGCACCTGGGCGTGC
Source organism: uncultured Clostridium sp. (assembly GCA_964487565.1). Taxonomy (GTDB): domain Bacteria; phylum Bacillota; class Clostridia; order Christensenellales; family CAG-138; genus Phil1. The sequence continues at coordinate 114,906 of CAZARN010000001.1, forward strand.
AACGAAAAAACCGCCGTGGAGATCGCGTCAGGCGCATCGATCGGCGGGGCGAGGGCGTTTGCCGCGATGAAGCATGTGGGCATGAACGTTGCCGCGGATCCCATATTCACAATGGGTTATATGGGCGTGACGGGCGGGTTCGTGTTTGTTTCTGCGGATGATCCCGGGTGTCATTCCTCGCAGAATGAGCAGGATAACAGACTTTATGCGCCCCATGCGAAGATCGGCATGATGGAGCCTTCCGATTCGCAGGAATGCAAGGATTTCACCAAGGCGGCGTTCGAGCTTTCGGAGCGTTTCGACACGCTGATGATGCTGCGCCTGACGACGCGCGTTTGCCACTCAAAGAGCATCGTCACCCTTGAGGAGCGTCAGCAGACGCCGGTCAGGAAGTATGTGCGCGACCCGAAAAAATTCGCCATGCTGCCCGCGCATTCCCGTCCGCGGCATATATATCGCGAGGAAATGCTGGCCAAAATGGAGGAGTATGCAAACGACTGTCCGTTTAACCGCGTGGAGAGCGCCTCGGGCGAAAGTGACATCGGCGTCGTGACCTCCGGCATATCGTATCAACACGCAAGGGAAGTTTTCGGCACAAGCGTGCACTATCTCAAGCTTGGCCTCACCTATCCCCTGCCGCGCAAGCTCATTAAGGACTTTTGCAGCAAGCACAAGACCATATATGTTATAGAGGAAAACGACCCGTATCTTGAAAACGCCGTGCGCGAGGAAGGGTTCACAAACTGCATCGGCAAGGCGAGGCTCCCCATCTGCGGCGAGCTCAACGCCCAGATAATCCGCGATGCGTTTCTGCCGGGCACCGGCGCTGAAGGCTACGCCGCCTGCGGCGTTACGCCGCCGCCGCGTCCGCCGGTGCTTTGCGCAGGCTGCCCGCACAGGGGCTTCTTCTATTCGCTCGGCAAGTTCATCGGCAAGCCGAACGGCATCGTGCCCTGCGGCGATATAGGCTGCTATACGCTCGGCATCAACGCGCCGCTCAACGGGCTTGACACCACGATCTGCATGGGCAGCGGCATATCCTCGATAATCGGCATGGCGAAGGCGCTGGAGCTTCAGGGCGACGGCAGGAAGCCTCTCGGCTGCCTTGGGGATTCGACCTTCTTCCACAGCGGGCTTGTTTCCCTGATCGACGTCGTCAACAACGAGGCGAACGTGATCGCCTGCATTCTCGACAATTCCATAACCGCCATGACCGGTCATCAGGAAAACCCCGGCACGGCGAAAAACCTCATGGGCAATCCTTCGCCCGTGATCGATATCGAGTCGCTGGTGCTTGCGACGGGCATTGCGCCTGAGCGCGTGCGCGTGGTCGATCCGATCGATGTCGCCGCGGTACAGTCCGCGGTGCAGGCCGGTCTTGATGTGAAGGGGCCGTTTGTGATAATCACCAAGCGTCCGTGCGTGCTTATCAAGGAAGTCGCGCGCGCGAACGCCGGCAAGTATTGCAGGATCGATCCCGACAAATGCCGCGGCTGCAGGATGTGCATGAAGATATCGTGTCCTGCCATAGCGTTCAGCGAGGGAAAAGCGCGCATCATCGACCCGGCGTCCTGCACGGCATGCGGGCTGTGCATGGAAATGTGCAAATTCGGTGCGATCGAAAGGATCGGTGAGTGATATGGCAAAGAGCATACTTCTTGTTGGCGTGGGCGGACAGGGCACCATCCTTATTTCCAAAATACTGACGGCGGGTCTGACCCAGATGGGTTATCAGGTCAAGATGAGCGAGATCCACGGCATGAGCCAGCGCGGCGGCAGCGTCACCACGCAGATAAAATACGGGGATGAGGTCCACGCGCCAAACATCGGCATCGCCGAGGCGGACATGATAATTTCCTTTGAGAAGGCGGAAGCCGTGCGCGCGCTGCCTTCGCTCAAAAAGGGCGGACTGCTCATCACAGACGAGCGTGAGATCTATCCCGTGCCGGTGCTTTCCGGCGCGGCGGAGTATCCGCACGACGCGATCGACGCGCTGAGGCGCGTTGTGGATCCGGGCAAGCTTCTGGTGATAAAGGCTGCGGAAACAGCGGAAAAGCTCGGTTCCATCAAGGCGCAGAACATCGTGCTTCTGGGCGCGTTCGTCAAGGCGATGAAACTTGAAAACGTTGACTGGAAGGCGCTTGTCGCAAAATTCGTACCCGCAAAGGCGAGAGAAATGAACCTTGCCGCATATGACGCCGGCTACAATATGTAATTGACATCTGCGTCGCGACTGGTAAAATTAATAAAGGGCCGACCGGTAATATCGGTCGGCCTGATTTTGTTTGCGAGGTATGGGATGTTCAGAAGTTACAGCGATATCGTGACTGCGTGCAAACGCAGTGAAAAGGAAAGGACCATGGCCATCGCCGGCGCGCAGGACGGGCCTGTGCTCGACGCCGCGCTCAGGGCCGAGGATGAGAATATAGCAAATCCGATATTCATCGGGGATGACGCGCGTATAAGGGAGCTGCTGCGAAGGCGCGACCGCAATCCTTCCGATTATAACATAATCGAAGGGGACGACCGTAAAAGCGCGGAGACCGCCGTCAGCCTCGTGCTTGATGGCAGCGCGAACCTTCTCATGAAGGGGCTTATCGAAACGCGCGACATGCTCCATCCCGTCGTTGCCCATCTCGGGACGGGCGACCTGATGAGCCATGTGGCGTTTTTCGGCAACGTGCCGCATTTTCCGCGCCTTATCGTTGTGACCGACGCGGGCATGGTGATGTATCCGACGCTTGAGGAGAAGGCCGGCATAATCAACAACGCCGTGCGCACATTGCTCAAGATGGGATATTCGTGGCCGCGGGTGGCGGTGCTGTGCGCGATCGAATTCATCAATCCGAAGATGAAGGAATCGGTTGAAGCGGCGAAGCTGCGCGAGATGAACCTTTCCGGCGAAATACCCAACTGCACGGTCTACGGCCCGATATCATACGATATCGCCATGGATGCGCAGATCGCGATGCACAAGGGCTATTATTGCCCGTATTGCGGCGATTTTGATATTTTGCTTGTGCCGGATATCAACTGCGGCAACCTTTTGAGCAAGAGCCTTATGGTCACTGCGGGAGCGAAGCTCGGCGGCATCGTCGTGGGTGCGAAAGCGCCGATAGTGCTGACGTCGCGCGGCTCATCCGCCGAGGAAAAGTTCAATTCGATTGCCATTGCGGCGCTCACCGCAAGCCGAAGCTGAACAGGGCGCATAATGATAAAAAAGGGGCCGCACGCTCACGCGCGCGGCCTTGCTGTTTCCGGCGGTCATTTGGATTTTATCACGCCGTCCCTGTATGCCTGAAGGAGGACCATCAGATCCTCAATGCGATGCTGAATTTCCTCGCCGGTGTCTATATCGGCGACCATAACGCGGTGCGGGAACTCATCAACGCGGAATGTGTGGGAGGTTATGTCCCGGCTGTGCTCGACGGCGTCCTCGTGCGTGGTGAAAGGCTCGTGCGCCGCCATGTGCATGCCGCGGGAATTGAAAAACATGGTGTATCCGGCAATGCCGGTCTCGCGCTGATATGCGCGGCAGAAGCCTCCGTCGATGACGATGAGCCTGCCGTTGGCCTTGAGCGGGCTTTCGCCTTCCTTGGCCTTCACGGGGATGTGGCCGTTGATTATCCTGCTCCAGGGCTTGTTGCAGTCGAACGCGGCAAGCACCTTGTTGCAGAATTTCTCATCGTCATAGTTGTCGTAATAAGCGTTTTTCGGCTCCTTCCAGGTCGACTTGTCGTCGATGAGCGCGCGCTCGAAGGTGGAGATGTGGTCGCGCCCGAACACGGGTGAATTGCGTCCGCACCAGAGGAACCAAAGAAAATCCTGCCCGACGGCCTCCTCGTCGGAGCCTACGGGCGCGAAGACGCCCTGACGCGCGAGCTTATCGGCATAATCGAAGAAATCGCGCCCGGATAATTCCATGCCGGCCATGCTGAAGGTCATGAAGCTTCCGCCCTTGTTGCACGGCACGCAGCCGTGGAAGAGCAGATTGCCGTTGCAGCGGCGGTAGATCCCGCCGACGCGGCAGAGAAAGCGCGCGTGGAGCTGCAATTTTTCACTGCGGCGGAATGCGGTGACAAGCTGATCCATGAGGCCTTGCTCCTCGTTCGTGAGGGCGGTCGGGTTTTGCGGGTCAACTGTCGGGAATACCTTGTCGCGCAGCTCATATTCCTTATCCTTGATGGTGATGGCGCCCGTGGTCCAGTTCACACGTGAAAGCATGTCGCGGTCTTCCATCTTATATTCGGGCCTGCGGCGCACGAGCTGCCCCTCAAGCTTATACATTATGACGCTTATGGCTTTGTGCATCTTGGCGTAAAGGCCGGTGTCGCGCGTTTTGAACGGCTCAACGGGCAGGTTCCTCGGCGTGAAGACGGGGCTTTCGTCATACTGCTGCTGCGCGAACATCGCAAGCGGCAGAAGGTTGATGCCGTATCCGTTTTCGAGCATGTCAAGATTGTCATACTGCAAACAGTTTTTGACCGCGACCGCGACGCAGGCGGGACTTCCGGCGGCCGCGCCCATCCAAAGCACGTCATGGTTGCCCCATTGTATGTCCACGTCGTGATATGTCATGAGGTTATCGAGTATGTCGTCCGCGTGAGGTCCGCGGTCGAATATGTCGCCGACGATGTGAAGCTGATCGACCGTCATGCGCTTTATGAGGGTCGCAAGCTCGATGATGAATGTGTCCGCGCTGCCGGTCCTTATCACGGCGTCGATAATGTTGCTGTAATATTGCTCCTTGTTGCCGCCGGCGTTTGAGGTGTTGAGCATCTCCTCGAAGATATAGGCAAATTCGCGGGGCAGCGCCTTCCTGACCTTTGAGCGCGAATATTTGGAGGTGGAGATCCTGCTCACCGCGATGAGCCGGCGAAGCGTCACCCTGTACCAGTCGTCAAGATCCGCTTCATGCGTGCGGGCTTCGTTGAGCTTTTCGCGCGGATAATATATGAGGGCCGAAAGCTCGCGCCGCTCGCTCACCGTGAGCGATTCGCCAAGCGCCTGACGCACTTTTTCCGCGATCGCGCCCGAGCCGTTGTTGAGTATGTGCGTGAAGGCCTCGTTCTCGCCGTGGATATCGCTCATGAAATGCTCCGTACCCTTGGGCAGATTGAGTATGGCGGTGAGGTTGATTATCTCGGCGCTTGCCGCCGGTATTGTCGGATATTCACGCGCAAGCTGCTTGAGATAACGGATTTCACGATCGGTCATTGCAGGCTACCTCCATGAAATGTGATATTCATAATAATTATATTATCACTATCCGCCATAAGATGAAAGTATATTATGTTATATAAGGCCATTCCTGTGGGAAATGATAGGGGACGGCGCATTTGCGCCGTCCCCGTGTTGGATGATGTTCATATGCCGCGCTGCGGCTTTAGATGGCAATTATCCGCCGCTGACGGATCAATCAACCGTTTCTGTTTCTTCGGGCGCGCTTTCCGTGACTTCCGGATCCTCTTGCGGTTCGGGTTCTTCAACAGGATCGTCCCAGGTTACGGTTATGGTTATGGTATAGCTGTTGCCGTCGGCGTCCTTTATCACGCGCTGCTGGGAGAGCTTGTTAACGTTGCTGCCTTCCGCGCTGACAGGGACAGCCACGCAGGAGAAGACCAGCGTTGCCGCGATGAGGAGCATCAGCAGCCTTTCTGCGCTGCGCACGCCGAAGCGGCGGGCAAAGAGGATCGCCAGCGCGGCGCACGCGATCAGCGCAACGCCGACGATGAGCCATATGTTGGATGAGCCTGTGGCGGGCGGCGTGGCGACTTCGCCGACGAACAAAAGTGTGATGCTGCTTTCAGCGTCAAAACCGGCCTTGATATTGCCGAGAGCCTGCACATATTTGCCGTCGGAAACTTTCGTTACGGAGTTGAAGGCGTCGGGCATTGAAGCGAGCGCGAACTGCTTGGGCGCTTCGAGCGTCACGCGCACGTTATCCGCGCCGCCCTTGTACAAAACGGCGTTGAGGGAGGTAGTTATCTTGGTATAATCGCCAACAGATACCGGGTTCTTGCTGATGTCAATACCGGCGATCTCAAGCGCGTCGCTGCTCGCGGCAAGACCGACCGCGGCGGCGCCGACGGTGAGAAGCAGGATGAGCGCCAACAATGAAACAAGCAAACGTTTTCTCATATTTATCCCCCAAGATGTAAAATTTATAAATCGCACCCGCGCGCTTCCGGAAATCACGCGAATGTATTTACAATGCTATTATAGTGACTGGCGAAAGACATTGCAAGCCGGGAGACGCGCATAGGTCAAAATAAGTGTGGACAGATCCGGCGGATAAATATAGGATGATGATAACGGAGGTGAAAGCTTTGCGCGTCACGTATATTTACCACAGCGGTTTTCTGATCGAAACGCAAAAGAGCGTTTATGTATTCGATTATTACAAGGGAATGTTGCCCGCGTTCGATGTTAAAAAACCGGTCACCGTGTTTTCGACCCACGCCCATCAGGATCATTACAATCCGGAGATTTTTGCGCTGCTTGCTTCCCGCGGCGCGGCGGATGTGAGCGCCGTGCTTGCAAAGGACATTCCATCGCGTAAATATCCGGAAAATATACATGTGCTCACGGTCCGCGCCGACATGCGCTATACCCTCCCCATGGGGGAAACGGTGGAAACGCTGCGCTCGACGGACAGCGGCGTCGCGTATCTTGTCACATGCGATGAGGGCGTGATATTCCATGCGGGGGATCTCAACGACTGGACCTGGGATGGCGAAAGCGACGCGGACAACCGTCAGATGCGCGGCAGCTTCCGCCACGAGATAGACAAGCTCGCGGCGCGCCGCATAGACGTCGCATTCATGCCGCTTGATCCCCGTCAGGAGGAGCATTATGCGGACGGAATGCTCTATCTTCTCAAAAAGACGGAAGCCGCTTGCGTTTATCCCATGCACTACTGGGGAAAGGGCGAGGTGCTCGACCGCTTTGCGGCCGAACACCCGGAATACGCTTCACGCACGGGCAACACCGAGGCTGCCGCGCAGCGGCGCGGCCCTCAATCGTAGTATTTCACTTTATCCGGGTCATAGGCGCCCCTGGGCGAGGGCGCTTCATCAGGCAAACCGAGCGTTATCATGCAAAACGGCGTGCTTTCAACGCCGAGTATAGCCTTCACGGCATTGCTGCGCTTTCTGTCCGGATATATCCCGCACCAGCATGTGCCGTAGCCGAGCGCCGCGGCGGCGAGCAGAAGGTTCTCGGTCGCCGCGCCGCAATCCTGCTGGAAAAACTTGCTGCTCATCTTCGCCTGCGTTTCGGGCAGCGCGCACACGATCAGCGCCACGGGCGCTTCAAGCACGTGCTTCACATATGGCGAGATCTTTGCAAGCGCGGTGCGTTTTTCAAGGTTGGTCACCACCGCGAACTCCCACGGGCGGGTGTTGCACGCCGATGGCGCGCGCATGGCGGCGTCGAGCATCTTTTCAATATCCTCGCGCGGCACGGGATCGCTCTTGTAGCGGCGTATGCTCCGTCGCGCGGCAACGGTATCAAACAAGTCTGTCATATATCCTCCTCAGGGTCTTCCTCAGGAACGGGCCAAACCCTTATGCCGAGGCGCACCACGCGGCGGTTTTGGAGTTTTTTCACCGTTATTGTGAGGTTTTTATACTCGAATATGTCACCGACCTTCGGATAATCGCCGAGCATCTCTATCGCCCAGCCGCCGAGGGTGGCGTTGTCGTCGTCAAAGTCGCGGTCGTCGATGTCGAGCGCGTCGAAAAAGTCCTCGATGCGCATGTCGCCGTCCGCCTCATAGGTATCCTCGCCCGTCTGCACGAATTCCTCGACCACCTCGTCCGTCTCATCCCATATGTCCCCGACGAGCTGTTCAAGCACATCCTCCATGGTGAGGCAGCCCATCGTGCCGCCGTATTCGTCGGTCACGATGACCATGTGGCATTTGCGTTTTTTCATCTCGCGCAGCACATCGTCGAGCGGCATCGTCTTATGCACGAAGTTTACGGGCATGAGCAGCTTCTGTATGTCAAAATCCTTTTCGCCGAGGGCAAGCGCCTTGAAGAAATGATTGAGATGCAGTATGCCGATTATATTGTCTATCGTATCCTCATAAACAGGGATACGCGAATATGGCGAGGAATTGACCGTTGCAAGTATTTCATCAAAGCTGTCCTCGACGTCGATCGAAAGCATGTCCACGCGCGGTGTGATTATCTCATACGCAAGCACGCCGTCGAAATCGAGCGCGCTTTGCAGAAGCTCCGCGCGGTCCTCGTCGATCACGCCCTCGTCCTCGACCGTGTCGATTATGGTTTCAAGATCCTCCTCGGTTATGGCGGGCTTGGCAGCGTCGCTCTTGTCGCTCCAGAGGCGGTCGATACAATGCAAAAGCTTCTGCATGAGCCATACAATGGGGAAGGTGACGATCATCAGTATCCACAGCGGCACGGCGGCAAGCTTTGTGAAGCCAAACGCCGTCTGAACGGCCACGATCTTCGGTATTATCTCGCCGAAGGTTATGATGAGCACCGTCATTATGCCCGTCGCAGCCCACGCGCCGTCGTCGCCCAGAAGCGTGATGGCGATGACCGTCGCCACGGATGAGGCGGCGATGTTCACGAGGTTGTTGCCGATGAGTATGGTTATGAGCGCGTCGTCGTATTTTTCGTATATTTTCCACGCGAGCGACGCGAGTCTGTTTTTCCCGTCCTCCGCAGCGCGCTTGAGGCGAAGTTCGTTCACCGAGGCGTAAGCGATCTCCGAGCCGGAGAAAAACGCCGAGAACACGATGAGAACGGCGATCAGTGCGTAGTTCATTGCGCGCCCTCCTCACGGTCGTCCTCGTCGTATATTTCGCCGACAAGTTCCTCAAGAATATCCTCCACAGTGATTATGCCAAGCGTATTGCCGGAGCTGTCGAGCACGACGGAAAAATGGGTCTTGTTGCGGCTCATGTCCGGCAAAAGCTCGTCGATGGGCATGTCGTCGCGCACGAAATGCACGTCGTCCATCGCGTCCGTCGGGCGCACGGCGGGATTGGCGAGATGCGCTTTCAGATAACGCCTGATCTGGAGCATACCGATTATGTTGCCGTCCGCGTCGAGCACGGGCAGGCGGGAATGGACGTTTTCCTCGATGATGCTGAGTATCTCATCGTCGTTCATTTCGCTTGAAACGGTCACGACCTTCTCCCACGGGGTAAGAGCTTCGCGCACGCGGGTGTCGGAAAATTCGAGCGCGCTTTGCACAAGCTCGGATTTTTCGTCGTCAAGCTCGCCCTCGTCAGATATGCTGCCGATGATGTCATAAAGATCATCCTCGCTCACGGTAGGCTCCTCTTCCTCCTTGTGGCGGAACGGTTTGCCCACCCATGCGCTAAGTTTTGAAAAAACGAAGGATATCGGCGTGAGCGCGCGCATCAAAAACAGCAGCGGGCCAGCAACGCCGAGCGCAAAGCGCTCGCTGCATGCCTTTGCGATGCGCTTGGGCACCATTTCAGAGGCGAAGAACACAATAAAGGTGACCACAAATGTGGTCGCCGTCACAGCATCCACGCCCCAAAGCCGGTTTGCCATCACCGTTGCGATGCTTGCGCAGCTTATGTGCATTATGTTGTTGCCGATAAGTATCGTTGTAAGCGCCTTATCGAAGTGGTCCAGTATATACAGCACGCGCTTTGCGCGTTTGTTGCCATCGTCCGCATAGCTCATCATGCGGATACGGTTGACCGAGGCAAGCGAGGTCTCGGTCGCGGCGAAAAAAGCGCCGCCCAGGATCAATAGGATAATCGCGATAATATATCCTATCGGACTCCCGTCGTCCATTCGGACAATCAACTCACTTTCTTTATTACAATTCAGTTATTTATTATAAGCAATTATTTTATATATTGCAAGCCGTGCCGCAGCATAACCCGCGGAATATGGCCGCAGCGGGCAAAAAAGCCCCGCGCCGGAGTGCGGCGCGGGGTCTGAGCGCGTGTTTTAATGTCGGATCAAAGCTTCTTGCCGCAGCCGGGGCAGAACTTCGCGCCCGGTTCAAGCTTCGCGCCGCAGGCGGGACAGAAGGCGGTCGTTGCCGCGGGGGTTTCGGCAGGCTTCTTCGCGCCGCAGGCGGGACAGAAGGCCGCGCTTGCGGGATTGACAGCGCCGCAGGCACAGGTCCAGCCGTCCGCAGCGGGCTTGGGCGCGGGTTTCTTTGCGCCGCAGGCAGGGCAGAAGGCCATGCTGTCCGGGTTCTTTGCGCCGCAGGCGCAGGTCCAGCCGCCGGCGGCTGCCTGCTGCTGTTGTTGTTGCTGCTGCTGATTGATCTGCTGCTGGTTGGAGGCGGAGAACGCGCCGGCCATGTTGCCGCCTGCGTTCATGCCGAGACCGACGCCCATGAACGCGCCGGCCGCGCCCGCCGTGTTGCTGCCCGCAGCTTCCACGCCGCGCGCCATCGCGCCCTGAACATAGCCTTCGCGCACGCCGGGATCGGACAGCATCGCGCCCTGATTGCGCATATTGATGAGCTTCTGGCTTTCCTCGTCGTATGAAAGGGAGCCGATGCCGACGCTTTGCACCTGCATACCGCGCATCTGGTTCCAGTCCGCGTCGAGCGTGTCGGACATGTACTTGGAAAGCTCGCGCGCCTTGCTTGTCACAAAGCTGATGCGCGTGCCGTCGGCACTCATCTGGTTGATCGCGCTTTGCAGCGCCTCAAGGAACTCGTTGAGATACTGCTCGTTTATATCGTTGATATCCACGTTCGCCGCGTTCCTGGGTATCGCTTCGGCATAGAACTTGAGCGGGTCTGTGACCTTTATGGAATAAGTGCCGTGCGCGCGGAGAAACAGCTCGGAATTATAGAAGCAGTCAAAATAGTTGATGGGGTTGCGCGTGCCGAACTTTATGCCCTTTATCTCCTGAAGGTTGATGAAGAACACCTTCTGGGAGGAGGAGGGCGTGCCGCCGTATTTCACACGGGAGAAGGTCTCCTTGAGGGAGGCGCCGAACTGTCCGTTGAAAAGCGAGGGCATGGAGGAATTATCCACCTTGAAGTAACCCGGCTCGGCGGTATAGTCAACGACCTTGCCACCGTCAACGAGCATCATGAACTGGTTGTCATAAACGTGGATGATAGAACCGTTGGAAACGGTGTCGACCGTGCCCTTGAGGTTCTGGTTGCGCTTATCGTCCGAGCGCACCTTGACTCCGCTTGCAAAAACCGTGGTGTTGCCCATATCCTGACACTCGATTACCTCGAGCCAGGAATCCGCAAGACCTCCGCCGATCGCACCGATTACGGCTTTGATTATGCCCATGTATGTTCCTCCTTATGTTAAATATATGGTTTGCCAAACATCATGTATATTATGATTTTACCCGCGATATTTGTCAAGGAGAAGACGATTGCGGTAAAGCGCGCTGTTTTATTGGCGAGCCGGACTATATGCTCCCGGCGCTCAGGGTCGCGGCGCGATGCAGCCGGAGATCGCGCGCGATATGGAATATGAATTCAGCCGCCGGCATGCCATGATTTTTCCATATCAAATTGCGCATGCCGGCCTATGTTTTTACAATCACGTCACCATTAACCTAAATATATGTGGTAATATAGACGTATCAAATAAAGGATGTGTTGTGATGAACGTTCTGTTTTTTCTCAAACCAAAGGTATCTGTCGCATACATCTACAATGACAACACGCTCCGTCAGGCGCTTGAAAAGATGCGTTTTTACGGATATTCCGCGATCCCGGTCATCGACCGCGAAGGGAAATACACGGGCACCGTCACGGAAGGCGATTTTTTATGGAAGCTGTCGGACGCCTCCGCGTGGGATAATCACGCGCAGGAGCGGCTGTATGTGAAGGATCTGCTGAGGCCCGAGCATAACCCCGCCGTGAACGTGAACGCCTCGATTGAGGATCTGCTGATGATGGCGATGAACCAGAACTTCGTCCCGGTCGTGGACGACATAGGCTCATTTATAGGCATCGTCACAAGGCGCGACATCATGCAGTATTATTTCAAGCTGACGCACGGGGAAAGCACTGCCCCGTCAAAGCCTGTAAACAAGTCCTTCGAAGGGCAGCAATGAAAGCTCGCCCGCCGCGGCGCGCGACGAATGGGTATACAGCAGACACTCGGCTCCCGTTTTAAGCGGGAGCTTTATTTTTGCCTGACGGTCTGTCAGATTTATCGCGATGAGGAGCTTCTCCTTTGCGTCTGAGCGCGTGTAGGCGATCACATTGGGATCGTTGCGCTCCACGGGCCTGTATTCGCCCCGGACGAGGACGGGGTGCTCGCGCCTGAACGCGATCGCGCGCTTGTAAAACCCGACGATGGAATCCATGTGCGTCATGTCGAGCGATATGTTGATGAGGTTGTGGTTCGGGTTCACGCGCATCCATGGCGTACCGGCGGTGAAGCCGGCGTTGCGGCTGCCGTCCCACTGGACGGGGGTGCGCGCGTTGTCGCGCGAGGCGCGCGAAACGATCTTTTCCGCGATGAACGCCGGCAGGTGCATCATTTTCTGGAGCTGTTCATAACCGTTGATCGCCTCGAAATCCTTCCATTCGCTCCGCTTCATGGGCATGTTCGTCATGCCGCACTCCTCACCCTGATATATGAAGGGCGTGCCGCGGAGGGTCATGTTGAAAAGGCACAGCGCTTTTGCGCTTGCGCGGCGGAAACGTTCATCCTCGCTGCCGAAGCGGGCGAGCTGGCGCGGCTGATCGTGGTTGGAAAGATAATTGCCGACCCAACCGCCTTTTTCCTGCATGGCGAGCTGCCAACGGTCGGACGCGCGCTTGAAATCGAGCACGCTGAAACGGTACAGCTTGCGGAAATCGAATTTGCCTAGCGGCCCGCAGCCGAGCATCGCGAGATCGAAATGGAACATCATCGTGAGCTCCCTGCGCGACGGCTCGGTGAATTTCGCGACGTCATCGATCCCGGTGAGGCAGCCCTCGCCGACCGTCATGCAGCCGGGATAGCGCGAGAACACCTCCTCGTTCATCTCCCTTATGATCGGGTGTATGCCCTCCTGCGCGGTGACGAGCGTACCGGGGAACTGCAGCCCGCGCTTTTGCGGGTCCTTGTCGGGGAAGCCTTCCGGCTTTTTGAGAAGATTGACAACGTCGATGCGGAAGCCCGCAATGCCTTTATCCATCCAGAAGCGCATCATGTCGTACATCTCGCGGCGAAGCTGCGGGTTTTCCCAGTTGAGATCGCATTGCTGCGGCGTGAACGAGGTGAGATAGTATTCGCCGGAGGCTTCGTCGAGCGTCCATGCGCTGCCGCCGAAAAAGCTCATCCAGTTGTTCGGCGGATTTTTGCCGCCGTTTTTGCCTTTTTTGAAGATATAGTAATCGCGGTATTTGCAGGAAGGGTCGCGGAGCGCCTCGCGGAACCACATATGCTTGTTCGAGGTGTGGTTGGGCACGAGATCGAGCAATATCCTTATGCCGCGATCCCGCGCGCGGGCGACGAGCGTTTCAAAGTCCGCCATCGTGCCGAATTCAGGGTTCACCGCGCGGTAATCCGAAATGTCATAGCCATAATCGCAGTTTGGCGACGGGAATATGGGCGATAGCCATATCACGTCCACGCCAAGCTCCGCAAGATAATCAAGCTTTGCCGTGACGCCCGCAAGGTCGCCTATGCCGTCGCCGTTCGCATCATAAAAGGAACGGGGCCATATCTGATAAACAATGCTTTCTCTGGGGTCCATAATGCCTCCTTACCCCAAAAACGGGTTTGTAAAAAACAGATGCGTGATGAATTGATCCGCAAGCACTAATATGCCCAGAACGAGCACATATATCGAAAAACCCATGAGGCTTTTTTTGGCGATCAGGCGAAGCATGAGCCTTATCGCGAAATATCCGCTGACAGCGGCTGTCGCCGTGCCGATTATGACCGATATCCACGGTATGCCGCCGGTGCCCTGCGCCGCCACATCGGGTATCTGCACGATAAGGGAGCCGAGAATGACCGGGATGGAGAGTATGAATGAAAACTCCGCCGCATCCTCTTTTTTGAGGCCGAACAGGCGCGCGCCCGCGATCGTCGAGCCGGAGCGGGAAACGCCGGGCATTATGGCGACGCCCTGCATGAAGCCGACGGCGAGCGCTTCGGGTATTTTCATCTCATCCACCCCGCGGGAGCCGCGGGCAAACCTTTCGTTGATAAAAAGGATAAGCGCCGTGAGCAGGAAGCCGAAGCCGAGGAACCTGCCCGAGAACGCATCGTCAAAAACGTCGCGCAGCAGGAAAGCCATCACGGCCGTGACAAGCGTCGCGATGAGGAGCATATACACTTTTTTCTGGAAGGGCTTTTTGATGAGCGCCCATATCTTATTGTAAAAAACGGCAAAAACGGCGACGAGCGTGCCCATATGCAGCATCGTGTCAAAGAAAAGCGCCCCCTCGTCGATGCCGAACACCGTTTGCAGCAGCACGAGATGGCCGGAGCTTGAAACAGGCAGGAACTCGCAAAGACCCTGTATGAGCCCGAGCAGCGCGGCGATAAAAACGTTCATCCTCAATCCTCCGCAGCGTAATGGATGGTTTATTTTATGACGCTTGAGCGAATATAGCAAGGGAAGATTGAATTTGCGCGTGCTTTGCGGTATGCTGTTAACAAATTGTTATCAACTGATGAGGAGGACCACAGGATGAATCCCGTTGTCGACAAATGGATTGATGAACATACGGATGAGCTCGTCGCGCGCGTGCGCCGCTGCATCGCGTTTCCGACTGTGCTCGATGAAAGCACGGCGGGCCCCGGCGCGCCGTTTGGCCGCGTCACGGCCGAATGTCTTGAGGATACGCTCGCCCAGGGCCGGGAGATGGGCTTTGAGGCCAAAAATCTTGACGGCTACTGCGGCTATATAGATTTCGGCGCGGGCGAGGAACAGCTTGCCCTCATATGCCATCTTGACGTGGTGCCGGAGGGTACAGGCTGGCTGTATCCGCCCTATGCGGGCGAGGTGCATGACGGCAGGTTTTACGGCCGCGGCACGATGGATGATAAAGGCCCGGCGTTCGCCGCGCTTTTCGGCATGGCGGCCATCAAGGCTTCCGGGCTTGAGATGAAACGCCGCGTGCGCCTTATCCTCGGCTGCAACGAGGAGAGCGGAATGGAGTGCATGAAGCACTACAAGAAGGTCGAAAAGGATCCCGATATCGCCTTTTCGCCCGATGCGGAATACCCTGTTGTCAATTCGGAAAAGAGCGGCTATCACGGCGCATACCACAAGCTTTACGCTTCAAAGGTGCGTATGCACGGCGGCACTGTAAGCAATGCCGTGCCGGGCGAAATGGTGATCGAGGTGCCGTTCACCCTCAACCGCATACTGCCCATAATGGAAGCCTTTATGGAAAAGAGCGAATTTGCCTGCGCCGCCGAGGAAAGCGAATACGGCACGAAGATCACCATGAAGGGTCTCGCCGCGCACGCCTCCACGCCGGAGATCGGGCACAACGCATTCCTCGCTGCAATAGCGCTTCTTGACAAGCTGCCCCTTGAGGGGGAGGACGCCGCGACCGTCGCGGGTCTTGTGAAGCTGCTTGGGTTCTATTGCCACGGCGAGGGCTTCGGCCTTGACTGCGAGGATAAGTCCGGCAGGCTCACGTTCTGCCCGGGCGGCATCGTGGATTGGGATGAGACCGGCATAAAGCGCCTCACCATCGATATCCGCGCGCCGATATCCTGCAAGGGCGAGGACGTCACGGGCGCGCTCGAACGCGGCTTCGGCGAATACGGCCTCACAGAGCTCAACGGCAGATACGGTATGGGCCATTATGTTCCGGAGGACAGCGAGCTTGTGAGCACCCTTCTCGACGTATACGCCAAGCGCTTCGGCAAGCGTCTGCCCCCGCTTGCCATCGGCGGCGGAACATATGCGAAATGCTTCAAAGCCGCGGTAGCCTTCGGCATAGAGCGCCCGGGCGAGGCGGCGAGCATACATATGCCCAATGAGAATATCGAGGTCACCCATCTTGTTGAGGACTGCAAGGTGATGGCGGATGCGATAATCGCGCTTGCCTGCAAGTAAAAAAACGGCATCAAAAGGGGCCGCGGTTTGTCCGCGGCCCCATGAATATCTTCGGGCGTGTTCCCGATCACCCAACCGAGCGGACGAGCCGCTCCTTTTTTATTTCAGACAGGAATGCGTCTGACAGCGCCGGTTACTGCTGCGTGTTGTAAAGCCTGCTGTCCTTTTGGACGACGTCATGCGCGCCGCCCTCCGTTATGCTGGCGGCGGAAACGAGCGTGAGACGCGCCTTGGCGCGAAGCTCCGGTATGCTCAGCGCGCCGCAGTTGCACATCGTGGAGCGTACTTTGGCAAGCGTGGTCTCAACGTTGTTGTGCAGGCTGCCGGCATAAGGCACATATGAATCGACGCCCTCCTCAAAGGAAAGCTTCGCCTTGCCGCCCATGTCGTATCTCTGCCAGTTGCGCGCGCGCGCGCTGCCCTCGCCCCAGTATTCCTTCATATAGCTGCCGTTGACGAGCACCTTGCTTGTGGGGCTTTCGTCGCAGCGGGCAAAATACCTGCCCAGCATGCAGAAGTCCGCGCCCATCGCAAGCGCGAGGGCTATATGGTAATCCATCACGATGCCGCCGTCCGCGCAGATGGGGACGTATATGCCCGTTTCGGCAAGGTATTCGTCGCGCGCCTTCGCGACCTCCTGCACGGCGGTCGCCTGCCCGCGGCCGATGCCCTTTGTTTCGCGCGTGATGCAGATGGAGCCGCCGCCGATGCCCACCTTGACAAAATCGGCGCCCGCGTCGGCGAGGAAACGGAAGCCCTCCCTGTCGACGACGTTGCCCGCGCCGACCTTTACCCGGTCGCCGTAAGCGCCGCGTATCCAGGCGAGCGTGCGGCTCTGCCATTCGGAAAAGCCTTCGGACGAATCGATGCAGAGAATGTCCGCGCCGGCGTCCACAAGGGCCGGCACGCGCTGTTCGTAATCACGGGTGTTTATGCCCGCGCCCACGACATATCCCTTGTTCTTGTCCAAAAGCTCGTTGGGGTTCTCCTTATGCGTGTCATAATCCTTGCGGAACACGAACGCGACCATGTTGCCTTCCCCGTTGACGATGGGCAGGGCGTTGAGCTTGTGATCCCAGATGATATCGTTCGCTTCCTTGAGGGTCACGCCCTCATATGCGAAGACGAGCTTGTCCTTTGGCGTCATGAATGTGGAGACCGGCGTTTCCGGATCCATGCGGCTCGGGCGGTAATCGCGGCTTGTGACGATGCCGAGAAGCTTGCCCGTGGCTGTGCCGTCGTCGGTCACGGCCACCGTTGAATGGCCTGTCTTTTCCTTGAGCAGCATCACGTCGCGCATGGTGCTTTGCGGCGTCACGTTGCAGTCGCTGCCGGCAAAGCCGGATTTGTAGCGCTTGACGCGGCGCACCATCTCGGCCTGCGAATCTATCGGCTGGGAGACGAAAATGAAGGATATGCCGCCTTCCTTCGCAAGCGCGATGGCAAGCTTTTCACCCGAAACGGACTGCATGACGGCTGAGGTCATGGGTATGTTCATAATAAGCGGACTTTCTCCCTCGCCCGGACGGTATCTGCAAACGGGCGTTTTGAGGGAGGTGTTCTGCGTGGTGCATTCGGCCGACGAATAACCCGGCACGAGCAGATACTCCGCGAAGGTATGTGAAGGTTCGTCAAAATAAAAAGCCATTTGAGCCCCTTTCCCGCAAGATGCTGATTTACAATATAATAATTGAAAGCGTGCGCGTTATCAAGGGCAAAACCCTTTCAAATCAACGCCAAATAATATATGATTGATGGTGAATCGAACATATTTGCACGGCGGAGGTATATTATGGATGAGATAAAGCGCGCGGCCGCTGGCCTTGTTGAAAAAATGACGCTTGAGGAAAAGACGTCGCTGCTTTCGGGCTTTGACTTCTGGCGTCTCAAGGGCGTGGAGCGGCTGGGCATTCCGATGATTGCCGTGTCGGACGGGCCGCACGGGCTGCGCAAGCAGCCGTATGGCAAGGATCAGCTCGGCATCAACGGGTCAAGTCCGGCCACATGCTTCCCAACCGCTGCGACAACCGCCTGCTCCTTTGACAGGGCGCTTCTCGGCGAGATTGGCCGCGCCATAGGGGAGGAGTGCTGCGAGGAGGATATCGCGGTGATCCTCGGCCCCGGCCTCAACATAAAGCGAAGCCCCCTGTGCGGGCGCAATTTTGAATATTTCAGCGAGGATCCCTGCCTTGCCGGGGAGCTTGCCGCCGCATATACCGCGGGCGTGCAGAGCATGAACGTCGGCGTTTCGTGCAAGCATTTCGCCCTCAATTCGCAGGAGACGCGCCGCATGAGCGAAAACTCGGTCTGCGACGAGCGCGCCATGCGCGAGATATATCTCGCCGGCTTCGAGCGCGCGGCGAAAGAGGGCCGTCCGTGGACGGTGATGAGCTCATACAACCGTGTGAACGGCACATATGCCTGTGAAAATCAAAAGCTCCTCACGGACATACTGCGCCGGGAATGGGGCTTTGACGGGCTTGTCGTTTCCGACTGGGGCGGCATGGACGACCGCGCGGCGGCCGTGCGCGCGGGCAACGATCTGGAGATGCCGGGCGTCACGCGCGAAAACGACATGTATGTTGCGCGATCGGTCCGAAGCGGCGCGCTTGAAGAAGAATATGTGGACGCGGCGGCGCGGCGCGTCACGGAACTTATACTCAAAAGCATGCGGCGAAAGAAGCTTTCGGACACGATGGCGGCGCATCATGAGATCGCGCGGCGCGCGGCGGCGGAGAGCGCGGTGCTCCTCAAAAACAAAGGCGGGATACTGCCGGGCAACGCCATGCAGAACGCGGCCGTGATCGGCGCTTTTGCAAAGCATCCGAGATATCAGGGGGCGGGCAGCTCCAAGATAAACCCCAAAAAGCTCGACTGCCCGTTCGACGCGCTCGCCGCGGCGGGGCTCAACGCCGTATACGCGCCGGGTTATGACCTTGACCGGGATGAGGCGGACGAGGCGCTCATTGCCGGGGCGTGCGAGGTCGCGCGCGGGCGCGATATAGTGTATGTGTTCGCGGGCCTTCCGGACAGATACGAGTCCGAGGGCTTCGACAGGACGACCCTCGCCCTGCCAAAAGCGCATACGGAGCTTATCGCGCGCGTCGCCGCTGTCAATCCAAATACGGTGGTCGTGCTTCAGGGCGGCGGCGTGATGGAGCTTCCCTTCGAGGGGAAGGTGCCCGCGATACTGATGTGTTATCTTGGGGGCGAGGCGGGGGCCGGCGCCGTGGCGGACATACTGCTCGGCATTGCGAACCCGTCCGGCAAGCTTGCGGAAACATGGCCGCTCAGGCTTGAGGACAATCCGTCCTTCGCGTATTTTGGGGGTTATCCGCAAACGGTCGAATACCGCGAAAGCATATTCGTCGGATACAGGTATTATGACACGGCGGAAATTCCCGTGCGTTATCCGTTCGGCTTCGGCCTTTCGTATACGGCGTTCAGGTATTCAAACCCGGCCGTTTCGGGCAGCGCGGAGGACGGCTTCACGTTCACGCTCGACATAACCAACACGGGCGATAAACAGGGCGCCGAGACGGTTCAGCTTTATGTGAAAGCGCCTGAAAACTGCGTGTATAAGCCTTCGCATGAGCTGCGCGGCTTCGCAAAAACCAAAAAGCTCCTTCCCGGCGAAAAACAGACCGTCAGCATACCGCTCACGGCGCGCGATTTCGCGTTTTATGATACGGGGATAGGCGCGTGGCGTATAGCGCCCGGCGAGTATGTGATCGAAGCCGCGGCTTCCTCGCGCGACATACGTCTCACGAAAAGGGTTTCGCTCGAGGACAGCGCGCAGGGCATACCCCTCCCTGATATGCGGGAGGAGGCCTCGTGCTATTATGAACTTTCGCACGGCATCGCGGACGTGCCGGACGCGGCGTTTGAAAAGATATACGGCGCGCCCATACCCCCGCGTTACAGGGAAAAGGGTGCGCCGCACACGAGAAATTCCACGTTTGAGGATATAAGGGACAGGCCGCTTGGCAGGGTGATCTATTCGCTCGTCGTCAGTCTGTCCGTGAAGCTTGCCGGCAACGACGCCGAGATGCGCCGCATGGTCGAAGGCTCCGTGCGCGAGATGCCGCTTCGCGGGGTGTTCATGAGCGGTATCAGGGGCTTGACCTTCAGGCGGCTGGACGGCGTCATTCGCCTCATCAACGCCGGACGGGCGCGCACAAAGGCGTGACGGCGCGCCAGTGCCCCGCACCGGTCATTTGCTCTTTTCCTTCGAACGCTTGTCGTTGATTATGTTCATGTGCTCCTCGGTTATGAGGGTCACGTCGTGCTCGCGCGCCCAGTCTATGCAGCCGCGCAGGGCGGTCGGCAGGAATATGCGCGGCACGTTGACGAGCTTTGCGCACGCTTCGTCCGTGAATTTTATCTTGTCGTCAATGCGGTCGGCCGCGTAACGCACGGACTCGACCGTCGTCGCGCGCACCTGCAAAAGCTCCGGCAGCGGACGCCTGTGGCGCGAATACCAGAAGTTCTTGCTGTCCCTGTAACCGTAATCGACAGGCACGGGCGGAAAATCCTTTGCGCGCACGCCGTTGATTATCGCATTGTAATATTTCTCCTTCATGAGGATCTTATCCACGCGCAATATGAACGTTGCGCCGAATTTGCTTGTTATGCCGTTGAAATCGTGATAAGGCGGCTCATAACCGTCAAGCTCTCCGGGCCTGCATTCGGCCCCGTTGTCAAGCGCGCTCATCCATGTGCATTCGATGACCTGAAACGCCTCGGCGACGACCTTCGGGAATTTTTCGCCGGGGTTTGCCGCCGCCATAAGGCCCTCCTCAAGGGTGAAATTGCACTTGGGCATCTTCTCCTCGGGCTTGTCGCCGGGCCAGCTCAGTTTGACGGCTTCCTTGAAATACTTTCGGTCATCGGGTATGAAGCTGATCGAGCATTTGCCTGTGCGCAGGATGTTCTGGGCCGTATTCGACGAGTTGCGGCAGTTGAGCAGCATCGCGTAATACTCCTTGCCCGCCACATAATACGGCTGGATGAGGCTGTAAGGCCCCAGGGTCGTTTCGCCGTTCTCCGTGAGCGTGCCGACCACGACCGTGGGCATGGGGAAGAAAAGCGAGGTCTGATAGAAATTGTCCACAATGCGAAGATCCTTGAAACTTGACATACTTTTATCCTTTCTTTGTCCGTTTATCGGCGGTGTTATTTTTCCTTGATTATTCGCCCTATAAGCGCGGCCGTCTCCTCGAAACGGTATTCGCCGTTTGATGCGATGAGGATATTTTCCGCGATGAAGCGCGGCAGATAATCCCCTTCTTCTGCGCCGAAGCGCGTAAGCAGCGGCTGCACGAGGGCGGCTATCTGGGCGACGAGCAGGGCGTGCCTTTCGCGGAAAAGCTTTTTCTGCGATGCGCCGGAAAGGCCGTGGCTCTCCCATATTTCCTCATAAGGCTTCCTGAACGCGGCGATCGCGTCGAATATCGCAAAAAGGCCCGCGTCGACGCTGCCCGCGCGCGCGGTTTCATCCTTCATGGCGGCGAGCGCGTTTTGCCAGTCCTCAAGCATCACGCTTGCGGCCAGGATATCCTTGCTTTCAAAATAGTTATATACAGTGCCGGCGGCGATCGCGCAGCCGCGCGCCACGGCGCGGATGTTGAGCGCGTCGTATCCGCCCGCAAAAAGCTCCCTGCGCGCTTCATCGAGTATCATCCGGCGCGCGCCGTCAATTATCTTTGGCATACCGATCCTCCGAAACATCAATATGAACGTGTTCATATAAATAATAGCACAACGGCGCGCGCTGTCAAGCGCATTGGCGGCATAACGCAAAAAAACGCCCCGCTTTGAGGCGGGGCGTCGATGGGAAGAACTCAGTCGTCGTCATCATCGTCATCGTCGTCATCGTCGTCATCCGGCGTAACGTCGATTATGCCGGCCTTTGCGCGCCTGCGGCGATAGCGGCGGTCGGCGGTCTCGGCGATCGGGTAATACACGGGGATGGTCAAAAACAGCACCCATGCGGGATGCCACAGGTTCCACACGCAGCCGAGCAGGAGGAACGCGCACACCACGAAGAAGACATACGGGAACGCCTTGAAGAAGCTGTGCCTGCGGCTGCCGGTGAAATAATGCACGATGGAATAATACGCGGGTATCGTGATGAAAAGTATCCAGCCCGGATGCCAAAGATCCCACACAAAGCCCAGGCAAAGATATAATATGGTGATGAAAATGGGATAAGGGAACATGAGGAAAAAGGACTTGTCGTGATGTTCGTCATCGTTTTCGCGGGTGATGCGCACGTTCACGTTGTCGCAGTCGCATTTTCCTTCGGCGGCGTGTTCGCATTCCTGCTTATATTCTTCCTCGTCGTCGCCGTATGTGAAATAGAAGCCGTCCTTGGTTTCAAACTTGATGGGCTTGCCGTTCACCGTAAGCTTCACGCCGCGATCCGGCTCAGGCTCGGGTATCGGGTCCTCGGTGCGCAGCAGTTCATCAACGCTCACGCCGTAAACGCGGGAGAGCATGATGAGGTTATCCGTATCGGGCGACGCCTCCGCGCGTTCCCATTTGCTCACCGCCTGACGGGAAAGGCCGAGCTTTGCCGCAAGCTCCTCCTGGGAAAGACCGTGCTGCTTCCTCAATTGCACGAGTCTGTTTGCGATCTCGATGTTCATTGTGTTACCTCCGTTTCAAATCAGCTTTTCTACGGTGATAATGATACGCGCAACCGGGTATGTTACGCCACCAATTCTGCTTTTCATTTGAAAAAATCCGCGCAACGGGCGGTTGCGCCGGGTTGCACGGATCCGAAAAACACAGACGAAACGCGCCGTGTGCAGGTAGCGGAGAATGAGATCCGCAGGGATCAGGCCGCGCGGCCAACGTCCGCCGTCAGCCTATGTATTCCTTGCCGCCCATATACATGCGAAGCGGCGCGGGGATGGCTATGCGGCCGTCGGAGAGGAGATTGTTCTCCAAAAAGGCGATCAGCGTGCGCGGCGGGGCGACGACGGTGTTGTTGAGCGTATGCGCGAAATAGTTGCCGCGCTCCTTGTTCTTTATGCGTATGCCGAGCCTTCGCGCCTGCGCGTCGCCGAGGTTTGAGCAGGACCCCACCTCGAAATACTTCTGCTGGCGCGGGCTCCAGGCCTCAACGTCGACGCTTTTGACCTTGAGATCGGCAAGGTCGCCCGAGCAGCACTCGAGCGTGCGCACGGGGATATCCATGGAGCGGAAGAACTCGACCGTGAAGTTCCACAGCCTGTCATACCACATCATGCTCTCCTCGGGGCGGCAGACGACGATCATCTCCTGCTTTTCAAACTGATGCACGCGGTAAACGCCGCGCTCCTCGATGCCGTGCGCGCCGACTTCCTTGCGGAAGCAAGGCGAATAGCTTGTGAGCGTGTAGGGCAGCTTTTCCTCGTCGATGAAGGAATCGATGAAGCGGCCGATCATGGAATGCTCGCTCGTGCCTATGAGATAAAGGTCCTCGCCCTCGATCTTGTACATCATGTTTTCCATCTCGGTGAAGCTCATCACGCCAGTCACCACGTTCGAGCGGATCATGAACGGCGGGATGCAGTATGTGAAGCCGCGGTCGATCATGAAATCGCGCGCATAGGAAAGTATCGCGCTTTGCAGCCGCGCGATATCGCCCGTGAGATAATAGAAGCCGTTGCCGGCGACGCTGCGCGCGTTGTCCAGATCGATGCCGGAAAGGCGTTCCATGATATCCGTGTGATAAGGTATTTCAAAATCGGGCACGCGGGGCTCGCCGAAACGCTCAAGCTCCACGTTTTCGGAATCGTCGTGTCCGATGGGCACCGAGGGGTCGATTATGTTGGGGATGACGAGCATACGCTTCTTTATCTCTTCTTCAAGCTCTGCTTCCTTCACCTCAAGCGCCGCCATCTCGTCGGCCATGGCTTTCACGTCGGCCTTGGCGGCTTCGGCCTCCTCGCGCTGACCCTTGGCCATGAGGCCGCCGATCTTTTTGGAGATGACGTTCCTCTGGTTCCTGAGGTAATCCCCGCGGGTATGCGCCTCGCGGAACTGACGGTCAAGCTCCGCCACCTCGTCCACGAGGGGCAGCTTGTCGAACTGGAACTTCTTTCTGATGTTTTCGCGCACGGCGTCCGGGTCGTTGCGGATAAGCTTAATGTCTATCATATAAACCTCAACTCTTCTTTTGTCGATTACATCCTCTCGGGCGCTTCAAGCCCGAGCAGATACAGGCCGTTCCTGATGCTCTGCCTCGCGGCGTCCGTCAGGGCAAGACGCGCCTGACGCACCGCTGGATCGTCGTCCATTATGCGGCAGTCGAAATAAAACTTGTTGAATGAGGAGCATATGTCGATGACCGCGCGCGCCACGAGATACGGCTCGTATTTATCCGCGGCGGCAAGCACGACGTCGGGAAGCGCGGATATCGCCTTCACGAGCGAAAGCGCGGAAGGCTCGGCAAGCTTGTGATAATCGACGCCGGCCCTGTCGTAGCCGCCTGATTTGCGCAGCACGGAGCAGCAGCGCGCGTGCGTATACTGCGCGTAAGGGCCTGTTTCACCGTCAAAATTGAGCACCTTCGCCCAGGAGAAGGAGGTGTCCTTTATGCGGCTGTTGTACAGCACGCCCCACATGATGGCGCCCACGCCCACCGCGCGCGCGGCGGCTTCCTTGTCGGGAAGGTCGGGGCTTTTTTCCTTTATGATCTCAAGCGTCTTCTCGATCGAGGCGTTGAGGACGTCTTCAAGATAAACCACGTTGCCGTGGCGTGTGGAAAGCGTGCCTTCCTCCATCGAGACCATGCCGAAGTTGACATGCACGCAGTCCTTGACCCAGTCGCGTCCCATAAGCTCGAGCACCTTGAAAAACTGGCGGAAGTGCAGGTTCTGCTGATAGGCGACGACGTAAAGGGATTTGACAAAGTCGTATGTCGTTTTGCGATAGTTGGCGGCGGCAAGGTCGCGCGTCGCATAAAGGGTGGCCCCGTCGGATTTGACGATTATGCAGGGGGGCATGTCGTAAGCGGAAAGGTCCACGATCTTCGCGCCCTTGTCCTCCACGAGCAGACCCTTTATATCAAGCTCGTCGATTATGGCCTGCATCTTGTCCTCATAGAAGCTCTCGCCAGCGAAGCTGTCGAACTTGACGCCGAGAAGCTTATAAACCTCGCCGTCCTCCTTGAGGGTGAGATCCTTGAAGCGCTGCCAAAGATCGACAGCCTCCGCGTCGCCCTGCTCTATCTTGCGGAACCACGCGCGGGCTTCGGCGTCGAGGGTGTTGCCGTCGTCCTTTTCCGCCTCTTCATGGAAGCGGACGTAAAGCCGCACCAGCTCGCGCACGGTGCTCTCTTCAACGGGCTTGTTGTTGCCCCATTTTTTGTATGCGACAATCATCTTGCCGAACTGCGTACCCCAGTCGCCCAAATGGTTGATGGCGATCGTGTGATAGCCAAGCGCCTGATATATCCTGTTGAGGGAGTTGCCGATGGCGGTGCTCGGCAGATGCCCTATATGGAAAGGCTTGGCGATGTTGATGGATGAAAACTCCACGCACACGTTTTTGCCGTGGCCGACGTCCGTATTGCCGTAAGCATTTCCTTCGTCGAGCACGCGCTCGACGGTCGCGCCGCAAAGGGATGCGTTGTCGGCGAAGAAATTGAGGTAACCCCCGGCGACCTCCGCGCGGTCTATCCCGGCAGGCAGAACGAGCTTGCCGTGAAGCTCCGCTGCGATCGCGGGCGGTGCCTTGCGCAGCGCCTTTGCAAGCCTGAAGCACGGGAAGGCATAATCGCCCATGGCGCTGTCCTTGGGTATCTCGATGTATCCGAGCAGTTCGTTTTCGTCAATGCCGGCCGCGTCCGACAGGCTTTTTGCGATGAGTTGTTTTGCGTCCATTGCGTTTCTCCCATATGTAAAATTAAATTTGTTTCGCCTGAAATCCTAATATACCATATTATCGCGTAAAAGTTAAGGCGTTTCGGCGTTTCATATCAGGCCTATCACGCATGACACCGTGGATATCGTGCCGCCCGCAAGCAAAATGACGTAAATGAGCTTGCGGAAGGCCGTGTTGTCGATGCGCCTGTGCAGGAACATGCCCAACAGTATGCCGGCGATCAGCAGCGGCAGGCATGTCGCCGCGCGCACGAAGGTATCCGCCGTGTATATGTCAAGCAGCAGCAGCCGCAGTACCAGCGCAAGGGAGTTGACCGTGAACCAAAGCGCGCTCATCGTTGCGCGGAAAGCGCTCTTGTCCTTTATTTTTTCGCTTGTGTAAAGCACGATGAGCGGCCCGCCGGCGGAGAACATCCCCTGCGTCAGCGCGCCGAGCGCCAGCGCCGCATACCGGCCGAAGCCGCCAAGCGAAGGCGGCTCCGTCTTTTTCACATACCAGTACCACACGCCGCGCGCGCCGACAAAAATGATCGTCGCGCCGAGGATCAGCTTGAGCGCCGCCTCATACGGCGAAAGCGCCCCGTAAAGGATTATGCCCACCGGGATGAAGGGCAAAACGCAAAGCGTGACCTTGACGTATTCCTTCCAGTTGACGTCCTTTATGTGCGAGAAGAAGATTATCCCGCCCGAAACGAAGGAGTTGACGGCGAGGAGAGCCACCGCGCCCGCGGTGCCGATGGCCATGGAGAGGAACGGTATCGCCATGACGGTTGAGCCGAAGCCTGCAAGCCCTTCGATGGTCTGGGCAAAAAAGGTGAGTATATAATACCAGATCACAGCCTTGTCGCCTCATACTGCGCGCGGACGTCCTCCGGCACGAGCCTTCCTCCGGTGAGCCACGCGATATGCGCGGAATTTTCCATTTTGTCCGAAAGACCGTGCGCGACAAGGTAATCATGCCCTTCGGGGAAGGTGAAAAGCCCGTCGGGGCCTGCGAACGCGGCGCAGGAGGAAGGCTCGGCGAAGATCCCCTCGGACGCCTTGAGCGCGCGCATATAATCATAAAGCGCGGCGTCGGTCAGGGTGAATTCGCCTGAAAGCAGGCCTTCCATCACATGCCCGACAAAGCTTGAGGCGCGGCCGACAGCGAGCCCGTCCGCGTGGGTCTTGCCGGAAAGGCCGATATCGGCGACGCATATTTTGCTGTGCAGTCCCGTCGCCATGCCAAGCGCCATGCAGGGCGCCTCGACAGGCTCGATGAAGAAGATATGCACGTTATCGCCGTAGATGAGCTTGAAACCGAAGGCCACGCCGCCGGGACCTCCGCCCACGCCGCAGGGCAGATACACAAAAAGCGGATGATCCGCGTCAACGCTCACGCCCCTGGCGGCAAGCTGCGCCGCCGTGCGCTTTGCAGCCACTGCGTAGCCCATGAAAAGATCGCGCGAATTTTCGTCGTCGACAAAATAACTCATCGGGTCCGCGTCGGAGCGCTTTCGCCCTTCTACCACGGCCGCAGAATAATCCGTCGCGTATTCAATGACGCTCACGCCCTTCGCGCGCAGCAGATCCTTTTTCCACTGACGCGCGTCCGCGCTCATGTGTACCGTCACCTTGAAGCCGAGCGCCGCGCTCATGATGCCTATGGAAAGGCCGAGGTTGCCGGTCGAGGCCACCTGCATGGTATAGCGTGAGAAAAACGCGCGCGCCTCAGGCGTGTCAAAAAAGGTATAATCGCTTTGCGGGGTTATGAGGCCGTTTTCAAGCGCGAGCGTTTCCGCGTGCTTCAAAACCGCATATATGCCTCCGCGCGCCTTGATGGAACCGGCGACAGGCAGATCGCAGTCGAGCTTTGCATAAAGCGAGCCGCGAAAATCGCCGCAGAGCCGCGCCTTCATGCCCGGGATAAACGCAAGCCCGGATTCGATGATGCCGCCGTCCTTCACGGTTTCAGGGAAGCGGCTGGCGATGAACGGGGCGAAGCGGATAAGCCGCGCCTCCGCTTCCTCAACATCGGCGGCCGATATGTCAAGGCGCGAGAGCGCGCCTTGGGCACAGGTATATTTGGAATTGAGCCACGCCATGGGGCGGGCGCAGGCAAGCGATTTTACGACGGGATCGTCGGTGAACGCCAATGAAGGATCCTCCTTAACGTATTTCCTTCATATTGTACAGCCCGTATTTGGTATTCGCAACAAAAAACGACCGTAAACGCTGATGTTATGCGGCGCGATATGTGGTATATTGTCATAAAAAAGCGCGCGCAGGCGCGCAGGCGGAGGCTGACGTGCAGATCGAAACGGAAAGGCTCATATTGCGTCCGTGGAAGGGGGAGGACGCGGAGGAACTTTATAAATACGCAAAAGACCCGCGGGTAGGCCCCCGCGCGGGCTGGCCGCCGCACACGGATGTTGAGGACAGCGCGCGGATAATCGCCGGCGTGCTTTCGGAGCCTGAAACATATGCCGTGGTTTTGAAGCAGACCGGCAAGCCGGTTGGCAGCGTCGGCATAATGATGGGCAGCGGGCGCAGCGGCTGCTCAAAGGACGACGAGGCAGAGCTTGGCGCGTGGATCGGCGTGCCTTACTGGGGCATGGGCCTTATCCCGGAAGCGCTGAACGCGCTTTTGCGGCGCTGTTTCACGGAGCTTGACTGCAGCGGCGTGTGGTGCGGTTATCACGAGGGCAATTTCAGGTCGCGCCGCATACAGGAAAAATGCGGCTTCACATACCATCACTGCGAGGAAAGGGAAACCCCGGGCGAGGATGGATCCCGCGCCACGCATTATACCTATCAAAGCCGCGCGCAATGGGAAGGGAACGACGGTTTCCACCCGGGCATATACAGGCACTTCAAGGGCAAGGAATACGAGTTGCTATACACTGCGACGGATTCCGAAACGCGGGAGGAGGTCGTCGTTTACCGCGCGCTTTACGGCGAATGCGGCGTATGGGTGCGCCCCAAACGGATGTGGAACGAAACCGTCGAACGCGACGGGCAAAGCTACAGGCGCTTCACCTATATCAAAGCGTCGGCGCGGCGGTAAGGCGTGCTTTCGCGCCGCTCATCCGCCGAAGATGAAGCGGTCGTCCTTTATCGTCGCGCAAACCCTGATATCGCGTATGCGTTCCGGCGCGCACGCCGTGGGATCGTCTTCAAGCAGGACGAAATCAGCGTTTTTCCCAGGCGCGATGCTGCCCTTGCGGTCCTCTTCGAAATATTGATAGGCGGCGTTTGCCGTCACCGCCCGAAGCGCCTCATATGCGCTTATGCGCTCCTCGGCGCCGAGCAGCGTTCCGCTTTGCGTGACGCGGTTGACGGCGCACCACACGCTCAGGAGCATATCGGGCTCCGTCACGGGCGTATCCTGATGGAAGGTGAAGCGTATGCCGGCTTGGAGCGCGGACGCGGCCGGACTGATGCGCCGCGCGCGCTCCATGCCGAAGTTCCTGACGTGCGCGTCCCCCCAGCGGAATATATGGCCGGGGAAAAAGGAAAGGATTATGCCCGCGCGCTTTACGTCTTCAAGCTGATCGGGGGCGAGAAGCTGCGCATGTATCATCACGGGGCGCAGCGCGTGCACGTCGCCGCGGGCGCCAGCGCTCACGGCCATGCGTATGAACTGCTCCGCCGCGGCGTCGCCGTTGCAGTGCGCAAGAAGCTGCATATCGCGCCTGAGCGCCTCGTCGAAAGCCGCCGACACTTCAGCGTCGGTCATCGTCGGGTACCCGCGATAATTGGCGTCCCCGCCCTCATACGGCGCTCTCATCCATGCCGTGCGCGCCTGCGGCGAACCGTCCAGAAATATCTTCAACCCGCCGATGCGAAGGCGACCGTCATATCCCCCGCAGGCCTTTGGAAACGCATCGGTGAAAGCCTTTGCGTCCTTAACGGAGGGATACGCCACAAGATCAAGATACAGCGCTTTTTCTTCAATGAGCTTTTGATATGAAGGTATCATTTCTTCGACCGCCATGCCTTCCTGGATGGTGGTTATGCCGTGGGCGGCATACGAGGCCTGCGCTTTCGCATACGCCGCCGCGAGCGCGGCGGGGTCCGGCCCCGGAACCTTTCTTATGTATTCAAAAAAGGCGTTCTCCTCAACATAGCCTGTCAGGCGGCCGTCGCTCACGCCTATCTGTCCCCCTTCGGGCGCAGGCGTTTCAGGCGTTATACCAAGGCTTTTTTGCGCGGCGGTGTTCATTACGCCGGCATGGCCGGAGGCATGCCTTATGAAAAGCGGATTGCGAGGTGCGCAGGCGTCAAGGAGCTCAAGCGTCGGGTGGCGCGCCTCCTGAAGCGAGTTATTGTCATAGCCTTCGGCGATCACCCATTCGCCGGGCTTTATCGCGTTATCCTCAATGAATGCGCGTACGCTATCGCCGATAGCCGCGAAGCTTTTCGCATGCGTGAGCTGCAGGTGCAAAAACGAGCTTGCATACGATGAAAAATGGCCGTGCGAGTCTATGAACGCCGGCAGCATCACCGCGCCGCAAAGGTCTACGCGCTGCGCGGAGGCGGAGCTTCGGCGCAGCTCCTCCCTTGTGCCGAGGCGCAGTATCTTTCCGTTTTCGGTGAGCACCGCCTCCGCCGTGCCGTGCGCGTCCATCGTGATCACCCTGCCGCCCTCATACAGTTTTTTCATGGCATTCTCCTTTCGTGTTCCGGTTTAGTATGGCGCAACGGATAATAAAAATACCCGAAAACGGCGTTGCGCCGCAGAGAAGGGGAAGCAAAAAGCGCCGGTTCGAAGGCCGGCGCTTTTCGCTCAAAGTTTGCCAAGCGCACCGCCGGGATGACGTTTGACGTATTCGGCGGCGTCCCAGCCCACGACGGTCTGGGTTATCACGCTCAGCGCCTGAAGCACCATCGTTTCCGCCAGTATGGACGCCCTCGGCGCACGGCCGAGCGGGCCGCCCTCGCGCGAAACACGGGCGATGAGATGCACGCTCGAATGCTGCGCAAGATAGGACGAAGCGCTGCCTGAAACGCCGATGACCGTGCAGCCGTTGTTTATCACCGCCTGAAGGCAGGTCTTCATCTCCGCGGTTTCGCCGCTGTTGGAAATGAATATCACGACATCACCCTGCACGAGCTGACCGCAGGAGCCGTGGACGGCCTCAGTGCCGTGCAGGTAATATGTCGGCACGCCGGTCGATGAGAACAGCGACGCCGCGTATGCGGCGATATGCGCGGGCTTGCCGATGCCCGTCACATGTATTCTGTTGCCGCGGCTGCGCGCCTGCAAAATAAGCTCCGCCGCCGCAAAAAGGCCGCCGCGCTCGTATGAGCCGAAAAATGCGCCGGTCTCCTGCGTGACGGTTTCCATATATGCGTCGAGCGCTTTTTCGGGCGTCGCTTTATTTGCGCCCGAGGAGTTCGGGTATTCGGTGAGCGCGCGCAGCGCGGACGTATCGACGGAAACGCCGTGCGCGTCAAGCGACGCGAGCACATCCGAAAGACGCGGCAGGCTTGGCTGCGCGCCTATGCCGCCGACTGTGATCGCCGCCGTGTGGCAGGCGATATTAAGGGCATCCTCATCGGAATACCCGAGCGTGTGCGCGGTGCAGAACGCGCCGACGAACGAATCGCCGGCCGCCGTCGGGTCGGCGACGGAGACGCCTTTCGCCGCGGGGCGGTATACGGCGCCCTCCGATGAAATGCAGGCCGCCCCGTTGCCGCCGAGGGTGAGGATCAGCTTGCGTATATGCTTTTCGGCCGCGATGCGCGCGATGCTTTGCGCGTCGGCCTGTTCAATGCCGTTTTCGCCCACCGCCGCGCAGAAGCCGAGCATGCTTTGGGCTTCCGTCTCGTTGGGGGAGATGTATTCAACGCAGGAAAGCATGGTATCGCTCAGCGTGGAATACGGCGCGGGGTTGAGCATCACCGGCACGCCGCATTTTGCGGCATAGCCTGCGACGGCTTCGTTGACGTCCATGGGGATCTCGAGCTGAAGCAGCACCATGTCGTAGGATGCAATCGTTTCTTCAAGGAAAGCGACGTCCGCGCGCGTAAGGCGCATGTTCGCGCCGGGGGCTACTATTATGCGGTTGTTGAGCGTGCCGTCCGGCTGCTTCGCGAGCACGATGTTGCCGACCGCGGACGAACAGCTGTCCGTAACATAAACATGGGAAACGTCAATCCGTTCGCGGATGAGGGACTGGAGCAGGGCGCGGCCGAAGGCGTCGTCGCCGACGCGGCCGACCATCGTGACCTCCGCGCCGAGGCGCGCGGCCTGTACGGCCTGATTTGCGCCCTTGCCGCCGGGCGCAGTCGTGAAGTTTTCACCTGTGACGGTCTCGCCCGTTGCCGGCATGCGGCCTGTTGTGACGATGAGATCCATCACAAGGCTTCCGACGACAAGAAGACGGGGTTTCCTGCAAATCGATTTCATATATTCTCCAAACTGAATGCATCGGGCAGCGCGGGGAGCGGGTTGGACGGGAGCGTCTGATACCAGAACGCAACGCTTGAAAAGTCGTCGCTGCGCACAAGATAAGTCCTTCCGTTTCTCCGCCAGCCGAGATCCTGTATAGTGACGTTTATGTTCTCTTCAAAACGGATGGGATCGGGGATGTGCAAGCGGTACATCGCAAACCGCTGCTGCACATCCTCGCCACCCGCAGGCTCATGGATCTGATGCACGCCGCTGTACATATGGGAATAAGGCGTGTAGCGCCCGTTCACATCCCAGCCGAACGCGCCGCCGAAATAATCCTCGGTGCCTGTGCCGCAAACTGTGGGGTGTTCGTCGCCGTCAATCCTGAATTTGACCTCGCCCTCGCCCCACCAGAGATTCTGTCCGTTGATGCCGACATGGAGCATCGTGCCGACATACTGGCCGCGTCCGCTCACGTTGTCCAGTATCGTATGCACGCCGTCCCTGACGGGATTTGATCTGCGAAAGCACGCATGGAAATAACCCTCGTCCTCATCGATGCGGCAAAGCTCATAATTGATCTGATAATAGAAATTTACGCTTTTCTCGCCGCGGTTCTCAAGCGTGATCGCGCAGCTTTTGCCGAAAGGCATCGGCCAGTAACTGTTGAAGCCGTGGATGGGGCAGACGGATATCATTGCGGAATCGACCGGCGCGAACTGGGGCTGTACCTTGCTGAGCCCACCGTGCCAGCCGCAGCCGAAGAAATCCGAAAGGGGACATTCGACGCTTGGATGATCCTGACCGTCCCAGTATATGCGAAGGATATAATCCCGCCCGACGGCGCCGGTGAACCACATGGACTGTATACGGCCGGGGCCTGCAATGCGGGCAAGGTCGGCCGTCTGACCGGGCGCTATGCTTATGCTCGGCGAAAGTTTCCAACCGACGCCGAGCCCGGCCTCGTCCGCACAGCGTTTTGCGGTGCCTTCAAGGGCCATCGCGCCGCGGCCTTTTTCGCCGTTGAAATTTTCCGGCGAAATGGAGCGGCTCTTTGCGCCCGTTATCATTGAGATGTCGCTTGTGTGCATAAAGCGCAGCCTTTCTCAGTCTTTGATGAGCCAGATCTCGTCCTGGAGCGTGCTGAGTATTTCGCCTTCTTCGCGGCCGACGGCCACGACCTCTTCACGGCACACGCGGCCGCAGCTCGTGAGGATCGCCGGCTCAAGCGTGAAGGTCATGCCCTCGAGCAGGGTCGCGTCGATATCGGGTTCGCAGCGGGAGGTGCCGGGCGACAGTACGCCGTCATGCGCATAGTAGCCTATCTCGTGACCGAAACCGCCGTTCCTTTCGGGATAGCCGTTTTTCACGAACACCTCGTTCGCGTATTTGAGTATGTCGCCGGACTTGACGCCCGCCTTCATGTGCTTGGCAAGCGCGTTGTTCACTTCCCTTATCGTGTTGAATGCATGAACGACCTCTTCGGGCGGTTCTGTTTCGCCCTTGCGCAGTGCGTAGAAGGTGCGCTGATTGTCGCTTGAGGCGCCGTTTACGATTATGCCGAAGTCAACGTTCACGACGTCGCCAGGCTCTATGAAAACATCCTCCGGCGGGCGCTTGCACAGGTATGACGAGCGCGTGCCGACGGAATCGAACGGATTGCCGTATTTTGACCAGGAATAGCCGAAGCCCTTGCGGTCTGCAATGCCCTGGAAAAGACGCTGTATATCCATTCCGCTCATGTGCATCTTCATCTGCGGACGCGCTTCCTCATATATCCTCATCGATTCCTGCACGGCGTTGCGTATGAGGGCGACCTCCATGGGACTGCGGTTCGCGCGCAGATATTTCATGAGGTTCTGGCTTGAAAGGATCTCGCCCTTGAAGCCCGCCGCGTCGAACGCGCGCGTGAGCACCTTGTGAAGGGTGAAGGAAAGCCCGTCGGACGTGACGTCCTTGTCGGAATAATTGAGCGCTATGCGCCGCGGGGCAAGCTCGCGGATCTTTTCGGCGACGATGGCGGCTATGCCGTCATAACCATCGGTGTTGGTGATGACTTCGCTGAAAAGGCCCATGCTCTGTATCTCTTCGATTTCAAGCGGAGCGTTGACGGCGATCGTCCTGCCGGATTTTGTGAGTATCACGGCCACGGGGCCGCCCATTTCAAACGTGAGGAGGTAGTTGAGCATGGGCTCGCCCTTGTGCAGCAGATCGCGCCCGACGGCGATCCACATGTCAACATCCTGTTCCCGCATTGCCTTTATGCCGCGGTCAAGCCTTTCGGCGCGTATAAGCATCATTTTATCCATTGTATTATATTTCTCCTTTCGGTTTCATCGCTTTGCTGCAAGAGGTCATATGCCCGGGGTTAATTTCAAAAAGCTCCATCGTGCTGTTGCTGCACTCGGCGGATGCGTATTTACAGCGGTTCATGAACGAGCAGCCCTTGGGAAGATCGATGGGGCTGGGCATTTCACCTGTAAGGCGGACATGCTGCTTGCGCGCCTCGATCTCCGGATCGGGTATCGGGATCGCCGAAAGCAGAAACTCCGTGTAAGGATGGCAGGGATTGGCGTAAAGCTCGCTTGAATCCGTTATTTCAACGATCTTGCCGAGATACATCACGGCGACCCTGTCCGAAATATATTTTACCATGGAAAGGTCGTGCGCGATGAAAAGATATGTCAGATTGAGCTTTTTCTGCAACTCCTTAAAAAGGTTCACGATCTGCGCCTGTATGGATACGTCGAGCGCGGATATCGGTTCATCGCAGACTATGAACTCCGGATTGAGCGCAAGGGAGCGCGCAATGCCTACCCTCTGCCGCTGACCGCCTGAAAACTCATGCGGGAAACGGCTTGCATGCTCGCTGTTGAGGCCGACCGTTTCAAGAAGCTCGATCACGCGGTCATGCCGCTGCTGCGGGGTGCCGATGGAATGTATCTCCATGCCTTCGGCGATTATCTCGGCCACGGTCATGCGCGGGTCGAGCGAGGAATACGGGTCCTGAAATATCATCTGCGCGCGGCGCGAAAAATCCTTGAGCTTCGCCTTGTCGTGCGCGTCGACGACCTCGCCGTCGAACACGATCCTGCCGCTCGTCGCGGGATAAAGCTGCTTCACCGTGCGCCCGAGGGTCGTCTTGCCGCAGCCTGACTCGCCCACAAGGCCGAGTATCTCGCCCTTCTTCACGTTGAAGGAAACGTTGTCAACGGCCTTGAGCACGCTGCCTGCGCCGATGTTGAAGTATTTGCAGAGGTTTTCGACCTCAAGCATATAGGCGTTGTTCATGACTTGACCTCCGTGCTGCGCACCGCGTAATCGGCCTCGAATTTTGCCCTGGAGGCGGCTGCGCGTTCGTCATAAAGGTGACAGTAGTATCTGTGCGCCTCGTCCGCACCGCGGTTTTCAGGCATTTCACCGTAACATATGCGCATGGAATACCTGCATCTCGGGGCGAAGGGGCAGCCGGCGGGCGGCGCCGTCATATCCGGCGGGGAGCCCACGATGTATTCGAGGGGCTTGTGCGAGTCCACGTCGAGCCTTGGCACGGCGGCGAGCAGGCTGCGCGTGTACGGATGCTTCGCGTCCTTGAATATCTCAAGCGCGGAGCCTGTTTCGACGATTTTGCCGCCGTACATCACGATCACGCGCTCCGCCATGTTGGCGACGATGCCCATGTCGTGCGTTATGAGTATGATGGACATGCCAGTGTTCTCGTTTATCTCGCGAAGGGTGCCGAGTATCTGGGACTGGATCGTCACGTCGAGCGCGGTCGTCGGTTCATCCGCCACAAGCAGCTTGGGCTGCATCGCGATGGCGATGGCGATCATTACCCTTTGGCGCATGCCGCCAGAAAGCTCGTGCGGATATTGGCGCATACGCTTTTCGGGGTTGGGTATGCCGGCGTTGCGCAGAAGATCCACGGCCTTTTGGTAAGCTTCGCTTTTGTTGAGCCTGCTGTGGGCAAGGATGCCCTCCATCACCTGGGAGCCGATCTTTATCGTGGGGTTGAGGCTCGTCATGGGGTCCTGGAAAATATAAGCTATCTCCGCACCCTTGAGCTTGCGAAGCTGTTTGAAATCGTACTTTGAAATATCCTTTCCTTCAAACCGGACGGAGCCGCTTTTTATCACGGCTGGGGGTTGGGGAAGAAGCTTGACGAGCGATTGAGTCATCACGCTTTTTCCGCTGCCGGACTCGCCGACGATCGCGATTATCTCGTTGCGCTTGAGCTCAAAGCTCACGCCGCGCACGGCCTGGACTTCGCCCGCATAGGTCATGAAGGAAACGCTGAAATCCTCAACTTCGAGTATGTTGTCTTTTGGTGTATTGTTTGTCATATCGTCCTCCTCCGTTTCAGCGGCGCAGTTTCGGATCGAGCGCGTCGCGAAGGCCGTCCCCGATGAGCTGAAGCGAAAGCATGGTTAGGCTTATGCACACGCAGGGGATGAGAAGGCGCAGCGGATAAGTGTAGATCTGCTTCATGCCCATGCTCACAAGCAGGCCCCATGAGGTCTGCGGCGACTTTATGCCTATGCCGATGAAGCTCAGGAACGCTTCCGAAAATATCGCGCCCGGTATTGCGAAGGTCATGTTGACGATTATCACGCCCATCATATTGGGGATCATATGCTTGAAAACGATCCGCTTCCCCTCGGAGCCGAGGGAGACCGCCGCCAGCACATAGTCCTCGTTTTTGAGCGAGAGTATCTGGCCGCGCACGAGGCGCGCCATCGAAAGCCAGCCCGTAAGGGTAAGTGCGAGTATCATCGGCAGTATGCCGGAGCCTGTCACCATCATGAGCAGCGTCACCCACACAAGATAGGGGAACGCGGTCATGAAATCGACGATGCGCATGATAAGGTTATCGACCTTGCCGCCGACGAAGCCCGCGATGCTGCCCATGATTATGCCGATGGTGCCTTGCAGCAGCGCCGCGATGACGCCGATGATTATCGATATGCGGCCGCCCGTCCATACCCTTGCCCACATGTCGCGTCCAAGCTCGTCCGTGCCGAACCAGTGCGCGTTCGAAGGCGACTGGTTCGCCTCCGTCATGCTGACAGCGTCATAATTATAGCCGCCAAACAGCGGGCCTATAAAAGACATGGCCACGAATATCGCGAGCAATATCATGCCCAGCACAGCCGCCCTGTTCTGCTTGAAGCGGCGGGAGGCGTCCTGAAGATAGGTGAGGCTCTTACGTTTTATCTTTTCCGCCTCGTCGACGCTTGGGCCGACATGGGCGAAAAGCTCGTTCTCATCGCATTTGCTCTGAGCCGGAGTTATTGTTTCCATCGCTTTATCCTCCATCTCTCAAAGTTACTCAAGCCTGATGCGCGGGTCAATGAGGGCGTATACGATATCAACGACAAGGTTCATGAACACGAGGATGACCGCGAAGAAGATCGTAAGCCCGGTTATAAGCGTATAATCAAGGTTCTGCACGCTTGTCACATAATGCCTGCCGAGGCCGGGTATGCCGAACACGTTTTCAACGACGAACGTGCCAGTGATGACGCTTGCAACGATGGGGCCGAGCAGAGTGACCACCGGCATAAGCGCGTTCCTCAACTGGTGAACAAATATTATGCGGAACTTGGAAAGTCCCTTTGAATCGGCGGTTTTCACAAAATCCGAGGATATGACCTCGAGCATGCTCGAGCGCGTGTATTTTGCGATCGTCGCAAGCATACCGAGGCCGAGCGCGAAGGTGGGCAGCACCGTGTGCAGCACGCTTTCATACTGCGCGACGGGGAACCATTGCAGCTTCACGGCAAAAAGATACTGTATGAAAAAACCGATGATAAACGACGGCACGGAAGTGCCTATGATCGCGATTATCATGGTGAGGGTATCCATCGCACGGCCGCGCTTGTAAGCTGCGATTATACCGAGCAGTATGCCCATCGTGAGCGCGAAGGCGATGGCCCTTATACCAAGATCGAGCGAATACGGGAAAGCCGTCGCGATTATCTGGTTGACGGATATCGCCCTGATCTTGTATGACGTGCCGAGATCGCCCTTGAGCAGATTGCCCATATATATGAAGTATTGCTGATATACCGGTTTGTCAAGTCCGTAATAGGCATAGATGGCTTCCTTGTTGCCGGCCTGCATCTTTTCGCTGGTGAAAGGGCTTCCGGGGATGAGCTTCACCATAAAGAATGTCACCGTAACGAGGATAAAGAGCATTATTATTGATGTTACGACTCTTTTTAAGATATATTTGAGTAATTTCATGTTTCCTCCGATCGGAACCTATATGGCCGGGGCCGTCCGTTTTGCCGGACGGCCCCCGGTTCATTGCGAATGCTTCGGGAAACCGTGTCAGCCTATTGTGGCGTAACGGAAATCAAAGCGTGCGCCGAAGGTGTTGATGCTCACATTGTTGATGTTGCCGGAGAGAACGAGCGCGCCGCGGGACATGTAAAGCGGGATGATCGGCGCTTCGGTAAGCAGGATCTTCTCGGCCTGTGAGAACATGTCGTTGCGCTTTGCAAAGTCGGATTCCTTGTTGGCAGCGGTGATAAGCTCGTTGTATTCATCGCTGGACCAGCCGGTCTTGTTCCAGCCGCCGCGGCTGTCCCACATATCAAGATAGGTGAACGGATCGTCATAATCCGGGCCCCAGCCAGTGCGGGCGATGTCATAGGGCTGATTGTAGAGATTCTCCCAGTACTGGGCGAACTCAAGCTGACGGATCTCGATGTTGAGACCGAAGGCGTCCTTCCAGATGCTCTGGAAATACTCGGACAGGGTGCGCTGCTGTTCGCCTGTGGTGGTGAAGAAGTCGAGCGCAGGCATATCGGCTGCCGAAGCGTAGCCGAGCTCCTCGCACGCGGCCTGCATATAGGCCTTCGCCGCTTCGAGGTCGGCCGTGGTCTTGTGATAAACGTCGGTCACGTCATACTCGGCATGGTCGCCCCACTTGCCGCCAAGCTCGTCGGAGATGGCGGGGTTGATGACGCCCGTGAACGGGGAGTTGGTGGGGAACATCGCGTCGACAAGCGCCTGACGGTCGATGGCCGCGGACAGGGCGTTGACGAAGTTGCGGTTCTGGGTGATCTTCGCGGTCTCTTCGCTTGCGCCGTTGAAGCTCAGGCACATGAAGGTGACGCCGCCGCTCACAAAGTACTGGAAGTCGGGTGAGCTTTCGTAGGCGGGGATCATGTCGGAATCGAGCTGCATGAAGTAGATTTCGCCGGTGTCATACATGTTCTTCATGGTGTTCGTGTCGGCGACGAGAAGCAGCGTGACCTCTTCGAGGGTGATCGCGTCCGCATTCCAGTAATCGGGATTCTTCACGAAGACCATACGGTCGTTATGCGCCCACTCCTTGAGCAGGAACGGCCCGTTGCAGACGAACTTGTCCGCGTCGGAACCGTAAGCGGTGCCGAGTTCGTTGGCAAGATCGTTGCGGATGGGGTACATCGCGGAAGAGGCAAAAAGCGTTACCATGAACGGATATGCGGCTTCAAGTGTGATGACGAGGGTCTTGTCGTCAACGACCTCGACGCCAAGCTCGGAAACATCCATCTCGCCGGCGTTGATGGGCTGTGCGTTCTTGATCGGGAAGATCAGGTAGGCGAGGTCCATTGCATCCTGCCTGGTGAGCATACGCTTGTAAGTGTCGGCAAAATCGGAAGCGGTGACTTCCTTGCCGTCAGACCACTTCGCATCGCGCAGATGGAAGGTGTAGACGGTGCCGTCGTCTGAAACCTCATAAGTTTCGGCCATGCCCGGGGCGATCTCGCCGTTGACAACGTTGAGCAGACCTTCAAAGGCCAGCATCAGAGCGGTCGCGGTGTTGGAATCGTTGCCGACATGGGGATCCATGGAGATGGGCTCCGTGGAAAGGGCAACCTTGAGGCTGGTTGCAGCGGGTTCTTCAACGGCGGTGCCTTCGCCGGTGCCGGCCTCAGTGGCAGCGGGCTCGGCGGAAGGGGCTTCTGTTGCAACGGGTGACTCTGCTGTCTGCTGTCCGGGGACGGAGCAGCCGGCAACAACGGCCGCCAGCATCATGGCAGCCATGACGATTGCAAGCAAACGTTTCATGATATCCTCCTTGATTTTTATATATCGGATGCTGTTCGCATCCGAAAAGATAACGTCGGAAATGCGCCGCGCCTCAACCGTGACTTGCGCGGAGCACAAGCTCCGTGCCGAGCGTCATGCGCTCCTCGCTGTCCATGCCGGAGAGCTTGCGCATCACCATTTCGGCGGCGACATATCCCATCTGATAGGATTGCTGCTTGACGGTGGTGAGCGGCGGCGTGATGAGATCCATCCAGTCAAAATTATCGTAACCTATGACGGATATCCTGTCCGGTATCGAAATGCCTTCGTTTTTAAGCTCGTTGACTGCGCCCATGGTGAGGGTGTTGTCCGAAATGAAAAGCGCGTCTATGCCGCTTTTGATGAGCGAACGCGCACATTCGGCGCCTCTTCCCATCGAATACGCCTCGGTGAGCTGGGCATATTCGTCGCCGTATGTGAAGCCGGCGTCCGCCAGGGCGCGTTTGTAGCCGTTGTAACGCTCAAGTCCGGAGGAAACGTTGAGGTTGCCGCCGATGAAGCCGATCGTTTTGCGGCCCTGCGAGGCGAGCAGCGAAACCGCGTCATACGAGCCTTTTTCGTTGTCCGATCCGACATAGCTGAAGCCGCCGCCGTCCACCTTGCGGTCAACGAGCACAAACGGCACGCCCATGGAGCGAAGCACTTCGATCTGGGCGCTGTCCTTGCTGGAGGGGACGAAAAGCACCGCGTCCACCCATTGCTTCTGGCAGACCTTGAGCGCGCGCAGGCTCTTTTCCTGATCGCCACAGAGACCGTAGTTGGAAACGATGACGTCATAGCCGGTTTCAAGCAGCTTTTTTCTTATCCCGAGCAGTATGTCCATATAGAAGAAGTTCGCGTTCGTGTTGCCTTCCTCGGTTGGGATAACAAATGCGATGGTGTTGGATTTTTGCGTTTTCAGGAACTGCGCGGCAAGATTCGGGCGATAGCTTATGGATTTTGCGGCCTCCAGCACCTTCCTGCGGTTTTCTTCGGACACAGGCTTGCTTGCATTGATGACGTGCGACACCGTGGCCGTTGACAGGCCTGTCATTTCAGCGATCTTCTTGATGCTCATTTCAGCACAGCTCCTCTTTTAAATTATATTTTGCACACGGGCGTCCCCCTCGCGGGCGCGTCGGCGTTCAGTCCCTGTTCGCGAGGAAACGGACGATATTGTCCCAAAGCTTCGGATAGTATTCCCAGCCGTGCATGGCCGCCGGGGCCCAGTGCGGGGCGCAGTCCATCGTGCAGGCAACGGTGCGGCCGCGGCCGTAAGCGCCTGCCGCAATGATAGGATCGCCTTCAAACTCAACGAGCACTTTGGCGCCGGGCTTGGGCGTGACCTTGTTGTATCCGAGGATATACGGCCACTGCGCAGGCATACCGTAAAGTATCGGGTGAGAATCGGGTATGCAGCAAAGATCGGCACCTTCGGGCACCTCAACGCGGTCGTCGCCGTACTGGAGCGTCACGGGCAGTATGCTCTCTATTGCGGAATCCTTCCATTTGCCCTTCGCATCCATGCCCTGATAGGTAAGATAGCCGCCGATCATGCAAAAGCCGCCGCCCTCGTTCACATAATCCCGCGTGAGCTTGAGCAGGTTGACGACCCTTGCCCCCGTTTTCACCATGTCGGGCAAAAGCAGGAAGGAGTTGCTGCCGACGTCGCTGAAAAGGATCGCGTCAAAACGGCGAAGCTCCTCAAGCGTTCTCGGAAAGGCGGAGGAAATGAGATGGCACGGGATATGCGTGACCTTATGGCCGCATTTTTCAAGCGCCTTTATGAGAATGGCGGCGGATTGATGATAGTTCGTTTCTGAAAAAAGATCGACGCCCTTGTATTCAGTTACCGTTGCAAAACAGGATTCTCCGACAAGAAGTACGGACAGCTCTTTCATATTTTGTTCCGTTCTGCCATGAAGGCTGGTAATATGTGGTTAAACGTTTAACTCAAGGTGAAAAAATAAACGCACGGAATCTGTGCCAGTTTATCGTGCCGGTTGCTGAGAATTGAAAAACGAAATCTGTTGATTCTTGTGCGTCGTTGACTCAAATAATGTTAAACGTGTAACTTGAGCCTATTATATTCATTTGGATATGCCGTGTCAATACCGTAATATGTTTTTTTCCGCCGTGCGGTGAAGCGTCAGTTCATTTGTTCGGGCGGCGGTGCGTTTTTGCGCACGGCGCGGGCAAGCTCACGCGCAAGGCGTGAAACGCCTGATCTGACCGGCGCGCTGAGGCCCGTGCCGGGATCGACGGAAACGGGTTCTATGCCGATATAAGCGCTCGTACAGCCGCATGAGGCCTCAAGATATGAAAGCGTGACGGGAAGCGGCAGCATATGGGTAGAAAACGTGGCGCCCGTGATGCGCGCGGGGTCAATAAGCGCGTATTCTCCCGGGGCTAAGCCGATGAACGCCGCGTCGATCACGATGAGCGCATCGGGCGCGAAGGCGCGGATCTGCCCGGTGAAATTTTCCGGCGCGGCGCCGCCGCCGAGGATCAGAATGCGCCGGCCGTCGGAGAGCGGGGCAAGCGCCTCGGCCGCGGCCATGCCGGCGTAATCGTCGCGCCTCAGGTATGAACCAACGCCGAGGATCACCGTCCGCGCGCGAGGGGGCAGCAGCGGGCCGAGCGCCGCCATGAGGTCGGGGGCCGCCTTTCGGCCGCGCGAAACGCCGCTCACAGTTCGATCGTCAGACCGTCCCGGCCAAACCGGGCAAGGTCCGTCTCCGTGGAGCAGGAAATGCAGTGCTTCGAGCACGAGTCGGCGCATTGGCCGCAGAATATGCACTTTCCGGTATCAAGATAAGCGTGCATATCCTTTTCCTCGCGCGTGCCGTTGTT
This sequence comes from uncultured Clostridium sp., assembly GCA_964487565.1. GTDB lineage: Bacteria > Bacillota > Clostridia > Christensenellales > CAG-138 > Phil1. The sequence continues at coordinate 158,099 of CAZARN010000001.1, forward strand.
GACGACTTTAAGCGCGCCCGTGGGGCAGTCCCTCATGCACATGAAACAGGCGACGCATTGCTCCCTGTCATAACGGATGAGGCCGCGCACGCGGCTGTCAAGCGCGATATGCCCGCCGGAATACGGTATGGTCGCGGGCTTTTTGAAAATCGACTTGAATACTTCCCACTTGAAATGCGTTTTCACATCAGCCATCTCCTCAGCACAAAATTCAGGACCACCTGGAAAAGGGCGCACGGGAAAAGCACCCGCCAGCAGAAGGATACGATCTGGTTTATGCGAAGTCTTGCGGTCACGGCGCGCGCCAGGCAAAGCAGCACCAGCGCGAACAGCGTTTCAGCCAGATACAGGATGAAGTTCAGCCAGTCGGCATTGGTGGAAAACGGCATGAAAAGGCCCGCGAACAGCGAAAGCAGCACGACGAGCTCGCAATCCTTCGCGACGCGGAAGCAGGCGAGGTATCTGCCGCCGTATTCCACAAGGGGGCCGGACACGATCTCCGTCTCCGCCTCGGGCGCGTCGAAGGGCGTGCGCTCGAGCTTGCACTGCAATGTGACAAGCATGCACAGCGCCGCGGGTATGTTGACGAGGATGAGCCCCGGGTGGACGGAGAAAAACGCCATGTTGCCCGTGAGCGACCATGTGCCGGAAAGGATCGTCGGCGCCAGCACGCAAAGGAACAGCGGCACCTCATATGCAAACATCTGCGTCAGCACGCGGGTCGAGCCGACAGTCGCGTACAGGCTGCGCGAATACCACCCGGCAAGGAAGGTCGCAAGCGACGGCATCGCCATGAGGTACAGTATGACGATCATATCCCCCTCAAACGTCAGCACTGCGGAATGACCCCAAATCGGTATGCACAGGAAAGCCGTCGCCATCGCCGCAAGCGCGAAAAGCGGGATTATGCGGAACATCGTTTTGTTTGCGCCCGAGGGTATGAGCGTTTGCTTGCCGATGAGCTTGAAAAGATCCGCCACGGGCTGATACCACGGGGGGCCTATCCTGTTCTGCATACGCGCGTAGAGCTTGCGGTCCGCAAAGCTCAGCAGCGCCGCGTAGGCACACAGGAAAATGAAGCCCGGGAAAACGAGTATTTCAATGAGCTTTATCATAGCTTGATCCTCGAAGGGTCTATGCCGCGCGAAGCGTACCATTCAATGCCGCGGCGGCGCAGCGCGGCCCAGTCGGTGACCTCGCTTGTGCCGGCGCTCCCGTCGCAAAGCGATATCGCCCTGTCCGTGCATGAATAGCAGGGGTCGATGGCGGCGATCGTGATCGAAACATCGGAAAGATATCCGCCCTCGAGCATATGCTGCATCCCGTGCCAGTTACACTCAGACGGCGCGCGCACACGCACGCGCGCAGGGCGTTCGCTCCCGTCCGCGCGGATGAAGTGCATATCCTCGCCGCGCGGGGCTTCCACGCGCACAAGGGCTTCGCCGGCGGGTATGCGCCTCGGCACGCGCACGCTCAGCTCGCCCTTTGGCATAAGCTTCAGCGCTTCGCGGATGAGGCGGATGGATTCAAGCATTTCCTTGAGGCGCACGAGCGTCCTTCCGAACACGTCGGCGTGAGTGTCCGTCACGACATGCACGGGGATGTTCCTGTATGCGCCGTAAGGCTCGATCACGCGCACGTCGTCCATCACGCCAGCCGCGCGGGACACAGGGCCTGTCGCCCCGTAAACGAGGCAATCATCCTGCGAAAGCCTGCCCACGCCCATAAGCCTTGCCTTGAGCGTGGACTCTGTGAGGGCGATGTTGATGAAACCGTTGATCTCCGCCTCAAGCGCGTCCGTGACGCGGCGTATATCCGCCTCAAGCGCTTCGTCGATATCGCGCCGGACGCCGCCGATGCAGTTTATGCCGTAGTTTATGCGGTTGCCGCCGAGCACCGCCATCAGGTCGAGCACGCTTTCCCTGTCCCTCCAGGCGAGCATGAACAGCGTGTCGAAGCCGATCTCATGCCCGGCGACGCCAAGCCACAGCAGGTGGCTGTGCAGCCGTTCAAGCTCCGCCGCGATGAGGCGTATGTATTGCGCCCTCTCGGGCGCCTCGATATGGGCAAGCTCCTCGACCGCCATGCAGTACGCGGTGGTGTGCGCATGGGAGCATATGCCGCAAACGCGCTCGATGATATAAAGATCCTGCACATAAGTCCGGCTTTCACACGCCTTTTCAAGCCCCCTGTGGTTATAGCCGATCTCTATCTCCGCGCCGCGCACGCGCTCCCCCTCAAGGGTTATTGTGAAGCTTCCCGGCTCGTCGAGCGAAGGATGCTGCGGTCCGATGGGCATCGTGATGAGATTGTCCTCCCTTGCGGGCTTTTGGGGTTCCTCCTCCTGTACGGACTCCTGCATGTTGAGCCCCGCGGGGTCCCATTCCTTGCGGAGGGGCCATTGATCCTTGGGCCATTTGTCGGGCAGGGGATAACGCCGCCCCGCGGGCAGCCCCTCCACCTTCGCGCCGAAAAGATCCTCAAGCTCCCTTTCAAAAAGCGTGAAGGAACGATACATCGTAGTCATCGTGGGTATGCGCGGGTCCGTTTTCGGCGCGCGAAGCCTGAGCTGGACGATAACGTGATCGCACCCGGAGAGCGCATATATGAAGCCGAGGCTTTCGCCCTCGTCGGTGCCGATTATGCTGTGCCCGTGCGTCAGAGACAGCGAATCGTGCAGATATGTTATGAGCGGAAGAAATTCCTCCCGCGACAGCCAGTCCGTGACCACGCGCATGGGCTGCGGCGAGGACACGCGCCCGTCCAAAGCCGGGAACTCCTTAACGATCGCTGCAACAAGCTCATTTTCCTTCATGTGCGTCTCCTTTCTCCTCCGCCTTTTTGAGAAGCTGCGTCACGGCGCTTATAAGCGCTTCCGGCCTCACCGCGCAACCGGGAACATATATGTCCACAGGGATCACGGTGTCTATGCCGCCCGTCACGCAGTAACAGCCATTGAAAATGCCGCCGGAACAGGCGCAGGCGCCCACGGCGATCACATATTTTGGCTCTGGCATCTGCTCGTATATCTGCAAAAGCCTGTCGCGTACCTGCAGCGTCACAGCGCCGGTGCAGACGAGGATGTCCGCATGACGGGGGCTGCCCTGCTTTATTACGCCGGCCCTTTCAAGATCGAAGCGGGGCGTGAGCGCGTCGACGACCTCGATGTCGCAGCCGTTGCAGGCCCCGGCGTTGAAGTGGATGATCCACGGGGATTTGCTCTCTCCCCAACGTATCGCTTTCTCGATAAGCTTCATCGTCATAACCTCACTTGCGGAAGATTATCGCCAGGGCAAGCACGCCCGAGGCGATATACAAAAGCGGGAGCGAAAGGGCGTCAGCGGGCGCGGTGGTCACGACCATTGCAAGCACGTGCATAACCGTGAACACGAACGCATATTTGAAAAACTGCGTGTAATCCGGATTGACATAGCTTTCAAAATCCTTCTGACCGCAGGCATAGGGATCAAGCGCGCCCTTGTCATCCCTGCCGCGGGCTGCGTAACGCGAAAGACGCCGCAGTATCAGCGCGAACGCGGCGAGGAAAAACGCGAATATGACCGGAACAAGCGTGATGAACTGCATTTTGTGTCAACCTCTCAGTTTGATAAGATTGCGCACGTCCATGCTGCCGTACTTGCGGAAGAGCCCGGCCGCCATGCCGGTGCCGACCACCGCGACGACCACCTCGAGCACGATAACGGTTATCACGAACGTTTCCGAAAGGGCAATGTTGCCCGAGATGCTTCCGGCGAGCGTCAAAAACAGCGAAACGCCTTTCATCGCGACCTCAATGCCGATGGTGATTTTGAGCATGTGATATGTGCGTATAAGGCACCAGCAGCCGGACAGTATGAGCAGCACGCCGACGACGAGAAGTATGTATGCGGGCGATATCATAACGCTTACCTCTTTTCCTCTCTGAATAGCACCGTGACGGCGACGCCGCCGCAAAGGATCGCCGCGATCTGACCGAATATGTCGGCCTGGCGCGTGTTCCAGAAAAGCTCGCGCACCCCCGCGTCGTCGCCGATGACGAGCGTGAGCCGGTCGCCGCCGCCGAGGAATCCCAGCAGCATCAGCGCCGCGCCCGCAACGATGAGCAGCGGCGGCAGCCCGTGGTTGCGTTTTTTATCCATGTATTCGTTTTTAAGCTCCATCTTGGGCGAGCGCGAAAGGCTCACGCCCGCGATGAACACGACCGTCACAAGTCCGGAGCATACGGAAAGCTCGAACACGGCGGCAAGCTCTGCGCCGATGAGATACAGAAGCGTCGCAAGCGAAGCGCTGCAAAGGGCAAGCGATATCGCCGAGCGCAAAATGCTTCGGCTCATCACGGCAAAGATGCCGAATATCAGCATCAACGCCGCAAAAACAAAGATCGATGTCATAAGTGCCTCCTTATATCAGGCCGCGCGCGCTGAGGAACATGAGGATGAACGGATAGGCGAAGCCCGTCAGTATGGTTATCGCGCTCAGCACGAGCTCCGAGGCGAGCACCGTGCCGCCGATCTCGCGCACATCCTTGAGCGTGTCTTTTATGTGCCCGAAGAAGACCTTTTTCTGTATGCGCAGCATGTATACAGAGGTCAATATGCCGGCGATGAGCGCGACGCCCGCAAGCGCCCTGCTGCCCGACGACCAAAGCGCAAGCAGGATGAGCAGCTTCGACCAGAAGCCCGCGGTCGGGGGAACGCCCGCTGTGGAGAGGAACGCCACAACGGATGAGAACGCGGTTTTGGGCATTCTCTCCTCCAGCCCGCCAAGCTCGTCAAGCTCAAGCGTGCCTGCGCGCTCATGCAGGGCGGCGGCGTTTGCAAACAGGGTGGATTTGAACACCGCATGGCTGAAAACATGCGCGAGCGCGCCCACAAGGCCAAGCGTCGTGCCCGTTGAAAGGCCAAGCAGAATATAGCCCATCTGCGAAACGCTTGAATACGCGACGACGCGCTTGAAATGGGACTGCCTGAGCGCCAGCAGCGCGCCGGCGATTATGCTCAGCGTACCCGTTGCGGCAAGCACGGGGCCGATGGAGTTGAAGGCGGAGAAAAGCCTTGACACGCAAAGAAGCCCGTAAACGCCTGCGATCTTTATCACGATGCCGGAAAGCAAAACGGATACGGAGGTATCCGCGCTCTGGTGGGCGTCCGGCAGCCAGCTGTGGAACGGAACGACGCCGGTTTTGACGGAGAAGCCCGCGAGCAGCAGCACGATACCTATCTCGACCAGCCTGTCGCGCACGTCCTGCCCGCCGGGGGTCAGGGCCGCAAGATCCTCATAACGCACGGAACCGGTTTTCATCAGCAAAAACGCAATGCCGCTGAGGATGAATATGCTTGCAAGCTCGCTCATCACAAGATACTTGAAGGAGCCTTCAAGATCGGCTTTGGAGCGGAACATGGCGATCATGACGAAGCAGCAAATGCCCGTGACCTCCATGAACACATAAAGCGAAAACAGGTCGCTCACAAGCAGCATCCCGTTCATGCCGAGCATGAGTATCATCAGAAGGTTCGTATACGACGAACGGTTGAAGTCCACGGTCTGCTTTGCGATGAGCACGGAGATGAACGAAACGAGGCCTATGACCGCCATGAAAAACAGGTTGAGCGGCGTCAGCTCGAAATAAGCCGCGGCTGGCGCGCTCATCGCGGAAAAAATGCCGAATTCATAGCAGGAGGCGTTCGAGACGATAAGCGCCGCGCCGGCCGCGAGAGCGCTCATGAGCTCAATGAGCGCGCCCGCCCCAGCAAACCGGTAAAAATGCCGCCGCGCGAACCCGTGATCAAAAAGGTTGTATACGAGCACGGTGACGACCGGCGCGAAAATGAACAAATGCGAAGCGATGTCGAGTATCATGTCTGCCTCCCTTCACGCAAGATAGAATATGAGGCCAACCGCCGCAAGCCCGCACAGCGCCAGCACCAGATATCTGGACAGGCGGCCGTTGTCGAAGCGGGAAAGCGCGTCGCCGGTTTTTTTGACAAGGCCGGGAAGGAGCGAATCGTAAAACGCCGAAACGCCCTTTTCGATGAAAACGCAGGCGCAGGCAAAACCGCCGATCGCGCGCATCATCAGGTTGTAAGGATCGAACGCGCCCTTTGACGCGAGCGCATACGCCTGCTTTACGCCGGGCAGATCGTGCAGATGATCCGCCGCAGCAAGGGCGGAGCCGGTCTTTTTACAACCGTAAAGGTGATCGGCAAGGGCGAGAAGAAGCACCGTCACTGAAAGGGCGACGAGCATGAGCGACTTCGGGCGGGAAGCGAACGATTCGCCGAAGCCGTAAGCGGAGCCTATCAGGCGGTCAAGCGGCAGGGAGGGCAAGACCGCGCACGCGAGGCACGCGGCGGCAAGCAGCGCGCAGGGCAGTACGACGGACGCGGGCGCTTCGTGCGATGTCGCGAGCGCGTCCGGCCTTTTCCCGAAGAACGCCGCGCGCGTAAGCTTCAAGAACGAAGCCGCCGTCATGAACGCGCCGATGAGCGCCACGATGTAGAACACAGTTCCCGATTCAAGCGCGGCGTCGAAGATGAGCTCCTTCGAGGTGAAGCCGTTCGTGCCGGGGAAGCCCGCGATGGAAAGCGCGAAGATCACTGTGCAGACCGCGGTCGCGGGCATTTTTGAAAACAGACCGCCGAGCCTGTGCAGATCCGTGGTGCCTGTTTCGCGTTCCACGGCGCCGGCGGCGATGAAGAGGCCTGATTTATAAAGCACGTTGTTGAAAAGATGGTATATCCCGCCGGCGATGCCCACGGGCAGTCCCGTGCCGAGCCCCAGCACGATGTATCCCACCTGAGATATCGCGTGATAGGAAAGCAGGCGCTTCATATCCTTTTGCACGAGCGCCATGGATACGCCGAGGAAGAGCGTCACCGCGCCGACGGCCATAATTATCACCGACGCGGTCGAGCCGGGCTGAAAATCATAAAGCTGCGTGATCACGCGCGCGGCGAAGCTTATCCCGGCGATCTTTTCGAGCGAACCCGGGAACGAAGCGAGAAACGGCGCGGGCGCGTCGTCCGCCGCGTTGGGTATCCATGAATGGAAGGGCATACAGCCCGCCTTGCCGAGCGCGCCCGCCATAAGACAGGCGAAACCGAACGCTCCCTCGCCCTCGATGGGAAGCTTGTTTATCGCGCTTATGCGCGCGGTGCCGGCGCAGTGGACGGTAATCGCAATGCCAAGCATCAAAATGAGATCCGCAATGCCGGACACGGTGAGCGCTTTGACGGCGGCGCCGGGTTTTTTCGCGTTGCCCATGAGCAGCATGAAAAACAGCGTCACGAGAAGCCCCTCCCAGAAGAAGAGCATCAGCGCAAGATCATCCGCAAGGAGCGCGCCGTCGAGCATGGAAAGGCTTATCCAAAGGGCAAGCTGATATGCGCCGCCCCACTTCCTATCCCGGCACAGGCCGGATGTGTAAAGCGCAAGAAGCGGGAACATGCACGAGACGAGCATAAGATACATGGAAGCCGTGCCGTCCGCAGAAAAGCGCAGCGTAAAACCGAACGGCGCGAAGCCGCACACGGGCAGCGTCCCGGCGGCGCAGACAAAATACGCGATCGCCGCATGGGCGAGGGACGCCGCAAGCGCAAGCGCCACGGATATGCGGGGATGCTTTGACGTGAGGAAAAGCGCCGCGCCCGCGACGGCGGGCAGCAGGACAAGCATAAGCATCATTTGGCAAAGCCTCCTTCGATCAGCGCGGCAAGCCCCGAAGGCCATGCCGTAACGAAGCCCAGCGCAAGCGAAAGCACCCCGAGCGAGAGCGCCGCAGAGAGCATCTCCTTCGTGCCCTCGCGCGCGCCGGAAAGGGCCGGCTTCGCTTCGCCGAGGAACACGAGGGCGAACAGGCGCACGAGATATATGACCGTCATAACGGCGCCGATGATGAACACTGCGGCAAGCAGCGGCTGACCCGCTTCCACAGCGCCCGATATGACGAGATATTTTGCGAAGAAACCCGAAAACGGCGGGATGCCCATCACCGAGAACGCGCACAGCGCAAACGCCGCGGCGGTCACGGGCATGGAGCCGATAAGCCCGCCCATCTTTGTGAGATCCTTTGTGTGGATGTTATGCTCAACGATACCGCAGCAGAGGAAAAGCCCCGCTTTTGCGATGCTGTGCGAAAGGATGTAGAGCATACCGCCGACAAAGCCCGTGCGCGTGCCGCAGGAAAGGCCCAGCAGGATGAAGGCGAGCTGGCTTATCGTCGAATACGCGACGACGCGCTTTATATCGTTGGCGGTGATCGCGCAGCCGGCGGAAACGAGCGCGGATACGGCCGCGATCCACGGCACGATCAGACGAAAAGCGTCGTCGAGCACGGCGGTCGCCACAAAAAGCCTCGCGTAAAAGTAAACGCCTATCTTCACGAGCACCGCCGCGTGCAGCAGCGATGTGACGGGCGACGGCGCGACGCCGGCGTCCGGAAGCCAGCTGTGCAGCGGGAAGGTGGCCGATTTTGACAGGATGCCGCAGAGGATGAGGGCCACGGTCCACGCAGGCAGCTTCACGCCGCTGAGCGAAGTCATGTCAAAGGTGCCGGTCTCGCCGTAAATGCCGATGAAGCCGAAAAGCATGACGAGCGCGCCGAACACCGTGATGAGGAACGCCTTCCCGGCGCGCGCGACGGAAACGTCATCCCTGTAAAACCCGATGAGCCGCCAGCAGCAAAGCGAGGAGCATTCCCAGAAAATATAGACCGTGATAAGGCTCGTTGAAAACACGAGGCCCATCATCGCGCCCACAAAGAAGACCACCATCATGTAATACTCGTTGAGATGCTGATATTCGCGCATGTATCCGAACGAATAAACGATGATGGCCGTTGCCACGGCGCAGGAGGTGACGGCCATGAAAACCGAAAGCGCGTCCGCCCGGAGACCGAGCGAAAGACCGAGCGGCAGCTCAAGGCGAATTGAACACGCGCGGCCCGAAAGCACGCCGCAGAGCGCGGCCACGGATGCGCCAAGCGCCGCAAGCACCATGAAAAGCGCCGCATAGTTGCGCAGCCTGTCGCTGCGCCGGCCGAGAAGCGGCAGCAGAAACGCGCCCAGAAACGGAAGAAAAACGCAGATGATAAGTTCCATGGAACCCTCCAGTCAGCAGATGCGGGGCAAAAGCTCGCCCCGGGGCAGGAATATGCGGCGGGCCGTGCCGCAAAGCGTGCGTGCGAACACATCTCCGCGACCCGGCGTCACGATGCCGATCACGGCGGCGTCACGTCCCTCGGGACAGCCGCGCAGCGCCGTGACGAGCGTTTGGGCCTGCTTTTCGGGCGCGGCCATGAGGAAAATGCCCTCGTTTGCGACGAAAAGCGGATCCATACCAAGCAGCCTCAACGCGGCGTCGGTGCCGGGGCGCAGAGGCAGCGCCTCTTCTTCAAATGAGATGTCGATATCACCCTGCGCCCATTCGCAAAGCGTTTCGCCCACGCCGCCGCGCGTCGGATCGCGCAGGGCATGTATATCGGCGCCCGTATCGAGCGCCGCGCGGATTATGCCGTTGAGCGGGCGCGCGTCGCTTTCAATGGCCGGGCTGAAGCCGAGCTTCTCCCGCGCCTGAAGCACGGCCATGCCGTGGTTGGCGATCGTGCCGGAAACGATTATCGCGTCCCCGGGGGAAAGCTTTTGCGGCGGTATCGGCGTGCCTGCGTCAAATGTGCCGATCCCGGAGGTCGTGATATACATGCCGTCCGCCTTCGCGCGCTCGACGACCTTCGTATCCCCCGTGACGACGCTGACGCCTGCAAGCTTTGCCGTGCGGGCGATTGATGCGCATATGCGGCGCAGCGTTTCAAGCGAAAGCCCCGCCTCAAGCACCATGGACACGCTTATATATCGCGGGAAAGCGCCTGAGACCGCAAGGTCGTTCACGGTGCCCGATATGGAAAGGCTGCCTATGTCGCCGCCGGGAAATTCCAGCGGGGACACGACGAAGCCGTCCGTCGTGAAGGCGACGCGCTTCGCGCCGCGGGCGTCGCATATGGCGGAATCCCCCATGCGCGCCAGCTCGTCTGAACCGTATGCGGGCAGAAAAACCTCCTCCACGAGACGGCGGTAGGCGGCGCCGCCCGCGCCGTGCGAGAGCGTGATCACATCATCCATAAATCAACCTCCGTATCTGTAAGCGACGGCGCAGGAGCCTTCGGCGGAAACCATACACGGACCGGCGGGTCGCTCCGGCGTGCATGCGCGCGCGAAAAGCGGACAGTCCCGCGGCTCGTTTTCACCGCGAAGGATAGAGGCGCATTCGCAGGCGCCTTTTTCCTCAAAACAGTCGCGATCCGGTAGCTCAAAGCGCGTTCTCGCGTCAAATCCGGCAAACGGCGCTCGAAGGTCAAGTCCGCTGCCGGCGATTTTGCCAAGCCCGCGCCAAACGGCGTCACACGGGACAAACACCTCGTCCGTTATGCGCTGCGCCTGCGTGTTGCCGCGCGCGCTCACCGCCGACGGATACATATTCACAAAGCCGGGCCTGCCGCGCATGACGCAGATCGCGGCGAGCGCCGCCATCACCTCGTCCGGCAAAAAACCCGACACCGCCGCGCAAAGGCCGAGCTCCCCGGCGACGAAGCGGAACGCATCCGCGCCCGTCACCGTCGAAACATGCCCGGGACAGAGCAGCGCGTCCACGCGGGCGTTGCCGCGAAGGAGCGCGCGAAGGGCGTTTGGCATCGTCTTGTGCGACGAGAGGACGGAAAGGTTCGCAACGCCCGCGGCGCGCGCCTTCTTCAGCATCACGGCCGTCAGCGGCGCAGTGGTCTCAAACCCCACCGCGAAATAAACGAACTGCGTTTGGGGTTCCCTCTGGGCCGCAAGCAGCACGTCCGCGGGGGAAACGGCGAGCCTCACATCCGCCCCGTTCTCACGAAGCGTCCAAAGGCTGCGTCCGTCGGGGCCGGGTACGCGCAGCATATCGCCGAAGCTGAAAAGCGCCGTGCCGCGATTTCCGGCGATACTCATCGCCGCGGCGATATCGCTTTGATGCGTGACGCATACGGGACAGCCGGGGCCGGAAACCAGCCTGATGTTGTCCGGCAGCAGCTCGCGCAGGGCATATTTCGCGATGACCTGCGTGTGCGTGCCGCAGACCTCCATCACCCTCATCGCGGGCATACCGCGCGTCGCGTCGCGGATTATACCGGCAAACTCATTCATGGGAGCGCGTCTCTTCAACAAGCCGCATAAGCTCGTCGCCCTCCGTGCGGCTCAGCACGGCGATCGCGAAGCCCGCGTGGACGATGAGCCTGTCGCCCGGCTTCGCCTCCGGCGTGAGGGTAAGATCGGCTTTTGCGCTCAAGCCGCCGTAATCGATCTCGCCCACGCCATCTCTGACGCTGAGCAGTATACCGGGTATCGCAAGACACATATCAGCTTCCTCCGTTCAATATGGCCGCGGCTGACGCCGCCTGACCGAAGCTTATGCCGCCGTCGTTGGCGGGCACAAGCGCGTTCGAATACACCTTGAAACCCTTCGCTTCAAGCGCGCGCGTGCAAAGCCCGAGAAGCCTCACGTTTTGAAACACGCCGCCTGAAAGCGCGACCGGCTCGCCCTGCGCCGCAGCGCCTGAAATGAGCGCGGCGAGCGCCCTGTGGAAACGGGCCGAGATGACGCCGGGGCCGAGCGGGATATCCTCAACGGCGCTTTTCACAAGTTCGCGCCAGTCCCATTCGATAAGGCCGCCGGCGCCCGTTGAAACGTCGAAGCCGTAGCTTCCCGCGGCGCTTTCGTCATACGCCTGCTCGAGCGCGATCGCCGCCTGACCCTCAAATCCCGCATACGGATGGAGGCCCGCGATCGCGGCGACGGCGTCGAACAGACGCCCCATACCGGAGCTTTGCGGCGAAAGCGCGCGGCTTTTCAGCACGCTGCCCATGAGCGCCGCCTCCGGAATTTTATTGAACAGCGAGAACGCTCTATCCTCCGTGCATGCGTCGCACAGCGCGGCAAAGGCCGCGCGCCACGGTTCGCGCACCGCAGCGTCCGCGCCGGGAAGCGATATGGGGCGAAGCCGCGCGACCCTTTGCGCCGAGGCCGCGCCGCCGACGAGCATCTCCCCGCCCCAAATCGTGCCGTCCGTGCCGTAACCGCTTCCGTCGAAGATGAAACCCTGGGCGCGGGGGAGGCCGTTTTCCGCAAGGACGGACGCGAAGTGCGCCTGGTGATGCTGAACCGCGATCAGCCTTGCGCGGGGATACCGCAGCGCCCATTCCTGCGCGAGCCGCGTTGAAGCGTAGTCGGGATGCAGATCGTGCACGAGCGCTTCCGGCTCCCCTCCGAAGAGGCCGATGAAGGAATCAAGCTCCCCGCGGCACTGGGCGAACGCATCGGCGTCGTCAAGATCGCCCATGTGGCCTGATATATACGCCCTTCCGCCGCGCACGAGACAAAACGTGTTCTTGAGCTGCGCGCCGAAGCAGAGCATATCCCGCGCCGCGCCCTCAAGCGGCAGCGGCTCCGGCACAAAGCCGCGCGCCCTTCGCACGGCGCGTATTTTGCCGGCGGCATATACGCACACGGAATCATCCATGCGGCGGAGGATCGGCCTGTTGTGCGTGAGCACCGCGTCGCAAAGCCCGGAGACCTTGCCGAGGTCTTCATCCGAATAGGGCATCGGCGCATCGGAAACGTTTGCGCTCGTCATTACAAGGGGAGGCAGATTTTGTGTGAGCAGCACATGCAGCGGCGTATACGGCAGCATAACGCCGAGCCTTGTGTTTTCGGGCGCCACGGACGAAGCGACCTGCGCGTCCGCGCGCTTCCTGAGCAGCAGGATCGGCTTTCTCGGCGAAAGCAGAAGCTCGCGCTCCGCCTCGTTCACCTCGCAAAGCCTTTGCGCTTCGGTTATGTCTTTCACCATTATCGCGAACGGCTTCGCGTAACGGCGCTTGAGCGCCCTCATGCGCGTGACGGCGGCCTCGTTTGCGGCGTCGCACGCAAGGTGATAACCGCCGAGCCCGCGCACCGCAACGATCCGTCCAGCCTTTATCGAGGCTTGAAAAAGCTCCGTCGCGTCGCCCGCGACTTCAACCCCTCCCTCAAGCCATATGAGGCGCGGGCCGCACTCGGCGCACGCGGTGGGCTGGGCGTGGAAACGCCTGTTTGCGGGATCGGTATACTCGGCCGCGCATTTGTCGCACATGGCGAATTTTGCCATTGTCGTGTTGACCCTGTCATACGGCACGCGGCGAAGTATGGTGAAACGCGGCCCGCAGGCCGTGCAGTTGAGGAAGGGATAACGGTAGCGCCTGTCGGCGGGATCGAGCAGCTCGCGCGCGCAGTCCGCGCATATGCCTAGATCCGGCGAAACCGCCGCCTGCGCCGCACCGCCGCTTGAAGCGAGGATCCTGAAAGCGTCTTCGCCGCGCGGTGGTTCGCTGCGCTGTTCAAGCGCGAATATCATCGCGCCCGGCGGCGGCGCGGTCTTTATGGCCTGCGCGAGCGCGAGACAGCGCGTCTCTTCGCCCTCGCACGCGATCACCACGCCCTCGGCCGTGTTCATGACATATCCGCCAAGGCCGAGCTCAGCGGCCTTTCTCAGCACGAACGGCCTGAAACCCACGCCCTGCACGATCCCGCGGACGGTGAAAACCATGCGCGCGTTCATCCGAGCAGAAGCTCCTCAAGGCTTTGCGCGTCCTCACCGTCGGCGCTGCGGCATGTGTAAAGGCCGTCGGGATCCATACCGCAAAAGAAAACGCGCGTCGCGGGATTGATCTCTTTTGCGTAATACGCCATGCGCGCGGGATCACAGCGCACATAAGGCGCGATATCGGTTTTTGTTATTATCACGGCGTTTGTGTTGAGTATCGCGGCGGGGTACTTTTGCGGTTTGTCCTCGCCCTCCGCCGCGCTTATCACGGCAAGCCGCAGCGATTCGCCCAGCGGGAAGGCGACGGGACACACAAGGTTGCCCACGTTTTCGATGACGAGCATGTCGTATGCGTTGAGCTTGAGCGAGCAAAGCGCCTTTTCGATCATCGCCGAATCAAGATGACACGCGCCGAGGGTGTTTATCTCAACGGCGTCCACGCCAGTCGCGCGGATGCGCCGCGCGTCGTTGTCGGTCGCCACATCGCCTTCGATGACGGCCACGCGCCGCGTGCGGCTGAGCCTCGGCAGCAGGTATTCGAGCAGCGTCGTCTTGCCGGAGCCTGGCGAGCCGACAAGGCCGATCGCCCGCACGCCCGCCGCGCCGAAACGCACGGACAGGTCTTCGGACAGGCGTCTGTTTTCTTCACGGATATCGTATGACACCTTGATCGTGTTCATGTTTTGACCTCCAGCTCCTTTATAAAAATTTCCTCGCCGTGCAATATGCGAAACGCCGCGCTGCCGCAGCGGGGGCATATATATGGGAAACCGTTCGCCTCATACTCCTCATCGCAATCCCCGCAGACAAGGATGACGCGCTGCGTCCGGATGTTGAGCACGGCATTTTTGAGCGCCGTTTCCTTTTTGAGAGCGTTGAAGGCGAATATGAGCGAATCCGTCATTACGCCGGCCATTTCGCCGATGGAAACGGTTATGCCGCAAACGTCGCCGCATCTGTCGCCGGCCGCTTTTTCGGCTATGCCGAGCATATGCGCGGCTATGCTTGCTTCGTGCATGTTATTTCCTCCGCGGCGGCAGTTTTTATATAAAAAAACCCCGCATTACATAATTATGCAACGCAGGAGGGGTGGTGCGGCTGCTTTATGCGCTCAAATCACGGCGCGGAGCCGATCCGGCTGAATGGTGTGACTTTAAAACGTATAAACGGCTCCACATAATGCGTGAAGCCGAAGCGGACCCTTTTGCATAAATGCGTCCGGATCCGACATCAACCTAAAATAAATAGAGTGCATATAAGCACCCTATGACAGACTCCACCACTTATCTCGGTTGCGTGGAGAGTATAGCATGGGTTCACGCGCCTGTCAAGGAGGATGCTTAAGTATATATACGATGGGGCGCAGCGCGCGCGCACCGGCGGAAAAACGGCCCGGCTCACGGCGCGCACGGCGTATAATTTTATCCTGAATTTATACCTGAAATGTTCTATGCATGCAAAAAGGCTTTCTCAATTGTTAGCGGTCAAAAGCGAAGGGAGGACTGATATGTAACTGTTCGCCGCGGCGGGCAACATACCTTATGCCATACGGACCGCGGGCGTGTGCGCCGGCGCCGCGTACAACATCGGTATGGTGAATATGTATTGCCATGCCGGGGTCAAGGCCAAAGAATCTGAGGATATAACGTTTACCGCGCGGTCAGGCGAGCGTCACGGCGCCGCTTTGATGCCGTGAGCTGAAAACACAGCCGCGAATTCGAGCGCTTTTTCGGGCGCAAGGTCGATCAGCGGCAGCCTTACACGGCCGCCTTTCATGCCGAGCGCATCCATCGCGCATTTCACGCCCGCGACGCCAAACGGTCCCGCGGTATGCTTGGAAACATCCTGAAGCATGGAATTAAGGGCTTCGGCTTTTATATAATCTCCGGATTTCACAAGATCGTACAGCGCGCAGCAGTAATCCGGCAGATAGCTTGCCGTTGAGAGCACGCCGCCGAGCGCGCCCTGACGCAGACCGGAATAAAAGTTGCCGATGTTGCCCGCGATCACGTCGAAATTTCCCGCGCTAATAATAAGCGTATAATCGGAATTGGGCCGCTGCGACGAGTTTTTGATCGCGGCAATATTGGGATGCACGGAAAGCCTTGACGCGAGCGCGGGGGAAACGTCGAATCCCGCAGAGAATTTCGGCGCGTTGTATATGACGATGGGTATGGGGCTTTTGTCCGCGATCTCAATATAAAAGCGGTATATGCCCTCGTCCGTCATCTGATGCACAAAATAGGACGGAGGCAGCACAAAAGCGTAATCAAGCCCTTCGTCCGCCACTTTTTTTATAAGCTCAAGCGTTTTGACGGTGGATTCGCGCCCGCAGCCGCCGACGACAAGCTTGCCCGGAGCGCGCACCCGGCAGACGGCGCGAAGCACCGTGAGCGATTCGTCATCCGTGAGGCCCTGAAATTCACCGTTGCTGCCCAGGGGCATATAGCCTGAAAGCGCCGTTTCATTATATATGCGTATATTCTCTTCGATGTCGCAGACGCGGATAGCCTGCCTGTCGTCGAAAACGGTGACTATGGGCGCGAATACGCCGGAAAGAGGGGCTTTTTTCATGTTCGAATGCCTCCTTCGCATCGAAAATGCGGAGCCGCCGCGCATCCTGCGGGGCGGCTCCTGATGTGATTATGGATGGTAAGACGTTATTTCTTCGCGTCGTTATTGACGGCGTTCATGAAGCGGCGCTGATAGGAAACGACCTGATTCGTGCTGGTGAAGCGCGCAAGATACGACGGCTCCGCGGTGATCACGACGCGGTCTATGACATCCTGATATTCCGGATCGCACATGAGCTTGTCGATATCGGGATAGTTGAAATCCCCCTCCATCGAGCAGAGGATGAGGCGCGTGTCGCGCAGATTATCCTGACGCAGCATACGCAGATTGTGGCGCGCGCTGTCAAGGCCGTCGCTGCCGGAATCGTTATCCCAGTTGCGGTATTTGATGATGTCCTTGGCTTTCTGATAGCAACTGAGCAGATCGGCCGCGGTTTCGCTCTTGGCAAGATAATCGTTCGCGAGCATCTGCGCGCGGAGCTCTTCAAGATATTTGGCCTCGCCCGTAAGCTCGAAGAACTCAACGAGCTGCTTGAACGCGGCGGTCTGCTTCATGCGGTGACGGATGAAGCTGTTGATGAAATAAGGCTTGGCCTGAAGCGCGAGGTTGGTCTGATACGGCTCGAACATGAGGGTGTAGTTTATGCGATAGCCGTGCTCCCTCAGCCTGAGGGCGAGATTGTGGCCGGCAAGAGCATCCGCCGTGGCGCATTTGTCATAACGCACGGAGAAGCGCTTGTCCCCCTCGAGCAGCTCGTTGACGTTGGCGGCGTTTACGGGGCCTGTGTGCGGCACCTTTATCACGAGACGGTATTCGCTGAGCATCTCCTTGAATTCTTCGCATTCCTCAAGGATCTTGTTGAAATCCTTTTCAAAGGGATTGTTAAGCTCCACGGAAATGTCGCAGCCCGGCCCCAGCACGCGGCCGATCTCCGCCATGACCTCCTCGCGGGTCCTGAACTTGTTGCCCACGTTGGCCTTGGGGTTGTTGATGAAAAGATCGTACACAATGCCGGGATTGCAGGTGAGGTTGCCGAGAAGCGGCGCGATGGGCGCGACCTCGTACGGGTTTGCAGAATCCGCCGAAAATATCACGCGGGTGGGGCGCTTCATGCCGTTCTTGTCATACGAAATGTCGCGGACCATATCCACGCAGAGAAGACCGCCGCCGGCGTAGCTGCTCTCAAGACGGAAGCCCTGGGGCGTTTCTCCGCAAGCCGGCTTGAAGGTGTTCACCACATCCCTGAAACGATCGCTCACGCCGATGTATTTGACGGCGCTTTTGAGAAGAGCGAAATCGTTCGCGGTTATCTGCATGTCGAGCACGCGGTTGACATCGGATTCCTGACCCTTTGCCGCAGGGGCGTCGAAGGAGCGCAGCGTATAGTTCACGCCCACGCGGCCTTCGCCTGTCGAGAGATAATTGACGGTCATTGTTTTCTCCTTTCAGCGTTTGAAATCATTATATGAATATTTAAAAGGTTGCGGGGGCTTATCCCCTGATGAAGCTTTCCGCCGCGGCGGCGATGCCAGGCGCGTCAAGCCCGTATTTGCGCATTATCTCGTCGTACGGGCCGCTTGTGGCATAATCGTGCGGGACGCCGAGCTTCATCACGGGCGCGGGGTGCTTTTCGCACAACAGATCCGAGACCGCAGTGCCAAGACCGCCGCGCACATAGTGCTCCTCGACGGTTATGACCCTGCCGGTCTTTTTAACGGAGGAGAGTATCATTTCCTCATCGAGCGGCTTGACCGTCGGCATACCGATAAGCTCGCAGCTTATGCCCCTGGCCTGCAAAAGCCGCGCGGCCTCCGTCGCGGCGCCTGTCTGCGTGCCGGTCGCGATCACAGTGACGTCGCTTCCGCAGGCGATGAGCCTTCCGCGGCCGATGACGAACGGTTCCTCCTCAAAAAGATTCGGTATCGCCGCGTTGCCTATGCGCATGTAGACCGGGCCTTCATGCGCGATCATCGCCTTCACGGCGCCGCGTATTTCGTTTGGATCCTCCGGCGAGAGTATCACAACGCCGGGTATCATGCCGATTATCGCGTAATCATCGAGCGAATGATGGGTGGAGCCGAGATCGGAATATGTGATGCCGCCGTTGCGGCCGACCACCTTCACGTTCTGCTTCATATAACCTATATCGTTGCGGAACATCTCGAACGGACGGGCGGTGACAAACGGGGCAATGGCGCAGAAAACGGGTATCCTGCCGGTGGTCGCAAGCCCGGAGGCCGCGCCAAGCGCCATCTGTTCCATTATGCCGAACTCAAAATATCTTTCCGGACAGGCCTTTATGAACTCGCCGAATCCGGAGCTTTTGCCGCTGTCCGCCGAAAGCAGCACCATGCGCTCGTCATGAAGCGCAAGCTCCACGACCGCCTTGCCGAACACCTTGCGCGGATCTTCAAAATTGCCCGTCATGCGCGCGCCTCCTTCATTTGACTGAGCATGAGCTCGTTGAGCTCACATTCGGCCTTTTCCAAAAGCGGTTCGGTCGCGTTCCAGTAATGGAAAGCCGCGTCGCCTTCGCCGAAGGAAAGACCCTTCGCCTTGATGGTGTGCGCGACGATGCAGGTGGGTTTGCCGTGCCTGAGCGGCAGGCGGTCGAGCGCGTCCACGACGGCGCTCATGTCGTTGCCGTCTATATCCTCGCATTCCCATCCGAACGCGGCAAAGCGCTCCGCAATGGGCGTGAAGTTCATCACGTCCTGTACCCTTCCGCTTATCTGGAGACCGTTGAAATCGACAAAGACCGTGAGATTGTCAAGCTTATGATGCGCCGCTGCGGCCGCGGCTTCCCAGTTGGAGCCTTCGGCAAGCTCGCCGTCGCCCATGACGACATAGACCCTGCTTCCGTTTTGATCGAGCCTGGCGCCAAGCGCCATGCCCACCGCGATAGACAGACCGTGCCCGAGCGCGCCCGTGTTGGCCTCGATGCCCGGCAGCTCGTGCATGTTGGGATGCCCCGGAATGCGCGAATCTATGGCGCCGTATGTATCGAGGATATCCTTCGGGAAATAGCCCCTCTCCGCAAGCGCGGCATACTGGCAGAGGCATTTGTGACCGGCGGAAAGGATGAAACGGTCCCTGTCTCGCATGGAAGGATCGCGCGGATCAAGCTTCATTTTATAGAAGTAAAGCGCGCTCACGATATCCATGGCGGACAGCGCGCCGCCGATATGTCCGTGCCCCGCGGCGCGGACCATGCGCAGCACGTTGAGCCTGCACCGCGTCGATTCAAGCTCAAGCTGCGCGATCGAGCGTCGATCCATCTCTATTCCCCCTTTTCCTCATAATCGTATATGCGCTGCACCTTGGGCGCGCTGCGGGAATTGGGGTCGTAAGTCACGCCCAGATACTCCCTGACGAGGCACTTCGCAAGCTCTATGCCGATGACCTGCGCGCCCATGGTGATTATGTTGGCGTTGTTGCTCAGCTGCGCGCGCTGCGCCTGATACACGTTGCTCACGCACGCCGCGTAAGCCCCGCGCACCTTGTTGGCGGCGATGCTGACGCCTATGCCCGTGCCGCATATCAACACGCCGCGCTCGCACCGGCCCGCTGCGACGGCTTTCGCAACGCTTATGGCGGTGTTGGCATAGATCGGATCGTCGCTGCCGAAATCTTCAACCTCGTGCCCGAGATCTTCAATGAAAGGGATGAGAACCTTTTTGAATTCGGATGCGTTCGGATCGCATCCAACGGCAATTTTCATGGCTGTTACCCGTCTTTCCGTACACATATTCGAATTGATACAAGTTAGATTATCACATATGTATATACATGTCAATACAGTTAATATCACCTATGGATGTCCGAACGGTTCCGCCAGGCATAAAAAACCGCTTCGCCGGCGGCGCGGTCCGCGCCGGAAAAAAATATGTTTGCGCGCATATGCGCAAAAACGGCGGATACCGCATAGTCAAATATGCTTGTTTTACGCGGTTTTGCCTTGCTTTTTTGATATGACGCCGAACGCGGTGAATAAATAAAAGTTTTTTGCGCCCGCGTTATTCAAGCGTTGACAAGTATATCCAACTCTTATATAATCAGCATTGTAGTAACTCATCATAACCTGTATAGTTGTTTATATACAATTTAAGAAGGATCCTCCGCTTCGACCTTCGGCCCAAATCAGCGGATCACCGGTTTTCAAATTCTTTGTTCTGTATTCATGCGGGGCATGGGTTTTAATACTTAATCAAAAAGCTTGGAGGGAAAAATGGTAGAGTTCACATGTGATGTTGCTGTGGTTGGCGCGGGCCCTGCGGGCCTTGCGGCGGCTATCGCGGCGAAAAAAGCAGGTGCGGCCAAGGTTGTCATCATCGAGCGTGACGGCAATCCCGGCGGTATTCTTCAACAGTGTATCCATCCAGGTTTCGGTCTCAAGTATTTCAACGAAGAGCTGACCGGACCCGAATATGCGCAGAGGTTCATCAGCCAGCTCGACGCGCTTGGCATCGAATTCAAGCCTAACACAATGGCGCTCGAGTTCAGGGACAGATCCCTTTTCTGCGTGAACAACGGCGGCATGATCGAGGTCAAGGCCGGCGCGTTCGTGCTTGCGATGGGCTGCCGTGAACGCACGCGCTTCAGCCTGATGATACCCGGCTCCCGTCCCGCGGGGGTATACACGGCGGGCACCGCGCAGCGGCTGCTCAACGTGCAGGGCGAGATGGTCGGCAAGAATATCGTGATACTCGGCAGCGGCGATATCGGAATGATAATGGCGCGCCGCATGACCCTTGAGGGGGCCAAGGTCAAGGCTGTTGTCGAGATAATGCCGTTCCTTGCGGGTCTTACAAGAAACAAGGTGCAGTGCCTTGACGATTTCGGCATTCCGCTCATGCTTTCGCATACGGTCGTTGACATAACCGGCCGCGACCGTGTGGAGAGCGTTACCATAGCTCCGGTGGATGAACACAACAAGCCCATAATGGAGAAGGCGGAGGTCGTCGCGTGCGACACGCTGCTGCTCTCCGTCGGCCTTATACCCGAAAACGAGCTGACAAAGACGGACGGCATCGCCCTTTCCGGCATAACAAGGGGCGCGACGGTCAATCAGTTCATGCAGACAGAGAAGGAAAACGTGTTCGTCTGCGGCAACGTGCTTCACGTCAACGACCTTGTGGACAACGTTTCGCGCGAAAGCGAAAGGGCGGGCAAATACGCCGCGCTTTACGCTGCGGGCAGGCTCCCCAAGGGCGAATGCGTGGAGGTCGCCACGGGCGAGAACGTGCGCTATGTGTGTCCGCAAAGGATCGTATGCACAAAAGAGGACGACAGCGAGGTGAACGTGTTCTTCCGCGTGGTCGCGCCGAAGATGGGCGCGCGCGTTGAAGCGAGCTGCTGCGGCGAGGAGCTTTACGGCAGGAACACCATCCGCGTGAACCCGGGCGAGATGGAGCATGTCACCATAAAACCGGCCGACGCGGCGAAGCTTGCCGGCAAGGTCGTCGTGAGCGCGAAATAAGGAGGGATAAAGCCATGACAACAAAAAAAGTAATTTGCGTGATATGCCCGCGAGGCTGCGAGATAACCGTCAACGGCGAAGGCCGCGAGGTGAAGAGCATTGAGGGCAACCAGTGCCAGCGCGGCTTCGAATACGCCAAAAGCGAGTTCGTGCTGCCGTGCAGGACGCTGACCACCTCCGTCGTGCTTGAGGGCGCCGGGCGCAAGATGCTTCCCATCCGTTCCAACAAGCCCATACCCAAGGAGCTGATGTTCGCGTGCATGAAGGAAGTTAAAAAGGTCACGGTGAAGGCTCCTGTGGAGATGCACCAGGTGATAATCAAAAACATCCTCGATACAGGTATTGATATGGTCGCCTGTATGCCCGTCGCATAAGGAGGTTAAAGCAAATGTATAACACTGACGTATTGGTGATAGGCGCCGGCGCGGTCGGCGTGGCGATCACAAGAGAGCTTACCAAGTATCAGCTTGACGTGATGTGCGTCGACAAGCGCGACGACGTCGGCGGCGACGCTTCGAAGTCGAACAACGGCTTCATCAGCACGGAGGCCACGGTCGCGCCCTTCACGCTTGAGTCGAGGGTGGCTGTAAACTCCAAAATAATGATGGCGAACCTCTGCAAGGAGCTTGACGTGCCGCTGCTCAACTGCGGCAAGATCACCATCGCCATAAACGACGACGAGTATAAAAAGCTTGCCGTCATTCAGAAGCAGTCGTTTGACAACAATGTTTGGGATGTTGAGATGCGCACCGCCGCCGAGATACGCGAGATGGAGCCGAACCTCAATCCCGACGTGAAGGGCGGTCTTTGGGACCCGCGCACCTCACACGGCGATGTTTTCACGCTCGTCATCGCCCAGGCCGAGAACGCGGCGGAGAACGGCGCCCACTTCCTGCTTGACTGCAAGGTGACGGGCATGGACGTCACGGGCGGAAAGATCGAGACCGTGCATACCACCAGGGGCGATATCCATGCAAAATGGATAATCAACAGCGCGGGCCTTTTCTGCGACGAAATAGAAAAGATGGCGCTTGGCCACTGCGATTTCAAGATCAATCCGAGAAAGGGCGAATTCATCGTCCTCGACAAGGCCACGCCCGTTAAGGTGAACCACATAATCGATTATCCCGGCACCGCGAACGCGCGCGGCATGGGCGTCGCGCCTTCCGTTGAGGGCAACACCATAATATTCACCACTTCCGTTGATATCGAGGACCGTTACGACAAGAAGGGAACGGCGGAGGGCTATGACGCGCTCAAAGCCGCAGCAAAGCGCATCGTGCCGAACATCCATCTTGAGGATACCATCACGCAGTATGTCGGCCTTCGCCCGGCAAGAACGCCCGCGGATTACAACATCTATGTTTCAAAAGAGGTGCAGGGCTATGTGAGTCTTTCCGGCATCCGTTCGTCCGGCGTGACGGGAAGCCTCGGCGTTGCGAAGTACACCCTCCAGATGATGCGCGAGGCCGGCCTTGAGCTGATACGCAAGGAGAATTATTGCTTCACCCGCAAGGGGATCGCGCGCTTCAGCAAGGCCACGCCTGAGGAGAAGGACGCCCTCGTGAAGGAAAATCCGCTTTACGGCCATATAATCTGCCGCTGCGAAACCGTGACCGAGGCCGAGATCGTCGAAGCCATTCACCGTCCGGTCGGCGCGCGCACGCTCGACGCCGTGAAACGCCGCACAAGGGCCGGCACGGGCCGCTGCCAGAGCGGGTTCTGCGGACCTCAGGTCATAGCGATACTCGAGCGCGAGCTTGGCCTCAAATCCGAAGAAGTGCGCAAGCGCGACGGCGAATCTTTCATGCTTGCCCAGAAGAACTGGTAAAATATGAAAATGCGCCCCTTCCGCAAACCCAAAAACGCGGAGGGGGCGTAAGCAACGTTTCCTCTTCGATCCCCCCGAGCAGGGAAAACACATGACTTCACGCCCGCGCGGGCAGACATTTCTCATTTCTGATAATGACCGGATCCGACCGGTGATTATAAAATAATTTTGGAGGTAATAACATGAAAAAGTTCCTGGCACTGTTCATGGTATTGGCTATGGCTTTCAGTTTGATTGCGTGCGCGGCGCCTGCAACGACTGAAGAACCGGCCGTCACCGAGGGGGCAGCTCCTGCAACTACCGAACAGGCGGCGCCCGCGGCGACAGACGCAGCGGCAACACCCGCCGAAGCGGCAGGCGGACTTCCGGCAGGCCGTGAAGAGGGAACCATTATTGTGGTTCAGTCTTCCGACATCATAAGCTGGGACCCCACCGCGTCAACCGACGTCAATACCAAGAACTGCATGAAGAACATGCTCAACCGTATGTTCGAGACCGATGAGAACCTTGATCCTGTGCCCATCATGATCGAGAGTTATGAGCAGGTTGACGACTATAACTGGACCTTCAAGATTTATGAGGGCATAAAATTCTTCGATGGCAACGAGTGCACCACCGAGGATATTCTCTTCAACCTTGAGCGTTCCAAGACCAACTCCTCCAGCGGCAAAACGCTGCTTGCTCCGATCGAAGCCATCGAGGCTGTGGATGATTACACCTTCACCGTGAAGACCAGCACCATCTACGGTTCGCTGACCACGGCGCTTTCCAACACCTCCTGCGCCATCCTTGAAAAGGAATGGGTGGAGAAGGCCGATAAGGGCGAGTGCGACTGGGACGAGGTCATGAGGAACGGCGCGACCGGACGTTATTATCTGGGCGGCCGCGTGATCGGCGATTATGTTGAGCTCATCAAGAACCCCAACTATTTCAACCCCGATGACTCCGCCAAGAACGAAAAGCTTCTGTTCAAGATAATTCCGGAAGCCACCACCCGCACCATCATGCTCCAGTCCGGCGACGCCGACCTCAACGTCAACTTCGATACCGCCGCGATGGACGAAGTGCTCAAGGATCCGAACCTCACGCTCAACGAGCATTCGTCTTCCACGCTGTATTACATCGCCCTCAACACCGCGAGCGCCGCGTTCTCCAACAAGCTCGTGCGTCAGGCCGTTGCATACGCCATCAACCGCGACGACTGCCTCGCCGTCGGCTATGAAGGCTACGGCAAGGTCTGCCCGACAGTTTGGGCGCCGACGGTTTACGGCTATACCGACAACCCCTCGGGTTATACCTATGATCCCGCCAAGGCGCAGGAGCTGCTCACCCAGGCAGGCGTCACGAGCCTCACCGTCAAGGCCTGCTGCAAGACCGATGCCGAAGAGCGCATAGCGCAGGTCGTTCAGGCATATCTTGCGGCCGTCGGCATCACGATGGAATACACCCGCATCGACAACACCATCCTCACCGAGGTCATGGCCGCCAACGAATACGATATGGCGTTCGACTATACCGCATTCTACAATGATCCGGAGCTGTTCTACGCACGTCAGTTCTCCGCTTCCGGCATCGGCGCAAAGAACATGTCCCACTTTGACAACGCGGAATGCGACGCACTGATGGAAGCCGCGAAGGGTTCCCTCGACGACGCGACCCGCCTTGACAATTACACCAAGCTGCACACGATGCTCTGCGACGAGTGCCCCTGGATCGGTCTGTTCAACAGCAATCTTTACTGCGTGTCGAGGACCGGCCTCAACGGCGTGAACATGAACATCGAGACCACCTACTGGTATCACACCCTTACCTATTGATCGTAGAGAGCAAACGTTTCCCCTAAAAAGTCGGGCAGGCGCCGGTCGCGGCGCTTGCCCGGCCCTGGTTTTCAAAAACAATTTCCGAAGCGATGAGGTAAATACATGATTAAGTATTCACTCAAACGCCTTGTCTACATGATCCCGGTCACGATCGCAGTCGTATTTTTGGTGTACCTGATCATGTATCTGACTCCCGGCGACCCTGTTGCGGTTATGCTGGGCGGCGACGCCACACCACAACTTATCGAGGAGACCCGCGAATCCCTCGGCATAACCAAACCCTTCCTCGAACAGTTTTTCAATTATATCGTCAAACTGTTCCAAGGCGATTTCGGCACTTCCTGGTATACAGGCGAAGCGGTCTCCATCCGCTTGTTTGCAGCCATTCCATATACCCTGAAGCTGACCTTCGCGGCGATGTTCCTGTCCATCGTGATATCGATCCCGCTCGGCGTGATCGCCGCGGTGAACCAAAATACCGCGGCGGATTACTGCGTGAGCGCGTTTTCCATATGCGGCGTTTCCGCGCCGACGTTCTGGATAGGCATCATGCTGATACTTCTGTTCTCGCTTGAGCTTGACCTGCTGCCTGCGGCGGGCGCCGACAAATGGCAATGCTATATTCTGCCGGCCGTCACGATGAGCTTCAACCAGCTCGCAAGCGTCACGAGGACACAGCGCTCCTCCATGCTTGAGGTGCTGAGACAGGATTATATCCGCACAGCCAAAGCAAAGGGCGTCAGCAACCGCAAAGCCACATACGTTCATGCTCTTCGCAACGCAATCATCCCCTCGATAACCGTTGCCGGCCTAAATTTCGGAAGTCTTATGGCGGGTTCCGTGGCAATCGAGACCGTGTTCGCGATCCCCGGGATCGGCCGTCTTATGATAGACAGCATAAAGATTCAGGATACGCCGTCCGTGGTTGCCTGCATGGTGTTCGTTTCCATCACGGTGAGCGTTATAAACCTTATGGTGGATCTCCTTTACGCTTTGATCGATCCTCGCATCAAGGCCCAGTATCTGAGGGGAGGTAACAACGCATGACGAGCGATACAAACACCGCCTTTGTGAGCACTGCTGAAAGCAGGGCGAAGGCCAAGGAAGACTACAAAAGGTTCATGAAGGAAAACAAGAAGAAGAGCAGGGCCGGCGAAGTCTGGAGGATGTTCAAAAAGAACAAGGCCGCGATGCTGGGACTCATCATTCTTGTGCTGATCGTTTTGGCAGCCTCGTGCGCGGACCTTATCTGGGATTACAAGGCGGATGCGTGCGACATAAAGGTCATGGAGCGTTTGCAGCATCCGAGCAAGGAGCATATCCTCGGCACTGACGAGCTTGGACGCGATATGCTTTGCCGCCTTGTTTACGGCGCGCGCGTTTCGCTCAAGATCGGCCTGTTCGCGACGACGTTCGCCCTTGTGGTGGGCATGATCCTCGGTTCCGTCGGCGGCTATTACGGCGGCACGATAGACCTTATCATTATGCGCGTTACGGACGTGCTGCTGGCGATCCCGGGCCTGCTGCTGGCCATCGCCATAATGAGCGCTTTCCAGAGCACCCAGTTCTTCCTGGGACTTTCACTCGGCATATCCTATATTTCAAAATTCACGCGACTCGTGCGCTCCTCGATCCTCAGCGTGCGCGACGAACAGTATGTGGAAGCCGCCCGCGCCATAGGCGCCAAGGACAGGACGATAATCCTGCGCCATATACTGCTCAACATAATGGCGCCGATACTTGTGCAGTACGCGCTCGCGATCGGCACGCGCATACTCAGCGTTTCCACGCTGAGCTATATCGGCATGGGCATACAGGCGCCCACGCCCGACTGGGGCAACATGCTTTCCGGCGCGCGCGCCTACATACGCGGCAACTCATACCTCGTGTTCGGGCCGGGCATAGCGCTGCTTCTCACGATATGCTCGTTCAACCTGATAGGGGACGGTCTGCGCGACGCGCTTGATCCCCGCCTGAAGAAGTAACGGAAGGAGGACAAACAAATGTCGGAAGAGATCATCAAAACAACAGAAAAAGACGATACAGTCCTTGACATTAAAAACCTTGTCGTCCATTACGTTACGGAAGACGAAGTGGTCAAGGCCGTGAACGGCATCGATATCAACATCAAAAAAGGCAAGACGTTCGGCCTCGTGGGCGAGACCGGCGCCGGCAAAACCACAACGGCCCTCTCCATACTCAACCTCGTGCCCGACCCGCCGGGAGTTATCGTGAGCGGCACGATAACGCTCAACGGCACGGAGCTTATCAAGGAGGACGCAAAGGGCAGAAGCCACGCCGCGCTGAGCGAAAAACAGTTTGAAACCATCCGCGGCGACAATGTGGCGATGATATTTCAGGACCCGATGACGGCGCTCAATCCCATATTCACCGTGGGCGATCAGATCGCGGAAGCCATTGCCCTGCATCAGAACATGGACAAGAAGGCGGCCTACGCGAAAGCCCAGTCAATGCTGGAGATCGTCGGCATCCCCAAGGTGCGCGCGGATGAATACCCGCATCAGTTTTCGGGCGGCATGAAGCAGCGCGTGGTGATAGCGATGGCGCTTGCGTGCGACCCGAAGCTGCTCATCGCCGACGAACCGACCACCGCGCTCGACGTCACCATACAGGCGCAGGTGCTTGAGCTTATGCGCGAGCTGCGCGACAAGCACGACATGTCTCTCCTCATGATAACGCACGACCTTGGCATAATCGCCGAGATGTGCGACGACGTTTCCATCATCTATGCCGGACGCATCGTGGAATCGGGCACGCTCGAGGATATATTCGACGTTACGCGCCATCCGTATACGCAGGGCCTTTTCGGTTCGCTGCCGAACATCGAAAACAGGACCGCGGAGCTTAAGCCGATAAGGGGCCTGATGCCGGATCCGTCGAATCTTCCGCAGGGCTGCGCATTCTGGCCGCGCTGCGACTATGCAACCGAAATATGCAAAACGGAAGCGCCCCACCGCAATTACTTTTCGCAGACCCATTTTGCAGAGTGCCACCTGTATGACGACGGCACGACAGACAGCAAACTGTAAAGGAGTGGAGTGAGAGTGGAACACGAAATGAATGAGAAGGACGTCATTCTCGACGTACGCAATCTGAAAAAGTATTTCAAACGCGGCAAGGATATACTCCATGCCGTGGATGACGTCTCCTTTACAATCGAAAGAGGGAAAACGCTTGGTATCGTCGGAGAGTCCGGCTGCGGAAAATCAACCACCGGCCGCGCCATACTGCGCCTGACGGAACCCACGGCGGGCAGCGTGATATTCGACGGCGTTGACGTGACAAAGCTCAACAAAACCGAAATGCGCAAAATGCGCACCCAGATGCAGATCATCTTTCAGGATCCGTTTTCATCGCTCAACCCGCGCATGACGGTGAGCCAGGCGATCGAGGAGCCGCTCAAGGACAACGGCATAATCAAGGACAAATACGAGCGCTTCCAGCGCGTGCGCGAGCTGATGGACACGGTCGGCCTTGCAGAACGCCTCATCAACACATATCCGCATGAGCTGGACGGCGGCCGCCGTCAGCGCATAGGCATCGCCCGCGCGCTTGCGATGGATCCCAAGTTCATCATCTGCGACGAGCCGGTTTCCGCGCTTGACGTTTCAATACAGGCGCAGATACTCAACCTGATGAAGCGCATACAGAACGAGAGAGGCCTCACCTACATTTTCATCACACACGATCTTTCTGTCGTCAACCATTTTTCGGATGACATCGCGGTGATGTATCTCGGCAGGCTGATCGAGAAAGCCCCTTCGGAGGTGCTTTTCGCAAATCCGCTGCATCCGTATACGCAGGCGCTGCTTTCCGCGATCCCGGTGCCGAGCACGCATAACCGGAAACAGCGCATCGTGCTTCGCGGCGAGGTCGGCTCACCGATCAACCCCGAGCCTGTATGCCGCTTCATGAACCGCTGCGACTTTGTCTGCGACGCATGCCGTGAGAACGAACCGCAGCTCATCGAGGTCGAGCCGCAGCACTTTGTCGCCTGCCACATCGTAAAATAATCATCGAACGGCGTTGTGAAAGGGGAGGCTGAACCGCGGTTCATTCTGCCCTTTCGCGGTTTCACCAAGCGTTACCCGGACGCCTTGTATAGCTTCACAAAACAACGGACATCCATGCGCATGTTGACATGAATTCGCCTTGTAGTATAATGATATTACGAGTATACAAGTGTATATGTACATCGACAAATAAGGAGACTTGTATGGAACATTGTGACCGCGACAACACCGATATGATGCTTGACAGGGAAAGCTCTGTACCGCTTGGCAAACAGCTTGAAACCATAATGCGCAGAAAGATCAGCACCGGTGTTTGGGCTCCAAACACACGCATCCCATCCGAAAATGAGCTTTGCAAAATATGCGGAATAAGCCGTATGACGGCGAGAAATGTCGTCTCTCAGTTTGTTTCCTATGGCTATTTTTACAGGATACAGGGCAAAGGCACGTTCGTGAGCGAAAAGAAATACGAATTTTCAAGCCTTCAGTATTCGGGGCTGAGGAAGCAGCTTGAAGAACAGGGGCACAGCGTTTCCACCAAGCTTATATCCTGCGACGTTATGCCCGCGGACGAATTCCTTGCCGACAAGCTCAACATAAGCGTGGGCGAACAGGTGTTCAAGGTGAAGCGCGTGCGCGCCGCGAACGGCATCAATATCAGCTATCATAAATCCTATGTGCCGGTCAAGCTTTGCCCCGGCCTTGAAAAAAAGGATCTCACCAACGAACAGCTTTGCAAGATAATGGCGACAGATTATTATCTCGAGCGCCAGTATGTCGTCGAAACGCTTGAAACATTTGTGGCAGACCGCTCCAAGGCAAAATACCTCAACGTGAAACCGGGGATGCCTCTGCTTCTGCTCCAGGATCAGCTTTATACGCCCGACAACAGGATTTACGAGTTTTCAAGCATATATTTCAGGGGCGACAAGATAAAAATGCACATCGAATTCCACGGCTGAACGAACCGCGCGCGGATTTGCCGCGCGATCGACTTATCCCCGGCCTGATGCAAAACAAAAGCATATCACGATTATTTCAGGCAGCTACTTGACAGGAGCTGCCTGAAATGATACCTTGAATATACAAGTATATGACAGTTTTGACGCAGGCAATGCAATCAAATCATAAGGAGGTTATCCATGAAAAAGGGAATCGTTCGCAACTGGGCGTACAAGAGCCCGAACGAACCCTACGGTGATCTTGGCATCACCAACGGACAGAATTTCGGCGGCTATCTTGGAGGCGTTATCATCGAGCGCACAAGCGATTACAAGCCCGTCGGCCACATCGCAAACGCCCGCACGTTCCCATATCATGTCAGATACGGGATCGTGGATTCTCTCACCGAGGACGCGGTGCGCGAGGCCGCGCTTCAGCTTGAGATAGAGGGATGCAGATTCATCGCGTCGGGCGGCGGGGCGCTGGGCATGTTCCAAAAGGCCGTGGCCGATGCGGTGGAGCTGCCGACATACATGACGCCGCTCATGCAGCTCAAATGGATAAGGATAGCGTTGAGGAGCAGTGAAACCGTTCTGATCCTGTCCGATCTTTGCGAGAAGGAAGCCGAAGCGGTGTTCGCCGCGTGCGGGATTGATGAAGCGGCATATTCGGATTGCGTTTACATGCAGACGCAGCCGCGCACCATGGACGCCGATTCGGTCCTCGAATACCTTGAGGAGAACGACGTCATCGCAAACAACAACATAAAGGCCGTCCTACTTGACACACAGCTTTTCGCCGGACGCGAGGAGGATCTGAAGCAGCGCTTCGGCATAAACGTTTGGGACATGAAGAAGCTGATGGGCTATGTGAGCAAGGCCGTGGGTCAGAAGCCCCGCCACGGTTTCCTATAATAAACGGCAGGACCGAATTCAGAGAGGAGGAAAAGTATAATACAAGGCTATTATACAAGAAAGAACATGAAAGAGCTTAAACCGAACATCGCAGCCGAACCTCAGCAGAAAACCTCTCTTCCCACCGAAGGGTGCAGCTTCGGCCTGCTGATAATGCGCTCGTGGAATCCCAAACCCCTTGGGCATGTGTCCCAGTGCGGCTCATACGAATATCCGATAATGCCCGATATCGTGGAAGGCTCGAATTTTCCGCGCATACTCGGCGGCGACATGTCGCTTGTGCCGAACATAATCGAAGCCGCAAAACGCCTTCAGGATCTCGGATGCAAGTGCATCACGTCCTCCTGCGGCTATTTCGGCCGTTTCCAGCGTCATGTGGCTGACGCGCTTGACGTGCCGGTGTATATCTCCTCCGTCTGCCAGATACCGTGGGTGCTTTCCGGTATAGGCGCCGACAGGAAGATCATCGTGCTTTGCTATGACGACACGCTCCTTATCCGTCCCATCCTCGAGGCCTGCGGGCTGAGCGAAAAGGATATTTCCCGCTGCATAATCAAAGGCCTTTGCACGGAGCCGAATTTTTCGCTTTTCCGCATTTGCCAGGGCCACTATGATGTTGACGGGGCGAGGGACGAGATCGTATCCACCGCGGTGCGCCTCCAGCAGGAGAATCCGGACGCGGCGGCGATCGTGCTTGAATGCACCGATATGCCGCCCCATGCGGCTGCCATCCAGAAGGCCACCAACCTGCCGGTTTTCGACATAACCACCCTCATGGATTTTATAGACACAGTGGTCGGATGATAAAGCGTATCACGAATCCGGCGGATGCTTCGGCGTCCGCCCTTTTTATATGCCTTCGTCGAGTATACGCCTGATGAGCCCCATATCAAGATGCTCCCTCATGCTGCTCGCAAGCATGTCATACTGCCGGTTTTTATATGCGTTAAGGTCGAATGACGGGGCGGCAAGACTTACGCCCTTTGCCGCGGCAAGCGCCGTGAGCACGGCTTCACGGCAGGCCTCCGCGTCAAAAAAGCCGTGCAGATAGCTTCCGTACACATTGCCGCAGCAGCAGCCGTCCAAACGGGCGTTGTCAAGCGCGACGAGCGGCGATGCGCCGTCAAGAAGTACCGTTTCACCCATATGGATCTCATATCCGTCGACCGTCACGCCGCCCATTGACGAAAGCGTGCCGCCGCAGGGCAGTATCCTGCCGCTGACGCGGGTGCGGTGCTTTTGCGCGGCGAAGGTCGTTTCCGTTTGCAGCAGACCGAGGCCGTTTATCTCGCCGCCGCCCTCCGCGCCCTCGCTGTCCGTGATGCGGCGGCCGAGCATCTGATACCCTCCGCATACGCCGAATATCAAAGCGCCCTGCGCGGCAAGCTTTTTTATCGACGCCTCAAGGCCGCGTTCGCGGAGCCATCTGAGGTCTGCGATAGTGCTTTTGGTGCCGGGCAGCACGGTCATGTCGGGCGTGCCGAGCTCGCCTGCGGAGCGGATATAGCGCACGCATACGCCGGGCGTCGCTTCAAGGGCCGCAAAATCGGTGAAATTTGATATGTGGGGGAGCCTTATCACGGCGACGTCAAGGACTGCGCCGGCTTCTTTTCGCGTCAGCCGCGTCGAAAGGCTGTCCTCATCGTCGATATCTATATCCATCATGGGCAGAACGCCCGCAACGGGTTTGCCGGTGAGCTGTTCAAGCATGTCAAGGCCGGGCCTGAGCAGGGAGACGTCCCCGCGGAATTTGTTTATGAGCGTGGCCTTTACCATCGCCCGCTCATCCTCGTCAAGCAGGGCTACGGTTCCGTAAAGCTGCGCAAAAACGCCACCGCGGTCAATATCCCCAACAAGCAAAACCGGCGCTTTGGCAAGCTTTGCCATGCCCATGTTGACGAAGTCTCCTTCATTGAGGTTTATCTCCGCCGGACTGCCCGCGCCCTCGATGACGATAACGTCGTTTTCGGCGCAAAGGGAATCGTATGCCGCCATTATGTCCGCAACGAGCGTATGCTTCATCGCGTAGTATTCGCGTGCGGTGTAATTGCCGCGGACCTCGCCCGCGACGATAAGCTGCGAACCCATGTTTGTGACGGGCTTGAGCAGTATGGGATTCATGCGCACGCTCGGCTCCACGCCGGCGGCCTCCGCCTGCACGACCTGCGCCCTGCCCATCTCCAGTCCCTCGCGCGTGATGAAGGAATTGAGCGCCATGTTCTGGCTTTTGAACGGCGCCACGCGAAAGCCGTCCTGCTTGAAAACGCGGCATAAACCGGCCGCAACAAGGCTTTTGCCGGCGTTTGACATCGTACCCTGTATCATGATGGCCTTTGCCATTTTATACCTCCGGAACGGCGCAAACCAACGCCGTGAGCGTGACATGGCAGGCGCCCGGGTGCGCCTGAACTGTCCGACGGTTTAAATATAACATTCCGTACGGGTCAAGTAAAGAAGCGCCGTGACGGCTTGAAGTTGAAAAACGCATCCGCGGGAATTATAATCAGCATACGGGAACAAGACCGGAAATACGGAGGGGATAAGCCATGTGCGGCAGATTTTACGCGCAGGAGGATGACATTGAGGATATGCTGCTCGCGGCGGCCCGAACGACCGGCGCGCGCAACGTTGACAACGACGCGGCGGCAGGTATCGCCGTCGGCGAGATATTCCCCGGCAGCACCGTGCTTGCAGTTGCGAACAGCAAAAGCCTTTCGCCCGCCGTTTTCGCGATGAAATGGGGCTATCCGAAGAGGGAGGGAAACGGGCTGATAATAAACGCAAGAAGCGAGAGCGCGGCCGACAAGCCGATGTTCGCGCAAAGCGCGCAGACGCGGCGCTGTCTCATCCCGATGACGTATTATTTTGAGTGGGAAAAACGCGATTCAAAAAAGATAAAATATGCGATAGGGCCGGCGCGGGGCGGGCGCGCTTTCCTTTGCGGACTGTACAGGGTATTGAAGGACTCCTCAGTGCCGGAGTTTGTGGTGCTCACGCGCCCCGCCGCGGAGAACATCGGCTTTATCCATCCGAGGATGCCGCTTTTGATGGGCGAAGATAACGCGGCGCTGTGGCTTTCGCCCGCGTACGGTCTCAACGAGCTTACCGCATGCGCGGTGCAGAGCGTCGATTATCGCGAGCAGGGCGAGTAAGCGCCGCCCAGAGGTATATCGAACGCCTCCGGCGGCTTATTTGACGACGCCCTTTTGCAGCATGACGTTTGCGTATACGGCAAGCTCGCCTGTCATCACGATGCAGTACGCCTTTTCGGTCTCCTTATAAAAATCGAACCTGCCTGCGCGGCGATCGAAGCGCCGGGAAAATTCGCATCGGCAAGGACGATCCTGTCCCCGTGTCCCATCTCGCAGAGCGCCTTCAAAAGATCCGGCGAAACAACGCGAGGTATATTGTTGAGCATGTTATCTCCTAAATATGGTTTTTCGGCTTAAAACCGGGGCGCTCGTGAGGCGACCGCCAAATGCCGGCCGGCTGCTGAACCGGGCGAACAACGCTGACCGGGGGACAGCTCCCGCGGGACACGGTTACTATATTAAATCAGGCGGCCCATGCAGTCAATTCGTTGAAAAAACAAGCCCGATGCCGCCGGGCGTATTCGATATCATTGCCGATATGCTATAATGAATAAACAGATCTCTCGAAAAGCGAGGCGGTTGGATGATA
The DNA here is from genome assembly GCA_964487565.1 of uncultured Clostridium sp. Taxonomy (GTDB): domain Bacteria; phylum Bacillota; class Clostridia; order Christensenellales; family CAG-138; genus Phil1. The sequence goes on from CAZARN010000001.1 coordinate 192,977, forward strand.
TACTATTTTTCAGGCACCGGCAACTCAAAATGGGCGGCGCGGCAGCTTGCAAAACTCACCGGGGATGAAGCGCTGGACATCGTGAGTGAGGCTGCGCCGGGGATCACCGTCGGGCGCGGGGAGCGCGTGGGCCTAGTTTTCCCGATTTATTCGTGGGGCGCGCCGGAAACAGTCGAAAAATTCGCGGCAGGCATCAAGCTTGACGGCGAAGCTTATGCTTACGCGGTATGCACCTGCGGGGACGATCCGGGCAACGCCATGGAAAAGCTTAAAAAGCGTTTCGCGTGGAAGGCTGCGTGGTCGCTTGTGATGCCAAACAACTATATACCCATGTTTGAGGTGGACTCCCCCGCAATATGCGAAAGCAAGCTTGTCATGGCGCGGGAAAGGCTGGATAAAATTGCCGGCTGCATAAACCTGCGCGTGCGGGAGACAGATATCGTGAAGACCGGTATACCCCTCATAAAAACAGCCGTCGTCAATCCGCTCTTCAATGCGTTCGCCATGAGCACTTTGCCGTTTTTTGCGGACGACGTCTGCAACGGCTGCGGTCTGTGCGAAAGGAACTGTCCCGCGGGCGCGATTAAGATGAAAGGCGCAAAACCCGCGTGGGTGAAGCCGCGCTGCTTCCAGTGCATGGCCTGCATCCACCATTGCCCGCAAAGGGCGATACAGTATACAAAAGCGACGAGAACGCGGGGAAGATATTTTCTGGACGATGACGGCGGGGCGCACTTTTAAGCGTTTACAAACCGGTGGAACCGTATATTAAAACAGAGAAAGGAAAATGCCATGATAAAAGCCGTTGTTTACACTTCGAATACCGGTTATACAGCCGAGTATGCAAAGCTTCTTTCCGAAGGGACGGGACTTGCGCTTTATGCGCTTGATGAAGCGGCCGAGAAGCTGCCCGCCGGCAGCGAGATAATCTATCTTGGGTGGCTGATGGCAGGCGGCGTGATGGGTTACAGAAAAGCGGCCGGCCTTTTCAGGATTAAGGCGGTCTGCGGCGTGGGCATGGGCCCGACGGGATCACAGCTTGAAGAGGTGAAAAAAACCAATTCGCTGCCGGACGGACTGCCGTTATTCACGCTTCAGGGCGGATTCGACATGAACAGGCTGCACGGCGTATACAGGTTCATGATGAAGATCATGAAGAAGGCGCTCGGCGGCAAGCTTGAAAAGAAGCAGAACCGCACGGCCGATGAAGACGCCATGCTCGACATGCTCAACAACGGCGCGAGCTATGTGAACGCTGCCGATCTTGCGCCGGTCATCGATATTTGCAGGCAAAACGCATAAGGGACGAAGCCAAAACGGCGCGGGAGGGATTCAGCCCTTTTCGCGCTCGAGCTTCTGCAATATGACTTCATCGGCGGGGCAGAACGCATAATCGCGTATCTGCGAAACGGTGATCCAGCGGATATCGGTATGCTCCAAAAGCTTCGGCGTACCTTCTTTGATGACGGCGTTGAACAGCGTAAGGCGCACCGTGAGATCCGGGTATTCGTGAACGACCGAAGCGAAAATTTCACCCGCTTCGACCCTCACGCCAAGCTCCTCCATACACTCCCGCGCGAGGGCTTCCTGCATGGACTCGCCTTCTTCGACCTTGCCGCCGACGAATTCCCACAGGAGGCCGCGCGCCTTGTTGGCGGGGCGTTTGCATATCATGAATTTGTTCTCATCCCATATGAGGGCCGCGACGACGTCGGTCATTATATCATCTCCGTTTTTTGTTATTCGGCGCCTGAGGCGTCATGCGTCCAGGGACGGCACAGATACTGAAAGCGTGTCCATGGCGGCGGACTGCATGAAGCCGACAGCAACATTATAGCAGACTCAAGCCACGGACTCTCACGCTGATCGTAAAAATTTTTAGTGTATGCCCTCAAAGCGCGGCGTCAGTTGCTGCCGACATAGCAGCAGCCGTTTTTAAGGAATTCTTCGGCGCTGTAACCGCGCACGACCGCCTTGAAGCACATGCCGACGTTCTGCGCGCCGGCCGGGATTTCCTTCCGGTGCGTCGAATCTGAGCTGTCCTTGCTCCTGAAGTTGCAGATGAGCTCACAATGCCTGATATCATCATAATGCAGCACAATGCGCAGTCCTTATTATCGGACACAGGCTGTTGTAAAATCAGATCATCGATCGATTTAATCGGAGGTAAGCACATGTCAAGATCACCGAAGCAAAAGCTCAAGCTTCTGTGCCTGATGCAGATGCTGCTTGAAAAGACGGACGAAAACCATCCGCTCCCGATGGAAAGCATAATCGGCGGACTTGCCTCAAACGGCATTGCGGCGGAACGCAAGAGCATATATGACGATATTGAAACCCTGAGACTGTACGGGCTGGATATCGTCCTATCCAAAAGCAAACCCGGCGGATACTATATCGCCAGCCGCGATTTTGAGGTGCCGGAGCTGAAGCTGCTGGTGGACAGCGTGCAGGCAAGCCAGTTCATCACAGAGAAGAAAACCTTGCAGCTCATCAAAAAGCTTGAAAATCTGTGCAGCATATATGAGGCGCAGCTCATGCGGCGGCAGGTGTATGTCGGCGGCCGCATAAAGCATATGAACGAATCTATATATTACAGCGTGGACGCCATCCACAACGGCATAGCCGCGAACAGGCAGATCACCTTCAAATATTTTGAATACACGCTTGCCAAGCAGAAAGCCTATCGCCATGACGGCAGAGTGTATCAGATCAGCCCGTTCGCGCTGACATGGGACAATGAGAATTATTACATGATAGGCTATGACAGCGAGGCTTTGAGGATCAAGCATTACCGCGTTGACAGGATGGAGAGCATAACCGTGACGGACGTTGAGCGCGAAGGCTACGCCGCATTTGACGCGCACGACATGAGCGTTTATACGCGGCGCAACTTTTCCATGTACGGCGGGGACGAAGTCCGTGTGGAAATGGAATTTGAGAACCATCTTGTGGGCGTTGTGATGGATCGCTTCGGCAAGGATATCCCCATAGCGAATGTTGACGACGCGCATTTCCGCACAAGCGCCACGGTGGCCGTCAGTCCGCAGTTCTACGCATGGGTGTTCGCGCTGGGCGCGGCGGCGAAAATTGCCGGTCCGGCCGACGTCGTGGCCGGCATGAAGACGCTCATCCGCGAAGTGAACGGCAGATACGAATGAAAAAAGCTTCCGCGGTCTCGCATATGAGGAGATGTTCGAAGGACATCTCCTTTTATGCGGGAAAAAAGGGTGAATGCCCGCTGCGGCTCCGGAAAGAAAAGCTCCGGATAAGTCTGTGATATTCAAGATACGACACGGATGCACAAAGGGCGCCGGGCTCATCATATAAAAACCGAAGGCGGCGAACGGCATGCGCAAAATCCTGATCGTTGAATATGAAAGGCCCGTTTCAGAGCTTATCCGCATGAATCTTGCCGGCGCGGCAGGCGCATATGCGCAAACGGTATTGATTTGCTTTACCAATGCTCTTTTTGTGCGGCGGCATAGTATAATGGTTCAAACTGATGAACGATAGCCCCGAAAGGAAAGAGCATGAACGAATGTGCAAAACAGCGCAGGCTGCTTGCGGAAGAATTCCTGCGTTACAGAAAGGTTTTTATCGCGCTGGGCGATGAGACGCGGCAGCGGATATTCGTGGCGCTGCTGCAAAACGAAGCCGTCGGGATGCGTGTTCCCGACATAACCAAATGCACAAACCTTTCCCGTCCGGCGGTTTCCCACCATTTGCAGGTGCTGAGGGACGCCGGGCTGATCAATATGCACAGGGTTGGCACGATGAACTTTTATTATGCGGACGCCGACAAGGGCTGCTGGAGCGGATTGAAAGCGCTTGTGGATCATGTGGACGCCGTTGTGACTTGCGCGCGCGAAAACGGCTATCCGGGGCTGGAAGAGGATGAACGGCCTTCGTGAGAAGCTCCGCAAGGCAAAAACTGACAGGAAAACGTTGAATGAAAAGGAGATAAATATCATGACGGTTTGTGAAGCAATGAATGCCCGCCACGCGGTGCGCAGCTATCTGAGCAAGTCTATACCGGGCGATGTGATCGACGCGCTGAGGGCCGAGACAGACGCATGCAACAGCGAAGGAGAGCTGAACATCCAGCTTGTTCTGGATGATCCCAAAGCCTTTGACGGCATGATGGCGCATTACGGCAAATTCGCAGGCGTGCGGTATTACGTCGCGCTCGTGGGCAAGAAGGATGCGGCGCTGGATGAAAAGCTCGGCTATTACGGTGAGCGCATCGCCCTGAAAGCGCAAATGCTCGGCTTGAACACATGCTGGGTCGCAATGAGCTTTTCAAAGGGCGCGGCCAAGAAGAACATACGCATCGGCGGAAACGAGAAGCTGGTCTGCGTTCTGTCCTTAGGTTATGGCTCAACAGAGGGCGTGCGGCACACGTCAAAGCCCATGGAAACGCTTTGCACGACGGATCGCGCCATGCCTGATTGGTTCAGGGCCGGAATGAGAGCGGCGATGCTCGCCCCGACAGCCATGAATCAACAGAAATTCCGCCTCGAGCTTTCGGGCAATACCGTGAAGGCTGTAAATCTCGGCGGGTTTTATTCAAAGGTGGACATTGGCATTGTGAAATATCACTTCGAAACGGGCGCAGGCGCGGAAAACTTTTCGTGGGCATGACGCTCGCGCGAAAATAGGACGCGCGGCCCGAAATTTGAAAAAGGTCTGTAACCGCATCTGAAGGTTTGCCGTGAAGGGCGGCGCACAGCGCGTGCGCCGCCCGCTTTATCTTGAGCCGCAGGCATAATACCCGGTCGCAAGCGAGAACCTGTTTTTTTCAAACGCGAGCAGCCCTTCGTTTTGCATTTTGCTCAGTTCATTTGAAAGAGCGCTGCGGTCGACGCCAAGATAGTCCGCAAGCTGCTGGCGGTTGAAGGGGATCGTGAACCGATAGCTCCCCGCCTGTTTCGCCTGCTGGGAAAGATAGGCAAGAAGCCTGGCGCGGATGGATCTTGCGGATGTATGCAGGCTTCGCCGTGAAAGGGCGAGATTTTTTGCCGCAAAAATTTGCAGGAGGTTCTGGATCAGTTTATTGTGGTGCGCGCAGGAATTGGGGCAGGTGGTCAATATCCGTGCCGCGTTGAGAAACAGTATATCGCACTTTTCAGGCGCGACCGCGCTGACCATCAGCGGTTCGCCCGGAATACAGGCATAGGTTTCCGCAAAAAGCTGACCCGTCTCCGCATGGTCAAGAATGGTCTTGTTTCCCCACAGATCGTCGATCTCTATGTTTACGCTGCCGGAAAGCACCATCCCCATATTATCCGTGCATTCGCCGGCGCGCAGGATCACCGCGCCCTTGTCATATCTTTTTTCAAACGATTTCAGACAAATCAACATCTCCTTGGCTTCATCGTTGCTTATGCCCCGGAACAGCGCGGTGTTCGTCAAAAAAGAATAATCCATAATTTTCTCCGTTTATGTTGTTAAAACAACATACTTGTTGGTTGAATGATAGTATGCTATGCCCATAAAGTCAAGAACAACATGAAGGAGGCAACCATCATGATAAGAAAGATCATCCATATCGACGAGGAAAAGTGCAACGGCTGCGGCGCGTGCGCGGCTGCCTGCCATGAGGGCGCGATCGCCATGGTGAACGGCAAGGCGAAGCTGATGCGGGACGATTACTGCGACGGGCTGGGCGACTGTCTGCCCGCGTGCCCCGCGAATGCCATCACGTTTGTGGAACGCGAAGCCGCGGCATACGACGAAGCCGCTGTGCTGAAAAGCAAGCAGGAGAAAATGCAGAAAGCCGGCGCGAAGCTGCCCTGCGGCTGCCCAGGCACACAGTCAAGGGCGATCGAGCGCAAGGAGTGCGAATGCGGCGGACACGAGCCGTCGGATGATCTGCCCAGCCGCCTTTCCCAGTGGCCTGTGCAGATAAAGCTGGCGCCGGTCAACGCGCCCTATTTCAACGGCGCGAAGCTGCTTGTCGCCGCGGACTGCACGGCTTATGCCTACGCAAGCTTCCATGAGAAGTTCATCAAGGGGCGCATAACGCTGGTGGGCTGTCCCAAGCTCGACAGCGTGGATTATTCCGAAAAACTCACCGAGATCATAAGCCGCAACGATATAAAGAGCGTGACTGTCGTCCGCATGGAGGTGCCCTGCTGCGGCGGGCTTGAAAATGCGGTGAAAACGGCGCTGAAAAACAGCGGCAAGTTCATCCCGTGGCAGGTCGTGACCATCACGACCGACGGCAACATTCTGGAGCAATAGAAAAAGGAGGAAACGCGCAATGGCAAACGAAATGTTTTGTTTTCAGTGCGAACAGACCGCAGGCGGCAAAGGCTGCACCGGTAAAGCCGGAGTCTGCGGGAAACCCGCCCCCGTGGCGATTGGTCAGGACGATCTGACACGCGCGCTCATCGGGCTGTCGATCCATCTTAACGGCGTTGCGCCGACGGACGCCCAGCGCGCGCTGATGCTTAAGGGCCTGTTCACGACCGTCACCAACGTGAGCTTCAACGCCGAAACCACCGCCGCGCTCACGCAAGAGGTCAACGCGCAGTTCCCCGCAAACCCAGTCTGCGGCGAAAACGGCGAGCCGCTGAAGCTTTGGAGCGCGGACGAGGACATACGCTCGTTGAAATCGCTTATACTGTTCGGCCTTCGCGGCATGGCGGCTTACGCATACCATGCGCTGATGCTGGGCTATACCGACAACGCCGTCTCCGACTTCTTTTTCGAGGGACTGCGCGCGGTGGGCGATACGGGCGCGGATGCGCAGTCGCTTCTTCCGGTCGTCATGAAGGTAGGTGAGATCAACCTCAGGTGCATGGCGATGCTGGACCAGGCGAACACGGAGACCTACGGCACGCCGGTCCCGACGACCGTTTCGCTCACGGTGGAGAAAGGCCCGTTCATCGTGGTGACAGGGCATGACCTGAAAGATATGCAGCTCCTTCTGGAGCAGACCGAAGGCAAGGGCATAAACATATATACTCACGGGGAGATGCTGCCCGCCCACGCTTATCCCGCGCTGAAAAAGTATCCGCACCTGAAGGGCAACTTCGGAACGGCATGGCAAAACCAACAGAAGGAATTTGACGGCGTGCCCGCCGCGTTCCTCTTTACGACAAATTGTCTGATGCCGCCCAAGGCAAGCTATCTGGATCGTGTGTTTACCACCGAGGTCGTGTCATATCCGGGCGCCGTGCATATAGGCGGGGACAGGGATTTTACGCCGGTGATCGAAAAAGCGCTTGAGCTTGGCGGATATGCCGAGGATCATCCGATGACCGGCATAAACGGCGGCTCCGCCGTGACCACAGGCTTTGGCCGCGGGACTGTTCTTTCCGTTGCAGACCAGATAGTTAAAGCGGTCAAAAACGGCGACATCAGGCACTTCTTCCTCGTTGCAGGCTGCGACGGCGCAAAGCCCGGGCGCAACTACTATACGGAATTTGCGGAGCTGACGCCGAAGGATTCGGTGATCCTGACACTTGCCTGCGGAAAGTACCGCTTCAACGATCTTGATCTTGGCACTGTTGCGGGACTGCCGCGGCTGCTTGATATGGGGCAGTGCAACGATGCTTACGGAGCCATACAGGTGGCCGTGGCCCTTGCCGGCGCATTCGGCTGCGGCGTGAACGAGCTTCCGCTTTCATTCGTGCTGTCATGGTATGAGCAGAAAGCGGTCTGCATTCTGCTGACGCTGCTGCACCTTGGCATCAGGAACATCCGCCTCGGGCCGACGCTTCCCGCGTTCCTGTCCCCGAACATCGCGAAGTTCCTTGTTGAAAACTTCGGTATCGCGCCGATCACCACGCCGCAGGAAGATCTGAAAGCGCTTTTGGCATAAAAGACGCAGACGTTTCAGAAGCCGTCCGTAAGCTGCGGGCGGCTTCTTGCGCATCAAATCCCTGTCGGCAGGAGAATGCTGCCGTAAACCGTGCTTTTAATGATCCGCGCTCAAAAGACCAGAGTAAACCTGCCGTTGTTGTCAGGCGTTACAGTCCCGGCATTTTTCACGGCCTCGGTCAGGATATCATTGCAGGAATCGTCGTATACTTGCTCCACGACGCCGGGACAGGCGCTTTCAAAAGGCCAGCCCCACAGCGCAACGGTGTAGGTCTGATCCGCTTTCAGTTCGGCGCCGTCGGCCGTTTTCACGGAGACGAGCTTGTCTGTCTGCCACGGCGCGAAACGGATCTTCAATCCGGAAGCAACATAATAGGGAATGTTCGGCACATTGTCGTTCGGATCGAACGTGTATGCGGTCTTGAGCAGATCGACAAGTTCCGCGCCGGTCATGGAAACCCGCCACAGCTTTTTGTCGTTCGGATCGCCGCTGGTGGGGCCGACGCAAAGGGAAAGAGAAGCGACATCCGCCGTATGGATATCACCCTTGTAAATCCGTCCGACCATGCCGCAGTGCGTTGTGCCGACAAGGCACAGCCCTATCTGCGCGCCTGCCTTTTCACGCAGGGCATCGGCGATGAAAAGCCCCGTTTCAAGACAGGTGAAGTTGTCGGTCGCCTGACCGACCGTCTCGCCGCGCTCGACGGGGCAATTCAGCGCGCCGTCACGGGCGGCGTCGCAATCGGCGATAAGCCCGTCGGCGGAAACAGAGCCTTCGAGGTATTTGCGAAGGTCGTCTTTCAACGTTTTTTCGACGGCGTTTCCGTTGCCGGTGGACATTAGCTCAACCTCCGGGACAACGTTCCCTTTTTGAACCGTGGCCATGATCGCGGTGTTAAAATCGTTTTCGGCAAAAGTTGTCCCCACCACGTTTGACATCTGCTGCAGCTCGCTTCCGCCGATCGCCGTTTGACCCTCAGGCGTGCTTATGTAAGCGAGGATATCCTTCACCATGGCAAGCTTGGCCTCATTCCCCTTTTGAGAAAGCCTTGCGCTGACACCGACGTAATAACCCGGGATCGACATCACATTGTCGGAATCGGCTCCGTTCCCGCACCAGAACGGGAACATGCCGTATTCGTGATCGGAACCGGCCTGTTTTGCATACAAAGTCGCCTGTTCGTTCTCCACGATCATGGCGCAGGAGTGATCCTTGTACATCATCGTGCTGCGATTGCCGGGCTGCACGTCAAAATCGCCCGCGTCGATAATATTCGCCGCCTGAAGCTCTTTATATCTTTCAAGCGCAGGTTCGATATGACCCTTCATGGATGCGTTCCCCGACTGATAGTTTTTCATCCACTCATAATTGTCCACGCCGCCGAACACCTGATCGTATGCAAACATGGTGAACATAAGCTGCGCCTGACGGTAATACATGCAAGTCGGCTGTATCGCCCGGATGCCTGAAGCGTTAACGGCCCTGACGAGAGCGATGAACTCATCATAGCTTTTGGGGACCTGCCAGCCGTTTTGCGCAAAGAGCGTTTTATCGTAGACGATTCCGTATATGGACGACGGGCCGGGAAGATAATAAAGCTCTCCGTCGATCTGGCAGGCTTCCAGCGCGGAGCCGATATAATTGTCGGTGAATGACTCTCCGGACAGATCCAGGAGCGTTTCCGGCGCAATATCGGCGATGGATTTCATATTGGGGGAGATCACGATATCCTCCGCCAGACCGCTTTGCAGCGACTGGCGCAGTTCATATTGCGTTTCCTGTGAACAATGAAAAACGGAAACGAAGTTGATATCGGGAAATTCATCTTCCAGCGCGACGCGCAGCGCCTCGTTGTTGACGTTGTATTCCGCCCGGATGGTTATCGTCATCTTACTTGTATCCATCGCGTTCATGGTGAGGATATCGTCTTTGGGACGAAGCACCGGATCGCGAGACTGCGCGCATCCGTTTGACGCGACGGTTATGAAAGCGAGCGCAAGCAAGGCGCAGAGGATCTTTTCTGTTTCTTTTTTCATCGTATGCTCCTCTCAATCCCAGACCAGCGTGATCCTTGCGTCGTCCGAAGGCAGCAGTGTGCCCGAAAGCAGAAACGCATTCTTCAACAACTCCGCATAACTGCCGGGATAAGTTTCAACGATTTCCTCAACACAGTCATCCGGTACCATGCCCTGCCAAAAAGCGACCGTGTAGGTTTCTTCCGGAACGATTTCGCCGCCGTCGAACAGGGTGACGGACAGATACTGCGCTCCTCTTTCGTTCCACGGGGCGACCGTTGCCTTGAGCCCGGAGAACGCATAGATGCAGCTTTCGGCCTGATCGGCGGAGGATGGGCATGAATTCAGCGCCTTGAGGAGCTGCGCGCCGGTCATCTTCGCTTTTATGAGCGACGAGGCATTTTCAAGGGAACGCGGCAGCATTGACGACAGCATGTTTTCCGTGATATCACCCGCGAACAGACGGCTCATGTTTCCGCGGTAAATCGAATTATCGGGTATCAAAGCGATCTGAGCTCCGGTCGCCGCCCGAAATGCGTCGGCGATATATTCGGAGGTCTCAAGGACGCTGAAGTCCTCTTTTACCACGGCGAGAACGGGCGAATCAGTTACTGTTACGCCGGAGATGACGGCATTTTCGATTTCTGCGCTGAATTTCGCCGCCGCGGCTTCCGGCGTCGTTTCGCCGCCGGCGATCGCCATCGCCAGTTGCCGCAGCACATTGAGCGCCACAAACTCAGTCGGTACTTTTCCGCCGTCAAAATCGAGGCGCTTAAAATACTGACCGTTTTGGATTTCATCCAACAGCTCCGGCGGACAACCTGCCGTATTCAGCTCCGTGCCCTCCACGCTGCTGAGCATGAGCGCGTCGCCGATACATATTTTCTGCGCCTCGGGCGTGCTTATGAAATCAAGGTATTCCTCGACCGCCTTCTGCTGCGCCTTTGAACGGGGCTTCTTCACAACGCTGAGATTGTAACTCTGACGGGTCGAAAGATACTGCGCCTTGCCGTCCAAAGCGGGGAACGGCATGAAGCCTATCTCATAGTCGCAGCCTTTTTCAAGCGCGCTGTCCGTGACGATGTTTATCATCGCGATCTTTCCGCTCAGAAAATTATCCGTCCGTTCCGTATAGCTGTAAGTGAAGTGCGCTGTTTGCAGAATGCCGTGTTCAGCCATCCTTTCAAGCATTTCAAAGTATGGCTCCATGTGTCCGGCAAGGGTCGTATTGCCGTTTTGCAGATCCTGATACCATTGGCGGTTCTCAACGCCCGAAAACAGCTGCCCGTAAGCAAAGGCCTCCATGCCGCCGGAAAAGTCCGTTGCGTATTTTCCGTTTGGATTGTAAGGTTCCACCGCGCCGTCAGTGTCGGCGGTGATACGGTCGCACAGCGTCAGAAACTCCTCGAAGGTATTGGGAGCAGTCCAGCCGTATTGCTCAAAAAGCGTTTTGTTATAAGCGATGGACATGATCTTCCTCGGGCCGGGGAGAGTGTAAAGCGAGCCGTCGCGGTCGTTCTCCTCGAGCGATTGCGAATAATACGCGCCGACCGCGGAGTAGCCGGACAGGTTTTCAAGGTAAATCGCGTTGTCCACGCCGAAATCAACATTATAAACAACGTCGGGCGCGCAGCCGTGCTTGATCCACTCCCTCGCGGGGGAGTAGGAAGCGTCTCCCTTTTGCAGGTAGTATATGATCGGTTGGACGTCGGGGTATTTTTCGGAAAACGCCTGTACCAGCGCGGTGACGTCGTCGTTTTCGGCCACACCGATGACAAGCGGCGTTTTGCCCTCGACAAGCGCCGTGTAGGAATAAATTTCGTTTTCTGCCATTCCGTAAAGCGAACCTGCCCGGCCTGAAGCACCGCCGCAGGCGGCAAGCAGCACAAGACACAGCATCATGCACGATAAGGCAACGAATATTCGTTTATTCATGTTTTTCACCCTTCCCGAACAAAAGCTCGGCGGTGATCCTGCGCACCTCGTTGGGATCGATCGGCTTTGCGACATGCGCATTCATCCCGACGGACCTTGCCCGCTCCACATCCTCCGAAAAGGCGTTTGCCGTCATGGCGACGATCGGTATCGCGGCGGCGTCGCTCCTGTTGCAGGCGCGGATCGCTTTTGTTGATTCGTATCCGTTCATCACGGGCATTTGGATATCCATATAAATGATGTTCATACCGCCCTCCGGACTGTCTTTGAACTTTAGCAGCGCTGCGGCCCCGTCCGATGCGGTATCAACCTCAAGCCCCCATTGCTCGAGGATCGTGCGGGCGATCTCGAGATTGATCTGATTGTCTTCTGCAACGAGGGCGTGAAGACCGTCAAATCTTGCGGTGCAGACCGTCTGATCCGATCCGGAAGGCTTTGCCGGTTCCGCTTCTGTATCGGCGGCGAAATAAAGCTCGATCGAAAACACGGAGCCTTCGCCGACCTTGCTCTCGACCGTGATCGTGCCGGCCTGAGCCTCCACCAGATTCTTGGTGATGGCAAGCCCGAGGCCGGAGCCTTCCGTCTGACGCACGGTGTCAAGGTTGTCCCTTGTGAACGGAGAAAAAATGCTTTTGATATTTTCGGCGGATATTCCTATCCCGTTGTCCCGAACGGTAAAACGATAAGGGATCAGATTTTCTTTGATCGACGGCAGCTCCTCGACCGAAAAAACGACTTCGCCGTTTTCGGGCGTAAACTTCATGGCGTTGTTCAAAACGTTGATGAGAATTTGATTGAGGCGCATGGAATCGCCGATAATTGCCTTGTGAACGATCCCGTCCGTATGCAAAACGAGATTCTGTTTTTTTGCGTCGCAAAGCGGCTGAATGATCTTGCACACCCCGTCGATCATCGCGTCCATACGGAACGGCTTGCTCATCAAAACCAGTTTGCCGCTTTCGATCCTTGAAAGGTCGAGCACATCGTTTATAAGACCGAGCAGATGCTCTGAGGATTGGGCGATCACGCCGATCTCGTCAAGCGCCTTTTCGGGATCCCCGATATCCTGTTTAAGGAAGCGCGACATGTTTATAATGGCGTTGAGCGGCGTGCGAATATCGTGAGACACGCTTGAGAGAAACTGCGTTTTTGCCCGATTCGCACTGTTTGCCATCGAAAGGGCTTCCTGCAGGGCTTTCTCATGCTGATATTCCGGCGTCGCATCGCGAATGATGCCGATGTAATCCGACGCATCGTCAGCTATGGGGTATAAGCCAAGCCTGAGATAATGTTCGGCTTGACCGGACGAATAAGCCGGCAAATACCCGCTGGAGAAAGGCTTGCTACCGTCCCAATCCGACAAAGCGCCATTCACTTCGTCGATTGTCGGGTTTTCCTCATGGTCGAGGACAAAACCGGAGGATTTTCTGCGAAGCTTCAGATTTGCCGTACCGAGCACACGCTCCGTATTTGATGATATATATACGGGATCCGATTTGCTTGTATCGAACAGCATGAACGCATTGCTCGTTTGCGAGACCAGCAGATCGAAGAGGTGTTCCCTTGAACGGATGCTTGCATCATATCTGCGGGATCTGCGCTGATAAAGCAAAAAGAATACGATGAACAACAATATGATAAGCACAATAACGGCAGAGGACAGGATCAGAACGCGACCGGAAAAGATGTTGAGCGTTTGGTTCACAACGCTCTGCGGTACGATAGTGACCAGATACAGGTTCTGTTCCATAAAAGCGACAGGCGTGAATACAACGAATTCAGCGTCCGATCCCTTTTCCAGATAGAGAAACGCCGCTTCCGATCCCGAATCCATCACTTCCTGCAGGTCTGCCCACTGTCCGGACAGGCGATCGGTCGTACCTTGCTCGAAAAGCGACGTGATGTTATATACCGTTCTGACATTCTCTCCGCTTGACTGACATATGCGAACGCCGTTTTGACGGCAAAGATAAACACTCCCCAAGCCCCCGAACGGTTTGAAATTCATGTTATCGATCAGGCTGTCCAGATTATGCACAACGGAAACCGCGACGACCTTCGAGCCCTGTATTTCAAGATCGGAATTTACGCTGCAGGAATATTCCGACTGCGACTTGACAAGGCGGAACGTGTCCCCGGCCTGAACGGTCTCATAGGCGAACTTTGATGCGTCTCCGTTGTTCTGCACCTCCATCTCGGAATTGATGCAGATCCCGGAGGCCGTATAAACATAAACGTCATCCGCGCCCCAAAGCGTTCTGTGCTCCTGAACGTATGACATCAGCTCGTTTTCCGTTTTAAGGGAGCCGTTTTCGATTTCTTCACATATGTCCAGGGCAAGAAGCTTTTTCTGATTCAAAAGGGAAAGGATGTTTTCCTTCCCCTGAAGGTTGATCTCGATCATATGGGAAGCACCGCTCGCGGCCGTATCTCTTTGATATTGAAGGGTGAGATTATAAAAGAGCACAAAAACAACACACATACATAGCGCAAGCGAAGCTGACATTATTATTGTTGTTGTTTTCATTTCATGCTTCATAGGTGATCTCCTGTCTTTATATACCAACGGATAATTGCATTCGGGAATATCCTGAAAAAATCAACTGCTGCCATTTTTAACTCAGCCTCATCGCAAAATATCGGCATAGCGTCTGCTTCACATTTGTCCGGCGCGCAAGCGCGGCGTATTGCAAAACACATGCGGCAAAGGCGCGCCCGTCATTGTTTCCTGACAAGCTCCGCCAACGCATCATACAACTTGCCGGGCTCGACCGGCTTCGTGACATAGCCGTTCATACCTGATTGCTTTGCCGCCTGCACACTTTCATCAAAAGCGTCCGCCGTCATTGCGATGATCGGCACGGTTTTGGCGTCCGGACGATCCAGCGCGCGGATATATTTTGTGGCCTGATAACCGTCCATGACCGGCATGCGAATATCCATGAGGATCGCGTCGTAATAATTAAACGCGGAAACTGAAAACCGCTTCGCGCCGAGTTCTCCGTTTTCCACGATATCGACGACAACGCCTTTTTGTTCGAGCAATGACTTCGCGATTTCCTGATTAAGGGGATGATCCTCGCAGAGCAGCACATGCTTCCCGAAAAAGAAATTCGTGCCCGCCGGCTCCGCTTCAAGGCCTTCGCCGGAATGCGCCCCGTGTCCGGCGGCAACCGTGTCAAACTCAAGATCGATCAAAAACGTTGTCCCGTGACCGACTTCACTTTGCACGGAGATTGTTCCTCCCATAAGGTCGACGAGCTTCTTCACGATCGACAGCCCGAGCCCGCTGCCGCGGTGTTCGGAAACGTCATTTCGGCCTTCCTGAGAAAACGGTTCATATAGATGCTTCTGAAACTCGCTTGTCATACCTATCCCGGTGTCGGAAATCCGGTGTTCGATGGTCACGCGATTTTGTGAAAGCTTCTTGACGCAAAGGCTGTAAGAGATCGTACCGCCTTCAGGCGTGAACTTCACGGAATTTGAGAGCAGATTGAACACGACCTGATTGACACAGTTTTTATCGCACAACGGGATCCTTGAAATATCTATATCTTCATACAGATCGAAGCTCTGGCTTTTTTCCTTACACAACGGACGGATCACAGCATCAAGATAACTGTTGAATTCCTCGATGTTATAAGGCTCCGGATGAAGCTCCGTCTTTCCGCTTTCGACCTTTGACATATCGAGAATATTGTTGATAAGTCCAAGCAGAAATTTTGCGGACGTATTGATCTTGGACAGGCAGTCGGCGGTATACGGCGGATTCTCCTGCTCCTGCGCAAGATACGCCATTCCTATGATACCGTTGAGCGGCGTCCTCATGTCATGGCTTATTCGGGATAAGAAATCCGTTTTTGCCGCGCTCGCATGATCCGCTTTTTCACGAAGCTGCTTTTCGACTTCAAGCTGCCGCGTGACTTTCGACTGAAGCTCCATCTGATCTGTCACGTCATTCAACGTGGCATAAAAGATACGTCCTCCGTCGGCTGAAACCCCCGTGCGGATACGCTCGACTATCCAGAAGCATACATTGTCTTTCCCGAACATGCGGTATGGCTTGAGCGCGAAAGAATCACTGTCATGGTTTTTGAGGAATGCGTTCATAACACGTTCTCTGTCGTCGGGATGAATGAACGACAGCGCGTTTGAAAATAGAGGTTCAAGAGGAGTCCCTTCAGCGTCTTCCCTGCGCTTTGGCATATCGGTCGAATCATATCCGAGCATCTGATAAACATAGGAATTGCAATATTCGACGGTAAGATGCTGCTTGTCTTCCATCTTCAGCACGGCGACGCCGCCCATTAACGAATCCATGATCATGAGGTCATGTTCGGCCGCGTCCTGAATACGTTTAAGCTCTTGCTGCTGGCGCAAGACCGCTTCCGTTTCGTCGGATTCGATCACAAGAACGACGTCCGGATCGCTGTCAAGGCGGTAATGGAGGAACTTCCGATACATAATGTCGTGCTTGCGGCCGGGAAATGACTCCTTGATCATGAATTCATAGCTTCCGCCGCCGAGATCAAGGGCCTTGCGCATGTACTCGGGAGAAAGGCGCGATTCATAATCCGCTTTCGCTTTGTCATCCATGTGACGGACAGATTCCGCGCAGAAAGCCTGAAAGCTGCATTGCGCGCCGCGTTCCGGCAAAAGCGCGCGGTATTCTTCCGGGATCGATTCGCCCAGAAAGACAGCTTCAAAAATGCTTTCCTTCAAATGGATGAGGGCGACAAGGTCAAAACTGCGGTCGGTTATGATGCTGAAAATTTCATTCTGACGCACCTGCATCGTTTGATTGAGCGAATAAGCCACGCCCTCCACTTCCTGCGTGTCCGGATTCTCGATCATTGTCAGTTGCGTCAGCACAAAATGGGTATTCCCGTCCGAACCGGCATAACGATAGCTCACCTGATGGTGAGTCGTGCCGTGACGGAAAAGCTCATGCAAATTCGACGAGCGAAAAGATTGAAATTGGCGCCGTTCCTCGGGATCGTGGATCCCTTTTGAAAGACGCTGGACAAGATTATCCCATGATCCGGATTTCTCTTCAATACCGAAAAAGGAATGCTCCTGCGCATCAGTAACGCAAGTGTTTTTTGTCAAATTGAAACGGAGTATACCGACAGCGTTCGGCACGGCGGTCATCATTTCATGCAATGAGCGTTCGTAATGCTCCTGCTTTTTCCTTTGATTGATATCGCGGGTCAGAGCGTTTGAAACGGAATAAGCCATTGTCAAAAGCGGCGCCGAAGAGTTCCCGATTATGGACGAATCGGGGTTGTCCAGACCCAAAAATCCCGCAAGCGAACCTTCCGTATATAGAGGAGCCTCCATATAGCTGCGGATCCCCTGCCTGATCAATATACGGTATTCACCGGGATGGGAATACCGGATACGCTCGATATCCGGTTCTATGATCGCTTCATTGCGAAGAAACGACGGTTTCCAGCGATCCATATAATGGATGTCCATGTTTTGAAGGAATTCGATCTCGGGCAATACCCCGGTATTGCACCATTCGAAGGTGTTGCTTGCGGACAGCCCGTCTTTGCTGATGCCGAAAATATAGGCGCGGTCGGCATGATAATAGTTTCCTATGTTGGCAAGGACCTGATAGATTCGCTTATCGATATCGGTGTTGCCGTTGAGGATGCGGACACAGGCGGAGAGCATGCTCAGTTCGGTAAGCGCGTTTTTCAACTCGGTCTGACGCTCTTCGCGTCCCGATATGTCTATTGCCATCTCCATTCTCGCACGATGACCTTTATAGCGGATCTGCCGGTCCTGCAACTGATAATACGCGCCGATCCTGTCGTTATAATGATCCCAGGAACAGGTTTCTCCATCCCCGTTCAGGCAACTGTTTTTACAGAAGGGGCATATTTCATTTCGCGCCTGAAGGACCTCAAAACACTTTTTGCCGCGATACTCTTCTCCGCAGCCGAGGACGGTCTTTCCCAATCGGTTGAGGAAAAGCAGTTCATATGTATCCATATCGGCAATATAGATTATCTGGTCGATCTCATCCAACATTTCCGTGGATTGCGTATTTTCGGTTTTTTCCATATTAAGCTTCCTCCGCCGCAGCTCCTGTGCGCGATCTTACATCAACGGTTTCATAAATACTCCGGACAACAGGGCCGGCGCCGTTATATGACGGAGCGATACCGGCCGCGCTTTTTTCGCAACGCGATGATCACTCTTTTTCGGGGCGCTCGGCGATCTCGTCAAAAGCGACAAATTTCGCCCGCCCTGTGGCTTTTGCATGGTACAGCGCCCTGTCGGCTTTTCGGTATATCTCCCTCAGGGATTCAGGTGCGCCGCGATATGTATAGCCGCCCATGCTGCCGGTTATATGTACCGTTTCTCCGCTTTCAAGAGGTATTTCCGCTTCTTTGATCTGTTTTACGACGCGCTTTGCATATTGCCGCATCACGTCGCCGTCGGCGCCCGGTATCACAGCCATGAATTCTTCACCGCCTATACGGGCTGCTATGCCGTTATATTCATCGGCGTTATGCTGTAATATGGCGGCGGCTGTTTTAAGCGCTTCATCCCCCATGGGATGACCGTACCGGTCGTTGAAGTCCTTGAAATGATCGAGATCAAGCATGAGCAGCGAAAAGCAAAAACCGCTGTCATTCTCGAGCTTCTCCTGCACGCGGGTCTCAAGCGCAAGACGCGAGGAGATGTTCGTCAAAAAATCCGTCTCGCTAAGGCGGCGCAGCGCGTTGTTGCGCTGCTTGAGCGTCTTGTTGTTTTCACGCACCTGCTCCAACAGCGCGTTATAAGCCTGCGCAAGGCGGCGCGTTTCGAATAATCCGGAAGGGACAAGGTCGTGGTCATCTTTGTGTGCAGCGCTCGTCTCAATGGCTTTGCTGTAAAGGAGCAGGGGCTTGATCAATGCCTGATAGATCATGAACAGCAAAACCATAAGCCAGAAAAACATCAGCAGCTGACTGCCAAACTGCACAGCTCTCGCGGTGTTCAACGAGGCGGCCGCTTCATCGACGTTATTCGATATCTCAGCCTCCAGTTTGCTGTAAAACTCAGCGATGGAATCCGAAATATCCTTTTTCATATGCTGGTATTCCGCCCCGAAAAGGACGTCGTCCGCCTTTTTGAGCTTTTGCTGATCCGTAAGCGCCGCGTCTTCGGCGGACAGTACGACCGACGCCACTTCGTCTGGTACCGGAACGATGTGATCCGCCTCGTAGATCAGCCTGATCGCGTATAACTCATGCTGCATCAGTTCATCCGATATGATCTTCGCATTATCGGCCGGCTTGAGCGCTTCATCGCTCAAGCCGAGCTCATGCAGCTTGCTCAGCGCATCCTCGCGCGATTTGGATATGTTCTTTTCGTAGAGATAATCGGAGGCGAACGCAGGGTCGCTGCTGACGGCAAATCGCCATACCGAGTATGTCAGCGTATCCGATCCCTTCTGAAGCTGCGCGGCGTTCAGCAGCGCCGCCTGAGCTTTTTCGGCGGCCTCGCGTTCATTCCTGACGGCCGTATTGGTCGTTAATATCGAAACCAGCATAACGAGGATGATCAGCGTGGATACGGTGATCCATACCAACATCAGATGTTTCACTTTGATCATTTTCATGCGAAGCCCTCACAGTTCCCACGCTGTATTGCCGATCCCCGCAGCCGATATTAAGGTGCGTTGTTCGTCCCATATCAGTCTCTGCGGTCAGAACCGGTCCGATTTGCCGGACGCGATCGCGGCGATCCTGTTCATGCCGTCCGTCGTCAGCGGCGTCCTTGCGGCCTCCATGCGATCTGAATCTCAACGGCAGGGGGCATTTTCACGGCGAGATCCGTTATACGTTCCGCGTTGCGCAGCCGAGCGCATTGGCGAGCGTGTCATATAACAACGCCGGATCGATCGGCTTGGTCACATATGCGTCCATGCCCGTAAGCTTTGCTTCCCGGACGCTTTCTTCAAAAGCATCAGCCGTCATTGCAATGATCGGGATACGGGCCGCATCGGCTCTCGGCAAGGCGCGGATGCGTTTCACGGCTTCATAGCCATCCATCACCGGCATGCGAATGTCCATCAGTATGGCGTTGTATCCGCCTATGTCCGACGCCATGAACTTTTCCAAACCGACTTTACCGTTTTCGGCGGTATCGACCTCTATGCCGCGGTCTTTAAGGAGCATGACCGCGATCTCGGTGTTCATTATGTTGTCCTCGCACAGCAGCACATGCCTGCCGGCAAGCGAGCGCATATAATCCTTGCCAGCTTTTATCTTCATAAGGTTTCTGTTTTCGGCACTGACGGGTATATAAACCCGTATCCGCGTGCCTTTGTGGAGCCGGGTTTCCACGTCGATTCGTCCGTTCATCAGGTCCACATAGCGCTTTACGATAGAAAGCCCGAGCCCCGTGCCGAGCTGCTGAATGGAATCCGAGCGTTTTTCCTGTGAAAACGGCTCATACATATGCTTGACAAATTCCTCGCTCATACCGATGCCGTTGTCTTCAACCGTAATCAAATAACAGCCGCCCATCTTTTCCGTCGGGACGGTCCTGAGGCCGACAGATACCTTGCCGCCCTCGGGAGTATACTTGATGGCGTTGGAGATAAGGTTCATGGCGATCTTCTGAAGCTTGAGCTTGTCGCACCAGATCGGCGTATCCGCGTCGATCGAAAAATCGGTTTCAAACGACAGGTTCTTCAGTTCGGCAGAAGGCCTGAGCGCGGTCGTGACGACAGGTATAAGATCATTCGGCATGACCGCTTCGATCTCGACGCTTGCCTTCCCGCTTTCAATGCGTGAAAGTTCCAGCGTGTCATTTATAAGGTCGAGCAACAATTTGCCCGAAACGTCGATCTTGCGGATATAATCCTGCTTTTTTTGCGGGTCGTTCTCCTTGAGCGCAAAGGCTGTGAAGCTCAACACGCCATTGAGCGGAGTGCGCAGATCGTGGCTCATGCCTGAAAGGAATGTTGATTTTGCCTCGTTTGCCGCATCGGCTTCATTCTTCGCCGCTTCCAGCGCGGCTATCTGTTCCTGCTCCTTGCGGTACGCCTCTGTAACATCCTGCTGGATGCATAATATCTCTTTTTCATCATCGTTGAGCCAGCTCAGCACGACCTGTTTTCTCAACATAGCGGCAGGGGCCGACCGGCTGATATATTCATATGTGACGATGTACTGCGTCTTTTCTTTCAACGCCTGCTCCAGCACGGCCGTTTCACCGGCCTGCAATAAGGCCTGACGCTTTTCGGGCGCGACGCAATTGTCGGCAAGTTTTTTTCTGATAACATCATAGTCGACTATTTCCCCTGCGCGCACGTTCACATTCTGCCAGTTGGAAGTATGCATTTCAAATATATGCTCGGCAACATCAATAACGCCGATGAAATCGCACCCTGTACTGGCAAGCCTGGATACGATCTCATGGTTTCTCTTTTGTTTTGTGATGTCCTTCGCGTATGTTATTGCCTCAATATCTCCGGTACTGGGGTTTTGCATCATTCGCAGCGTCGTGCAAACCCACAAAATGCCGCCGCATGATGTTCTGACGGGATAAGTGTGTTCGATCCGCTGCGTCCCTTCCTTGAAAAGCATCGACAGATTTGAACACACGAAAGTTTTCAGGACATCATTTCTGATCGTATCATTTGGTATCGCCTCAGCTGCGGCGATAAAGTGCTCGTCCGCGGTTTTGCGTTCAAGCGATTTCTCAACATAGGGATACGGGCTGTATCCGTCGATATAGAGATTCTTGGAGATGTTCAATTGCGTGCTGCTGACGACGTCGGCCAGATTTTCGGTCATCTGTGCGCGAAGCCTGTCATATTCCGCCCTGGCAAGCTTCTGCTGAGTGATGTTCTGACCGATGCCGTACGCCTTGGCGGGCTTTCCGTTTGCATCGAACAATGTTGTATAGATTATGCGCTCGCAGCGCGGTTCCGTTCCGGGTTTCAGTTTATACCACACCTCGCAGGAAGCGCGGGCCGCTCCGCTGTCGACCTGCCTGTACATCTCGAGAAACGTGTCGACGTAAGCATCGTCAATATATGGAATGAGGGCATAAGGGGCGTTTTCGGTTACTTTGGGCAGCCCGAATTTTCGATAGTCATACCGGGTGAATTCGTTTTCTGCCATCGTGATCCGATGATTTTCGATGTCGTACTCCCAGACGACCAGATTTGATTCTTCGACCGCCGCTTCATACATGCGCCTTGTTTCTTCCATGCGCTGTTCTGCGCTCTTGAGCTTGTCAAGATCCATAAACGTGGCATAGTAATACTGTGTTCCGTCGCTTATGTAAGCGCGTTTGAAGCGGTTGCCCACCCAATGAACATTACCGTCTTCGCCCGTAACGCGATAGGCGACGCTGTTATCGTCTTTATTGCCGTATTTCACTGTTTCAAACGCTTTGATGAACATATCCTGGTCTTCGGCGAAAAGCCACTCGACAGGATCTTCACTGCGTTTCAACCAGTATTCCCGGCTTCCGTGGTGCAGCTCATAAAACCCCATGTTGGCATATTTCAGCCGTATTTCCCCGCATGACTCGGAAAAAACCGCTACGCCGCCCGGAATATTCCCGAGGATCTCATCGAGGTCGCTGCTGTAAGCTTCAAGTTTGCTGTTTTCGTTTATGTATTTGTCGACATTATAATAGGACGCAAAAAAGCGTTCCGTTTTGTCGTTCAGGGGCTTATGGGTCGCCCGGATGCCTATCCACAGATACGAACCGTCGTTGAGGACATTGCGGAAACGATATTCAAATATCCGGTTTTCCCGGATTGACGCCACGACCTCGTGCAGCATGCCAACGCGGTCATCCGGGTGCACTGATTGCAATGTTCCTGTGCCGAAAAATCTGGCGCGCTCATCACGGCGGGCGTTTATCATGCGATAGAACCCGTCGTTGACAAACTTCATATCAACAACCGAACCGGTCACGTCAAATATGCCTACGCCTGAAGGGATCTCGTTGAGCGCGTCAAGCGCCGTTGCAGCGCCAACAGAAGATATATCATTTTCCATACTTCTCACCACCCGCGTACAATACTTTTTGAGGGCGTTGCCGTTTTCTCGGCGCCGGTAGGCGCCATGCGACAACGATCGCTGTTTCAGCCGTTAAATCAGGTATATGCTCGCTCATCCGTCATTGCTCGGGAAAGAATTGAGCGAAAATTATGCTGGCTATCCCGTTCATACCCCAAAAATGCAGCGCCATTCGGATCCTTCGCCGTTGTCTGTCAATGTTTTCAATGCAGTAATTGCAGTAAGCCGCAGCTTTGTGATCTGCCGCCTTGCGAAATGTTTCCAGTATCAGGCTCACGTCTTCATCGGCTATGCTCGGCTGCTCCATAATGCCGCTTTGCCTGTCGATGCAGAAGTTTACGCCGAAAAAGGAACTGAAACTTGCATTTACGCGAAGGATGCGAAGCCGCTCGGGAGTATACTCATAGACGGCGGCAGGTTCCTCCAACGTGTTGAAGATCAGCTCGCTGCGCGGTTCTCCTGACCAGATCACATGGGTGATCTCACCAAGATTCCCATACCGCTTTTGCGTTGCCGCCTGATGCGCGCCGCGAACAAGCTCTTCATAATCCTCAACAGGCATCGGCCGCGCGAAATAATAGCCCTGAACGTAATTGCAGCCAATGCTTTTTAGGAATTTGACCTGCTCGGCCGTTTCCACCCCTTCCATAATAACGGGCGTATTGAGCCATCCCGCCATAAGAACAGTGGACGCAAGGATACTGTGGCTGCGTTCCGTGTCCGACTCGTCGGCAAGGAATTTCATGTCGATCTTGAGCACGTTCACATGAATATCCTTAAGGGTGTTCAGCGAGGAATACCCGCTTCCGAAATCATCCATCAATATGATGAAGCCATACTCCTGCAGTTCCTTTACGACGCGCTCCATGATCTCGGGATTTGCCATATAGGCGCTTTCCGTCATTTCCAACTGCAGCAGCGCGGGCGGCAAACGGTATTTGGTCACAAGCTCCGTCAGCGAATCAACCAAATGCGGGTTGTACAGGTTGACGCGGGATACATTGACCGAAACCGGGCCCGGCTCCTGCCCTTCGTCGATCCATTTTCTCAAAAGGATGCAGACATGCTCCCACATGTAATAATCCACTTTGCCGATGAAACCGTTCTGCTCAAACACGGGAATAAAAAGTCCCGGCGAGAGCACCCCTCTTTCCGGATGATTCCAGCGGATCAACGCCTCCGCGCCATAGGGCTTTTCTGTGGTAAGGTCGTATTTGGGCTGCAAATACACCCGGAACTGTTCCTCATCCATGGCATGCTGCATTTCGTTGACGATCCACTGGCTTTTGAGCACACGCTCGCTCATTTCCGGTTTGTAGTAGCTCACATATTCCATGTAGCTTTCTTTGCATTGGCGGGCGGCAAGCGTTGCAAGCTCATACATCTTCTGCGGCTTCACACAAGGGTCGTCTATCTCATACACGCCGAAGGAGGGCACAATACGATATTCCGTGTTGTATTCCGCAAGCTCACGGACGGCAGACTCGGCTTCCTTCCGAATGACCTCTTCCTGATCGGGGAGGCAGATGCAAACACATCGGCGTTGATCCGGCCATACACGCACGGGCTGTAACTCATCGAAACCCGGCGAAGCTTGTCCGCAATGGCGCAAAGCAGCCTATTGCCTTCCTCCTCGCCCCAAAATGAGTTATAGGTCTGGAAGTGATCGATATCTAGCCGTATCATTGCGAATTTTTCGTTCGGATGTGCGGCAAGAAACTGACTTACCTCATTGAAAAATGCGTTTCGGTTGAGCAGATCGGTCAGCGGATCGTGCTCGCTCGCATACTGCATCTGACTGAGAAAGTAAAACCGACTGCGGATAATGACGTTCTTGAGCCTGGTCAACAGGGTGGCGGGCTGATATGGTTTGGAAACAAAGTCCCATGCGCCGAGATCAAGCACCTTTTGCTCGATATTGTCATTCGTATCACCTGTCATTGCGATCACGGGACACTCGGAAAAGTCGGTCTCCTTGAGACGGCACAGAAACTCATAGCCATCCATGACGGGCATTATAATGTCAAGAAGGATCGCGGCAATTTCCGGATGGACGGATAACTGCTCCAATGCTTCTTCCCCGTTTTCGGCTTCGATCACACAATAATCGAGGCTTAAAAGATTTGAAAGGATCAGGCGGTTGATTTTTTGATCTTCAACGATCAGGACCGTAAGTTTATCCTTTTCCATTGCTGTACTCCTCATTGCGGCATACTGCCGGAAGCTTTTGCGGACGGTTTCCCGAAAAAATGTATACTGCATATGATGACTGTCGGCAAAGTGTGAACCGCCGGAGCAGTACGGTCATATGCTTAAATACAGCTTTCGTCTCTCGCGTCGCTCAGCTGTTGCTTTCAAGCAGATTTTCAAGTTCTTTTTTAAGACGGGACAGCGCCTGATAGTGCTCCTGCATGTTGTCAAGCCTGCCGTTGCGCAGAGACTCCACGATATAACAAACCTCTTCATACATGGGCGTCAGTCCCATGTTCCCGATAACGCCCTTGAGGGTGTGCGCCGCGTCAAACGCGGCCGCGACGTCTTCTGCATCAAGAGCGACGCCCAATTTTGAAAAATTCTCCTCATTGGGTATCTGCGCAAGCATACTGCAATAGAAATCACGGTTATCGATAAAGCGCGGCAATGCCCCCTTTATATCGCAGCCGCGAATTGTCAGCGCCAGGATGATATCGTTTTGTTGCTTTTCGGTCATATAAATGGCTCCTGCTTTTCAGTCGATTGTATTTATTGCATGCTGAAGCGTGCTGTACATCAGTTCCGGATCGATCGGCTTTGAAAGATGCGCGTTCATTCCGGCAGCGCGGCTTTTTTCCACATCCTCGTCAAAGGCGTTTGCGGTCATGGCGATGATGGGGATCGTTTTTGCGTCGGGTCTGTCCCAATGCCTGATATTGACCGTCGCCTGAAGCCCGTCCATCATCGGCATGCGCACATCCATCAGGATGGCGTCGTATGTTCCGACTGGGCTTTGCACGAACTTTTCCAAAGCCCTGAGGCCGTTGGGCACACGGTCTACCGTAAAGTGCTTGTCCTCGAGCAGAGTTTTGGCGATCTCGGCGTTCAGATCATTGTCTTCGGCCACAAGGATGCGCTTTCCGGTAAAGTCAAAAGCCGTCTTGGGATGCTCGACGTTTTTCTCTGCGCCTAGCGCCCGTTCAAACGCGGATACCAAGGTCGAACGAAGCAGCGGCTTGGATATCATTATGTTCGCCCCCGCGGCGCGCGCCTCCGCCTCGATGGACTGCCAGTCATAGGCCGAAACAATGATTATCGTCACGTCGGGACCGACAATGCGGCGGATCTTCTGCGTGGTCTCGATACCATCCATGTCGGGCATTTTCCAGTCGATCAGAATGAAGTCGTAATATTTTTTGCGTGCGGATCTCATGCGCACTCGGTCAACGGCTTCCCGCCCCGAGGTCACCCATTCTCCGACCATGCCGATCTCCTTGAGAATGTTTTGAGTCTGCTCACAGATCAAAAGATCGTCATCGACGATGAGCGCGTGCAGGTCCTGAAGATCGGTCTGAAGCTTCGGCGCGTGCAAAACGGTCTGATCGACGGTGAGGGGCACGTCGACTGTGAATTCGCTGCCCACGCCCACAATGCTGCGCACGGAAATGCTCCCGCCCATCAAGCCGACAAGATTCTTTGTTATCGCAAGACCGAGCCCGGTGCCGCCGAACACAGTTGTTGTGGAAGTATCCACCTGCTCGAACGCATCAAAAATCCGCTCCAGATTTGCCGCGGCGATCCCGCAGCCCGTATCGCTTACGACAAACCTTATCTTTTCCTGTTTCTTTTCTCTGCCGAGTATACTGACGTCCAGGGAGATCTTACCCTTATCCGTGAACTTCACGGCGTTGCCCAAAACATTCACAAGCACCTGCTGAAGCTTCATTTCATCGCCGATATACGAATCGCAGATCTCGCTTGAGACAGTACACTCGAAATCGATCTCTTTCGAATGGACCTGAGGATAAATCAGATTGTTTATTTCCGCAATGAACTCGGGGAAGGAGAAGCTGTCGTTCTTGAGCAGCATCTTGCCGCTTTCGATACGCGACATATCAAGAATGTCATTTATCAGCGACAGCAGATACCGGGCCGACAAACCGATCTTGGCGACGCAGTCGGCTGTTTTTTCGGGGTCGTTCATGGATTGCGCGGCAATGGTATCCATGCCGATGATCGCATTGAGCGGGGTGCGGATCTCATGGCTCATGCGGGAAAGAAAATTCGATTTTGCGCTGCTTGCCTGATTCGCCGCCAGCAACGCCGCCGCCAGCCGCTCGCGGCTTTCGCGTTCCTGCTCGAAGATCGCGGTAACATCAGAGAGGAGGAACACGATCACATCGCGGTGGTCATCCAGATAGAAAATATCGTTCTTCATGCGCCGGTGAGGATTCCCCGGAAGCTCGTCGGCGGTTTGCCGTCTTGTGTTATAAACGGTATAAAACCGTTTCTCTTTCAAAGCGGCCTTGATGGTTTCGGGGTTCAGACAGCTTTTGTATTCTTCTATGCTGTCCTGCGCAATAAATGTGCTTGCCGCTTTATCGAGCACATCGGAATACAGTTTGCCGTTCAATTCCAGAAGCTCGCAGTCCGTTCCCGAAATGACCGAGAAAACGCCGGATTGCAGATCAATGCAGGAAACGCAAGCATAGTTTTTTTCAATAATATCCTTGCAGGCAAGCTCCCTGATGACCTCGTGATGGATGTCTTTCGTATAGTAAAATGCGATCAGATCGCCGCTGTCGGGATCGGGAAGGACTTCAACATTGGTCAGCACCCAGCGGACCATGTTGTTGACATACCTTCTGTAACGTATCTCCGCGCTGTATTGCCCGTTCCTGACCGCAAGGCGTATCGCGCTGCTGCTGAAGGTCGAAATGAAAAGCTCCCTGTCTTTTGCATCGGGAATACGCGCCGCAGCCCTCAAAAGGATCTCACGGGTCTCGGGGTTGGTGCAGGCAAGGGCGGGGCAGATGCCGATCGCCTCTTCAAGGATCTCAGGGGAGATCTCTGAGCTGAGCACAATCTCGTCTTTTGTCTTGATATCCGGGCGTGTAAGCTTTGTGAGATTGAACGAAAACGACTCGAACACGCCGCCTTCAAGCGTTTTCAGATGCATACGTTCCTGACGCAGACGCTCCGCGGCCTGCGTTCTTTCGGTTACATCGATTGAATTTCCCTGCGCGCGGACGGTTTGACCCGAATTGTTCCGGATCGCCTTCATGGTGATCTTTTCCCAGATAAGTTTGTCCTTGTAAACAAAGCGCACCGTACATTCGGCCCTGTCGGCGCCTCCGTCTATGGCTGAAACCATGTTGCGATATGCTTTTGCATCCTCGTCGGGTATTTTTGTATATGCCAAAAAATCGTCGGGATAGTTCTCCCATACGGTGGGAAGATTGGAAAAGCGGCTGTTCAGCATCAGGTTTTCGCAGCGCGACCGGCCGGGATAATAAGTGAAGAACTGAAGATCCGTGTTCAAAATGGACTCCGCCAGATTGTCGCGGCTTTCCTCAAGCTTTTCTTCCGCTTGCTTTTGGGTGTCAAGATTGTTGTAGGCTGCATAAAAATACCGGATCCCGTCTTTTTCGTATGCCGCGCACATCCGTATGCCTACCCAATGAAACATCCCGTCGTCGCCGCTCACCCGGTAGTTTGCGTTTCCGATCGCATCCGCCGCGTTCTCGATCCGGCGGAATTCCTTTGCAACCAGCTCCCTGTCTTCGCTGAAAACAAACTCCATCACGCCCGTGCCGATAAGCCGGTCGAGCGATCTGTCCCGGCAATGATGAACCTCAAAAAAACCGTTGTTCGCAAAGTCGAGCAGCAGATCATCGCCTTCCGGATGCAAAATGGCAACCCCGCACGGGATTTTGCCGATGAGGCCAATATAGCCCTCTGCGTTCCTCGCACGTTCCTCAAGCCGGATCTCGTCCGAAATGTCACGGCTGATACCGTACAGCCCGACAATATTGCCGTCCGCATCATGGAGCGCCCGTTTCCATGTTTTCGTCCAACGCTGTCTGCCGTTCAGATCGGGGAGCCGCTCGACCATTCCGATGATGGGCTTGCCGCTCTCCAGCACCCGGAGGTCATCCGCACGGTATTTTTCAGCCAGTTCTTCAGGGAAAATATCAAAGTCCGTCTTCCCGATAAACCCTGATGATGAATCAAGTCCCGCCATTCGCGCCATGACTTCACTGCCGCCGTGATATACGGAATGCACATCCTTGACGAACATATATTCATCACTGTTTTGCATCATTTCCTGAAGCGCGTCATTGACGAGAGCGCACTTGTCTGTTTGCTTCAATCCGTTCATCTGAATCCATTCCCTATTCTCTGTCTATAAGCATTTCCGAGCTGTCTATCATTTTCATGCAAAGACGATCGAACTCCGCGTTTTCCTCTTCGGAAAGGGATCCGGAGATCATCCGCGCCCACTTTTTGTGTACTTCCATTGTCGATGTATATTTTGCCGCGCCTGATACCGTCAAAGAAATAATGTTTGATCGCTTGTCCGCAGGATTGGTTTTGCGCACAACACATTTGCTGCGTTCCAAACGTTTTAACGCTCTTGCGACCGTGGATTCTTCCATGCTGTATGCCGCCGCTATTTCCTGCTGGCTGGCATAACGGTGCGCCAGTAAGTATATGCCTATCCTTGCATTCGTCTCGTTGCTGTCCATATGCATTTTCCGGCATTCCTGCGCACGGTATTTCCGACCCGCATTGACAAGTTTCCATAATATCGAAAAATCCATTTGCCGCCTCCGGTCAGTTACGCTCGGGACAGAACCGTGAAAAATCATGTAATTTATGGCAAAAAAAATAAAACAAGTCAAATTGTTCCGGCTCGATCTGATATTGAAATCGCATCTTATATGTATCCAAAACCAGTTTGATGGTTCCTTCCGGTCACGATGCAACGTGCTGTCAAAATAACGGTTTTGAAAGTATTTGCACCAGTAATATACTTAACATACGTATTATATTTATCATTGTTTTGAAGGGCAATTCGTAATGGACAAGTAGCGCCTGATGTGTATTAAAACGCTTCTTTTGTGTATCAATCCGGATATTGTGTGATATAATGGTAGAAAATGTAAAACCAGGGGGCTGAAATGGTTCAAAATATCTCAAAAAACTTCCAGAATATCTGCACGACGAATCAGTCCTATGTCGATAATTGCATAGATGATATAAGGGTCAGACTGATCGGCTGCGGCGTGCGCAACACCGGCGTCGACATGGTTGAGAATTTTATATTTCCTGCTTTCATGATCGTCTATTACAGGCAGGGATCCGTAAGGATCCGTTATAAGGGAGGGTCGGTTGACCTTGTCCCGGGAACATTTTATGTATTTCATCCTTATGAGATTTATGACGGCAGAAGACTGGGCAATGATGATTTGTCGTTTTCATATCTTCAGTTTGATATCACGCCTTTTATGGAACGATATGCGTTTGGCAATGTTTTCATTCCTGCCGATGGCAATATATTGAACAACGAACGATATTGTCGATACGGTAAAATGCTAGACGAGCTTGCGACTTCCGATCTGGAGGAGGAAGGTAAACCGGCGCTTCTGCGGCAATTGGCGAAGTGCATCATTGCGCAGATCCTTTTTGACCAACACAATCAAATCGATCTTTCGGATCGGTTCCCGATAAGCTGGAAATCAAAACTTATCAACGATACGTTCCAATATGTTGCCAAACACATGGATGAGCCTATCATGATAAGCGAAATCCTTCAGGAGCTGGCAATAAGCAAAACGAGCCTTGAGCGTACTTTCCGCAAAGTGCTGAACTGTACCCCGCAGCAGGCGATATTGACGTTCAAAATCGAACGCGCAATAGAATTGCTGCATTACGGTGAATCCATAAAAAAAGCCGCGAAGGATCTCGGCTTTAGTTCGGTTTATCATTTCAGCAATACTTTCAAACGTATTACGGGGATCAGACCGACGGAATACCAGGAGTGGAAAAAGCTGTGACCGATCATGCCGCATGGCGCAGGCAAAAGGCGGCCGGCATACTGCCCGCGCCGCCGCGCCGGCGCGCCGCGGCCGCATTTTGCGACCTGATCAAAACAGGTCAAGCGAGTGATCCAGATATATTTTCTCCCTGACATTGAGCCGATACTCGGGCTTCGTCAGGTAATACAGCAGAAATTCAAGGATCATGGCGCTGCCGAGACTTCGCCCTTCGATCTTGAAATCGGAAAAACCCATGGGAAGATACACGTTTGTGATATCCTCTGTTCCGATGAAGCCCGGGTTCTTCATCGCCTTTGAAAAAACATAGCCCTCGGCGGCGTCGGGCGCGCTGCAAATATGCTCCGGGCAGTCATCCCCGAGCGCTTTGCGACTGACGTTCTCATAACAGGCCTTCCTGTCGCGACAAATAAACGAGCAGCACTCATTGCAGAGAAATTCGACCTTTCCCCTTTGTGCGCAGGAGAGCATCTTCAGCTTGCCGAACTGTTTGTTCAGACGGAAATCAGGCACGACATATCTGAATTCCTCCCTGTCGAGCTCCTGCGCGAACCGGTCAAAATCCGTAATGACCTTTGTTGTGGAGGAGACGAAGTAAAGCCCGGGATAACGCTCTCTGATATATTGCAAAAGAAGATCCGAATGGATGATGACGCCGTTTTGCACGGCGCCGTTGTTTTCGAAAGCGGCGCAAAGGTCGTTGCATTTCCTGTCGGACAGGTGTTCTTCACGAAGCAGGGAATTGCTGAACGTCAGCCTTGCCGAGATACCGTACCCGCGCGTCAGCGCCAGCACGCTCCCGGCGTTGTCGCCGCCGAATCCCACGCGCCCTCCGCCCCACAGACAGTCCGCCGGCGCGCCGTAAACGGAAGCAATGTCGCACCAGTCATAAAAATATTCCCTGTGCTCATAAAAAAGCGGCAGGAACAGCTTGTACAACCCGTAAAACTCAAACAGACCGGGCAGGTGATACCCGGCGCGTCTGACGGGCGCCGCGCTTTCATCCGGTTTGTATGACGTTTCAGCCGCCTCGTTTATCATTTCAGCCTCTCAACGGATCCGGGTTTTCCCCGACAAAATACCGATCTGCCGAGGCAAGGAGTATGCTCATAATAGGAATCTACTAAGGCTGAACAAGAATACTTTTCACAGATGGACGGATAGGCTCCGCTTTACCACCAATATTGGGAATTTGAGAAATAAAGTATTGTCCATCCTCCACCCACTCTATTTGCCAATACGGAACATCATCAATTGAGATAGCCTGATAGTAAAAATCGTCCTTTGAATTTGGTTGTGTATTGTAATTAGAAAGACTACTCTGTAAATATTTATCAGCATTTTCAGTTGGTTGCCAGATGAAATATATCGAGTCGCCATCACTATTTGTATATGTGTATGCAAAGTACGAACCATAAGAAACTGTGCGAATTGCACTTAAAACTGTTTCGTCATCTGCATTCATAGTATATATTGTTACTGCACCGCTTTTATCTCTATATGGATTTAATCTCTCGTCATCCTTAACAAAATCACAAAGTTCGTCATAAGATTCGAAAATATACTCACTATCTGCATGAGTTGGAGTTAAAGAATCCATATTACTATTATCCAGAGTACATCCGGTAAAAAACAACAGGAATATAGCGAATATCCAAGAAGCACGCTTCATATTTATTTCTCCTCATCCAATATAAACAATCCTGCTCAACATAGATTATACCACAGAGCATAACGAGGCGTGAACGCTCTTCACGGCCAGGGCTGCGCGACCGGAAAATATCACAAAGGGTGAAATGCCGATACGCCTCGGACCACCGGCAAAGCGGTTACGGTCCGAGGCGTATATCGCATCTGTGTTTTGCTTGAAGGAAGCGATCAGATGTCTTCGCCGCCATCCCCGTCAAAACCGTCAGACAGGGATATGTCCGTTTCGTTTTCATCCTCGTTGAAATCGTCGGACGGGGATCTGTTCGTTTCGTTTTCATCCTCGTCCGTCAAATGATCAAATAAGAGAAACTCCATTTCCTGCTCCGCTAAATCGAGCTTGCCGTCGCCGTTTAAATCGAACAGGTTGCCGAATATGCCGGTCATGTGAATACCCCTTTCTA
Source organism: uncultured Clostridium sp. (assembly GCA_964487565.1). Classification (GTDB taxonomy): domain Bacteria; phylum Bacillota; class Clostridia; order Christensenellales; family CAG-138; genus Phil1. The sequence goes on from CAZARN010000001.1 coordinate 225,947, forward strand.
TGAGCGTTTTACAAGTTCAGCAAGGATAAATATGGGCAGAAGCAAGATGCAAACGATGGTAAACATCGCTATTTCACCCCGGCTTCCTCATCGTCCGGATCTTCGTCATCATCGATAAACAAGCAGCCGGCGGGAACCGGCATAGCGTCCGCCTTGTCGTCCGTCACCCTTGCGATCACCGTTGAGTGCGTGGAGAACGAAACCTCGACAACAAACTTTTCGCCGACCTGCTCGTAGACGCGCCCCGCCGACAGAGTGCCGTTGGCTTTCGTCTGGATGCTGTTTGCGATGTAGCCGACCGTGCCGAGTACGGGGAACGTGACCTTGATTGCCTCGCTGTCATACACGTTGTCAGGCTCTTTAACGCAAAGCAGCTTTGTCCCGACAGCAAAGGGACGCTTGTCATAGTAGTTCTTAAAACCGACAATGGATACATACTTTTCAGCCATCTTCTTGACCTCCCGTTAGATTGCGATCGCGTTATCCCCAACCGCCATACTCATCATAACAGGAGAATTGTCCGTTATACAGGACTTGATGATGCGCGCGGCGATTTGTCTTCAGCGCCTTATCTTATCCGGATCGCCGGACAGCCTGTCGGTGAAGCTTTAAGCCGATATAAGCGCTGAATCCGACGAAGCCGTCCGACGGGAAGGATCGTCCGTCGATGCGCCCTGAAAAGCTCCCCGCCGGCGGACCTGCCGCCGCTTCCTTTGCCGGGATCGGACGAGCAGGGCCGGCGAGGATGAGCCGGCGCGGGACGCTGGCGAAGAACGCCCTGAGCCGCCTTTTGAAATCGAGCACGGACAGATGAAAAATCATCAAATGTGAGCTGATTGTTCACCTTGCTTATCCGGGTTCTGGTATAATATAAATGCGTACATTATTCTATTTGAGCAATACAACAAGGAGTAACCAAGATGAAACGAATCATATCAATATTGCTGTTTGTTGCGCTCACCTTATCTATGGCTGCATGCGCAACCGAACCTGCCGCGACGCCGGAGACAGCGGCGCCGACCGCGGCGGCAACGCCCGAGCCGACGCCTGAGCCGACGCCCGAGCCGACGCCCGAACGTATACCCTATGTGCCGATGGATATTTTCAGTGAAGAGTTCTGTCCCTGCGGCTCGGATTGGTCCGGCAATTATACCGTGTTTGAGGCAAGCTTCGACAAAAGCGCGACCGAGGGGAAATCCCGTTTTATCCTCTCCATGACCGGCAGCGGAAACATGTTTGCCTGCGTTGCCTATCAGGCGGACATTGCGGGTCTATCCGAGGACGAGAAGAACGCGCGCATCAACGAATACCTTGAGAGCGGTTATTGCCATATCGACGGCAAAGACGGACGCTGGGTGGATATCAAGCGCGCCGATCCAAACGACGACCGCTACGCATATGTTGAGGCGGACGGTCAACACGGACAGGACGGCGCAGGCTGCGTAATCGATATAAGCTATTCCGTCGACAGCCTCGACGAAGCCTATGCCGAGAAATATATGCAGCTGATTAAGGACAACTACAGCCTCGACGCCCTGGCCGCCATTGCGGATTATATGGACGTGGAGACGGATTTTGCCGAGTGCGGTATCTATGTAAATCAGTACAAGAATGAAGTGAAGACTTCGGTCGTCTATTATGTTCCCGATGTTGAAGCGGTGCGGAAAAATATAGCCGAAAACGTGAAAAGCGACTGGTGGGAGTGGAATGGCAATCAGGAAGGATGGATACAGTATGACGAAAATATCGGATACAAGCTTATCCTGGACACTGTCGGCGGCGCTGTCACGATATCGCAGGAGAGAAAGCTGTATGGCCCGGATTCCGCCGATGGCAATTTCACTGCGCTCGGCTTTTCCTTTGACGACGCCGGTACCTGCGGCGTATACGAGGAACATGAGCCGTTTTACACGAATGTCGCCATAGCAAAACCTGAATGGGGCAAATTCACCGAAGAATGGAACATGGAGTTTCTTGACAGCAATGTGAACGGTTACGGCGTGGTCATGTGGTATTATGCCGATGAAGACAGATATGAGGTGCAGATAGATAAGGACAACACCAGCGCCAAATATACTTATTACACAAAAGGCGCATTTGAGTGGTGCTATCCCGATGCGGATACCGTGCGGCAGATGTTCAACGCGGCTTTCGGCACCGAGGGAGACGATTTTTACCATGCGCCCTATGAACGCTTCCGGCAGTATGCGCAGGAGCGCTTCAGGATGAGCGTGGAAGAACTTTACGCGCTGCCGAAGCAGTAAAAACGAAACGTCGACCGCCGAACGCAATCGGTATCAAATGCCGTATCCCGCGCAGGGACGCGCCGCGGAGGGTGACACGAACAAATGACGGCATAAGATACGAACTGAATCGCGCACTCGCTTTTCAACAGATACCGTTGAATTGCGAGTGCGTTTTTGCGGCCGGAATCTTTCGGGAAAATATTTTTTAATTTGCGGCAGGGCAGGCATCGCGGCCCCGTAACGGCCTTACCGGGAACTTCTGCCGCATTGATTTTTCCGGATAAAGCTGTATAATCAAGAACTGCAAAGATTAAGAATCGCTCAAGGAGGCATATTCATGGAAAGACACATTTTGCGTCACGGTATTTCGGAAACCGTGGGAATCTTGCTCGGCACGGGGGCGGTCTGCGCCATGCTGCTTGCAGGCTGCGCGATCGCGCCGGCCGCATCGACCGCATCCGCGGCGGGCGACACGCAGGCGACTTCAGCGCCGGCATCGGCGGCCGCGCCTGTTATGACGCCGGAGGCGACGATCGCTCCGACGCCGGAAGCGACGCCCGTCCCGACCCCGACGGACGATCCGAACAGCATCGGCACCTTGACCGTGACGGCAGCCGACGGCGTGGAAATCTATCCTGAGGCCGGATCGGACGTTGAGCCGGTGGGACACGCCGATCAGGGCGCGACGTTCCCGGTATACAAAACGTTTGTCGCAGACGGCACATGGAATTATTACGAGATCCCCGAGGGCCGGTATATAAGCGTCAACAACGGCGACGGGATATCGTTCACTGCCAAATAAGATACGGCCGGCATAAACCATGCCGGATAACGCGGATAACAGGAAATCCTGAGGAGCGCACGGATCGGTTTGACCTTTTTTGATAAAACCGATCCTCGGGCTCCTTGTTTAACCGACCGCCCGGAGAAGACACGCGGCGGTGCCCGCTTCGGCGTTCCCGCGCGCCCGCGCCCGTTGTCGCAGCTTCAGGCGCTCTTTTTGTCGTATTCCGTTCCGCTCCCGAAGCCGTATACAGGGAAGTCACGCAAGCTCAATCCAGTAACGCTCCAAATACTTATCGTCATCCGGCTCATAAACAGCAGACTCATATACGCCTCCGTTATGTAATATGACTTTTCTGCTTCCTTCATTATCTGCAAGACAGCATATCAATACTTTCTTTATTCCGAGTTTTTCACAATACGGCAAAACGTCATGCAGCATCTGTGTTGCATAACCTTTTCTGCGCTCGGAATGGCAAACGGAATATCCTATATGCCCCGCGTATTTTTCAAGGAACTCATTGAAATAATGACGGATTTGTATTACACCGACAATCTTATTGTCACTTTCACGGACGTATATGAACTGTGTTTGCGGAACCCAATGCGGCGGACATGTATCTTTTCTTGAGCAATCATCAATTTGTTTTATCCAGTCGGAGATGTTTTCCATTCTGCGAAGTGATAAGCACCCGTCCATATCTCCGCCGTTAATCACAAATTCCTGACGGAATGCCTGGATTTCTTTTTCATACTTCATCGACGGAATAATCAACTTCATTTCAACTTGTTTTTCCTTCCGCATAATTATATCCGCTTAAGGATCGAAATTAATTATACCGTACCCCGACGGTTTGCGCTATGCCCTTATCTCCCGTGTATATACTCGGCCATCTTCAGACCGCACTCAAGCTGGATATTGACCAGTTTCCTGATCGGGATCACGGAATAGTGCATTTCGCGCTCAAGCTCATCCGCAAGGTCTTTGTGCAGCGTTTCCGCCTTTTGCAGGCCTTGCCGCAGGGCGGGCAGGTCGGCCGCGTTCGCTGTGCTCAGTTCGTATTCATGGGCGCGGATCAGCATACCATAGGTGAGCAGGCGGTAAAAACGGCTCACCCAGACATTGTCAAAATGCTCCGCAACGGTTGCCATGCGCATGTAGGCCGGATCTTCCTCGGCCATCTTGCGGTTGGAGTCCATGCCGGAATCGTCAATTTGATCCAATACCGTGCAGAGATAAGGGTTTGTATTTCGCATGGCATGCCGGGAAATGGCCAGAATTTCATGGATCCTCTGATTGGATTCCTGCGTCCACTCAAGCTTTTCCAAAACAGCCTTGCCGCGGGTGGTCTCGGTCGGGGCGGGGTCGGCGATCCGGGCGTCAAAGAAATAGGGCAGTTCCGTCAGGAAGGTAAATGTGCCGTACTTATTTTTGGAATAAGCGTCGCTGCAAGTGCCGCTTGTGACAATTTTGGAAATGTCCGTTCCGGGTGTTCCGAATTTTTCAAAATAATCGTATTCCGCCTCAATACCTTCCGCAAGCATCACAGCCGGCGCCAGCACCTGAAGGCTCGGGGATTCGGGTTCACCGAGGTGCTGGGGGATACCCTGCCGCTGTGCGGCGTCCCGAAGGGCGGGATAGACGAGCGGCACATCCTCGGTTACATACCAGTAAACGCCGCCGAAGCCGGCGTTGTGCAAGGCATAGGTAAAGGTGGGATGAATGCGGTCGATCAGCTCCATCAGCGCTTTTGTTTCAGGTAAAACATCGTGGAAGTGCAGCCCCTTGTAATCGATCGGGAAGGTCCAATCCACCTGAACATTGGATGCGGGCCTGTAGAAATTTCTGGAATAGTTATAGAGGGAGTATGGGCCCTTCAGCCAGCCTTCATTCTTCGCAAGGCCGTCGGCGTCCCACGCTTTCACGATATAAAAGGTGTAATCCAGTTCTTTCCGAAGCGCCGGGTTTTCCGCAAGGGACCTGGTGAAATGCTCCAGCAGCATGGTGCCGATCGGTTCATTGGGATGCGGGCATCCGAAAAACAGCGCGTTTTTGCTGCCGCAGCCGATCTTGAGACCCAAAATCGACCGGCCCTCGGTGGATTTTCCAAGTTCAAAAAGCTCGACGCAATCAGGATGATCCGCGGCAAGCCGCCGCGAGCTTTCATCAAGCTCGGCAAGCGTCAGGAATTCTTTGTAATCTGGGATGCTGTTGAGAAGATCCCATAAAATCTCTTTCATTCGTCCTCCTCTGTTCGTCGGCGCCGAAACGTTGCCGCCCCGGCGCTTACTGCGTCTGAGGGAATCCCTGATTTATCCCGGCTGACTATTCCGCGGGCAAACCCCTGCGCAGCGTCAATGCGCCGGCGTTTTGGGCGCGGCTTTTGCGAGAGATCATCACGCTTCGCCACCGTGCTTCATTCGATCAGAGATTCCTTATCTTTGCAACAATATGCTTTTAAAGCTTATTGCATGTCGTTGAAGAAAATCGCGCCGTTGCCGACGATCTGGATCCCCTTCACTCCGCCCGCGAACACAAACGTCGTTTTTCCGGTGTACAGCGGAACGGTGATGAGGTTATCCGAAAGGATCTTTTCAACATCGTATATGATCTTGGTGCGTTCGTCGCTGTCCGGGGTATGGGAAGCCTTGGCGATCAGGTCATAATAGGCGGTTTCCTGGCCGCAGGTCACAAGGTTGTTCGGATCGGTCAGGAGCATATTAAGAAGGAGGATGGGTTCCTGCCAGCCGAAATGCTCAAGCCCGATATCATAGTTGCCCTTCGCGATTTCGTCATAATGATAATATTCGCCGGTATATTCGCCTTACTGAGCTTGCATCACCTCTCATGGAAATGGTCGATGATGGCAAGATTGCTTTTCGACCTGCTGTTGAGCTTTCGTATCTGTCGCAGGAGCTACAAACCGAACTTCTGGACGTGATCGAAGCCAACGAATGTACGCCGTCATTATCCCAAGCACAGCGCATGAAACAGGCAGCACAGGAGGGAAAGCTCGACAGAAACGGCATGGAGCTTGTCATGCAGGAAGAAAAGCCGCAACAGAACAACATCACTATTAAGAGCGACAAGCTATCAAAGTATTTCTCAAAGAACGCTACTCCCCGAGAAAAAGAAGAATTTATCATCAAGGCGCTCGATTACTACTGCAAGGTGCAGGAGCGAAAGAGACAGGAGCGCCAATTAGAACGATAACGTCTATGCTTTCGAGATAGGCGCTTTTTTGTGTCCTGTTGTGTCAGGAGGTGAACGACGATGCTTCAAAAGGACGATAAAAAAGAGAATAGTCGCATCCGATATGAACAGAACGGATATGGGAAAAGGCAGAAAAAGCAACACATCAGACCGTGGAAAGACGAGTGCTTTTACTGTTGGTACTACGATGACCAAACCAAGAGATGCTGTATGGGCGAATGTGTGATATTCCACGGTGAGCGTTACCACTAAGGGCGAAGTCTGCCCTTTTACACTTAATGAGCCATTTCTCTCTACTATCCGAGAGTAACTTACTACCCGAGAAACTTACTATCCGAGAAAACAATATTCATTTCTCGGACAGTAATACTCCCATGTCGAAAGCGCCGCGAGGCGTTTTTTCATATAGACAAAAAAACTAAAACGGAGGAAAGAACATGAAAGCAAAACGACTTATGGCGCTGCTTCTGTGTCTGCTGACCGTCATCGGGCTTATCCCCGGTGTAGCGTCGGCAGCGGCAAGCACCGTCACCATCGAATCCCAGACCAACAGCGCATTTGACTACTTGCAGTATTACAAGGACGGCTCATGGAACGACTTGAATACGCCAAGACATTGGATTGAATCCACCGGCGAAATCGTGTACTGCGTCGAACACGCGGCGTCAAACCCGCATGGACAGACCTACACCGCTACCTCACCGAGCAACGTGTTTTCGAGCAGCACCCTGTCGGGACTGAACAGCATCCTGATGTATGGCTACCCGAACAACAAGCCCGCAGGCTTCACCGACGATGAAGCAAGACAGGCTACGGCAAACGCCATCCGCTTTTGGCTCTCTGAACAGGGCGAAGCGGAATCGTACAGCTTCACCAACAGAAGCGCAAACCCCACATATATCCGCGCGAAAAGCGGGTATGAACACGTCCTCGAATATGCTGATGAGCTTCTCGCAAAGGCAAGAGCGCGTCAGTCCTTGCCCCACGCTATCGGCTTCTCGCCCTCTACGGTGCAGCTTACCGCAAGCGGCAGCGGCTTTTCAGGGCAGACCTCGGTGCAACTCACGAACATCAACAGCGGCTACACCATCAACACGGCGGGCCTTCCCGCAGGCGCTTCCGTTTCGGGCTACACGGGCAGCCGCAGCGAAACGCTGACCATTACCGTACCCGCGTCGGCGGCAGGACAGAGCTTCTCTATCTCAGCGCAGGGAAGCGACACGCGCAGCGTCAACAACATCACGGCGTATGTGCCTGCAAGCGGCGATTATCAGAAGATATTCCTTTGCGCAACCACCGCACAGGTCGTAGCAACGGCTTCTTTCTCGGTCGGCGTCCCCGCCTACGGAAAGGTTCAGGTCATCAAGACCGGCACGGGCGGCGCGGCGCTTGCAGGCGTGAAGTTCGGTATCTACTCCGATTCCGCTTGCAAGAACAAGATCGGTGAGCTTACCACCGGCGCGGACGGCACAGCCACTTCGGGCAACCTTTCTGTCGGCACGGTATATCTCAAAGAGCTTTCCACGGTCAGCCCGTATGTGATTACCGCCGAGGTCAAGAGCGCGTCCATCACCACGAACACCGTCGCAAAGGTCACTTTCTCAAACACGGCTGCAACGGGCAAGATTCGTATTCAGAAAACCGGCGATGTGCTGACGAGCAGCAAATCCACCGAAACCGAATACGGCACGGTGAGCGTCCCTGCGTATGCGGCAAAGGGGCTTGCGGGCGTGGTATATGAGGTGAAGAACGCGGCAGGCACGGTTGTGGCAACGCTTACGACCAACAGCAGCGGCGTTGCGGAAACCGGCGCACTCGCTTTCGGCAACTACACAGTTCAGGAAAAGAGTGCCCCCGCAGGCTATATCGTGGATAATACGATTCACCCTGTAACGCTTGCGTATAAGGATCAGAACACTCCCGTCGTGACTGTCACTATCAATGCGGACAATGACCTCCAGACCGGCAAGGTCAAGATTCGCAAGATCACCGAGATGTTCAACTATGACAAAATCGACTTCTATAACGCACTTGCCGAGGGGTATGTGTTCGGTCTTTACACCGCTGAGACCATTGGCGATGTGCCTGCCGATGTGCTTGTGGAGGTGCTGACCACCGACGATCAGGGTATTGCGGAAACCACCGCACAGCTTCCCTACGGCAATTACTACCTGAAAGAGCTTGCTGTTCCCGTTGAAACCATTGAAATGCTCACGGACAAGATTCCGCTTACCATCAACAGCGCGCTCAACGTGCAGCACTATGACAGCCCCATCTACAATACCATGTTCAAGGCGCGCATAGGAATCTATAAGCTCGATGAAGCAGATAGGGAGCGTGTTCTTGCCGGTGCTGTGTTCGAGGTGCGCGACACGGCGGGCAAGCTGTTCGACACCATCACCACCAACGACAAGGGCTACGCGGAAACCATCGACCTGCCCGTGGGCGAGTACAAGGTCAAGGAGGTCACCCCGCCCGCGGGCTTCATTCTCTCGGATGAGGTCAAGACCATTACCCTGACCACCGAGGACAAGGAAGTCGCTGTATTCGAGATGACGAACAAGGCAAACGCCGCGGCGGTGCGCAAGCTCGACAGCCACACGGAGCTGCCGCTTGCGAATGCGACCATCTCCGTCACCGATGCAGACGGCAAGGTGTTCTACGAGGGCAAGACCGGCTCGGATGGCTATATCAACATGGAGGAGCTGCCCGCCGGTACATACACCTGGCATGAAGCCGTGGCACCCGAAACCTACTCCATCGACGCGGCGAATTACTCCTTTACCGTGGACAACTACGGCAAGGTCACGGGCGATGTGCAGTTTGCCAACGACCCCATTACGCTCGAAATCACGAAGATGAACACCTATACAAACGCTCCGTTTGCGGGCATCACGTTCACCTTACTGGACAGCGAGGGCAATGCGGTCAAGACCAAGCTGACCGAGGGCGGCTACCGCGTACCCGCTGACGATGGCACGGAAACCTTTATGACCGACGCCAACGGCAAGGCGGTGTTCAAGTACCTCAAAGCGGGCAAGTATAAGCTCGTAGAAACCGTGCCTGTGGGTTATATTGCGGACGGCACGACTGAAATCGAGCTGACCGACAAGCACAGCGAATCCGCGCCCTGCAAAGTCACGGTCAACAACTGCCCCACGGGAATCAAGGTGTTGAAGATCGACGCTTCCACCGAAAAGCCTATCTCCGGCGCTGGCTTCCGCTTCAAAGTCAAGGACGGCCTGGGTTTTGAAACCCTTACGTTTACAAAGCAGGACAACGGCAAGTATATCTACGACGCCAAAGGCACGGTCATGGATTTGATGGTGGACAATAACGGCGAGGTCTATGTCCACGGTCTGCCGCTTGGCGACGTGTGGATTGAGGAATCCGTCGTGCCTACGGGGTACTTCCCTGTGTCTGCGAGGAAGATCGAGGTCACGTCCGAAATGTCGGCGGTGAAACCTCTCGAAATCAAAATCCCAAACAACAAGAGCGTAAAGCTCGGCATGGACACGGACTGGTGGGAGCTTCCCGCCATGATTATGGGCGCTGTACTGCTGCTTGGCGGCGGCGCTTTCCTTGTTATCAAGCGCAGAAAGAAACTCAGAGGATCGGAGGAATAAGCTATGGAATTAAAAGCGATATTGGCAATCGTGCTGTGTCTCGTCATTGTCGGCGGCGCAGCATTTTTGTACTTCCGTCGTAAGAACAAGAAATAAGGACAACACAGAGGGCGCTTGCCCTCTGCTTACATAATACAGTGAAAGGAGCTTTACCATGAAAGAGAAAGAAACCAATGCCGGATATGAAATCATTGAACGCTTCCCTGTTGGCGAACAGGGCTTTGCATTAGGACACAGCGACACCGCGCCCGCACCTTATGTCACTTGGCAGTATCGGACTGCCGACCCCATGCACTTCTTTTGGGGACACTATGCAGCGACAAAGGAAGCCGCGTATGAGGATTACAGAAACAGGATAACCGCAGAAATCGACTACGTTACAGAACAAACCCATATAAAGCCTTTGCTTCCGCTTTTCTGCTATGCGCAGAAGCCGTCAAGCGGTGAAATCATCAAAATCGAGCGCGGATGCAAGGGCTATGAACCCGCAATGCTTATTATTTCAGATGAAACAACCGATAGGAATCGCTCTGCCGTTGACCATTACAACCGTGATATGGGCGTGACCCGCGCACAGGAGGAAGCGATGCTTGCAGGCAGTATGTTCGGTTGGCACACGAAAGCCGCCGACCCTCGCAGCTATGACGAAAACGGACAGCCAAAGCGCACGAAGAAGCGCGATGAGCCGGAGCGGTGAGCAATATGAGAAACGATGAAGAAATCCGCAAGGCGGGAACTTGGACAATTACGCACTCGCTCCATATTGGCGATAAAGAGGTCGTGTTCGGCGAAGATAAGGAAAACGCCCAAACGCCGTATATGTGCGGCTTTTGTCAGACCAACGAACTAATGCGCGGCTATTCCGACTGCATCGGCGGTGACGATTATCTTGAAATCATGAATCTTTTTGTTGAGCGCATCAACGAGCAGATCGAAGCGGAGGTGTACACAGCCGTTTACAGCGCCGATGATTCGTCAGGGCTGCGCACGGTCATGAAGTTTCTCCCGGAAACCTTCTATTACGCGTTCCGCCTGGATAACACGGAGCTGAAAAACAAGGTGGATGATGCGCTGGCGCAGCTTTTTGCCACAAATCCGAACTTCCTGACAGATATAAAAAACAAATACGAAGAAAAATTCAGCGTGAACGATCTGCCATTTTCGGCGGCCGAGAAAGAGTACATAGCCGCGCATCCGCAGCTGACCGTTGCCGTGATAAAGGGCGACGCGCCTTATTACATTGAAAACAAAGATGGAAGCGCCGGAGGTATCTTCCCGGATTATTACGCGTTGGTCGCGGAAAATACCGGTTTCCAGTTCCGGTATGCCGCGTACGATACTCAGCAGGACGCTATTGCTGCCGTAAAAAACGGCGAGGTGGACATGCTGGGCGTTTACAGCGGCGGGATCATATCATCCCAGAAGGATGGGCTTGTGCTGACGGACAGCACCGCGGCACTCAACAATATCCTTCTGACGAAAGCCGGGCCCGGTTCGACGCAAATCAAAAGCATCGCTGTCAAACTGCGCGCGCTCGGCTCTCTTTCCAGAAGCATTGCGCAAGCGTTCCCAGACGCGGAGCTTAAGGAATATGAGAACGCCGCGGCCTGCCGCAGGGCTCTTGATCGCGGCGAGGTGTCCGCTGTGCTGATTGGTCTTCCCAGCGCTACCTGGATCATCAATCAGACCAATTCAAGCACTTATGACATTCGCCCCGTGGCAGGCGCAGTTTCAAACATGTGCGCCGCCGTCAGCAGCGACGATCTGATCCTCTGTTCCATTCTGAACAAGCGCATTGCCATTACCAAAATCAGCTTTCCCGGAATTGTGGCAAAGGATACTCTTCCCAAAAATGACCTGAAAACAACGATCGCGCGTGTTCCGCCCACATGGATGGTCCTTATATTTTCCGTGCTGCTGTGTCTGGTCCTGTTTTTGGTTTGGACCATGATTTTGCTCCGCCGCCGCCAGAAGGAGCGCACGGCCGTACTGACCGCGCAGGCGGAAACTAAACAGCAGAAACTGCAGCTGGAGGCAATTGAAAAAATGCGGAGGAGAGGAACCGCTTTTTTGCCAACATCAGTCATGATATGCGTACGCCGCTCAATGCCGTGATCGGCTTTTCGAACCTAGCCGAGAGCGAGGATAATCCCGGCCGAAAAAATGAGTACATTGCAAAAATTCGTACCTCGGGTCAGCTGCTGAATTCTCTGATCGACGATACGCTGACGCTTTCCAAGGCGAACAGCGGCAAATTTGAACTTCATACGGGACCGGTTTCTACGGAAAAGGTCGGCAAAGCGATCATTGAAACGATCCGTTTTGCGGCGGAAAAGAAGAGGATCACGTTTTCTGTCGACAAATCAGGCTATCGTCCGCGCGTGATTTTCGCGGATGAGCTGTACCTTCAGAAGCTTTTCCTGAATATTTTGTCCAACGCTGTCAAATATACGCCTCCGGGCGGTCACGTATGGATCAGGATCTGGGATGAGCCCGAAGATTCCTGCGATCCGACGCTGTGCTTTTCGATAAGGGATGACGGGATCGGCATATCCGCAGAATTTCTCCCGCATATTTTCGAGCCCTTCAGCCAGGAAAAACGTCCAGGCTATGAATCCGTGGGAACAGGGCTTGGGCTGTCGATCGTCAAACAGCTTGTCGATCTGATGGGCGGTGCAATCGAAGTACACAGCGAGATCGGTAAAGGCACGGAATTCATTGTCCGTCTTCAATTTCGGGAAGTATCAGGCGGCCTCGCAAAAACGGAAGAAACGGCATCTCTTTCCGCGGCGGACCTGAACGGCAGAAGGATTCTTCTGTGCGAGGACAACGAGCTGAATCGGGAAATTGCAGTCACTTTACTGACAATGCACAACATGACTGTCGAGACCGCCGTGAACGGGCAGGAAGGCGTTCGGATGTTCCTCGCCTACGGGCAGGGAGCATTCGACGCGATCCTGATGGATCTGCGCATGCCCGTGATGGACGGGATCACGGCTGCCAAAACGATACGCGGGCTCGATCGAAAGGACGCAGGGACTGTGCCCATTATCGCCATGACGGCAGATGCTTTTGCCGATGATGTTCAAAAGTGCCTTGACGCCGGGATGAACGGACATCTTGCGAAACCGATTGACCCGAAAAAGCTCTTTCAGACTCTTCAGCGCTGTATGACTGAAAATTAAGATAAGCCAGTCGAGCAAAGCGGGGACGCACTCAAAAGCATTATCTTAAAACGGAATGCATCATTTATAAGCCCCGGAGCCGATGAAAATCGCCGACATCCCAAGTGCCGTATGAAATCTGTGTATAGTTCTACAACGATACCTGTTTCACGGCACGTCAGCGATTTCATACGGCTCTTTTTTAGCTTATTCCATCTGCCTCAGGGCAGAACGGAGAAGGCTTTATGTTTTACCGGCTGCCTTGCGTCGGCAAATACCCGCAGACTTCCGGCTTTTTTGAAACCCATCAGCTTTCAAAAAACCGGAGGTCGCAAAAATGGAATTTAGTGACGCGCTTGAAAAAATGTACGTTAAGCCTTGCTTTAAGGTATGGATATCGAGTATAGAAAAGCTGTCCGCATCATTTTTCGTGCATCATGGCTCATATGCTGTGTAAAGAACAATGATATCCATTCACCGATACGGAGGCTAAACGATGGAATACAGTATCGTTAAAGACGGCTATTTGAGTTCATGCTCCGGCACGAACCGCGAACTGCGGCTCCCACCTGAAATACGCGGGATAAGCGGCATCTTTTCTTCGGCGTTTGAAGGCTGCTGTGAGCTTGAAAAGCTTATTCTCCCGTCAACCGTAGAATGGGTGGAAACAGGCGGGTTGGCCGGCGCTGTAAACCTTAGGGAACTGACGATCGAAGAAAATGAAACGGGGCTGGACCAATTTGCCTGCGCAGGATGTGCAAAGCTTGCACATATCGAATTTCCGGCCGATAACCGACATATCAGCAATTCCGCCTTTTGCGGGACTCCGTGGCTGAAAGCACAGCCGTATTCGGCATGGATCAGAAACGGCGAACTGCTTTGTTACGACGGCGATGCAAAAGAGTATGTTATACCGCCGCATGTTGCCGCGGTGGGCGAAAACGCGTTTTTCGGCAACAGCGCTCTTGAGCGGGTCGTGATAGGCCCCAATGTGCAAAAGCTCGGGGACGCCGCGTTCTGTATGTGCGAAAAGCTTTCGGAAGTTTGCATTGAGGGTAAGCTATCCATCGCGCCGGATGCCTTTGACAATACGCCATGGCTTACCAACCACAACGGTTTTTTCATAAACAATAAACGGCTGCTGCGATACATCGGATCAGAAAGCGCATTGAATATTTCCGACGGCATTATTGAGATCTGCGCCCATGCGTTTGAGGAAAACCAAAACATCGTATCGGTAATGATTCCGAATACCGTAGAAGCAATCGGCAAAAATGCGTTTGTGCACTGCTCTCAACTGAGCGATGTAATTCTTCCGGGAAGCTTGAGCGAAATTGCAGGCGGCGCGTTTACGGGATGCATCGCGCTTAAAAGTATTGCTTTCCCTCCGTCGCTCCGTTCCGTAGGGCCATTTGCGTTTTCGAATTGTAAAAACCTTGAGCACATTGATTTGCCGCAGCATGCCGTTTCGTTCGGCAAAGGCGCGTTTTACGGCTGCATTAAGCTGAAACATAATACATCGGAAAGCGGCCCGATCCCGCCGGAAGCGCTTTTGTTGCCTCCCCGTCGCAGCCCGTGATTTACATGCCTGCGTGCAAATGCTACAATAAATGAAAAGCGGAGGTTCTTTTCCTATGTCGTCAATATCAGAACATTTAAACTATTCCGGTGCTAAACTGGATGGGAAAAAGGCGCTGCTGTTATGTGTGCTTCAGGTGCTGATAGACTATTCCGACGCAGAGCACCCAATGACATCTTCCGATATCATTGATAGGCTGTCAAAAGACTACGGCGTGGGTACCAACAGAAACACCGTAGGCCGCAATATTGCCGTGCTGCGGGATCTGGGGTTTGAGATCAGCACCTACGATGAAAACCGCCGCGGCGCATACATAGAAGCAAGGCAGTTTGAACCCATGGAGATACGCTGGCTCATCGACGGCGTGCTCAATTCCAAGTACATGACCGAGCAATACGCCAATCAGCTCATCGCAAAGCTTAAAAGCCTTGGCAACAGGCATTTCAGAAGCGGCATGGATCACGTGAACGCCCTGCGCGAGTGGCCGCACCAGAGCAATCAGGCCTTCTCGATTAATATGGAATTGCTTGACGAGGCCATAGAAAACGCCTGGCGTGTGCGGTTCCTTTATAACCGCTTGGATTGCGACTGCAAGCTGCATCCGCTCGGAGCGGAGCATGAAGTGCTCCCGCTACGAATGTTCTGCGTAAACGCGCAATACTACCTGGTTGCGCAGGACTTCGGCGCAGACGCCATGCTGCATTTTCGGTTGGATCGCATGACGGGGCTTAAGCAGCTTGCCGAGATTAACGAAGCGGACAAACTGTTGCAGAGGCAAATGGAGATAGACGCCGTGCGTTACGCAAGGGAGCATCCCCACATGTACGGAGGCGAGCCCGTGAACGTGACGCTTCGCATGCCGAGAAGCCTTGCGGGGGCTGTGTACGACGCTTTCGGCTCGGCCTCCGAAATGACTGCCGAGGATGATACCAATATGCGCGTGCAGGTCAAAGCCGCCGCCGAGGGAATGCGCTTTTTCGCGCTGCAATACGGGCCTAACTGCGAAGTGCTCTCGCCCGAGGAACTGCGCGAACAAATAAAAAGGGATATCAAGAATATGATGGAAAAGTACGGTGAGTAGCAATGACAGCAAAAGAAGACAAAAAAGCCATGCGTGCTTGGTCCGGGTTCACCGAACCGTTATGCGAGAGCTTTTTTAACAAATGCAACGAGGATAAGGAATTACTTGTTTTCCCAAGATATAACTATTTTTCCGTCTATTGCGAAGGACGCCTGTTCGCAAATATTGAGCCGGACAAGGTAGTGTACGCATCTTCCTGCCCAAAGAACAAAAGCTTAAGTGAACTTTTAAACGATGTTGTATTTTGTGATTTTAAAGATATAGTTCGTAAAGGTATGCCGCAGGACAAGGAACGAAGAAGCCAGCATAAAATTGCATTGCACGCCCGTGACTTCGTTTCTGATATGTTTTTTTGCGACTTTGAGTGTAAGATCCCGAGGGAATACTTGAACAAAGAAAAGACACCAGAGGTCGATTATATCGCAATAGACCTAAGTGATGTATCTCATCCCCGCCCTGTACTTGTGGAATATAAACGGACACAGTATGCGATATCAAAGGGTACGGCAAAGTTGGAGGCACATTATTCCGATTTTGTAAAAATCAACAAGTGCCCAAAGGTGAAGACCGCCATTGCCGAGGCGGCGTTATTTTCCTTTAACAAGCTTGTTGATATGGGTAAAATCAATGCAAAGCCAATACGCTTCATAGATGAGGACGGGCTTTGGTTTTCTTTTTTATTCACTGATGTTCCAGTGAAAAACTTTTATGGGTATCTTGGGAAAATCGTCACTCAACAAAACAGTTCAAATGCTAAGCACAACATTCCATTACGTGTAGCGTCCTTTGCATCCGATGAAGATGCAGTCATCTGTACCGATGCGTTTACAGATATCAAACAATATCTTCGGGTAAACTACGCGCTGAGTAGCAAACGTAATCGTTATCCGCTTGACATATAAAGAGCCGATAACTCATTTTTGAGTGCTTGATGTAAGCCAACGAACTCATTGCACCATTTTTCGCGCACCCCTCCCCGTACAATGATAACCATCAGAGTATGCGGAGGGGTGTTTTATGTTGTTTTACCGTATGGAATTCATACCGCACACGGCGCTTGAGAAACGCAGCACGGAGCAAATCGAGCTTATATGCAGGGATACGGGCTGTTACAACGCCGATTACCCAAAGGACACCGCCTTCTATATTTCAAGTGAAAGAACCGACGCTGTGATCGCCTGCGCAGCTGTACTAATGGTGAACAAACCTGATGTAAGTACCGCCTTTGGGGAATTCATGGCGCATTTGGGCTATACCGGCCGTATAGAAAGCATCTGTGAGGTCACGCTGCAGTTCTTCCGTCAGATGCTGATGGTGGCGGAACATTTCGGATTCATCGGCGATACCGAAGACGAGCTTGTGCGGCTGAACCTTGACGGGCTTAGCCGTGCGCGCATCAGCAGAGACGCCGCTGAAGATATCATCAGAAATCCGCTTGATCGTGAGCACGCCATACGGCTCGCCAAAGAGGGCCTGGTCACGTGCGGGCTGCTACCTGAACTTGACAGAATTTACGCAGGCAGTCCCGCAGCGTTTCATGGATATCCGGTCCATTACATGATAACCTGCAGTAACGCGGAGGCAGAACAATCCATCCTCGATATACTGTTGGGTGCGCTTCTGCAGGCGGGAAGACTGCCCGGACGGCGGTACTGCACATTCAAGGGTATAGGCAGTACACTGGATAACGATGTTATTGAAGCGCTTTACTCTGCGCTTAGCGGCGGTACGGCTGTTCTTAAGCTGACCGGAGACGACTCCGAAGAGGAGTTTGCAAGCGATACGCGGTTGGAGGCAGCCTTGAAGGCGGCGAGTATCGCATTGAGGCATCACCGCAGCGTGCTTACGATCGTCTGTGTCGATAACCATAACGAAGTTCTGACGAAGCGGATCGAGGAAGCCTTCGCAAGCGTCGCATTGGTTAAACTAACCGAAGACGTTGTAAGCTTCGACAAGGCCGCAGCCTATCTGAACGGCAAAGCGCGCGCCGACGGTTTAACGGACACACGCGGTTTGCGGGATATGCTCGAAACCGCGACATGCTATACCCGCACCGAACTGGATGCCCAATACGATCACTGGTACGACGTTTCCATGCGTACAACGGTATACAGCCAATACGCAGAGGTACGTGTCGAACAGAAACAGCGGCTTGTCACTCCTGTTGGCAGTGCAATGGAAGAACTTGACTGCATGACAGGTCTTGCGCAGGCAAAAAGAACGATCCATGAGATCATCGATTACAGCAAGGCGCAAAAGCTGCTTTTTGACAAGGGCTTCACGCAGACCAGTCCCGCTTTGCACATGGTATTCTCGGGCAACCCCGGGACGGCAAAGACCACCGTTGCCCGTCTGCTCGCGCGCATCATGCGCGATAACGGCATACTGTCCGACGGTAAGCTTATTGAAGTGGGTCGCGCAGACCTCGTGGGAAAGTATGTCGGCTGGACGGCGCGCATCGTAAAGGAGAAATTCAAGTTGGCCCGGGGTTCGGTACTGTTTATCGACGAAGCTTACTCTCTTGTGGAGGAGCGCGGGCTCTACGGCGACGAGGCCATCAACACCATCGTACAGGAGATGGAGAACGCAAGAGAGAATACCGTAGTCATCTTCGCGGGGTATCCCGATAAAATGGCGGAGTTCATCGAGCGCAACCCGGGATTTAAAAGCCGTGTCGCCTTCTATGTTGATTTTCCGGATTACAGTGTGGACGAGCTCATGGATATCTTCCGCTTCAACATGAAAAAAGCAAATCTCACGGCTTCCGAAAGCGCCGAACAGGCGGTGCGCGAACAGCTTGCGGAAGCTTCACAAACTCCCGATTTCGGCAACGGCCGCTATGTGCGCAACCTGATCGAGCAGGCGACTCTTAAACAGGCTTCACGTCTTATCCGCATGGATACGGACCGCCTTTCTCCGGCGTCGGCGCGGATGCTGCTTGCGGAGGACTTTCAACATTTAAAAACCGAGCAAAAGCCCGCAGTGCGAAAAATCGGGTTCTGAGATGTAACCCCTGTATCGTAAAAAAAGTGAGCGTCACGTTAACGCCGCTCGCTTTTTTGTGCATCGACCCCTTTATAATACGGTCATTGAGTAAATCAAATAGAAGAAAAGAGGATTGCAAGATGGAGAAAGAATCTGAGAAAATAACACTTTTACCCTGCCCCTGCTGCGGTGCGGAAGCCATGAAAAGAAATGACGGTTACTGGATACGCCCAAACTTCATCACCTGCAGAAGCTGCGGATTATCCACAATGGGGTGTGCGACCGAAAGGGAAGCAATACAAAAATGGAATGAGCGGACCAAGTGATCCGCTCATTTCGCTTATTGTTTTGCTTATATCACAGGACGATGCAAGTCCCGCTCTCGACCGGTATATCTCCAGCCAACTCACAGATGCTTTCAGAATCCTCGCTATGTACGCAGGCGAGGCGTGCGGGGTGGATATCGTCGATAAACTCCTTAAGATGCTGCCTGTCTGCATGACCGCTGGTGTGAATGTACTGAGGCTCTACGCCGTGGCTTTTGAACCGCTCCACAAGCGCCGCGACCTGCGGGTCTTTTTCATACCCCCTCCACATGGAGAAAATGAAAGCGTCCTCAGAAATATCCATTCCGTCCTCTATGAGCTTCGTGAGCATCTTCAGCATGGTCGGGCGAATGAATACGATCCCGTTGCAGAAATCCGTAATACGTTTGCAGGAGGTGGCAGCAGTAATATCGCAGTAATGACTTGTGATGCGGTCATATGCGCATTTGCCGTCCTTGTCAAAGCCATTCCACACGAAGGCGTAGGGCGCGGCAAGCTCCTCATGTCCCGTTTGCTCAAGAGCAAACTTCAAATACACATCCTGCATCAGAGGACGAGTCGATACGATATTTCTCGCATTTACCACAGAACGTATGCGGGGCAGATTCGCGCTCGACTGGAGCACGAATATTCGGCCTCTTGTTTCGCGCATCACCCGACGCATGGCAAATTCCACCGCGTCTTCGTCGGGATATGCCTGCGCATCGCGCGTGAGCATAGTGCCCTCGGTAATGAGGAGATCGACATGGTTCGCCCCAAAGCCGGGCTTATTCTTGAAATCGCCGGTGTACAGCAGCCGTTTCCCGCCGCCATCCACCAAAAAGCCGACGGCTCCTTCTGCGGAATGTTCAACGCTGAAAGCCTTCACACGCAGGCTGCCGACCGCGGTCTCCTCTCCGTCGAATAAAGCGTGTACGGCACGCCCTGCCGTGCGCAGAGGCCTGTCCAGATACATATCCAGCGTGTTCATGTAATTGATGGTTTCCGTTGAAGCGAACAGCGCCACTTCCACGGGAAGCCTGTCCAGCAAGCCCGCGTGGTCGCCGTGGTGATGGGAAAGGAACAGCGCGTCCACATGACCGATTTTTGACAGATCGAAGTTATCCTCTTGCTTCGGCTGCCCCACCTCGGGCAGCATTGCACCGCAGTCCAGCAGAATGCTTGTTTCGCCTTCCATGACCTTGATGATATTGCCGCCGATATGTTCTTTCCCACGCAAAATTTCGACTTTCATAGATATGCTCATTTCCATAATATAACAAATTATATAGCAAATCCGTCTGATTATCCACAGGAATTCAACACCAATTACTGTAATACTTCTGATGTGCTAAAAACCGTGCAGCAAGCCCGACACCGAGATTTTCACAAGTCGTGGTCTTTCCAACCCCGCCTTTCT
>CAZARN010000002.1:0-223324 GCA_964487565.1 uncultured Clostridium sp.
GCAGCGTATACAAAAGGTTATCAAACGTGTTCCTCCAAAGCATACGGTTTATGTAAAAACCGTGTGAAAGAATACCGCGGATACGGCAAGGCCGTATCCGCGGCGGATAGTTCGGCTTACCAGCGGTAATGGGCGAAGGCCCTGTTGGCTTCGGCCATCTTGTGGGTGTCTTCCTTCTTCTTGAAGGCGTTACCGGTCTGGTTGGAGGCGTCCATGATCTCGCCTGCAAGGCGCTCCATCATGGTACGCTCGCCGCGGCTGCGGGCATAGCTCACGAGCCAGCGAAGACCAAGCGTCTGACGGCGCTCCGGACGGATCTCGATAGGCACCTGATAGGTGGCGCCGCCGACACGGCGGGCCTTGACCTCGAGCACCGGCATGATGTTGTTCATTGCCTGCTCAAATACCTCAAGGGGTTCGCGGCCGGTCTTGTCCTTGATTATCTCAAAGGCGCCGTAGCACGCCTTCTGGGCGGTGCCGCGCTTGCCGTCGTGCATGACCTGATTGATAAGCTTGGTTACGAGCTTGCCGCCATAGATAGGATCGTCAAGCACTTCGCGTTTGGGTACAAATCCACGTCTGGGCATAGCTTTTCCTCCTTACTTCTTCGGACGCTTGGCGCCGTAAAGTGAACGGGCCTGCATACGCTTGGCCACGCCCGCAGTATCAAGAGCGCCGCGGATGATGTGATAACGAACGCCAGGGAGATCCTTCACACGGCCGCCCCTGATGAGGACGACGCTGTGCTCCTGAAGGTTGTGGCCGATGCCGGGGATATAGGCCGTGCCTTCGAGGCCGTCCGTAAGGCGGACACGCGCGATCTTACGAAGCGCGGAGTTAGGCTTTTTCGGTGTCATAGTACGCACTGCGGTGCAAACGCCGCGGCGCTGGGGGCACTGTTTAAGAATAGGCGCGTTGGTCTTGTATGTGACCTGCTGACGGCCTTTGCGAACCAACTGATTAATGGTCGGCATTAGATTTCCTCCTGTAAAAAATCGCAGTTAGTGTTTCTATATCAAGAAAATCCCTTGCAACCCCTTGAAAGGGACATTTTCCGCAACTTTATGATTTTAGCATTTAGCAAGCCTTATGTCAAACAGTTTCGTTGTTTTCGGCACGATTTTCTTCATTCTCCGCGCTTCCATCATTCTTTTCAGGCGCAGCGGTGAAGATTCCCTGTTTGATCGGCGTTTTTGAAAATACAAGCCTGCTCATGTCCTTGTTCCTGTAAAGCTCAAACCAGCCGCGATCGGCGAGGGCATTGAGCTTATCCACGCCCATTATGTCAAGATGCATCTCTTTTTCATACTTGCTGCGCAGCGTTTTTTTGATTATCGCACCGCCTGCGATCCCAAGCGCCGTTATCGCCGCGAACACAAGAAAAGGAAGCACGGCGGCCACTGCCGCAATAGGCTCGCGCACCGAGCGCACGCTCATAAGTATGAGCCCAAAGGCTGCAAAGGCCGTTCCCATCACAGGCGAAACATACTCGAGCATGAGGTATTTTCTCCTGCAGGCGTCGCAGCAGGCGATCTGCACCGGCAGCACCGTACCGGCGTGCGGTTCCCGCGCTATACCGAGTATCGCTACTTTGCGGCGCTTTGGTTCCCTGTGGCCGAGATCCGCGAGCGCGTACCATTTCTTCGGGCGCGCTTCGCCCTTGCAGAGTCTGCAACGGTCGCCCGAAAAAAGATCTGCTATGCCGTCCTCCGGCATTTTCTCGCATATCGCGTCAAGGTCGGCGCGGACCTGCGCGGCTTTTTCTTCGGTTTCGCAGTTCACCGTGCACGTCCTGCAATTTTCCATGTTGAGAAGCGCACAATACTTGCTGCCGTGGAGCGGGCAGGTTTCCTTTGTATAAGTCCTTGCCATTGCATCCTCCTTAACTTATTATGCGCCGTGCCGGACGCGGTTTTTTCATGCGCCCGGCACGGTGCGGATTCATTTTACGGTATTCTCTTCACTCTGCCTTGGGCTGAGGCTGCACGCCATCGGCTTCAACCTCAACGCCGTGATAGCGTTTGAGACCGATTCCGGCGGGGATGAGCTTGCCGATTATCACGTTTTCCTTGAGGCCGACAAGCGGATCGACCTTGCCCTTTATCGCGGCTTCAGTCAAAACGCGCGTTGTCTCCTGGAACGACGCCGCGGAGAGGAACGAATCCGTGGCCAGGGCTGCCTTCGTGATGCCCAGCAGCTTGCGCTTTGCGATCGCGGGCTGCATTCCCTTCTCGACCATTTCCTCGTTCTCGCGCTCGAAACGGAATATATCCACAAGTTCTCCGGGGAGCATTTCCGTATCGCCCGCATCCTCGATCTGCACCTTGCGCAGCATCTGGCGGATTATGACCTCGATATGCTTGTCGGCGATATCGACGCCCTGCGTCTTGTAAACGTTCTGGACCTCCTTGAGCATGTATGCCTGCACGCCCTTGACGCCCTTGATCTTGAGGATGTCGTTCGGGTTGATGGAACCGTCGGTCATCTCGTCGCCGGCCTCAACCGTATCTCCGTCCTTAACGCGAAGCTTCGCGCCGAAGGGGATAAGATACTTTTCAACTTCACCGTCGTCATTCTTGACTATCGCCTCACGGCGCTTGCCTTCAGAGATCGTGACCGTACCGTTGATCTCGCTTATGACTGCAAGGCCCTTCGGTTTTCTCGCTTCGAATATTTCCACGACACGGGGAAGACCCTGTGTGATATCGTCAGCGCTTGCAACGCCGCCGGTATGGAATGTTCTCATTGTAAGCTGCGTGCCCGGCTCGCCGATAGCCTGCGCGGCGATTATGCCCACGGCTTCGCCGATATTGACTTCGCCGCCGGTGGCCATGTTCGCGCCGTAGCACTTGGAGCACACGCCGTGCTCGCTGCGGCAGGTGAACACGCTGCGGCAGGTCATGCCGGTTATGCCGGCAGCCACGATGCGATCGCGGATCCCGTATGTTATCATTGAATCCGCGTCGCAAAGCATCTCGCCGGTTTCCGGATGATACACAGGATCGACGGTGTATCTGCCCAGTATCCTGTCGCCGAAGGATTCAACGACCTTTGAACCGTCCATGAGCGCTTCGATGTGCATACCCTTGGGCGCTTCACCGCGCGCCGCGAAGCAATCCTCCTCGCGCACGATAACATCCTGCGAAACATCAACAAGACGGCGGGTCAGATAGCCGGAGTCCGCGGTTCGAAGCGCGGTATCGGCAAGGCCTTTTCTCGCGCCGTGCGATGATACGAAGAATTCGAGCACCGTGAGGCCTTCACGGAAGTTCGCGCGTATAGGCACCTCTATGATCTGACCGGAAGGATCCGCCATCAGACCGCGCATGCCGCCAAGCTGGCTGATCTGGTTCTTGTTGCCGCGCGCTCCGGAGTTTGCCATCATGAATATCGGGTTGTCTTCCTTGAGCGTGGCCATGAGCGCGTCTGTGACCTTGGATGTTGCGCCGGACCAGATGTCGATGACCTTTGACCTGCGTTCCTGATCGGAAAGCATACCGTCGCTGAAAAGCTCTTCGACGTCGGCCACCCTGTGTTCGGCCTCCTCAAGGATCGCCTTCTTCTCCTCAGGCACGACCATATCCTGGAAACCTATCGATATGCCGCCGCGCGTTGAGTAACGGAAGCCCAGCGACTTGATGTTGTCGAGCACTTCGCTCGTGACGCTTGCGCCGTAACGGCGATAGCACCTGTCGGCGATTTTCTTGAGGTCGCTCTTGACAATGAGCTTATCCATCTCAAGCTTGAATATATTCTCTTCCTTTGATCTGTCCACAAAGCCGAGATCCTGCGGGATGGCGTTGTTGAATATCAGCCTGCCGATAGAGGTGTCGATCACCTTGCGGCGCTTCTCGCCCTGCCATTCGCGCTCAACGCGCACCTTGACCTTGGCATGCAGCGTCACTTCGCCCGTCTGATAAGCCATTACGGCCTCGTCTTCATTTGCAAAAGCCTTGCCCGTGCCCTTCTCGGTGTCGCTTTGGAGCGTGAGATAGTAGCAGCCTATAACCATATCCTGGCTGGGCTCCACAACAGGCTGACCGCTCTGCGGCTTCAATATGTTGTTGGACGCAAGCATGAGGAAACGCGCTTCCGCCTGTGCCTCAACGGAAAGCGGCACATGGACTGCCATCTGGTCGCCGTCGAAGTCCGCGTTGAACGCGGTGCAAACGAGCGGATGCAGCTTTATTGCGCGGCCTTCCACAAGGATCGGCTCAAATGCCTGTATGCCGAGCCTGTGCAGCGTCGGCGCGCGGTTGAGCAGGACCGGATGCTCTTTTATGACCACCTCAAGTTCATCCCAAACCTCGGTCTTGACGCGCTCGACCATACGTTTTGCGCTCTTTATGTTGTGTGCAAGCCCGTCCTCGACGAGCTTCTTCATCACGAAGGGCTTGAAAAGCTCAAGCGCCATCTCCTTGGGCAGACCGCACTGATACATCTTGAGCTCCGGGCCGACGACGATAACGCTTCGTCCGGAATAGTCAACGCGCTTGCCCAGCAGGTTCTGACGGAAACGGCCCTGTTTGCCGCGCAGCATATCCGAAAGGGACTTGAGCGGCCTGTTGCCCGGGCCGGTCACGGGGCGTCCGCGCCTGCCGTTGTCGATGAGGGCGTCCACGGCCTCCTGGAGCATACGCTTTTCGTTGCGCACGATGATATCGGGCGCGCGCAGCTCAAGCAGCCTCTTGAGGCGGTTGTTGCGGTTTATTACCCTGCGGTAAAGATCGTTGAGATCGCTCGTCGCAAAGCGTCCGCCGTCAAGCTGGACCATCGGGCGAAGCTCGGGCGGGATCACCGGCACGGCGTCCATGATTATCCACTCAGGCTTATTGCCGCTCTTTATGAACGCCTCTATCACCTCAAGGCGCTTGATCGCGTTTGCGCGCTTCTGGCCGGAGGAATTTGCGATCTCATCCTTGAGCTGCTTGTCGAGCTCCTCAAGGTTGAGCTGCTTCAAAAGCTCCTTTATGGCTTCTGCGCCCATGCCGGCCTTGAACGCCTTGGCGCCGTATTCTTCCTTGGCGTCGCGGTATTCCTTGTCGGTGAGTATCTGTTTGTACATCAGCGGCGTGGTGCCGGGATCCGTCACCACAAATGCCGCAAAATAAAGCACCTTTTCAAGGTTTCTCGGGCTCATGTCCAGCAGCATCTTCATGCGGCAGGGTATGCCCTTGAAATACCATATGTGGGACACGGGCGCCGCAAGCTCGATATGGCCCATGCGCTCGCGGCGAACCTTGGCGCGCGTCACCTCGACGCCGCACTTTTCGCATATGACGCCCTTATAGCGCACGCGCTTGTAACGTCCGCAATGGCACTCCCAATCCTTTGTAGGCCCGAATATGCGCTCGCAGAAAAGGCCGTCGCGTTCGGGCTTGAGGGTGCGGTAATTTATCGTCTCAGGCTTTTTGACCTCGCCGTGGGACCATTCGCGTATCTTTTCGGGCGAAGCAAGCCCGATCTGTATTGCGTCGAAATTCGTCAGTTCAAACAATGTACAAATCCCCCTTCAGCTTCAGTCTTCTTCGCCGTCATCGCCGTCTTTGCCGTTCTTGGCTTTTTCGGCTTCTTCGTCAAGGCTCTCATCGAAATCGGAGAAATCATCGTCGAGGTCATCGCCCTCTTCTTCGCTTTCACCGTCTTCATCGGCGTCAAACTCCGAGAAGTCGGGCAGCGACATGCTGGGCGTGACCGGAGGCGCATCCTCCGTGCCGGAGATGTTGAGATCAAGCGACGGACGGTCGTCCTCATCTATCATCTCGCCGATCTGTATCTCCTCATGGGTGTCGCTCAGCACCTTCACATCAAGGCACAGGGACTGCAGCTCCTTTATGAGCACCTTGAAGGATTCCGGCACGCCCGGTTCGGGCACGTTTTCGCCCTTCACGATGGCTTCATAGGTCTTCACACGGCCGACCACATCGTCCGACTTGACGGTGAGGATCTCCTGGAGCGTGTTGGCTGCGCCGTATGCTTCAAGCGCCCAAACCTCCATCTCGCCGAATCGCTGACCGCCGAACTGGGCTTTGCCGCCGAGCGGCTGCTGTGTGACAAGCGAGTACGGGCCTGTGGAGCGCGCATGGATCTTGTCGTCCACAAGGTGATGCAGCTTGAGATAATACATGTATCCGACGGAGACGCGGTTCTCGAACGGTTCGCCCGTGCGGCCGTCGAAAAGCTGTGTTTTGCCGTCCGGATCCCTGCCCGCGTCAACGAGCAGATCCTTGATATCCTTTTCGGTCGCGCCGTCGAAAACCGGCGTCGCGATCTTCCATCCCATCGATTTCGCCGCCATGCCCAAATGCAGCTCGAGCACCTGACCGATGTTCATTCGGCTCGGCACGCCGAGCGGGTTAAGCACGATCTGCAACGGCGTTCCGTCCGGCAGGAAAGGCATATCCTCTTCAGGCAGTATGCGGGAAATGACGCCCTTGTTGCCGTGACGGCCGGCCATCTTGTCGCCGACGGAGATTTTGCGCTTCTGCGCGATATAAACGCGCACAAGCTCGTTCACGCCCGGTGAAAGCTCATCCTTGTTCTCGCGCGTGAATACCTTAACATCAACGATAATGCCGCCTTCACCGTGGGGAACCTTGAGGGAGGTATCGCGCACCTCGCGCGCCTTCTCGCCGAATATGGCGCGAAGCAGTCTTTCCTCGGCCGTCAGCTCCTGTTCGCCCTTCGGTGTGACCTTTCCGACGAGTATATCGCCCGAGCGCACCTCCGCGCCTATGCGGATTATGCCGCGCTCGTCAAGATCGGAAAGCGCGTCCTCGCCGACGTTCGGGATATCGCGGGTGATCTCTTCCTTGCCAAGCTTCGTGTCGCGCGCTTCGGTCTCATGCTCCTCGATGTGGATCGAGGTGTAAACATCCTCTTTGACAAGCTTTTCGCTGATGAGGACCGCGTCCTCGTAGTTATAGCCTTCCCAAGGCATGAAGCCGATGAGTATGTTGCGGCCGAGCGCGATCTCGCCGTGTTCGGTCGACGCGCCGTCCGCGAGAACGTCGCCCTTCTTCACAACGTCGCCGACGTGAACGATCGGGCGCTGGTTTATGCAGGTCCCCTGGTTGGAACGCTTGAACTTTATGAGTTTGTATGTGTGACGCACGCCGTCCATGCTTTCGTTCACGACGCGGTCGGCCGACACGGCGACGATCTTGCCGTCCTCATGCGCGACAACGACAACGCCGGAGTCATGCGCGGCCTTGTATTCCATACCGGTTCCGACGATAGGCGCTTCCGGCATGAGAAGAGGCACGGCCTGACGCTGCATGTTCGAGCCCATGAGGGCGCGGTTCGCGTCGTCGTTTTCGAGGAAGGGGATCATGGCTGTCGCCACGGAAACGAGCTGTTTGGGCGAAACATCCATGTACTCTATCTCGGTGTTCTTAACTTCGACGATCTGATCGAGCCTTCTCGCGACGACCCTTTCCTTTTTGAACCAGATCTTGCCGTCTTTCTCCTCAATCGGCTCGTTTGCCTGCGCGATGATGAAATCGTCCTCTTCGTCCGCGGTGAGGTAAACGATATTTGTGCTTATCGTGTGCTCAACGCCGTTGACAACGCGATACGGCGCCTCGATGAAGCCGTATTTATTGATGCGCGCATATGTGGAAAGCGAGTTGATAAGGCCTATGTTCGGGCCTTCAGGCGTTTCGATCGGGCACATGCGGCCGTAATGCGAATAATGCACGTCTCGCACTTCAAACGTCGCGCGATCCCTGTTGAGACCGCCGGGGCCGAGTGCCGAAAGACGGCGCTTATGCGTAAGCTCCGCAAGGGGGTTGGTCTGATCCATGAACTGCGAAAGCTGTGATGAACCGAAAAACTCCTTTATGGCCGCCGTGACAGGGCGGATGTTGATGAGGTTGCTCGGCATTGCGGTCTCCATATCCTGGAGGCTCATGCGCTCGCGCACCACGCGCTCAAGTCTGGTCATGCCGACGCGGATCTGATTCTGCAAAAGCTCGCCGACGCTTCTTATGCGGCGGTTGCCCAGATGATCGATATCATCCGTTCTGCCGATGCCGTAATTCATGCCCATGAGGTAGCTCACTGAGGCCACGATATCATCCGGCACGATATGGCGCGGGATGAGATCGTAAACATGGCTCTTGAGAAGGGCCTTGAGGCCTTCCTCGTCAAGCTCGCGTCCTTCGTCAAGGAGCTGTATGAGCGTCGGATAATGCACCTTCTCGTTTATTCCGCAGCTTTCCGGATTGAACGGGAGGAATTCCTTCGCATCGACAAACATGTTGCCGATGACCTTTATCTTCTTGTCTTCAACGGCGATATAGATGCCGCGGGTGCCGCTGTTCTCGATCTTCTTGGCGTTCTCGCGGGTTATGCTCTTGCCTTCCTCAGCAAGGATCTCGCCGGTCGTCTTGTCGATGAAGTTCTCCGCCGCGATATGGCCCGCGATGCGGGATGCGAGCGAGAGCTTTTTGTTGAATTTATAACGGCCCACGCGCGCGAGATCATATCTCTTGTCAAAGAAGAGCGCGTTGAGAAGGCTCCTTGCGCTTTCCTCCGTCGGCGGCTCGCCGGGGCGCTGGCGCTTGTATATCTCGATGAGGCCGTCCTCGACGGACTTCGTGTTATCCTTGTCGAGGGTGTTGAGCAGGCGTTCTTCCTCGCCGAGCAGGTCGATTATTTCCGCGTTCGTGCCATAACCGAGCGCGCGCAGAAGCGCC
This sequence comes from uncultured Clostridium sp., assembly GCA_964487565.1. Lineage (GTDB taxonomy): Bacteria > Bacillota > Clostridia > Christensenellales > CAG-138 > Phil1. The sequence goes on from CAZARN010000002.1 coordinate 8,700, forward strand.
GTCACAAACACCTTGCGCTGACGGTCGATCTTAACATACAGTATCTCGTTCGAGTCAGTTTCATACTCCAGCCACGCGCCGCGGTTCGGGATCACCTGAGCGGAATACAGATGCTTGCCCAGCTTGTCTATCGCGCCGGAAAAGTATACGCCGGGCGAGCGGACGAGCTGACTTACGATGACGCGCTCCGCACCGTTGATGATGAAGGTGCCCTGCTCCGTCATGAGCGGGAAATCGCCCATGAACACAGGCTGTTCCTTCACCTCTCCGGTTTCCTTATTTATAAGACGCACCACCACGCGCAGCGGCGCACAGTAGTTGACGTCTCTTTCCTTGCACTCTTCGACGGAGTATTTGGGATGGTCGAAATCAATGCTGTAATCGACGAACTCGAGTACCAATTTCTCGGAATAATCCGTAATCGGCGAGATGTCCGCCAAAACCTCCCGCAGATCCTCATCGACAAAACGCTGATAGGAATTCTTTTGAACCTCTATCAGATCCGGCATGTCGAGGACCTCGTTGATACGGGAGAAACTCATGCGTTTCGTTGTGCCCATTTGCACTTCATGTACCATCGCGTTCACTCCTCTATACTTTTTCACCGTTTGCACGGCTTTTTTCCGGCGCGCCATTCCGGCAATAAGCTTCCCCCATTTTTGCATCGCGCATACCATATGAAGGAAAACCAGCATGATTTTGGTATCTGAAATGCCAAATTGGCACAGATTACCATGCTAACGCAGTATACTATTGTATCATCGCGTGTCAAGCTTGTCAACCGATCTGTCAAGTATTATTTTATGAAATATTGAGTTGTTGTTATTTCGAAGAACCGCTGTATACCCTTCCGGTCCGGAGCTTTCCTCCGTAAAGCTCGCTCGCGGTCACGAATTTATATCCTTCTTTTACCAACGCCGCGATGATGAGCTCCGCAGCGTCAACGCCGGTCTTTTTTCTGTCATGCAGAAGTATAATACTGCCTGACGTCACTTTTTTCAATACCTTATCCAACACTTTCCCGGCGCTGGTCGTCGCCCCTTCCCGCGGATCGACGCTCCGAAGCACGCGGGCAAGCCCCATATCGCTGAAGCCTGCAAGTATGCGCGCGTTTTTCGAGCCTTAAGTGAATATGCAAGCTTTTGAAACGTTTCAGCCTATATTGTTTTCACACATTGCTATATTTTCACGCACTGCGTCACAAGCGTTGCTCCGTTTATGCGGGAAACCTGCATCCTGAAGCCTTCGCAGTTTTTCACGAGCTTGTCGGTATAGTTGAGCCGTATATCCGTGAAGCTTTCCATTATCATCATTATGCTTCCGCCGTGCATTACCGAGCCGATTTTTGAAAGCCCGCGTTCCGTGGCGTCGCGTACCATTGTCAGGAACGCAGCCGTGCAGCGTCTTCTCGCGTCCTCGAAAGTTTCGCCGCCGGGATAACCCTCCCATTCGCCCTGCGCGAGCCAATCCGTGTATACTTTGTCCTTTTGCAGCTCGTCATCCGTCCTGCCGTCGAATATGCCGAAGTCCATCTCCCTCAGTCCGCAAAGCTCGCTTTTCTGCGCGTCCGGCCAGATGATATCCGCCGTTGTGCGCGCGCGCAGCATCGGGCTCGTGTAAACGCGCTCGACACGCGGCAGCACAAGCTTTTTTGAAAGCGCAAGCTCTACCCCGCAGGAGGCCAGCGGATCATCCTTTCTGCCCAAAAACTCGCGCTTCAGGTTTCCTTCTGCGATCGAGTGGCGTATCATAAAAAGTTCCATTCAGGCATTATCCTTTCAATTTCTGCGCAATCCCGCACACGACGCGCACGACGCTGTCCGCGCTTTGCGCAATATCGCAGCACAGTCTTCCGACCTCCTCGCGCCAGAGCCGCTCGAACGCATCCACCGGGACCACGCCGCAGCCCACCTCGTCGAACACGAGCGCGTCATGCGCCGTGAGGACGGCAAGCATATCCTCGTGTGAGAAACCCGCTTTCATCATGTCGCGCACAGCCTCGTGTGCATCATTCAAAACGTCGTCATACTCCCGCGCGAAACGAACCTTATCCTGACCGGCGGCGCCGATTATCAAAAGCTTCATATTATTCCTCCCAGCGCGCTCCCTGTAACGAACGCCGCAAGCGCCGCAAGCTGTGCCGTTTCAACGAACCAGCCGGCAACGTCGCCCGTTGTGCCGCCGAAACGCCGGTAGCTCATCACACGGTAAACGATGAACACTGCGATGGCGGCGGCGGCGGCGAATCCGCCCTCAAGCGGCGCGCGCCAAACCATGAATCCGATGCACGCAAGCGTCCACAGCGCGCAAACGATGCGCACGACTGTCGTATCGGAAGCGTTTTTGAATGACGCGAGAAGTCCCTTCCCCGTTGCGCTTTTGAACGTCACCACCGCAAACGCCGAAAGCGCGCGCGTCAGCACAGGCACGCACAAAAGTGCGATCAGCGCGTGCGACGAGATATCGACCTGCGTCCAAAGCGCGAATGCCACAAGCGTATACGCGGCGCATGAAACGACGGCCGAAACCCCCGCGCGCGAATCCTTCATGATTTCAAGCATGCGCTCGCGTGAAGCGTTGGAGCCGAGCGCATCCGCCGTGTCGCAAAAGCCGTCCATGTGTATGCCGCCCGACACGGCAAGCGGGATGAGCGACGCGACAGCCGCCGTGAGCACAGTGCCGAAGTGCACAACGGAGGACACATACAGCCAAAGCATGGTGAACAGCGCAATAAACGCGCCGATCACCGGGAAGAAACACATGGCATAAGCCATGTTTTCATCCTTCCACTCCACGCGGGGCGCGGGTATTCTTGAGTACATGGTAAGCGCCATGCAAAGCGAACGCAAAAGCTTCAATGCCGTTTCCCCCCGTTATCATTTCCTTTGATGCAAAGCGGTATGCCGCAGACCACCTCGTATGCTTCGTCCGCAATATCGGCAATGCCCGCGTTTAGCCGTGCAAGCAGGGCTATAAATGCGGCCGTACACTCGTCATAATGCGCACCGTCGGCCCCTGTCTCGCATGTCACAACGACCGTCAGCGAAGCGTCGCGCGCGACCGTGCCGACGCCGCGCATGATCCGCTCATATGCGCCGTCAAAGCCCTCTTCTGTTGAAAAGCACTCGTTCGCGGCGAGATTTGCGATGTCCTCTATCAGGACCGCGGAATCTTTTTTCACGCGCAGCCGCTCAAGCCCGTGCGGCGCTTCAAGGGTATCGAAGCCCTTGCTCTCGCGCAGCTTCCGGTGCCGCTCGACGCGCAGCATATCCTCCGCGTCCCGCACCTCCATGCAGGCGACATATTCACGCGGATAAATGCCGGATCGCGCGATAATGCTTTCTGCATATGCGGATTTTCCGGAGGCGGCGCCGCCCGTAACGATTATCAGCATAGCGGTTTGTAAGCCTCCACCGATATATCTTCAAATGTTCGCATCCCGTTATAAACCGCAAGCGCGAGATCTATAAGCGGCAGCAAAGCCACAGCGCCAGTTCCCTCGCCAAGGTGCATGCCTGCGCATATCACCGGCGTAAGCCCCATTTCTTCGATGAGGATATGCGTCGCAGGCTCGTTTGAAATATGGCTTGCGATGAGAAATTCCCCGCATTCGGGGCAAAGCCTTTCGGCGACGAGCGCCGATGCAAGCGAGATGAACCCGTCAAGGATTACCGGCATCCCATACACGCCGCCGCCGATGCAGATCCCGGCGAGGCCCGCTATATCAAGTCCTCCGACCTTGCCGAGCACGTCGAGCGCGTCGCTGCGTTCAGGCTTGTTGAGCGCGATCGCACGTTCTATCGCGTTTATCTTGCGCGCCAGTCCTTCGCTTGAAAGGCCGGCGCCGCGCCCGGTGACCTCGGCTGCGTCGCGTCCGGTCAGCACCGCCGTCACCGCGCTTGAGGTGGTCGTGTTGCCTATGCCCATCTCGCCTGTTGCGATGATATTATAGCCTTCATCCTTCGCGTATTTCACCATATCCATGCCCGTCATGACAGCCCTGAGCGCTTCATCCCTCGTCATTGCGGGCCCGCGCGTCATGTTGTCCGTGCCGCGCCGTATGTTCTTCTGTCCAGATGCTGGAATATCCACCGGCCGCATCACGCCGATATCAACCGGGATCACATCCGCGTTTGCGGCGCGCGCCATACGGCAGACCGAAGTGTCCCCCTTTGCAAGGTTCTCCGTCACGATCGCCGTGACCTCCTGCCCCGTCTGCGTCACGCCCTCTGCGACAACGCCGTTGTCCGCGCACATGACGATCACCGCCCGGCGCGAAACATCCACATCCGCCGTGCGCGATATGCCGGCGATGCGCGTCACGATATCCTCGAGTACGCCCAGACTGCCCAGGGGCTTGGCGATGCTGTCCCAGCGGCGTTTCGCGGCCGCTGCCGCTTCGCGCGAAGGAGGGGTCATGCTTTTCAATATTGATCCCGTCCGTTCCATCTCAGTCCGCCTTCACACGGTAGCCCGCCGCCGCGACCGCGGCGCGCGCCAGCACGAGGGTCGGATCAATCGCGGGATAATCAAGCTGATAATCTTCAAAAGCGATCGGAAGCTCCGTGCAGCCGAGCACGAATGCCGAAGCGCCCTGCAACATGAGCCTGTCGAGCGTCCTTCGTATCGCGGCCGTGTTATAATCGCGTTTGCCGGCCTTTACGCCCGAGTATATCATGTCCACCACGGCGGCCTGAGCGTCGCGTTCCGGCGTGATATATGATATGCCTTCTTCATCGAAAAGCTTTGAATATATGCCCGTTTGTATCGTTCCGTCCGTCGCGAGCAAAGCGACCTTGCCTATGCCGCGGCGTTTGATCTCGCCCGCCGTCAGGCGCAGCATGTGCAGGATAGGAAGCGACGTCGCCTTTCTCAGCGCATCGTAATAAAAATGCGCTGTGTTGCACGGCATCATCAATATGTCGGCGCCCGCTCTCTCGAGCCGCCCGGCGCATTTTTCAAGTTCAGGCAACGCGGAAGGCCCGCGGCCGAGTATCGACGCAGTCCTGTCCGGTATCGCCGGATCCGAATCTATGAGCACATGGATATGCTCCGCATCGCACGAAGCGTCCGTTGCGTCAACGATCTTTCTATAAAGATCGGCGGTGGCCATTGGACCCATACCGCCGATTATACCAAGAGTTTTTTTCATTGTTTGTTATGCCTTTACCGTTTTCACGGGGTCTATCGCAAACACGGAAGCGATCCCGCCGCTGAAGAGGAACGCGACATTCTCGTTTTTGTCTATCTCGCCGCTCCTTACCATTGAAACGAGGCCCGCGAAGGTTTTGCCCGTATAGACCGGATCGAGTATAAGCCCCTCCGTGCGCGCCATAAGACGGATCGCCTCAAGCCCCTCGTCCGAGGGAAGCGCGTAACCCGCGCCGTAGCAGCGGCGCACGTCAACGTTCCCGGCGCTGATGTGTATGTCCTCGCCGATAAGCTCCGCCGCGCCGTTCACAAGCTCCGCCACGATCTCTTCAAACGGATCGTCGCACACGGCGATGCCCGTCACGCGGCAACCGTCGCCGTAGAGCATTGCCCCCAGCACAAGCCCCGCCATCGTGCCGCCGCTTCCCGCGGTGCAGATGATCCTGTCAAGCTTCACGCCGGTTTTTTTCGCCTCGTCAAAAATCTCCCGGGCGCAGTCGACATAGCCCAGCGTGCCCAGCGGCACGCTTCCGCCGACCGGAACATGATACGGTTTTCTGCCCGCCGCGCGCAACTCATCCTCGATGCGGTGCATTTCAACATACACGTCGTCATAGCTGTCGGTATCGACAAAGCGCACCTCCGTGCCGAGAAGCTCGTTGACGAGCAGGTTCCCTTCACGTCCGATAACGCCGCGCTTTTTGAGCACGAGCATGGAGTCGAGACCCAGCATATTGCAGCACGCGGCCGTGAGCATTGCATGGTTTGACTGCGCGCCGCCGGTCGTGAGCACGATGTCGCAGCCCTTCTGCTTTGCGTCATAAAGGAGGTATTCAAGCTTTCTGACCTTGTTGCCGCCCGTGCTCACGCCCGTGAGATCGTCTCTTTTTATATAGATCGAAGGCCCAAGCTCGCGGCTCATGTTATTGAGCCTGTAAAACGGCGTGGGCAATTGACCCAGATGCAGCTTTTTGACCTCTTTCTTCATTACCATTCCTCCTTGAGGCGCGGCATGTCGAGAAAATCGAACGTCGCGAAATAATCCTTGTTGGTTTCCGCACGGCGTATCATACGCACGCTGCCGTCCTCACAAAGCAGCAGTTCCGCGCTCCTGAGCTTGCCGTTATAGTTGTATCCCATGGAAAACCCGTGCGCGCCTGTGTCGTGTATGACAATTAGGTCGCCGTCGTCTATCTCAGGCAGCGCGCGATCTATGGCGAAACGGTCGTTGCTTTCGCACAGCGAGCCCGTTATGTCATACACATGGTCAAGCGGAGCGTTCTCCTTGCCAAGCACGCTCACATGGTGGTATGCGCCGTACATCGCGGGGCGGATGAGGTTCGCGGCGCAGGCGTCCGTGCCGATGAAATGCTTGTATGTATCCTTGTGGTGTATTGCCCTTGTCACAAGATACCCGGCGGGGCCGGTCATATAACGGCCGAGCTCCGTGAATATCGCCGGGCGCATATCCGTATTGCCGAAAACCTCGGCATAGACCTCGCGCACCTTTGCGCCGACAAACGCGATATCCGTCGCCGTGTCCTCAGGACGATAAGGTATGCCTATGCCGCCCGAAAGATTGATGAACGCGATCTCGATGTCAAGCTCTTCGTGCAGCTCCCTTGCCGTGGTGAAAAGCAGCTTTGCAAGCGTCGGATAATACATGTTGTCCGTGTTGCAGGATGAAAGGAACGCATGGATGCCGAAGCGCTTCACGCCCATGTTTTTGAGCTTTGCCATGCCGGTTGAAAGCTGCGCGCGGGTGAAGCCGTATTTCGCATCCGCCGGGTTTCCCATTATGGCGGTGCCTATGCGGAACTCCCCTCCGGGATTGAAACGGCAGCAGATCGTCTCCGGTATCCCGCCATGCTCCGCGAGAAAATCGATGAGGGTTATATCATCGAGGTTGATGAGGGAGCCGAGCCTTGACGCATACTCAAAATCCTCCGCCGGCGTATCGTTTGACGAGAACATCAGATCGTGGCCTGTGACGCCGATCGCCTCCGAAAGCATAAGCTCCGCATAGCTTGAGCAATCCGTGCCGCAGCCTTCCTCCTTCAGTATCTGAAGGATGGCCGGGTTCGGACACGCTTTCACGGCATAATGCTCATGGAAGCCCGCGTTCCATGAAAACGCTGCCCGCAGGGCGCGCGCGCGCCGCCTTATATCAGCTTCGTCATAGATGTGGAACGGCGTGGGATACTTTTCGATGATCTTTTCGATCTGGGCCTTTGTGAAAGGCAACTTTTTCTGCGTCATGATACTCTCCCTCTTTTTTGAATTGGATCGAACGTTATTTTATCAGTCAAGCTCACGGTGGCTTGTCATCGTCTGTTCGCGCACATACTCAGTCCAGCGCAGGCCTTTGTCCTCGTATTCGACCTCGCCCACCTGATTGTCATAGGGATCGCCGCGCCACTGCTTTTTCGGCGGATCGAGCGGAGCCTGGAATTCCCTGTTTGCGACCATCCTGTACGGATCGAGATTGCCGAAATAATGCCAGCGGCGCTCCTCGTTGCCCGCGCGGTATGCCGAGCCGCCGAAGGACGGATCCGCCCAAAGCCAGCCGTAGGGCGCGATATAAAATCTTGTCCAGTCATGCGCGCCGACGCTCGAGGGTTCGGCGTCAAGTCCGCTTTCCCATTTCGCGGGTATTCCCGCCGCGCGGCACATCGTGATGAACAGCAGCGCCTGAACGCCGCAGTCGCCCTTGAAATTGCGCGCCGCGTTCTCCGCTATGTTCTCAAGGCCGAAATACAGTCTCATGAACGAGTAATTGACGTTTTTGGTGATGAAGCCGAATATCCTGCGCGCCTTTTCAAGGTTGTCCGCGGCGCCTTCCGTCACCTGAGCCGTAAGCGCCTTTATATACGGCGTGAACACGATATGCGGGTTTTGTTCCCCCGTGAAGAAGCAGGGCTGCTGAGGCGCGGGGACGAGCTTTGAAACATCCGTGTAACGCGCGGTCTGAACATATGAATACTCAACGAAAAACTCCCTGTTTTCCTGCGCTGCGCGTTCAAAATACACCGTGCGCTGCGCTGCGTCCTCGGGCGCAATGTACTTTGGTTCATCGGAGAAGGATATCAGCTTGATATCGCTCTGCGCGTCCGTGGGTATGGGTATGGGTATATGCACGCAAAGCTTTTTGCCCGGCACAAACGAAGCGTCATTCACGCGCACGCCGGCCTTTATCGTGTTCTCCACGGCAAAATGTCCTTCGCGCTGCATTTTGTGCATGCAGCGGTCAAGCAGGCTCTCCCCGCCGCGTTTCTTTTTCTCCTCGTCCTCGTCGGTATCCTCACCCTGGCTCATCGCGCCGTCGCCTTTGACCGCGCGCGCTTTTATCGCGGGGTCGGTCTTGAGAAGCGTGCTGAAAAAGCGAAGGAAATATCGCGGTTCGCCTTTGAGATATATCCAGTCGATACGCCCCGCGTCGCGAAGCGTCATAAATTCTTCTTTTGAAAAATCGGGGATGCTTTCATGCACAAGCGCCATCGCTTCATCAAACGAATACGGATAATCATCCCCGAGGCGAAGCATCATCTCCCGTTCAACCGTGAAGCACGCGCGCAGCGCCGTGGGTATATCGCCCTTCATGCGAAGGTCGATGAGGCGCACCGCCTCGTCGATATCGCCCCACGCCTTGAGGCGTGCGATGTCTTCGGGCAGTCCCACGTTGAGATACTTGAAATTGTCATTGATGGTGGTCATCGTCATTTATCCTCCAAAAGATCTTTCAGGCTTTCTCTCTTATGACCGGCGCGCCCTGTTATGCTGCGCGCGTGGAGCATGGAGCTTATCACGCTCTCCTCCACGCACTCTATAACTGCGCGGAAAACATAATCCATATCATCCTCGAAAAGCATTGCGGAAGCGACGGGCGCTCCGCTATTGCCCGCCCTGTCGTGCGGCACGCGAAGCGATGTTGAAAATGCAAGCGCGATCTCTCCGCTGCCGTTCCCCGAAATGCTGCCGGTCCTTGCAAGACCGCTCTGTACGCGCTTTGCCGCGCGGAGCAGCTGACGTGAATCAAGCGGCGCGTCCGTTGCGATCACCGTTATGACGCTGCCCTTGTCGCGCTCCGCCGCGGCCTGTTTTTCGGCAAAAAGCCTCTCGCCGACGCGCTCGCACCCTATCGTAAGATCGCGCATTGAGCCGAAGTTTGTAAGAAGCAGCGTGCCGAGCGTGTATCTTTTGCCGTAAAGCTTGAATGTTCTCGACGCGCTGCCTATGCCGCCCTTCATCGAATAGCAGCTCATGCCCGCGCCCGCGCCGACGGCTCCTTCTTCAAATATATCGGATGCTTTTGCGAACGCTTCCTCCACATGCTCCCGCGCGATATGGAAGCCGCGTATATCGTTGAGATAGGAATCGTTGCATTCGAATATTACGGGATTCACCGTGCCCGTTGTGAGGCCGATATCCCCGTTGCGCCCGATCATGTAGCGCGCAAGCGCATCCCATGTGGCGCCCACGGAAAGAGTGTTTGTGAAAACGAGCGGCGTCTCAATCGTGCCAAGCTCATTCACCTGCACAAGGCCGCAGCTCTTGCCGAAGCCGTTTATCACATGCGCCGCCGCCTGACATTTGTCGTGGAAAATATCCCCCTGATGCGGCATAAGCACCGTAACGCCTGTATGCACGTCGCCCTCGTGGAGCGTACAATGGCCCACGCTCACCCCCGGCACATCCGTGATGAGATCCAGCGCGCCCTTGTCCATGCGCCCGAGCGTAAAACCGCAGTCCTTGTCGATCCCCATCGGTAGTCTCCTTTTGCCGCAAAACGACACATGTTTTATTTTAGCGCAATTACAGCTTCCCTTCAAGATGCAGCGCCTTTTTATCGATATATTTCCATGATCTCAAGCGATGGCGAAAGCAGCAAAGTGCCCGCGCTGCCTTGATCTTTAAGCACCGTTCGCGGATTGTCGCCGGCCATGCGCGCCGCGTCGGAAACACGCACTCCGAATGAAACGACGTTCCTCATGCAATTTATGAGCTTTGCCGTGGATCCCGCGATCGTGCCGTCTGAAAGCGTGGCGCGGCCGTCCTTAACATATACCCGCTGCCCGCCGATGGAATACTCTCCGTCGCACATCCCCGCCGCCGACATCGCGTCGCTTATGAGGCACAGCCTGCCCGCGCCGAAAAGCTTGTATGCCGCGCGGACCATCGCGGGATGCACATGCACTCCGTCCGCGATGAGCTCCGCCGTCACGCCGGCTCGCTCCATTGCTGCAGGGATCGGGCCTGGATCGCGGTGAAGCATCGGCCGCATGGCGTTGAACAGATGCGTGACATGGCAGGCGCCGCCGGCAAACGCCGCGGATGCCGTTTGATAATCGCAGTCCGTATGTGCGACCGCCACCCGGCATACCTTTGACGCGCGCGCGATGAAATCCATCGCGCCTGGAAGCTCCGGCGCGACGCACACCACGCGCACGAGGCCATCGGATGCTTCGACGAGACGCATGAACATATCATAATCGGGTTCATGCAGATACTCCTCGCTTTGCGCGCCTTTTTTCGCCCCGCTGAGGAACGGGCCTTCAAGCATGACGCCTGCAATGCGCGCGCAGCCCTCCGGCGTTTCGCGTGAAAAACGCGCGGCGGTCCTGCATGCGCGTATCAGCTTTTCCTCCGGCAGCGTCATGAGCGCAGCGGCGAACGAGCTTACGCCGTTCCGATAAAGGAAACGCGCCATCCTGATGTATTCGTCATAATCCCCGTCGGAAAAATCGCATCCGGAGTTGCCGTGCGTGTGCATATCGCACAAGCCGCTCATAAGGTATGGCCAGTCGGCCGCCTCCTGAGCGCTCACGCCCTCGATCGGACGCGCCTCGGCCGTTCCGTCGGCATTCACGCGATATTCGGCCGCCATTATCCCGTCGCCGCAGACTATCCTCGCTTTCATGGCGTTCAGAAGGAAGCGATAAGCTCCGCGTCCATGCGGCGTATCACTTCAACGGCCATCTGCACCGTCGCCTCAAAATCGAAATAGCTTGTTATGCCGTATGTCGAATGGATATAGCGCACAGGCACGCCCATGATTATCACCGGTACGCCGTCAAGCGCCGTGTTTATGCAGGCGCCGTTGTTGCCGCCGCCCTCGCGCACGCTCGCCTGTATCGGCAGGCCGAGGCTCTCCGCAAGATCGAGGGTATAGCGCTGGAAGCGCGGGTTCGCCACGACAGACACATCCATGAAACGTATCATCGGGCCTTTCTTGAGCGCCGTCTGCGTGGCGTAGGGCTCTGTGAACGTATCGTCCGCGGGACAGCCCTCAAACACGATGGCGACCTTGGGCTTTATCCTGTTCACGGAAACGAAACAGCCGCGCTCGCCAAGCTCCTCCTGGCTGGACATGGAGCCCGCAACATCCACCGCAAGATCCATATCCTTTATCCTTCGCATGGTCTCTATCATCGCGGCGCAGCCTATGCGGCAGTCAAAACCCTTGCCGATCATTATGTCGCGCTCACGCTCGTATGTGAATTCGGATGCGCACACGGCCGGTTCGCCGATCCTTATGCGGAACGTTTCCCTGGCCTCCCTGTCCGAGCAGGCGCCGACGTCTATCACAAGATCGCGCATCGAAAGGGAGTCGTCCCCGCTTTCATGCTCGGCGGCCATATTGCGGAAATGCGGCGGCTTTGCCGCAACCACGCCCGGTATCCACGCGCCCGCCGCGTTTCTCACGAGCACCTTTGCCCCGATGAGGGAGCCTTGCGTCCAGCTTCCGAGGCCGACGAAGCGCAGCGTGCCGTTTGGTTTTACGGAATGTATCATCATGCCCACCTCGTCCCCGTGGGCATCGAGCATGAGCATCGGTTTCCCGCAGTTTTTCTCTCTGTATATGCACAGGTTGCGCAGACTGTCCTCAAAAAGCCTGCCGCTGCCTGCGGCGTATTTCCTTGCAACAGCAACCGCCTCGTCTTCAAAGCCGGAAGGTGCTTTTGCGTTTGAGAGTTCCCGTATCATCGAAAGACAGCTTTCATCGATTTGCATAACAAGTTCCTTTCCGCGTGTTAGCGCATGGTTATTTTTAAATTTAAAGCGGATGTGATAAACGCGCGAATATCGCCTCACCCGCGGCCTGTCGCAGCCTTCTGTGACGCAAACATTCATCTTTGACAGTATAGCATTCGCACAATCCGTCTGCAAGGGCGCGCCTGTGGCGCTCCGCGCGGCGGCTTTTGCCGGCTCCGCGGCGGCATGCTTGCGTATACAGTCATATTGTGTTATGCTGAATAATACGCTTAAAGAAAGGTACATCACAACAGCATGGAGCAAAGGGCGCCTCATTTCCGGCAAAGATTCATCAACAAATTCATCGGAGACAGAGCTTTTTATCACGCGTTGATCGTTCTTGTGCTCCCGCTTGTCATACAGCAGGGTATAACGAGCTTCGTCAATCTGCTCGACAACGTTATGGTCGGCGCGCTTTGCACGGAGTCAATATCCGGCGTCGCCATAGTCAATCAGTTCATATTCGTTTTCCAGCTCACGATATTCGGCGCGCTTTCCGGTGCGTCCATTTTCGGCGCTCAGTATGCGGGTCAGGGCGACACGGAGGGTCTTCGCCGCACGTTCCGCTTCAAGCTCGTTATAGGCGTTGTGATAACGGCCGCGGCGGTCGTGCTTTTCTCCGTGTTCCGCAGCGAGCTTATCTCGCTTTATATCCACGATACGATCGACAGCACCGCGTCGCCCGAGCTTACGACAAGCGAAGCGATGGGTTATCTTTCCGTCGTTCTTTGGGGTCAGCTCCCCTTCATGCTCAGCCAGTGTCTTTCCTCAACGCTGCGTGAAACCGGAGAAACAAAAGCCCCCATGGTCGCCAGCATCGCGTCGATACTGGTCAATCTCGTGCTAAATTACCTGCTCATCTACGGCAAGTTCGGCTTCCCCGCGATGGGCGTGCGCGGCGCGGCGCTTGCAACTGTCATCGCGAGGGTGACAGAAGCCGCGTGGCTCTTGATATACACACTCAAAAACAGCGCCAAGCATCCGTTCATAAAGGGCGTGATCTCAAAATTCAACATCCCGTGGGAGCTTGTGCGCCGCATCACCGTCACCGGCCTTCCGCTGCTCGTGAATGAATTCCTCTGGTCGGCGGGACAGGCCGTGATCAGCCAGAATTATTCCGTGCGCGGTCTTCAGGTGGTCGCCGCAACGAACATCACGACCACCGTTTGGGAGCTTTTCGCGATCATCATGTTCGCCATGGGCAACGCCATCGCCATACTTGCAGGGCAAAAGCTCGGCGCCGGCGATATCGAGGGCGCGCGCGATGAAAACCGCAAGCTCATTTTTGCCGATGTGGCGATACATATCGTGATGGGTCTTCTCATCATCGCGTTTTCCGGGCTTATCCCGATGATATACAACGTGGATCAGGCCGTGCGCGATATGACCTCGTCGATGCTCCGTGTCGCGGGACTGACGCTTTGGCTGCACTCGTTCACGCACGCGGCCTATTTCACCATCCGCTCCGGCGGCCGCACGATAATCACCTTCCTTTTCGACAGCGTATTCTCATGGTTGATATGCGTGCCGCTGGCGTATGTGCTGTGCAATTATACAGAGCTTGGCATAGTTGCCATCTATGCCGTGATACAGTGCGCAGACGTGATAAAGATCGCCATTGCCCTTCCCCTTTTGAGGAGAGGCACATGGGCGAGAAATGTGATCAGCTGAAATCCGGCGCATACAAGAGGAGCGTCCTGCGAGGGACGCTCCTTCGTTATACGCGATGCGCGCTTTATCATTCGGAAAGCCGCGCGATCTGCTCCTCCATGCCCCGGTAAAACGAAGCGAGATGCATGCCGTCCGCAAGGGAGTGATGCGCGATGATCGATACCGGCATCATCAGCCTGCCGCCCTCAGGGCTGAACTTTCCGAACGCTATCCGCGGATTCGACTCATCCCCGCACGGCACAGGCTCGATGAGGGAGGTGAAATGCACCCACGGCACGCATGTTACAAACACAAAGGAAAGCGAATCCTCGCCGTCCTCGATGGTCGGCTCAAGGCGGCTGCGTGTCCGCTCGCGTTTCGCATATTCGATGAAATCGTCAAACGGCATGTCGTTTTCAAGCCTGCAATAGCAGAAAGTACCGTTTTCAAGAAGCTCCACATGCGACGTCGGACATCTGTCAAAAAGCGATATTCCGCCGTCTTCTATTCTCATGCGAAGCTCGGGTACGGAATTCACCGCGTTTGCCGCGCAGTAAAGCGAAGCTAAGAAAAATGAGACGCCGCGTTTTTTCGCCGACGCATAAAGGCCTGTCACGTCCACATTCGCCGTTATGCCCGCATACGGATACGCAAGGCTCCTGAAATAATCAAAATGGGACTTTCTCGGGTAATTTTCCATATCGATGACCGTCTTCATGATTTGCTCCTTATCAGCTCGATCGCTTTTTGTGCCGCGCCCGTTTCGGCGCGTTTTTCAAGGATGAACGGTTCCGTATCCGGCGACGCGGTTTTGAGGCGCTCGATGAAAAGCCCCCGTATACAGGCATTTTTCACGAGCACGGAACCTGTCATGGCAAGCCTTTGCGGCCCGTCAAAGCGCGCGCATACCGCCCCGGCCGTGACGGCAAGCTCCGCCGCCGCCCTTTGCGCGATCTCAAGCGCCGCCATGTCGCCCTGTTCAAGGGCTTCGTCAAGACGCCTTGCAAGCGCCGCGATATCGCTCTTCACGCGCGCAGGTGAAGTATAATACGTTGTCAGCGCGCCTATATCTCCGACGCCCGCGGCCTCAAATACGATATCGGTAAGCGCGCTTGCCCTGCCGCGCCCGTCGGACGCGCGCACAACGCACGCAAGCATGTCCCGTCCGATCGCATAGGCGCTGCCTGAGTCGTCGAACACATGGCCGCGTCCGCCCGCGCGGCAGTAATTCCCGCGCTGCCTTGCATATGCGACCGACCCCGTCCCCGCGATGATTATCGCGCCGTCGCCATCGCCAAACGCGGTGTCGAGCGCGTTCACATGGTCTCCGACGACCGACACAGGGCAGTATATGCCCGCGTTTTCAAGCGTCGTCTTCACCTTTTCGGCCATTGCGTCCTCGCCCGCGCCCGCGCAGCCGCAGCGAAGCATCACGCATTCGCCCGGGGTTTCGCGTATCACCTTGCAAAGGCTTTGCGCCGTCATGCGCAGCGCTTCCGGCACAAACGGCGTCATGGCGCCGGTTTCGCCGCGAAGTATAAAAGCCCCGCTGTGCGCGTCGCGCAGCTCGTACACAGTGCCCGTGCCGCCGCCGTCGACACCCATCACATATTGAGCCATTTCAGCGCCTGAAGCTTTCTTGAAACAGACTTTTCATGCATGAGGGCGCAAAGCGAGCCGTCCCTCAGCGCACGGGCCACCGTTTCCGCAGCCCTTGAAGCGATATCGATATCGTGAGAAACGAGCGCAAGATCAGCCCCCGCGCGGAGCGCCCCGAGCGCGGCGTCCTCGCATTTTCCGCCGGTTGCCACAGCGCCCATCTCAAGATCGTCCGTGATTATCAGCCCGTCAAAGCCCATCTTCTCGCGCAAAAGTCCCGTCAGCAGCGTTTTTGACATCGTTGCCGGCACATCCTTCTCGATTTTCGGAAAAACGATATGCGCGCTCATCACCGCGGGAACGCCTGCGGCTATCGCCGCCGCAAACGGCTTAAGCGGCCCTTCTTCGAGCTCATCAATGCCGATATCGATCGACGGCAGCGATATATGGGTGTCGACGGCGGTGCCGCCGTGTCCCGGGAAATGCTTTGCGCACGGCAGCACGCCGCCGCTTCGTATGCCTTCCATCATGGCAAGCCCGTTTTTCGTTACTTCATCCGGGCTGCAGCCAAAGCTGCGGTCGCCTATCACGCTGTTGCCGATTTGCATGTCTATGTCCAGCACCGGCGCAAGATCCACATTGAAGCCCATGCTTCTCATCGTTTCCGCGATATATGCCCCCGCCCCGTGCACGGCGTCCGTTCCCTTCAGCGCAAGCTTCTTCGCGCTTTCCGTGTCGATCATATCCTTCGGGAGCCGCTGCACGCGCCCTCCCTCCTGATCGAGCGCGATCAGCGCCGCAGAACCCCTGTTATGCCGCGCTATCGCGTGAAGATCGGCCGCAAGGTCTGTCATCTGCGCGCGAGACACGCAATTGTGCGCGAAGAGTATGAAATCGGAAAAGCCGTATTCCTTCGCAAACGCCCTGAATCCCTCAGTGACCACGGTTCCCGGCACGCCTATCATGAATCGTTCCCCGGCGCACGGCATATTCCCGGCCGCGTTCATTTTGCGCCTCCTATATATGCCATCGCGGCCGAAACGTCATTTGCGCACCTGTCGAGCGCCTCAGCCGCCTTTTCAGGCGAAACGCCTGCGGTTTGCGTGATTATCCGCACCGCGCGTGAGCGCAGCTTTTCATTTGTGGCGCGAAGCCCGCTCATCACGCCGCCGTGCGCGTGGCCGAGGCGTACCATGACGCTTGTTGATATCATATTGAGCACCAGCTTCTGCGCCGTGCCGCACTTCATGCGCGTTGAACCCGCGACCACCTCGGCCCCGGTTATCACGGCTATCTCCGTATCGGCCGCCGCCGCGAGCTTCGTGCCCGCGTTCGAGGTGAGGGCCGCCGTATACGCGCCGCGCCTTCTCGCCTCCGCCACGGCCGCGATCACATACCGCGCGCCGCCTGAGGCCGAAATGCCTATCACCGTATCCATCGACGACACCGCAAGCTCCCTGATGAGCATGGCGCCAGCTTCCGCGTTATCCTCCGCGGCTTCAGCCGCATGGGTGAGCGCGTCAACGCCGCCCGCGATATGTCCCTGCACGGTTTCTGGCGCGACGCCGTATGTCGGCGGACATTCGGATGCGTCAAGCATGCCGAGTCTTCCGCTCGTTCCCGCGCCGACGTATATCAGCCTGCCGCCCCGCGCGATGCCGTCCGCAGCCGCATCCGCAACGCGGGAAGCCGCGGGTATCACGCTTCTTACAGCCGCGGCGACCTTTGCGTCCTCGTCGTTTATCAGACGCATGAGTTCGATCGTGTCCAGCGTTTCTATCCCGCGAAAACGCGGGTCCTGCTTTTCAGTGAGAGGTATATCCATCGGTTTCCTCCGGCGTATAATTTATCCCGGCTTTTCCTGCCTGGGAAAACTGATCTTTCCTTAAAATTTTATACCGTTTTGCGTCCTTCACAAAGTTTGCGCCCGTCTGGCGGAAGCGGAAGCTTACCCCCGCCTCCACGCACTGCCGCCTTATGTCGAGCACCCACGCGAAATCGCATTCGCGCGCGTCCGTCCCGCTCTCTCCGCCCACGCTGACAAGCTCCGCCCATTTGCCCAGATGGGCCGACATGTCGACATGGCCGAGCAGCGGTTCGCAGACGATGAATTTGTGTTTGACCGGCGCGTCGTGAAATATGCCGAGCCGCTCATCCGCGCGCTGCTGATCCTCGCAGGTGCAGCCTATGCTCACGTTTTCGTATCCGAAGCCCCAGTCTGGCGGTACGCACCCGCACAGCCTTTCAATGCGCTTCGTGATGAACATGAAACGCACGTCGCTTCGCTCGCGCATCATTCTCCACGCCTCGTCCCGCCACGGATCAGCATCCTCAAGGAGAAAATCCGACGTGAAGCAGGTCGCCGCCGTGCTGCCGCCCGGGATCCTGTATTCGCCGGCGCGGTTTTTTTTGACCGGCAGACAGAAGTCCCCCGTTTTTCTTATGACGGAGGCGTCGCGCTCATGCGCTTCATCCATGCGGTAAACATAGCAATGTAAGCAGCCCGGGCTTTTCCGGTGACAGCCGTGCCACGGGTTCCATGAAAATTCCTGCATGGATTGAGAATATCACCATTTGCCCCGGTTGGCAACGAAAGTATGAATTGACTGTTGACAAGCGCAAATCAGGCGCTATAATAATAAACTATTGATAAGAGCAAACCTTTGAGCAAGAGGAGTAGACCCTGAAAGCGCCCCACAGAGAGCCGTGACGGTGGAAAGCGGCGGAAGCGGATCGGGTTGAATGGACTTGCGAGGGCGGCCGAACAGCGCATCAGCGCCAAGTAGCAGCCGACGGGTGCCCGCCGTTAAAAGGGAATGATCTGTGTTTGCAGACCATATTGAGCGTGCATTCATTGCACAAGTCGGGTGGTACCGCGGAAGACAAGAGCTTTCGTCCCAACAGTTGGGACGAAGGCTCTTTTTATATTTTATGATTTTTAAGGAGGATACTGAAATGACACGCATACCGCACAGGATCACACTTGATGAATCCCATCTTCCCAAAGCCTGGTATAACCTTCGGGCGGACATGAAGGAACTGCCCGACCCCATGATAAATCCCGCGACGATGAAACCCGCCGTGGAAAGCGACCTGTATCCCGTGTTCTGCCGCGAGCTTGCCCATCAGGAGATGGACAACGAAACGCGCTTCGTTGAAATACCCGACGAGGTGCGGGATATGTACCGCATATACAGGCCTTCGCCCCTCGTGCGCGCCTACAACCTTGAGCGCGAACTGAACACGCCCGCAAAAATATACTTCAAATTCGAGGGGAACAACACCTCCGGTTCGCACAAGCTCAATTCCGCGATCGCGCA
Organism: uncultured Clostridium sp.; assembly: GCA_964487565.1. Classification (GTDB taxonomy): domain Bacteria; phylum Bacillota; class Clostridia; order Christensenellales; family CAG-138; genus Phil1. Next base: position 27,452 of record CAZARN010000002.1, read on the forward strand.
GGCCTATTATGCGAAAAAGCAGGGCCTGACCTCCCTCACCACCGAAACCGGCGCCGGTCAGTGGGGAACGGCGCTTTCCGAGGCGTGCGCGTATTTCAACATTCCGCTCACGGTGTTCATGGTCAAGTGTTCGGCGCAGCAGAAGCCTTACCGCAAGGCCATAATCGAAAACTTCGGCGCAAAGGTCATCCCGAGTCCCAGCGACATGACCAACGCCGGGCGCGCTATACTTGCCGAAGACCCGGAAAACTCCGGTTCGCTCGGTACTGCGATATCCGAAGCCGTGGAGACCGCAGTCACCACCGAAGGCTGCCGCTATGTGCTTGGCAGCGTGCTCAACCAGGTGCTTCTGCATCAAAGCGTGATCGGTCTTGAGTCGATGGAGGCCATGCGGATGTATGACGAGTATCCGGATGTCGTCATCGGCTGCGCGGGCGGCGGATCGAACCTCGGCGGCCTTATCGCGCCGTTCATGCGCGACAGGATCCAGGGCAAAAACAACACCCGCTTCATCGCGGTGGAGCCGCGCTCCTGTCCTTCGCTCACGCGCGGCGTATACGCATATGACTTCTGCGACGTGGGCCGCATAACGCCGCTTGCGCGCATGTATACGCTCGGCTGCTCGTTCAAGCCCTCTCCGAGCCATGCGGGCGGTTTGCGCTATCACGGCATGAGCCCGATACTCTCCAAGCTTTATCACGACGGTTATATGGAAGCCGTCGCCGTATCGCAGACGAGCGTGTTCGACGCGGCGAAGCTTTTCTCCAGGTGCGAAACGATACTGCCCGCGCCGGAATCCGCCCATGCGATCCGCGTCGCGATTGACGAGGCCGTGCGCTGCCGCGAGGAAGGCAGAAAGGAAACCATCCTTTTCGGCCTCACCGGAACCGGCTATTTCGACATGTCCGCCTATATGGCGTACAATTCCGGCACGATGACGGACTATGTGCCGACGGACGAAGAGCTTGAATACGGCTTCGATAAACTGCCCAGGATGGACTGAAACCGCTTTTTCGGAAATATACATTCGGTATGAAGCTTATTTGTTCACTGCCGAATGTATACAGGCGCGCGGCGCTCATGCTGCCGCGCGCCGCCCTGATCGCCATGTGTCTTTTGGCCGCGGCGCTCACCTTCGTTCATGACCGCACGGGAGACGCCGCGGTATCCGCGGCCCCCGAAGGGCCTGTCATCGCCCTCACCTTTGACGACGGGCCTTATGCAGGCGTCACCGCGCGCATACTCGACGTGATCGAGGAAAACGGCGTGACAGCCACTTTTTTCGTCCCCGGCTGCCGCGTTGAAGGCCGCGGCGAGATTCTGCGCCGCATGGAAGCCGCGGGCTGCGAGATCGGCAGTCACGGTTATTCGCACACCGATCTCACCGTGCTCTGCCGCGACGAGATAATCTCCGAGATAAAGCGCACCGACGACGCCTTCATTGCCGAGATCGGCCACGCTCCGAAGCTTCTGCGCCCGCCCTACGGTCACTATAACGCGACTGTGCGCGCCGTGGCCGACCGCCCGCTCGTGCTTTGGACAATCGATACGGAGGACTGGCGCAAGAAGGATCCGTCGGCGCTTGCGGAATATGTGATCGACAGCGCGTCAGAGGGCTGCGTGATATTGATGCACGACCAGCAGCCTTCCACGGCGGACGCCATGGGCGAAATCATCCCCGCGCTAGTGAAGGCGGGATTCCGTTTTGTGACGGTGTCCCAGTTGATCGAAGAAACGGGCGGAGAGCACAAGGCGATACTGCTGCCGGGCTGATTTGCTTTATTTTTGATATTGGGCTATAATACCTCTCAATTCATTAACGAGAGGTATTTTTATATGGCACAGCTCACAATGGAAAAAGCGAAAGCCCTCATCGAAAAAAACGTCACCGAAGCGCACCTCCTCACCCACGCCATCGCGGTATCCTCTGCCATGGGCGCCATGGCGGGGCATTTCGGCGAAGACAAGGAACACTGGGAGGCGATAGGCTTCCTGCACGACGTGGATTATGAAAAATACCCCGAGGAGCATCTTGCCCACACGCGGGAGCTTCTCGACGGACAGAACATCGATGAGGCCGATATACGGGCGATACTGGCGCACGGCTACGGTCTTTGCAGCGATGTGAAGCCGGAGACCCCAATGGAAAAGAGCCTTTTCACCGTGGATGAGCTCACGGGCATCGTGCAGGCGGCAAGCCTCATGCGTCCGAGCGGCATAAGCGATCTTGAGGTATCGAGCCTTAAAAAGAAATTCAAGGACAAAAGATTCGCCGCCAAATGCGACCGCACCGTCATCGAAAACGGCTGTGAGATGCTCGGCATGGAGCTTGCCGACGTGATGCAGCTTGTGATATCCGGCATGAGGGAGCATATGGACGAGCTCGGCATAGGCCCAAAGGCGGTCTGAGGAAAGCGCGAATCAGCATAATCAGGCGGCGCCCGCAAAACTGCGGGCGCCGTATCATATATCTGCAAAAGTCATGCAATGTCGCGCGGTTTATTTTTCGATTACGGTAAGTTTCGGCAGGTGCCAGATCTCCTCCGCATATTGTTTTATTGCGCGGTCCGACGAAAACTTGCCGGCGCTTGCGGTGTTCATGAGACATTTGCGCCCAAACGTGATCGAATCGCGGTAATCCCTGTTTGCGCGAAGCTTCGCGTCGATATAGGGCATCATGTCGAGCAGGAGATAGTATTGATCCGGCGAATGCCACTGCGCGCCGAAAAGCAGCGAGCCGTATATCTCGTTGAAAGCGCCCGATCCGCCGTCCGAAATGACGCCGTTGATGAGCGTGTCGAGCGCCCGGCGAACGCGCGCGTCCCCGTCGTATATGGCCTTCGGGTTGTAAATCTGCTTTATGCGGGCGATATCCTCCACGCGCGCGCCGAAGATATAGTTGTTATCAGCCCCGGCCTGTTCCGCGATCTCGATATTTGCGCCGTCGTATGTGCCCAGCGTCACCGTGCCGTTGAGCATGAATTTCATGTTGCCCGTGCCTGAGGCCTCAGTGCCTGCCGGGGATATCTGCTCCGATATATCGGCGGCGGGGATTATATGCTCCGCGTATGAGCAGTTGTAATTCTGCACGAACACCACGCGCATAAGGTCCTTCATCGCGGGATCGCCGTTCACCATCCTGGCGATCTCGTTGATATATTTTATTATGCCTTTCGCGCGGATATAGCCCGGCGCGGCCTTTGCGCCGAATATGAACGCCGTCGGCGTGAAATCGGTGAGGCTGCCTTCCTTGAGCGAATAGTATATATCCACAATCGAAAATGCGTTGAGCAGCTGGCGCTTGTATTCGTGCATACGCTTGACCTGTATGTCGAATATGAAATCCGTCGGAAGGGACACGCCCTCCTTTTCCTTTATCACGGCGGCGAGCTGACGTTTCTTCTGGTGTTTCACGTCGTTGAAACGCTCGATCAGGTCCTCGTCGATATGCTCGCGCAGCCTGCAAAGCTCGTTGAGATCGGTTATGAAGCCGTCGCCTATCCGCTCCGCGATAAGGCCCGTAAGCTCCGGATTGCAAAGGCCCAAAAACCTTCTCTGGGTTATGCCGTTGGTCTTGTTCTGGAAGCGATCGGGATAAACCGCGTACCAATCCGCAAAAACGTCGCTTTTGAGTATATCGGTATGAATTTTCGCAACGCCGTTCACATATGTGGAAACATAAACCGCGAGACGGGCCATATGGATGGTGTTGTCCGCAACGATCTGCATCCTTGCGCGCCGCTCCTCCGAAACGCCCGCCGCGCGCAGCTCCGCGTTGAGGGTATCGTTTATACGGAACACGATGTCGAGCAGCTCCGGAACGACGCTCTTAAACAGATCGACCTCCCAGCGTTCGAGCGCTTCCGCCATTATCGTGTGATTCGTGAAGTTGAACGTGTTGCGCGCGATGTTGAACGCCGCGTCGAAATCGATCCCCTCCTTCATGAGGAGACGTATAAGCTCCGGTATCGATACCGTAGGGTGCGTGTCGTTGAGCTGAACGGCGCAATGCGCCGCGAAGCCCGTCAGATCGTTGCCGCGCACGCGCTTGTATCTGCGTATTATATCCTGAAGCGTGGCGCTTGAAAGGAAGTACTGCTGCTTGAGACGAAGCCGCTTGCCGGCGTATGTGCTGTCGTTAGGATACAGCACGCGCGTGATATCCTCGACCGAGTTCTTGTCGCGCACGGCGAGCGCATATTCCTGATCGTTGAAAAGCTTGAAATCGAATTCCTCGATGGGTTCGCTCTGCCAAAGACGAAGCGTGCCCACGTTTGATGTCGCGAAGCCGAATATAGGCATGTCGTAAGGCACGGCAAGCACCTTTTGATCCGCAAAAACGACCTCGACCGTCTTGTCGTCGCGCCGCCTGCTCCACGGATCGCCGTAGCGCTGCCAGTCATCCGCCTTTTCCACCTGGAAGCCGTCCTCAAAGCTCTGCTTGAACAGGCCGAATTTATATCTCAGACCGTATCCGTCAAGCGGCAGGTCGTGCGTCGCCGCGCTGTCCAAAAAGCACGCGGCCAGCCTGCCGAGACCGCCGTTGCCCAAAGCCGCGTCCTCGATATCCTCCATCGCGGCTATATCCGCCCCGCGCTCCCTCAGGAGCGCGCGCATCTCATCGAGGATGCCCAGATTGTAAAGGTTTGAGAACACCATCCTGCCCATAAGGTATTCGGCGGAAATGTAATATGCTCTGCGCACGCGCTCATGCGCCCTGCGGCTTTCGCGCCACGAGGGGGCCGTTTCCATCATCACGGCGTTTGCAAGCGCGTTGTGCAGCTGTACTGTTGACGCCTGCTGCAATTCTATTTGATAGTTGCCCGAAAGCTCCTCTTCCATGCGGTGCAGGATCCTGTTGCAATCTGTCTTCATCAATCAATCGCGCCTTTCTCAAAAAAAGAATAGAGTCATTTTATCATGATTCCCCACCGCGCGCAATAACATAACTTAATCGGTTAAGTCGCATATGTCTACAAGTATATCCATAAACCGACTTACTTTTATCTTGACAAATTATACCGGTTTGAACGATACTTCTGCTATCATGAATGAACGGAGAGCTGCCGATATGGTTTCTTCAAGCATATATAACGACGCGGGCGCGGATTTTCGCGCGCTGCTTCAAACCTATAACGCCTGCATGCAGAAAACGCTTGCAAAATACGGTCTGTATCCGGGTCAGCCGCAAATGCTTTTCGGCATCAGGGAGCTTCAGTCCCCCACGCAAAACGAGCTTGCCGCATATCTGAACGTGAGCAAGGCAAGCGCCGGCGTTTCGCTTCGAAGGCTTGAGCAGGCGGGCTTTGTGAAGCGCGTGCGCGACAAAAAGGACACGCGCTGCGTGCGCATAGCCCTCACGCAGAAAGGCAATGAATATGCGCGCTGGTGCGATATCGATTTTGAGATGATCTTTACGACCATGCTTGAGGATTTTGAGGGCGAGGATGTTTCCCATGCGCTCGACATGCTGCGCAGGATGGATAAAAGCCTCTCCGGTTTGAAGGAGAGGCTTGAAAGCTGAAGCTCACTGCATGCTTATTTCGCCGCAAAGATCGGCCTGCATTATTTTGCGCACCTGGGCGGGATCCGACGTGTGCCCGAGCGCGTACATAAGCTTCGTCACCGCGGCCTCCGTTGTCATATCCCTTGCGGAGATGACCCCCGCCTCCCTCAGCGGCCCCGAGACCTCATATATGTCAGGCGAGCTTGCCTCATACAGGCATTGGGACGCGAGTATCACCGGTATTCCTTCCGCGGTCAGTTTCCTTATGCTCGCCGCGTGATCGCGGCGGAAATTGTGCACTCCGCCAAGGCCGAACGCTTCCACAACGACGCCCTTCACCCCGCAGTCCACGAGACAGTCTATCGTTGAAGGCATCGCGCCGGGGATAAGCTTCACGAGCGCGACCCGCGGCTCGATCGCATCGAAGAAAACGGTTTTCGGATAACGTCTTTCCGGCGAAAGATCGGCGATGCACATCCCGTCGGCATTGAACCGCGCAACATAAGGATAATTGATCGACTCAAACGCATTGAAGCTCATCGTGCGCGTTTTCACCGCGCGGCAGCCCTTCATCGCATATTCACCGAAAGCGATATAAACGCCGCCCGGTAGCTTGCACGCCGCTTCAAACGCCCGCATCAGGTTGACCGGGCCGTCCGATCCTTCGGCTTTTATCGGCTTTTGCGCGCCCGTGAGCACCACGGGTATATCAATGCCCAGCAGCATGAAAGAAAGCATGGACGCTGTGTATGCCATGGTATCCGTTCCGTGGGTTATGACTATGCCGTCGTAATCCCATGAGGACTTGAGCGTTTTTTCCGCGATCCGGCACCATTCCTCAGGCTGGATGTTTGAGGAATCCATGCTGAACAGGTCCACGCAGTCTATAACGGCGTCCGCGTCGGCAGCGTATGCGGCAAGCTCCGCAGCGCCGAGCGTCGGTATAAGCCCTTCGGGACTTTGTGTGCAGGCGATGGTGCCGCCTGTTGCGATAAGTCTGATTTTTTTCATATTACCTATTATGCCACGAATCGCCCAGCACTTCAACAGCCGCCGCAAAATGCTCAAGGTCATTCTTCAGCGCAGCCCTCGGCATTGCGATGTTCCAGCGCGTGAAGCCCTGCCCGCCCGCGCCGAACCAGTTGCCCGCAACGAGGGAAAGATTGGCTTTGTTCACGCAAAAATCTTTCATGCCGTCATCCGCGATCCCCAGCGCGCGCATGTCGAGCCACGCGAGATATGTGCCCTCCATTTCGGTAAGCTTCAGCATTGGCAGACGTTCTTCCATAAAATCGCGCATGAGCAGATAATTGTCCGTGATATACCCGTTGACTTCGTCAAGCCATTCGTCGCACCCGTTGTGCGCGGCGATCGAAATGAAACGGGCGAAGTAGTTCATGCCGTATGCGTTGTTGATATCCTGCCTTTCAAGTATCTTCTTTCTGAGCTGCTCCTCGCGCACGAAAATATCCGAGCAGCTCAGCCCCGGCACATTGAAGCTTTTGCTCACCGCCGTGCAAACGACGCAGTTGCCTTCGGCCGCGGGTATGTTGAGCATTGACGTATGCTTATACCCTCTCAGGATCAGATCCGAATGGATCTCGTCTGAAACGATGAATACGCCGTGCCTGCGGCATATCTCCGCAATACGGTTGAGTTCCTCAACCGTCCATACTCTGCCCACAGGATTGTGTGGGTTGCAGATGATGAACAGTTTAGCATCTTCGCGGCTGCAAAGGCGTTCCAGATCGTCGAAATCCACCTCATATCTTCCGTTTGTGAGCACGAGCGGATTATCGAGGAGCGTCCGTTTATTGCCATCCACGGTCTCGCCGAAAGGGCCGTATACCGGAGGCTGGATGATGATCCCGTCCCCGGGTTCGGTGAGCGTCTGCACGCAGAGCGCGATGCCGCTGACCACGCCGTTGGTGATCACCGTCCAGTCGCGTTCGATCTCGCAATTATGCCGACGGCGCATGAAGTTTTTGAGTGCGTCATAGTATTCGTCGTCCGCGTCCGTATAACCGTATATGCCGCGTCTCGCCGCCTCGGCGGCAGCCGCGATGACCGCCGGCGGGCAGCGGAATTCCATGTCAGCCGTGGAAAGCGGAACGGTATGCGCCGCCTTGACGGCTTCCGCCCTGTGATCCCATTTCGCCGCGCCCGTACCGGTCCTGTCAACAAGTTCATCAAAATTGTACATATGCTAAACTCCTTTTGTCATAGAAGCTATTTTAACACAACAATACAAAAAAACAATAAGCGCATTGCGGCCAGGGTTATATATTGTTATAATTAACACTGTTGGAACAACACACGGAGGTTATAAATGAAGCTAAACTACAAGCGCACATTTCTTGTCGGCCTCGCATTCTTCTCCATTTGCGCCTTCTGGCAGCTTTATGACGGGATCATCCCTCTCATACTGCGCGATACATACGGATTGGGCAATACCGAACGCGGCATCGTCATGGGTATGGACAACCTGCTGGCGCTCTTTTTACTGCCCGTTTTCGGCGCCATATCGGACAAGAAGGGCGCGAGAATGCCGTTTATCATCTGCGGCACGCTGCTCGCCGCAGTGCTGATGATGCTTCTGCCTGTGCTTGACAACGCTTATGACGCCGCAAACCCGGGTCGCGCGCTGCTCATGTTCTTCATCGTACTCGGCGCGCTGCTCGTTTCAATGGGGCTTTACCGTTCGCCCGCGGTCGCGCTCATGGCTGACGTGACCCCCAAGCCGCTGCGCAGTCAGGGCAACGCGGTGATCAACCTCATGGGCGCCATAGGCGGCCTTTACACGCTCGTCATGGTCAAGATTGCCGTGACGACCGACGCGGACGGAAAGGCAAATTACATATATCTTTTCCTTGCCGTCGCCGCGCTCATGCTCATAGCGGTCGCGGTGCTCATCGCAACTGTTCACGAGAAGAAGCTTGTCGCCGAAATGAAAGCCATCAACTACGGCGTGAGCGAGGAAGAGGATCAGGGCAAGGCAGAAGTTGTCAACGGGCATGCAAAACTGCCGCGCGACGTGTTCAAGAGCCTGCTGCTCATCCTTACTTGTATCGGTCTCTGGTTCCTCGGCTACAACGCCGTGACGACATTTTTCACAAGCTACGCAACCTCAACGTGGTCGGGCGGGCTCAGTCACGCCTCAACATGTCTTATGGTGGCAACCGTCGCAGCCGTCGCCTCATATATCCCTATCGGCATAATAAGCTCCAGGATCGGCCGCAAGAACATGATCCGCATCGGCCTTGTCGTGGCTGCCGCGGGCTTCGCCTTCGCAACGTTCTTCTCCGCCGAGTTCAGTTTTTATCTTTACATCGTGTTCGCCCTTGTCGGATTTGCCCAGGCGGCCGTCACCGTGAACACATTCCCGATGGTGTGGGAGATATCCCGCATAGGCAACGTCGGCAAATACACCGGCATTTACTACACGGTTTCAATGGCCGTGCAGACCGTCACGCCGACCTTTGCAGGCATATTTCTCGACAAATTCGGCAACATGGCGCTCTTCCCCTACGGGTTCGTGTTCGTGTTGCTCGCAATATTGCCGATAAGCCTCGCAAAATACGGCGACAACAAGCCCAAGCCCCCGGCTTCCAAGCTTGAGGCGTTCGACGTGGATGACTGACGGATATTGATATTGAACTTGCGGGCGTTTGAACACGCCCGCAATTTTGTTTTTGTTATGGCAAAATAAGTCGAGCGCATCTTTTGTGCGATTTGATAAGCTTCATGCCGGAGGACGAAAAGATGAAAGAGCAGATACTGGCGGTCCAGCGCATGCAGGATTATATCGAGGCGCATATCGATGAAAATATAACCCTTGCCGCGCTCGCAAACGCCGCCGTGTTCTCACCGTGGCATTCTTACAGGCTTTTTCGCCGGCACACGGGGCTTACTCCCGCTGAATATATACGCAGGCTCAGGCTTTCGCATTCCGCGATGAAGCTTCGGCATGAGGATTACAGCGTGACAAAGGCCGCGTTCGAGCTTGGCTACGGCAGCGTGGACGGTTACCAGCGCGCATTTTTGAAGGAATTCGGCTGCAATCCCGGAGAATATGCGAAAAATCCCGTTCCGATCACGCTTTTCATCCCCTACGGAGTAAAATTCAGAGAATTTATGGAGGAAGAGAAAAGCATGGACAACATACAAAGCGTATTCATTCAGCTCGTTCGCAAACCGCAGCGCAAGGCCCTTATCAAAAGGGGCGTGAATGCCGTGGACTATTTTGAATACTGCGAGGAGGTCGGCTGCGACATATGGGGGCTTCTTGTGAGCATGGATTCGCTTTGCGGCGAACCGGTATGCCTGTATCTGCCTGAAGCATACAGAAAGCCCGGAACATCGTCATATGTTCAGGGTGTTGAAGCGCCATATGATTATTCCGGGCCTGTGCCCGCCGGTTTCGATATCATCGATCTGCCCGAAGCGGACTACCTCATGTTTCAAGGCGAGCCGTTCCCGGAGGAGGAGTACTGTGCGGCGATTGACGCCGTGCGCGCCGCGATGAAAAAATACGACCCGCGCGCGATAGGATACGAAGCAGACCCAACAAACCCGCGCATTCAGCTCGAACCGCGCGGAGAGCGCGGCTATATCGAGCTGACGCCCGTAAAACCGCTGTGCCTCAAATAAAAAACGCGCGTCGTCCGCCGTATCAGACAGGACGCCGCGCATAAACCGAACCGTCAGGCCGCCCGCTTCGCAGGAAGGCCGAACTATCATTCTTTACGGGCTTCGCGATCCTTGCGGAGCCTTTGTTCTATATCGCTTTTTATCACGCTGCGCTCCTCGGCTATCTTCTCGCCCAGCATGGCAAGCGGCGGCTTTCGCTCCCTTGTGTTCTCCATTCCCCAGAAGAACACCGCGATCGTTCCCGGGCCGACATGCGCGCCCGTGCCCGGCTCATAACAGACGGTGATTATGTTTTCGATGCCGTATTTTTCGCGCATCACATCCGCAAATTCGGCCGCATCCGCGGCACAGCCTCCGTGCGCTATGCCGGCAAGTCCCTTATACGGTCTGACAATATCATATTTGCCCATCGCTTCGGCAAGCTGGCGCAGCGCTTTCTTTCGCCCGAGCGCCTTCCCCTCAAGCACGATGCGGCCCTCGTCATCTCCCTTGAGGATGGGACGAAGGTTGATTATCGAACCCAAAAGCGCAGCCGCTCCGCTTATCCTGCCGCCCTTTTTCAGATAGAGCAGATCGTCCACCATGAAGAGCTGCTTCATCCGCAGCCTTGCCTCGTTAAGCTCCGCGGCAGCCGCCGCTGCATCCGCGCCGTTATCCCGCATATCGGCGGCAGCGATCACCATTATCCCCTCGCCGAGCGAAGCCGCAAGCGTGTCGACCGTTTCAACCGCTCTTTCAGGGTATTTTACGCGAAGCTCCTGCGCGGCGCGTTGTGCCGCGTGATATGTTCCGCTTATCCCACTCGACATGCCGACATACAGCACGTCCTCGCCGCGAACAAGATACTGCTCGAACGCTTCCGTAAATGTATGCTCGTTTATCATTGAAGTTTGTATTTTCACATCCGGATTGTTCCGCATCATATCATAGAACGCATCCGTATCAACGGGTGCTTGGACGTCATAGCAGAGCATTTCGCGCCCGTCCACGGATACGATCAGCGGTATCACGCCTATTTGCCTTGAGGACACGATCTCCTGCGGCAGATTTGCCGATGAATCAGTCAGCAGCTTAAACAAAATGTTTCCTTCTCTCTGTTATCTGGTATTGCGTACCATTTTATATGTTGACTTTTACCAAGTAAAGCGTTTCGGTAAAGAATCACACTTTGTTCACATGACATACGGACACCAACGATCAGATATCATCAATAGAAATTATTTTGTGCAAAGGGGTTGAAAAACTCATCCGCGTGTTGTACAATATCCATCGTTCCGTTCCTCCTTAGCTCAGTCGGTAGAGCATGCGGCTGTTAACCGCAGTGTCGTTGGTTCGAGTCCAACAGGGGGAGCCAAAGAAAAAGCATCATCCGCAAGGATGGTGCTTTTGCTTTATCCCTCACTGCGGATAGAACGCGAGCGGCAGCGAGCGGTGAGACTGCGCCCGAAGGCGCGTGCAAAGCGCCCCCGCGAAGCGGTGTAGGCGCGCAGCAGTCCAACAGGGGGAGCCAAAGAAAAGCTAGATTACATCTAGCTTTTTTCTTTGTCCGAAATAGGTAAATCGCATTACAAAAACCCGTTCCGGCAACTTTTTGGCAACTTATTTTTATTTTTCCGGCAACTTCGGCAACTTTGATATGCCCAAAAAACAATTTAAGCCCCCCGCGAAGCGGTGTTGGCGCGGAGCGGTCCAACAGGTGAAGCCAAAGCAAAAGCCGGACCTCGTCCGGCTTTATTCACAAAATCGATCGGCCGCATTCTTCGTCTGACGCGCAAGTACGTTCAGACGTTCCTGCCCATTTCAAATGCTTTTTCCCTTGCAAAGGCGTCCGTCAGCGCTTCGCCCGCGTCCGTAAGGCCCACTCCGCGCACCACGCCGCAAAGCTTCGCCTTCTCAAAGCAGCTAATCCACCCCTCGATGCCTGTCTTGGTTCCGTCAACCGCCCGTTCGTCCGCATCCGCCGCGGTTGCGATCAGATAAACCTCCCTGAAACGGTAATCGGACGGGAACAACGGATTAAGACGGTCAAGCAGCGTCTTCATCTGCCCGCTCATGCCGTAATAATACACCGGCGTTGCAAACACGAGCACATCCGCGTCTTTGACCTTCTGCGCAATAACCCGCGCATCGTCGTTTATGACGCATTTTTGCGTTTTCTGACAGGAAAGGCAGCCCGTGCAAAAGCCTATCTTCTTTCCCGCAAGCGAGATCCTTTCCGTTTCGTTGCCCGCGTTCTTCGCGCCGCGTTCGAATTCTTCGGCAAGACAGGCTGAATTGCTGCCATTTCTCAGGCTTGTTGTGATTATCAGCACCTTTTTCATTTTTCGCGCTCCTTATTTTTTCAATACCGATTTTGTGCTTTCGGCAAGCTCCTCTTTCGCCCTTTGGATAAGCGACGCATCGCATACCAGCGCCGACGCCATACCCGTCATCACGTTGATGATTTTCTTGAGCGCGTCCATCGCATACGGGCCGTCCACAAGCGACAGCGCGCTTTCCTCATGAACCATCACGGGGCTTTCGGAGTCGAGCGCCACCTCGATATACATTGTCGGGCACACATGGCTCACGTTGCCTATATCCGTGGAGCCTGCAAGCTCAAGCGCTTCCTCCGGGCGCACCATGTTGCGCATGCCTTCCTTCAAAAGTTCTTCCTCCGCAAGCGTCTGAAGCACCGGCAGGTTCACAAGGTTATCCATCGGAAGCTCAGGAAACTCCGTTTCATACTGTGTGCCCGTCATAAGTGCAGCGCCCTTTATTATGTCATAAACCTTGTTGAGCACCACGTCAAGATATTCCCGCGTCGACGAGCGCACATAAAACAGGCACTGCGCGCGCGCGGGCACAATGTTTGCCGCCTCCCCGCCTTCGGTAACAATACCGTGCATGCGGATGTTCGGGCGCACATGCTGGCGCAAAGCGTTGACGCCGGCAAAGAAAAGCTGCACCGCGTCGAGCGCGTTTATCCCGTCCCATGGCGATGTGGCGGAATGTGAAGCGCGGCCGCGGAACGTTATGAGCAGCGCGTTCATCGCCAGAGCGGCGCAGTTTATACTCGTTTTTTCCGCAAGATGCGGTTGAATGACTACGTCTATATCATCAAAGGCGTGTTCCTCCACCATCTTCACCTTGCAGCACACGGTCTCCTCCGCAGGCGTTCCAATAAGTACGACCTTCGCCTTCACGCCCGTCTCGCATAAGGCCTGCGCAAACGCTGCCGCGGCGCCCGCGCATGCTGCGGCGATCCAGTTATGCCCGCAGGCGTGGCCGTTGCGTTTATCCTCAAAAAAGCCCGGCAGCGCGTCATACTCCGCAAGAAAAGCGATTGTGGGGCCGCCGTCTCCGAAGCTTGCGCGAAATGCGGTGTCATACCCGCAATACGGCGCGATCACATCAAACCCCTGCTCCCTTATGAACTCGATGAGACAGCGGGAGCTTTCGTATTCCTCAAGGCCAAGCTCCGGATGAGAAAAGATAAAGTGGCTTATCCCCTCGATCTGACAGGCAAGGCGGCGCTGCGCCTCGCGCGCCGACGAATGCAACGTTTCTCTTTCCATGGCGTCCTCCTCTTTGTGTTCTTTATATAATAATTATACACGCTTTTCAGCGCAATGAAATACGGATACTCATAAATACGCGGTTGGCGGATCCATGGTAAACAAATTTGTGCCGACAGATGGGGATAATACTTGAAATAGCTCACGATTTGATGTATTATTATATAAAATTTTCATCAAAGCATTGCCGTATCATATAATATCATATACTATTTCGCTTCACACGGGAAAGGACAGCAATTCAATGAACATCAGCACAAAGGGCATACCCAAAAAGGGTCTTCCCAAAGGATTTGTTTATATTGACGATTTGATAGAGGACTGTATTGTCGACGCAAAATATGCAGGCACGGATAATTTTATGGGCAGACCCGCCTGCGGGTACAACCAGCCGCTTGCCGTGGTTTGCGACGAAGCCGCCGAAAGGCTCGTTCCCGCGGCGGAAACGTTTAGGCGCAAGGGCCTTGTGATGAAGTTCTTTGACTGTTACCGCCCGCAGCGGGCGGTCGACGACTTCATGCGCTGGGGCGTGGACATTGCGGATGATCGCATGAAGCCCATCCATTATCCGAACGTTGAAAAGTCGGATATGTTCGAGCTTGGCTATATCGCCAGAAAATCCGGGCATACGCGCTCGTGCGCCGTGGATCTTACGCTTGTGGATACGACGACATGGCAGGAGCTTGACATGGGTTCCATTTTTGATTTCATGGACGCGCGCTCTCATCACGGGGCTGCGGGACTGACTGCGCTTGAGCAGCATAACAGGGAGCTGCTGCGCGACACGATGCTCGCCAACAGATTCCGCCTTTACAGTGAGGAATGGTGGCACTATATCGTCGATCCGGAACCGTATCCCGATACTTATTTTGATTTTCCCATAGAGTAAAACCAAACCGCAGGAAGAATAACCGGTTTCGCTCTGACGCGACACAATCGCGCCGGAGCGCGAAATCATCATTATACAATAAGGAGGTATCTTCATGTTCCCAAATGGCACTCTTTTCACGGCGGACCAGACATGGCCGCTGCTCGCGCTCATGTGCGGGTGGGTCGCGTTCTCCATCTGGTTAGAGCAGAAGTATAAGTGGGCTTCCAAGATTTCAGGCGCCATCATAGCGCTTATCGGCGCGCTGTTGATGGTCAACCTCAAGATCGTCCCCGCAAACGCGCCTGTGTTCGACGATTTTGTATGGGGGATCGCCGTCCCTCTCGCGATACCGATGCTCCTCATGCAGTGCAACCTGAAAAAGATGTGGCGCGATACGGGACGATTACTGGGCATTTTCCTGATCGGCTCCGTAGGCACCATGGTTGGAGCTGTGGTCGCGTTCCTGATCCTCAGGGGTACCAATCTTGAAAATCTTTCAGCATCCGCGGCGACAATGACCGGTTCCTACATCGGCGGCGGTGTGAACTTTGCGGCTCTTGCGGCCGATCTCATGGCCGGCTCGGACACGATTGGATCCCTCACTGTTGCGGATAACCTTCTTATGGCGCTGTACTTCTTCGTACTGCTCGCCATCCCCGGATGGAAGTTTTTCTACAATAAGTATAAGCATCCCCACATGGATGAGGTGCAGGCCGGCTTGAACGACCAGACGCTTGAGGCGGAGAAGACCCGCGCGGCCGCATTCTGGGGCCGCAAGGAGATTTCACTCAAGGATATCGCCATGAATGTTGCCATCTCCGCGGTGATCGTCATGCTTTCCAAGCTCATAGCCGGCTGGATCGGTTCCATAATCCCCACCGGCAATTTCATTCTGAATCTTCTTAACAGTCTCCTCGGCAGCCAGTATATCTGGATCACCACGATAGCCCTGCTTGTCGCAACCTTCGGCAGCAAACATGTTTCCAAGGTCGCCGGCTCGCAGGAGATCGGAACATATCTCATTTATCTGTTCTTCTTCGTGATCGGCGTTCCCGCTTCCATAAGCGCGCTGATTCAGGAAGCGCCCCTGCTCCTCGTGCTCACCTTTGTGATGGTGCTCATCAATATGCTCTTCTGCTTCGCGTTCGGCAAGCTTCTGCATTTTGACCTTGAGGAGATAATCCTTGCGTCCAACGCGAATATCGGCGGACCTACAACCGCCGCCGCAATGGCTATTTCGCAGGGCTGGGTAAAGCTGATAGGGCCTTGCATGCTCATCGGCACATTTGGTTATGCAATAGGTACCTATCTGGGCCATATTGTGTACAGCATTTTGCAGATCATGTAAAGGATCGTTCCCGCATTCTCCGGGGGCCGCAGCGCAATGCGGCTCCCGCTTTTTGCGCCCTAATGCCGCAGGGGGCCGCAATACCCTCAGCGACGCTGTAAAAATTGATACGGTGAATTCCTGTTGACTTCGCATTTCCCCTGTGATAGAATGCCCTAGTGAGCCGCTCCGCGCCGGCTTTTTAAGTGTGGTGCCAACCACCGCCGTTTTTGCGGGCGAGACTGTGATCAGGAGGTGCAGAACGTGTACGCGATCATTAGAACCGGAGGCAAGCAGTACAAGGTCGAAGCCGGCGACGAGATCCTCGTTGAAAAGCTTGAGGCCGAGAACGGCAGCGAAGTCTCCTTTGAAGTTCTTATGCTTTGCGACGGCGAGACCGTGACTGTCGGTAAGCCCGTTGTTGAAGGCGTCGTGGCCAAGGCCGAGGTTATCGACCAGGTCAAGGGCAAAAAAGTTATCGTCTTCAAGTATAAAGCCAAAAAGAATTTCCGCAAAAAGCAGGGTCATCGTCAGCCGTATACCAAGGTCAAGATCAATACGATCGGCTGATCCGCCATGACAGAAGTAACAGTTTTCCGTTCACACAGGGACGGCGGCAGGATTGCCGGCTTCGAGGCGCAAGGCCATACGGACTTCGCCGAGAGCGGAAACGACATCGTCTGCGCCGCGGTGAGCATCCTCACCCAGTGCGCCGTGATGGGAATCACGGAGTATCTTCACGAGGATTGCGCGCGCGATATATCCGATGGGCACATATACTGTATGCTCCCTCAGGACATAAGCGAAAACGCATGGCGCGAGGCGGAAATCATCCTCGAAACGATGGCGATGGGCCTCAAATCCCTCGCCGGAACCTACGGTGATTACATCAAGTTGATCGAAAGGGAGGTGTAACACGATGATGAATATCGATCTGCAGCTTTTTGCACATAAAAAAGGAATGGGCAGCACCCGCAACGGCCGTGAAAGCGAATCCAAGCGTCTTGGGCCGAAACGTGCGGACGGTCAGTTCGTTCTCGCAGGCAACATCCTCGTGAGGCAGCGCGGTACGCATTACCATCCCGGCACCAATGTTGGCCTTGGCAAGGACGATACGCTCTTTGCGAAGATCGACGGCGTCGTGCGCTTTGAAACCAAGCATCTTGGCAAAAAGCAGGTAAGCGTTTATGCAGCCGAGCAGGAAGCAGCCAATTAAAGATCATTTATCTCGTTGAACACAAGGGCCGTCCGCAATGGACGGCCCTTTTCATATTCGCATAACGCATGTTTTCAAAGCGTTATCGCCATGTACCCGCCAAGAAGCGCAGCCTCCGTCTCGTCGTGCGTTGCGATGACGGCAAGCGGAAAAAGCCCCGCGATCCTTTGGCATATGCGCGCGCGCAGCGCGTCGTCAAGCCCCTTGAACGGCTCGTCGAGGATGAGTATGTCTCCCCCGGCCCTGAGCGCGCGCGAGAGCGCAACGCGCCGCTGCATCCCGCCGGAAAGCTCCGACGCCTTTTTATCCGCGCTTTCCGTAAGCTCGACGATCGCAAGGCACTCGTCAACGCCGCGCTGTCCGTCGACAAACGCAACGTTATCGCGCGCGCTCATAAAGCTCATCAGTCTGTCCTCCTGAAAGACGAACGCCGCGCGTTTGCCGTCAAGTCCCGTTATGCGTCCGGATGCAGGCTCCAGCAGCCCCGCGAAGGCGCGCAGCAGCGTCGTTTTGCCGACGCCCGACGGCCCCAGCACGGCGATGACGCCCGTTTCGGGAAGCTGCGCGTTCAGATGCGCGACGACGGTTTTTCCGGCGCGCGCAAGGCTCACATCTTCAAAGCTTATCACCGGCATACCTCCCAAGCAGCCTCACCATCAGCTTTTCAAGCAGCATGCTGAGGATTATCACCGCCGCCGTCCACGCGAAAAGCTCCGGCGTTTCCAAATAAATCTTGCAATCGTTTAGACTTCGCCCGATGGACAGTTCGGTGGATGCGATCACCTCCGCCGCGACCCCGCTTTTCCATGTAAAGCCGAGGCCTGTCGTGCATGCCGCCACAAACTGCGGCATGGCCGAGGGCACATACAGCTTCAGGAAACGGCGCATGCGCGGCACACGGTAGAATTCGGCCATTTCAACAAGAAGCGGATCCGTTGCGCGCAGCCCCGCGCGCACGTTTGCCCAAACGATCGGCGTTACCATGAGAAACGCGATGAACGTTGGGGTGAGCGCGCTTGTGAGCCACAGCAGCACAAGAATGATGAAGCTTGTTACCGGCGTGGCCTTGATTATCGTCCGAAGCGGCGCGAGCAGCGCGTCAGCCGCCGATGAGAACGCAGTGAGCACGCCGAGCGTGCTTCCCGCGATCACGCCCAGCAAAAACCCCGTCACGACCCGAAGCAGCGTCATGCCTACCGTCTGATAAAAGCGCGCCGTGGCAAGCAGCGAAAAAAGCGCTTTCGCGGTATCGACCGGAGAGGGAAAAACAAGCGCCCTGCCCACCGCGAGGGAGATCAGCTCCCACGCGGCGATATAGCAGAGCGCTATGCCTGTTTTTTTTGCAAATGCCTTCATTACTTTCCGGAATAGTAGAAATCATCGCCCGGAAGCGCGCCGCCGACGCTCTTCGCGTTCGCGTCAAAGAGCACGTTGAGCATTGCTTCGGCCATTTCGCGCATGTCGGAGCCGGTTATGAACACGATATTGCTCTTCTCGATAGACGCCTTTCCGACGGCGGCCTTCGCCACCACGCCGTAGGTTTCCATCATTGCAGCAGCCTTTTCGTGATGCTCGTTGACATAATTCACGGAGGCCTGATAATCCTCAAGGAACGCCTTCACTTCGGCTTCATGCTCCGCAAGGTACTCGCTTCTGACCACGATGCAGCCCTGCACGGCGGAAATGCCTGTGGCTTCTTCCCAAAGCGCGTTGAGATCGAGCGCGACACGAACGGATTCGTTCTGCATAAGAACGCTTGTCACATTGGGTTCGGGCAGCATGCCGAGCGTCACGTCGCCTGAAGCCATAAGGGTCGCAAGTTCGCTGTGTTCAGCCTTGTATTCGACAGTAACGCTGTCCGTGAGGCCGTATTGGGCAAGGATATAGTTGAGCATGTATTCAGGCGTTGAACCCTGACCTGTCGCATAGAGCGTCTTGCCCGCAAGATCCGTCACAGACTGTATCTCTTCACCGTTTTCAAGCACATAAAGCACGCCCAAAGTGTTCACCGCAAGCATGACCACACCGCCCTCGGTTTTGTTGTACAGCACGCTTGCGAGGTTGAGCGGCACAGCGGCGATATCCGTTTCACCCGATATGAGCTGGGCCGTGACGTCATCCGGCGCGGAAGACAGGGTTATCGCGTATTTGTCGGCAAATTCATTGCCCATCAAAAGCGTCATGCCCATGCCGGTCGGGCCTTTGAGGCCGGTTATCCTGATCGGCTGCTCGAACGAGGCCGCGCCTGAAGCACAGCCTGCGGCAAGCGCCGCGCACATGAGAAGCGCAACAAAAAGTGATACGAGTTTCTTCATCTTTCAAATTTCCTCCGTAAGGTTTTCTTTTATGTATATCGTGTGTCCGCTGCGTTCTATCGCCCCCCGCTGCTCAAGCTCGTCGAGCGCGCGGTAAAGCGATGCCCTGCTCACGCAAAGCGCGGCGGCAAGCGCGGTATAACCGATGGAAAGATCGACAGCGCCCTCGTGCGCGGATGAAACAAGATAATTCCAAAGCTTGCCTGTAGCCCCCGGCGATCCTATGCTTTCGATCCTCCCGGTGAGAAAGCGGATCCTCCCTGTGAGATAGCGCATATAGTTTTGTGCGATCTGAAAGTTATCGCGCATGAGCTGACGCACTTTCTCATCCGGAAACGCCGCCGTGCGGCACGCGGTAACGGCTTCGACATGCGTCACCGTGCGCGCCCCGTCAACGAAAAGGCAGCTCGCGCCCATCGTCGCCCCGGGGACCAAAATGCTCATGAGCACCTGCGCTCCGGAAGCGTTTTTGCTCACCCTGGCGCGACCCTCGAGCAATATCCACAGTCCGCAAAGCTCCGTACCTTCACGGAAAAGGCATTCCCCCGCCCTGTATGCCCTCACAGGCACATCGCACACGGCGCTGCGCACCGTCTCTTCGTCAAGCCCGGCGAAAAGAGGCGTTTTTGCCATGATCGCGATGTCGGTTGCGGTGAAATCCATTTTTGCCTCCGGTAATTTGTCTCATTTGAGACAATTTTATGATAGCACTTCTTTCGTGCCGCGTCAATCGGCCGCAAAGTATATATTTTTTTCTCCGACACGCAACCATTTTTATGTCTCAGACGTTATATATCGAAGGTGCAGCGGATGAAACAATGTTAACCGATTGTTCTTTTGTCTTTTGCATATTGTGTATATAATGTATGAAGATGGAAAAAGGGGGTAACAGCACATTGGAAGCAGCTCCTGTGATAGAGGTCAGAAACGTCAGAAAAACATACCGTGTCGGCAGCGTTGACATAGAAGCGCTCCGCGGAGTTGATCTTACGATAAAACCGGGCGAAATATGCTGCATCGTCGGCCGTTCGGGTTCCGGCAAATCGACTCTGCTGAATGTTTTGGCAGGGCTTGAGCACGTCACCTCAGGCGAAATCGTGATCGCCGGCAAAAGGCTCGACAGGATGAACCAGAGCGAGCTTATCGTTTTCAGGCAGAAACACGTCGGCTTCATATTCCAGTCCTTCAACCTCATGCCGTATTACACGGCGCTTGAAAACGTGGCTTTTCCGCTTTCGTTCCGCGGCGTGCCGAGAAAGAAGCGCGAGCGGGAGGCTAAGGCCGCCCTCAAAACCATGGGGCTTGAAACGCACATGAAGCACAAGCCTTCGCAAATGTCCGGCGGACAGCAGCAGCGCGTCGGCATTGCGCGCGCGCTTGTAACGGATCCGGATATCGTCTTTGCGGACGAACCGACAGGCAATCTTGACTCCAACACGTCGGACGAAGTGATGACGTCGGTCTGCCATGTCATGCGCGAGAGGGGCAAAACGCTCGTTATGGTCACGCACGATCCGAACATGGCCGCCTATGCCGACAGGGTGATCCGACTTCTCGACGGCAGGGTAGTTGATATCAGCACAAACGATCACTCCAAAAAAGAATTCATAAACGGGGGTAATATAGAATGAGACTCAAGAGAATACTCGCATTTTTCTTTGCGCTTACCATGGTGTTCGCCGCGCTGCCTGCGCTTGCAACGGGCGAAGGCGGGGCCGCCGCGCCGGCATCTCCGACAGCTCCCGGTCCCTCCGCGACGGAGATCACCATGACCGACGCAAATTCCGGTTACGGCGTTGCATATATACTCGTTTCGATTTCGAATAACAGCAGCGAGGCTATCACTCTCACAGATGTGACATGCACCTCAAAGCGCGTGATAAAGGACGCCGTGCTGCTTCCCAACAACAATGCGCCCATCGCGATCGCCTCAGGCGACTCATATCAATTCATCCTCTCAAAGGGCGTCGCTTCCTCCGTGACGGGTTCTGTGACGGAAACGTTTGATTTTACCTTCACTTCCGTCACAACGCCGATATTCAAAAAATCCTCGAGCGTCTCATTGACGTTTGCCGAGGCAACGCCGTCCGCAACGCCCGCGCCGGGCACGTCCTCGCCCGCGTTCAGGCTTTCCGCATATGACAAAGCCGGCAAATTCGTCAATACCCCGTCCGGCAACGCGGGTGATAAGGTCACCGTGCGCATCCCGCTCATGTGCATCGACGGGCCGGTGGATCATGTTACAGTCACGCCGAAGCTTTCCACCAATCTTGATGAATTCCCGTTTGACATTACGCTGCTTGATTATACCCTCGCCTATGACAGCTCCGTAAAACAGGGCGAGATCATCGAGTGTCAGTATGTTGATCTTCGCATAGGCAAAAAGGTCACCTCCGGCGTGAAAAAGGTGGATTTCACCGTGTCATATGTGCCGCGTTGGGGCAGCACCGACGCCCCGCAGACACAGGACGTGAGCATTTATGTGAACGTTGTGAAGGGTTATACCGAAGCGACCGGCGGCGATACGCCGACAGCCGTATCCCAGCCCAAGGTCATACTTGAAAGCTACTCGATGAGCACGGACAAAATATACGCCGGCGAGGAATTTGAGGTCACATTCACCCTCAAAAACACCTCGACCGCCGAAGCCGTGCAGAACATACAGATAAGCATCAGCGACACCTCCGACACAGGCAAGCTGCTGCCCGCGCAGAACGGTTCAAACACGCTTTACATCCAAAGGATCGACAAGGATTCGTCCTATACCGTCAAATATGCGATGCAGAGCGCGGCGGATATAGAACCCAAGGCGTATAAGCTCGCGCTCGCCATCGCCTACGAGGGCGCGAAGAAGGTCGCAGCCTATACGGCGAACGAAACGATCTCCGTGACCATTCTCCAGAAGATCCGGCTCAAGTTCGACGATCCCGTGTTCTATGACGATTGCCTTGTCGGCTCCCCTTGCGGCGTGAGCCTTGCAATGTACAACATGGGCCGCTCCTCGGTTTACAACTGCATGGTTGCCGTTGAAGGCGACGGGCTCGCGATGGAGGAAACCTATTTCGGCGGCACCGTCACATCCGGCGGCACGATGAGCGCGGATTTTTCCATCATTGCAAGCACAGCCGGCGATATTTCGGGCGCGTTCGTCGTATCATACGAGGATTCTTTGGGCGAAGCCATGGAGGAACGCATTCCCTTCACGCTTTCTGTGCAGGACATGAGCTATGAAGAACCGGTGGTGAATGATCCTTCGATGAACGTCGATCCGACGGCTGAAGCAGGCGCCGGCGTCTCCGGCGGTTTATCCGTCTGGGCCTGGATCGCGATAGGCGTCGGCGTGCTTGGCTGTGCGGCCGTCGTGCTTCTTGTGATACGCAGGAAAAAGCACAGTAAGGAGTTGGAGGACGTATGAGATTCTCCGATTTGCTCGCCACGGCGTTTCTGAATCTATGGCGGCGCAAGCTCAGGGCGTTTCTCACGGTGCTAGGCATGGTCATCGGCACAAGCTCGATCGTCGTCATGGTGTCTCTTGGTATAGGTATGCGCGAAAGCATGATCGAAAGCTATTCCCAGATGGGAAGCCTTACCAACATCACCGTAATGAATTACAAATACACCGAGGGGCCGAACGGCAACGGAACATACGAGGAGGTCAAGCTCAACAAAAAAGCCGTTGAACAGATCAAGCAGATCCCCGGCGTGGTCGCCGCCATGCCTGAGATCACCGCCTGGGGCCTTCTCAGAAGCGGCAAGTATATTTCCGACATAAGCATAATGGCCATTGACACCAAGCAGGCGGAGCTTTTCGGCATAACGCTGGACTCCGGCAAAATGCCATCCGCGCGCTCCTCCGGCGGCACATATGAAATGGTGCTCGGCAACGGGGTCATCAGCAACTTTTATGACCCCAAAACGGGCAAACAGGCCCTTGACCGTGACGGCAACCCGAAGATCACTGAGAACTCCCGTTTTCAGCTCACCTTCGACTACAACAACGTTTACGGCAACAATATGGATGACGGCAGCACCGTTCACGGCCGCACATACCGTCTCAAGCCGACGGGTATCGTGAGCGCATCAAGCAATGATTTTTCCTGGTACTGCCTGATGGATATCGATGCGCTCATAAAGCTTGCCAAAGAAAACTCGACCTTCCTCACGATTGACACGAAAAACTACAATCAGGTGATCGTCAAGTGCGAGGATACCGAGGCCGTCCGCTCCGTCAAAGCCGCGATAGACAATATGGGCTTCGGCACGAACAGCCTTCAGGACTGGATCGATCAAAGCGAGAAGGAGATACAGAAAACGCAGTATCTTCTCGGCGCGATCGGCGGCGTTTCGCTGCTTGTTGCGGCGATCGGCATAATGAACACGATGATGATGAGCATCTATGAGCGCACGAAGGAGATCGGCATCATCAAGGTGCTCGGCTGCCGGATGTCGAATATCGCAGGCCTGTTCCTCACCGAATCCGCGTATATCGGCCTCTTCGGCGGCGCGCTCGGCATAGGCATAAGCTACGCGATATCCCTGCTTTTGAACGGCGTGCTTTCGAGCGTCGGCCTCACAAGCTCCATCCCGCTGTATCTCGCGCTCGGCGCCGTCGCGTTCTCCGTTATGGTGGCGCTTATTTCCGGGCTTTACCCCGCGGTGCGCGCGATGAAGCTATCCCCCCTTGCCGCGATACGCAACGAATAATAAACCGATACTCAATTTCATTTTGATAATAAAAAAAACACTTGCGGCGTCCGGAAATCCGGGCGCCGCAAGTGCCATTAAAAAGGAGAAACCCTACATACCATATATATTATTCCGTATTATAAGCACAATGAGAACCCTTGTCAATAGCGCAAACATATGCAAAAATTATGGGTGTATAAGTATAAGACATATTGCGCTTATTGCCAAGCGTGCATATAATAAAGACTTAATTGGATTTTTTGCAGGAAGAGGTAAGGCTCATGAATATCAGCATCGGATTCGGCTCAATGGTTTTCGGTGAATCTGAGATGCGTGCAAGGCTTCCGGAAGAGACATATGAAGCCCTGCGCGAAACGATACGCCGCGGTCAGCCCCTCGGGCGTCACATCGCAGGGCCTCTTGCAAATGCGATGAAGGACTGGGCGATCGAAAAGGGCGCGACCCACTTCACGCACTGGTTCCAGCCGCTGACAGGCGTCACTGCGGAAAAGCACGATGCGTTCATCTCCGTCGGCCCCGACGGAAACGCCATTGAAGAATTTTCCGGCAGGGAGCTTGTCATGGGCGAGCCTGACGCTTCCAGCTTTCCCTCAGGCGGGCTTCGCGCCACGTTTGAGGCGCGCGGTTATACCGCATGGGATCCGACTTCCTTTGCTTTCATAAAGGACGGCACGCTTTGCATACCATCCGTGTTCTGTTCATACGGCGGCGACGCGCTTGACAAAAAGATGCCCCTGCTGCGTTCCATCGAGCTTGTTGAAAAGCAGGCGCTCCGCCTCCTTCACGCGATGGGCGTCGACGATGTTGCCCGCGTGAAGCCCACGGTGGGCGCCGAGCAGGAATATTTTCTCGTTGACGCGCAGCTTTGCGCGAAACGGCGCGATCTTGTGCTTTGCGGCAGAACGCTTTTCGGCGCGAAGCCGGCGAAAAGTCAGGAGCTTGACGACCACTATTTCGGCGCGATAGACGAGCGCGTGCAGGCTTTCATGGCAGAGCTTGACGAGGAGCTGTGGAAGCTCGGAGTATACGCAAAAACCGAACATAAGGAAGTCGCGCCCGGTCAGTACGAGCTTGCGCCAAGCTTCACGGACGCAAATACCGCCACAGACCACAATCAGCTCACGATGGAGCTGATGCGCCGCCTTGCGCCCCGCCACGGCTTCGTTTGTCTGCTGCATGAAAAGCCGTTCATGGGCCTCAACGGAAGCGGCAAGCACAACAACTGGTCGCTTGCGACGGACACCGGCTTAAATCTGCTTTCGCCCGGCAAGGACCCGGCCAACAACACGCTGTTTCTTCTTATACTTACAGCCATACTCAAGGCTGTCGATGAGCATCAGGATCTGCTGCGCGTGTGCATCGCTGGCGCGTCAAACGATCTCCGCCTCGGTCAGACGGAGGCGCCGCCCGCGATCGTTTCCGTTTTTCTCGGCGACGAGCTGACCGCTATCCTTGAAGCTGCCGCAAACGGCAACGGTTACGGCGCGTCGGCGGAGCGCATGCTTGAAAGCGGCATCACAGCCATGCCGCGCATTCGCATGGACAATACCGATCGCAACCGCACCGCTCCGTTCGCCTTCACGGGCAACAAGTTCGAGTTCCGTATGCCCGGCGCAAGCCAGTCGATAGCCGACGCGAACATAGTCATCAACACCATTGCCGCGGACGCCTTCGCCGCATATTCCGACGCGCTTGAAGCTTCACCCGACAGGGAAGCCTGCGCCAAGGAGCTTATCGCCATGAGCGCGCGCGAGCATATGCGCATCATTTATTCCGGCAATTGTTATTCCGAGGCATGGGTGCATGAGGCGCACGCGCGCGGACTCACGGAGCTGCGCACAAGCGTCGACGCGCTTCCCCGCCTGCTCGCGCCCGAAAACGTGACGCTCTTCACGCGCTGGGGCATTTTCTCGGAAAGAGAGCTTGCGGCGCGCCTTGAGGTGATGCTCGAAAGCTATGCGAAGGTAACGTTCATCGAAGCGCGCACGATGCTTGAAATGGCGCGCTGCGAGATAATACCCGCCTGTTCCAAGGCACAGAGGCTCACGGCGATGGCCTTCAACGAAAAGCGTGAAGCGGGCGTTGCCGGCGAAAGCGAAAAACGCAGGCTTTGCGCCGCCGACGCGCTGCTGACAGACGTTGACGCCCGCACGGAAACGCTCATGGACGCGCTTTCCCGCGCCGAGGCCGCGCCTGATGCAAAAGCATCCTCCGCGCTCTGCCGCGATGAAGTTATCCCGGCAATGGCAAGTCTGCGCGAGGCCGCCGATTCGCTTGAGCGTATGACCTCCGCAAGGCTTTGGCCCTTCCCGGTATATGAGGAGCTTTTGATGGGCACAAAATAACAGACGCGGTCAATTCATGCGTAGAACAGTATATTTTCCGCATTGTATTGACATATAACAAAGTCCGATTTATGATTACGTTGGCGTGTGGCAACACAGGTCAGGGTTGCCGTGCGCAAACATCAACCATTAAATCGGAGGTAAAACCATGAACGCTTACATTCAGGAAGTCCTGGATAAGGTCGAAAAGCGGGACAAGAACGAACCCGAGTTTCTTCAGACCGTTGAAGAGGTTCTGAAGTCTCTTGAAACCGTTGTTGCACAGCATCCCGAGTATCAGAAGGCCGGTCTGCTTGAAAGGCTCGTTGAGCCGGAGCGCGTGATCGAGTTCCGTGTTACCTGGGTTGACGATGCCGGCAAGGTGAATGTCAATCGCGGCTTCCGCGTCCAGTTCAACAGCGCGATCGGGCCCTACAAGGGCGGCCTGCGCTTTGCTTCCCATGTCAATCTGTCCGTCATGAAGTTCCTCGGCTTCGAGCAGACCTTCAAGAACAGCCTCACCTCCCTCCCCATGGGCGGCGGCAAGGGCGGCAGCGACTTTGACCCCAACGGCAAGAGCGACGGCGAAGTCATGCGCTTCTGCCAGGCTTTCATGACTGAACTCCAGCGTCATATCGGTCCCAGCATCGACGTTCCCGCCGGCGATATCGGCGTGGGCGGCCGCGAGATCGGCTATCTTTTCGGACAGTACAAGCGCATCCGCGGCGCATATGAGAACGGCGTTCTCACCGGCAAAGGCCCGTCCTTCGGCGGCAGCGTTATCCGTCCGGAAGCCACCGGTTTCGGCGCGGTGTATTATCTCAACGAAGTGTTGAAGCATGAGAACGACTCCATCAAGGGCAAGACCATCATAATGTCCGGCTTCGGCAACGTGGCCTGGGGCGTTGCGATGAAGGCTGCGCAGCTTGGCGCCAAGGTCGTCACCCTTGCGGGTCCCGACGGTTATATCTACGATAAGGACGGCATTTCCACGCAGGAGAAGTGGGATTACATGCTCACCATGCGTGCTTCCGGCCGCAACAAGGCTCAGGATTATGCCGACAAGTTCGGCGTGCCTTTCTTCGCAGGCAAGAAGCCCTGGGGTCAGAAGGGCGACATCTGCATGCCTTGCGCCTATCAGAACGAGATCGGTATGCCTGAGGCCGAGCAGATCCTTGCAAACGGCACCAAGTATTATATCGAAGTCGCCAACATGCCCACCACCAACGAAGCGCTTTACTTCCTCATGGATAAGGGCCTTGTTGTCGCTCCGTCCAAGGCTGTCAATGCCGGCGGCGTTGCCGTGTCCGGTCTTGAGATGAGCCAGAACGCCGAGCGCCTCGCCTGGAAGGCCGAGGAAGTCGACTCGCAGCTCCACACCATCATGATCAACATCCATGCGGCTTCCGCCAAGGCGGCCGAGGAATGCGGCCTTGGTTACAACCTCGTTGCCGGTGCGAACATCGCCGGTTTCAAGAAGGTTGCCGACGCCATGATGGCTCAGGGCCTTGTCTGACAAAGACACAGTTCAAACATGCGAAAGCTCCCCGCCCTTTCGGGCGGGGAGCTTTTATCATATAACCGTGTTTTATCTGTCAAGATAAGGCAGCGCTGCGCCGATAGCCGTTGCGAACACCGCATCCTCCGGAATGAAAAAGTGCACGTCGGAGAGTTCCTCGACGCTTGCAAGCACCTTCGGCGCAAGCGACATTTTGGCAAGCGTGCCGATGAGCACAACGTCGCGCACAGGATCGTTCCTTAACGCAAACACGCAAAGCATGCCTACGGTCTGGAACACCATGTTGATGAGGCCCATGGATATGTCCGCGTTGCTCGCCGCGCTGACCACCTTGCCGAAGTTTGAAGCCGTGGTGTGAGGCGCAAGCTGGGAGATATCATCCTTGCATATATCCGAAACCATCAGATCGACGTTTTTGATATCGCCCTCAAGAGCCATTTTCTCGAGGCGCGAATGATCGTTTTCGTGGAAAATATGCCACGCGAGGCCGGTGAGCGTTCCGCCGCCCACGCCGCTGCCGCCGATATGTATATTGCCCGTCTTTCCGGCACGCACAAACGCGGTGCCCGTGCCGAGGCTCACGACGAGCGCTTCTTCTTTACCGCTCAGGTGAAGTCCGCCGGCGCCGATCGCGTCGAACTCATCGACATGCTCTGTGCGCACGCCGTATATCTCGCCGTCAACAAGCGAAGAGCCGACGCCCGTGAGCACGAAACGCGAAACATCGGACAGAGGGACTCGGTTCGTGTTCAGGAAATTGCCTATCGCGCCGTACATTGAAGTGAGCCTGTCCGACGCCTCGACCTGCAGCATGGATATGCGCTCCCCATCGTTGCGGAATCCCGCGACTTTCGTGGTTGAGCCGCCTATGTCTATGCCAAGAATCACGCTCATTCGGCTTTCTCCCCGTTGTCGTCACCATCCGCAGCAATGCGTCTGTGGTTGATGCGGCGATCCCATGCGGGTGAAAGCGCTTTATAAGCAAGCGGAACGATGATCGCCGCCGCGGCAAGCTCTATCAGGCCGTTCACGCCGATTATCGTCATGAATATTGTTTTGAACAGCTCAAAAAACGCAGCATAGCTTTCAAACATGCCACCGAAGATATAAATGGCCGAAAGCACCAGCACCGTGTTTGTGAGCGTTGCCGCGATAGCGGCAACCATCGCGTCAACGAACTGCGGCGCGCGTGTTTTCTTCATCGCGGCGAACACCAGCCCGCCCACAAGGCCCACAAGAATACGCGGCACAACGGAGATGAGCGGGTTCGTGAACATCACCCAAAGCGGATTCGTGAACGCGCGGATCATACATGTGACGCCCCAGACGCCGCCCAGAACCGCGCCGTACTTCCAGCCCAGGAAACACGCGCCTAGCGCGACGACAATATGCAGCGTGGTTATTTCAACAACGCCCACCGTGATATAACCCGTGTACGGCACGACCGTCATGACGATAATGAGCGCGCTGAGAATGGCTGTAAGCACCAGCTCGCGCAGCTTCTCATGACTTATGGTCTTTGCTGATGTATTCATATTATCAATACCGTCCCTTCCATATGGATAACATAGTACAACTGGTATTATAACTTCTGAAACGGTATTTTACAATGAAATTGCTCGTCTGTCTCGCATTCGGTTTATGAATGAAGTCATGAAAACCTTTTTGTGCACAAATTGTTTGCTTTACATGCTTACTGTCAAAATGTATAATTGTATAGGTCTATAAAATATGCAATCATACACAAAGGGGTTTACAGGATGGAGAATGCAGCGGGCATGAAAAGCACAACACCAAAAAAGAAAGCTCTCATAACCGTCGCTGTGATTTTGCTTGCGGCGGCGGTCGTCTGCGCGGCGGTGATACTGGCGCTCAAGATCAAAGCCGAAAAGGAAGAGGAACAGCGTCAGGCGATCATCAATTCCGGAACGTTCCACAACGGAATAACCGTCGGCGGCGTAGACGTTTCCGGCATGAGCATGGAAGAAGCCGCCGAAGCGCTTAAAGTTTCGGAAGCAGCGCTTACGGCCGATGTGGGCTTCACCCTCACAGACGGCACGAATTCCTATGAAGCGCCGGCGTCATGCTTCACCATAACATACGATACCGCGGACAAGCTGAACGAAGCCATGCAGCTTGCGCGCGAAGGCACGCTCGACGAGCTTTTGGCGGAGCTTGACGACATTGAAACAAACGGGCGCAGCTTTGACATTTCTTATGAAGTCACGGCCGATTTTTCCGGTTTTGTTTCCGAAATCGCAAATGCGCTTTATGTCGCGCCCACGGACGCCACCTTCTCCGTCAAGCCGCTTGAAATGAACGACGAAACCGACGCGCAGAACGCCGTCAACATCGGTCTGCCTGCGGCGGCGGAAGGCGCGGACCCCGGCGATATACGCGATCTGCGTTTTGATTTTGTCGAGGGGATCGACGGCGTCTATCTCGATCAGGAGGCGCTGCTCGGCACGCTCGCATCAAGGCTTGAGGCGCGCGAATACGGCGAGGTCAGCTTTGAAACGCAGCCGCTCGCGCCCGAGGTCACGATCGCGACGATCAAAGAAAACCTCGTGCTCCGTTCGAGCGCGTACACCTCTTACGGCAGCGGTCATTACGCCCGCCCGTCCCGCGTCCACAACATGACAAAGGCCTGCGGACTCATATACGGCACCATCCTCCAGCCCGGCGATGTGCTCTCCTGCAACACGCTTTTGGGCAACAGATATGAAAAATACGGCTGGCAGCTCGCTCCCGCGGTCATCGAGGGCGGCGCCAACACCGAGGATCAGCCCGGCGGCGGCGTTTGCCAGGTTTCGACCACCATGTATAACGCGGTGCTCAAGGGCGATTATACCATCGTATACCGCCAGGCGCATTCGAGCAGGCTCAGCTATATTGACGGCGGACTTGACGCCACGATAAACACCGGAACGATCGACTTCAAGTGGTCCAACAACACCCAAAGCCCGGTCTATGTTTTCACATGGATCGATACGGACAAGAAGCTGATCTGGTGTGAGATATACGGCGAGCCGTTTGCGAGCACATTCGACGAGATAGAGCTTGTCAGCGAACGCAAGCCCGACATCGCGCCGACTGCGGACGAGTTTATTCAGGTCACATGGCTCTCGGCGCCGTACTGGGCGCTCAAAAACGCCGCCAAGACAGGCTATGTTTATGATACCTACAAGGTATATAAGCTCAACGGCGAGGTCGTTGACAAGGTGTTCATCACGACCACAACATACAAGATGCACCCGAACAGATACTTTGTCTGGACGGGATACGTTCCCGGCACTCCGCTTGACGCGATGTATAAGATAGTGATTGAGCCGACTGCCTGAGGCCAAAATATTTCAGGTATAAAACAAAAAAATATAGCTTGCATCTTCTGCTTCCGTCATGGTATTATAGTCGTCAGAAAATTTGAAAAAGCGCGGAGGCAGACTGATGAAAAAGAGGATTTGCATCACAAAGTTCCCCAAGCTCAGTCTTTCCAAAGCTAAATTATCTGTTTTGTAAATGACGGATTTCGTATCCGTCATTTTTTTTGAACTTATTTTAACCAAGGAGGATAATCACAGATGAACGAGATCAAAACCGGCGGGATTTACGACGCCCGCAAGGAGCTTGGCTGGCCGCGTACGATCCTGCTAGGCTTCCAGCACATGTTCGCCATGTTCGGCGCGACGGTGCTCGTGCCCGCGCTGACAGGCCTTTCCGTATCGGCGACGCTGCTGTTCGCAGGTCTTGGCACGCTGCTCTTCCACCTCATCACCAAGCGCAAGGTGCCTGCATTCCTCGGCTCTTCCTTCGCATTTCTTGCCGGCTATTGGGCGATCGCACCCAACGGCGAACCTGAACTTCTGCCGTATGCGTGCTTCGGCGTCGCTGTCGCCGGGCTCATGTATGTGATTCTCTCCATCCTCTTCAAATCGTTCGGCGTGAAAAAAGTCATGCGCTTCTTCCCGCCCATCGTCACCGGCCCGATAATCATCGCGATAGGCCTCACGCTCTCCTCTTCCGCAGTATCCAATTGCGCCACGAACTGGTGGATAGCGCTTGCGGCAATAATCGTGGTCATCGTATGCAATATCTGGGGCAAGGGCATGATTAAGATCATCCCCATCCTCCTCGGCGTTGTCGTGAGCTATGCGATCGCAGCGGTCTCCGGACAGTGCGATTTCACCCGAGTCGCGGAAGCCGCCTGGCTCGGCCTGCCTTTCCAGTGGCAGAACACCGCCTTCGCCATATTCGACGGCGAAGTCAATGTTTCCCTCCTTATCACGGCTATCATCACCATCGTGCCCATCTCGCTTGCAACGATGGTCGAGCATATCGGCGACATCTGCGCCATAAGCTCAACCTGCGGGCGCAACTACATTGATGATCCCGGCCTGCATCGCACCCTTTTGGGCGACGGTCTTGCAACCACTTTCGCGGCCCTCTTCGGAGCGCCCGCCAACACAACTTACGGTGAGAATACAGGCGTGCTCGTGCTCTCAAGGGTGTTCGATCCGTTCGTTATCCGCATCGCCGCGTTCATCGCCATTCTCTTCAGCTTCTCGCCCAAGTTTGCAGCGCTCATAAGCTGCATGCCCGCGAGCACGATCGGCGGCGTTTCGCTGGTGCTTTACGGCATGATCTCCGCAGTCGGCGTGCGCAACGTGGTTGAGAACAAGGTTGACTTCACCAAGAGCCGCAACGTTATAATCGCGGCGCTCATCCTCGTGCTTGCGATCGGCGTCAAGTTCGGCACGGGTGGCGCCGAAGCCATCGTGTTCAACATCGGCAGCGTGACCATCAGCCTTTCCGGTCTTGCCGTTGCTGCCATCATCGGCATTTTGCTCAACGCGATCCTCCCCGGCAAAGATTACGAATTCGGCAAGGATCAGCAGGGCGACACCTCCGTCAACTTCAAGGTCTGATAAACATGCTTGCTCAAACGGCCGGCCCATAAGGGCCGGCCGTTGTTTTATTCAAGCCGCTTCAATTTCGGAATGTGCGCTTCATCTGCTGCATGAAAAGGGATTTGTCGTCCACCGCCCTCATCGTTGCAAGTATGCCGTCAAGATGATCGTATTCATGCTGCAAAAGCTCCGACAAGTCTCCTTCAAGATGCATTTTGAGCGGCCGGAACGCCTCGTCGAGGAAGCTAATGTCCGCGCGTCTGAAGCGAGACACCCGCACGATGAGCCCCGGGAAGGACATACAGTCATCCAGCAGCTCGTATTTCTCCTCATCGGGGAACGTCATCACAGGATTTACGAACACATACGGCTTGTCCGTATACATATATATGAGCCGCTTGGCAACGCCGATCTGCGGCGCGGCGACTGCCCTTCCCGCGCCGTATGTCTTTCTGTAATCCATCAGCGTGTCATGCAGATCCCGAACCCATCCGGCGACGTTTTGCGCGTCCTCCCGCGTTACCGGCGAACATATTTCATAAAGTCTCGGGTCGCCCAGCTTCAATATTTCCTTTATCATTCTTCCTCCGATCCTGAGCCAAGGCTCAAATTCCTTACCATCGCGATATATTTCATGATGCCGTTATCATCGCTTCAATGTCGCGCACGACATATACTATATCATAATACTGAAAGCTATCCCGCGGCGCGTTCGGATCGGCGCGCGAGCCGTTGGGCAAATCCTGCCGCACACGCCCGTCGTCCTTTGCGAAGCCCAAAATCGCGTCATACATTTCCTGTTCACCGCGCATTGCAGGCTCCTTCTCTCACCCGTCCGCGCTTCGCCCGCCCGGCGACAACCTCCGCGAAATCCGAATAAGGCTTGATATATATCATTGACGCATGGTCGCTCGTGCAGACCGCTTCAAAGCCGTATTTTTCGGCGAATGCGCTCCCCTCTTCCGTTACGGTGTCCGCAACGATGAGCTCGCACCTTTCGGAATACGGTCTGTAATACTCCACCGCATGTGAGAGCAGCAGCTTTGTTATCCCTCGTCCCCTGTATGCCCGCGCGACGGCGATGCACGATAAAAACATATTGAGCCGCGCCGTGCCGTTTGAACGCACGTCAACGATATCTTCAGCCCGAAGTCCGCTGTCGTTGAACGCACCGCGTCTGAGCGCGTCAAACACCTCTTCGCGCACGGGGAACATGTTCACAAAACCTGCGATCCGTTCTTCGTCCTTCGCCGCGAACACGGTATAAGGGAAACGGCGATACCATTCCAGCGCCTCGCGCTGAGGCGTTATGTATTCTTCGGAATAGTATTGCCTTTCAAGCCGGAACATGGCGGCAAAATCCGCTTCGCACAGGTTTTCGGCGATCTTCACGCCGTATGAGGACGTCGTAGTTTCCGTCATATGCACACTCCTCTGGATATTCTGACGTATCAATGGATTATACCATTCAAGCCTTCACGCATCAAGACGTGCCGCATAGGCCGGCGCGGGCGCGCTTGTGCGCCCGCGCGGAAGCATAGCAAAAGAGGATGAGGGCAAAGCGCTCATCCTCTTTTATATTATTAAGCTTAAATTATATACTGCTTGATGAAATCCGGCGCATTGGCGGCGCTGCCGGTGATGCTGATGTATATTTTGATATCACAGCGTTTTGAAAACGCATCCATCTCGGCAAACAACTCCTCAAGGGTGTCGAGCGGATGGCGGACAATCTTCAGGAAGCCGTCGATAAACATGTATTCGAGATCAAAATCCTGTGCGGCAATGCCCGAAACGAAACCGAAGAACATCTTGGGCGTATCGATATGATACTCGGACGCATCAATGAACCTGATGCTGT
The DNA here is from genome assembly GCA_964487565.1 of uncultured Clostridium sp. GTDB lineage: Bacteria > Bacillota > Clostridia > Christensenellales > CAG-138 > Phil1. Next base: position 62,212 of record CAZARN010000002.1, read on the forward strand.
GTTTGAGATCGAACATATACTGGTTGTCGTCATCGATGAACACCATGCTCCCTTTGGCCGTTATGTTGGTTTCGTTGGCGATATCGATGATGCGTTTGGTTTTGCCGGCGCCTTTTTCGCCGAAGATTACACTTATCAAGATTTGCCTCCCTCCGCGCGTTGCGCTGTATGATGTTCTGTAATTACATTATAGCCTCATTCCACACGTTTGAGCAATGGCAAAATACAAATATTCTATGGCAAGCCTGCGGCGCGCGTGTTATAATTGTCGCCATGAGCAAGGAAAAGGGAACGAAGGATATGAAACGTATTCTCGGCTGCATACGCCGCGCGGACGAGCGTTTCCGCATGATACGCGACGGGGACAAGATCTGCGTCGGCGTTTCCGGCGGCAAGGACAGTCTGCTGCTTCTTTACGGGCTGAAGCTTTATCAGCGCTTCAGCTATACCAAATTCGATCTTTGCGGCGTGATGCTGGATCTCGGTCTCACCGATCAGGATCTTTCGCCCGTTGCAGAATTTGCAAAAAGCATAGACGTGCCGTTTGACATAATCAAAACCGACATAGGCGACGTGGTTTTCAACGTGCGCAAGGAAAGTCACCCCTGCGCGCTTTGCGCGAAGCTTCGCCGCGGCGCGCTTAACGACGCCGCCGTTGCGCGCGGCTGCAATCTTGTGGCGCTCGGCCACAACAGGGACGACGTGCTTGAAACGTTTTTCATGAGCCTTCTTTATGAAAGCCGGCTCAACACGTTCGGACCCGTCACATATCTCGGGCGAAAGGAAGTCACCGTCATACGCCCGCTCGTGTTCCTTCCGGAGAAATATGCCCTTTCGGTGGCCAAAAAGCTTGAGCTTCCGATACGAAAGCCAAATTGTCCCGTCGCAGGGCAAACCAAGCGCGAAGAGATGAAGGACGTCATACGCTATTTCACGACCCTCATGCCCGACGCCGAGGAACGCATCATGAACGCGATTGCCGATACTGAAAAATACGGTATGTGGGACAGACTGCGTCTCCCACCGCGCGACCTTGACCCGGCCGCAGCCCAAAACGAAAGAGATGAAAATGAAAATGGATGAAAAAACGCTTTTTTTGATCCTCGCAGGATGGATACTTCTGATGAGCATTATACTGTTTTGCATGATGGGCGCCGACAAGCGCCGCGCGCAAAACGACAAGTGGCGCATCAAGGAGCGCACGCTGTTCATCACGGCATTTTTGGGCGGCGGCCTTGGCGGCGTGCTTGGCATGCAGATCTTCAGGCATAAAACAAAGCATACCTCATTCATGATAGGTATGCCTTTGCTGCTTTTATGGAACATTGCGGCAGCGTTTGCTATAATGCACTTTTTCGGTCAAGCCAGCTGATCGGCTCCGCCTATCGTATTATAGATCTCGTTTTCGACCTCGCCAACGGGGATCTCAAGCGCCAGGGCAAGCTCGCCGTAAAGCAGCTCCTTTGCGCGCTTGAAGTATCTGTCATCCGTCTGACCGTAACCGTGCCCGGCGACTGCGGCTTCCTCGCGCTTGGTGTAAAGCATCCTCACAAGCTGCAGAAGATTTGTGCAGTCATAGGTCTGAAGATATGATTTATACTCGGCGGCGGCCTGCTTTGCGGCAACGCCCCGCTCAAAATCGTTGGGCATGTCAGGTATGCTCTTGATGAGCGTCATGGCTTCCTGTTTGGTCAGCATCGGCCGCATAAGCACAGGCGCATCCGTGGGCACATATATCACGCCCGTATGATACACGGGTGAAAGCGTATAATAAGTCCTGCTTTGATCCATATACTTGATCTCGGACCGCCCCACCGCCTTGACGCGGCAAACGCCCTCTCCCCCGTAAACTATAAGATCGCCTTCGCTGAACATCCGATGAACCTCCTGAGCACAAAGTAACGCGCGGCCGGCAACTGGACTTACGTTCCGCCGGAACCACGCGCTGCGAATATATTATATCATATTTTTTATGCCGAAGTAAGTACCGGCAGTTTTTTCAGGCGTTGCAAAAAAAGAACCCTGCGATAAGCAGGGTTCTCTTGTTCATATTCCGGAATTATTTGCCTTCGTCATCATCGTCGAATTCAGGAACGATGGGCTTGTTGCAATTCGGGCAGATGAGAGGCTCATCGCCTTCAAGCATGGTCTGATCGAAATAGACCGTTTCGCCGCAATACGGGCACTCGATCTCAACAAAATCGTCGTCCTCGTCGTCGCAGCAGCACTCATCGTCATCGTCGTCTTCATCGTCATCGCCGAGCAGTGCGTCAAGGCAATCGTCGATATCGGATATTTCGTCGCACATATCGTCTATGCACTCATCCATATCGATTATCGCTTCTTCGTTCTCATCAACGGTGCCGGCCATCTCGTCAAGCGTTTCGATGATAAGATGGAAAAGCTTTGCGTATTTATCGTCGCCAAGCTCCATGCCATCGGCAACTCCGCGCAGATAGGCCACTTTTTCTTTCGTGCAACCCATAATAAACCCTCCTAAACAACTATGGTTCAGTTTGCTTCAAACGCGCTCCATGTATTCGCCGGTACGGGTATCCACACGGATCTTGTCGCCCTGATCAACAAAAAGAGGAACGTTGATCTTGTAACCGGTTTCAAGCGTTGCGGGCTTGGTGGTACCGGTCGCAGTATCGCCGCGGAAACCGGGTTCTGTTTCAGTCACCGTCAGCTCAACAAAATTCGGCGCTTCAACGGAGAACGCCGCGCCCTTATAGAAGCGGATGTTGACGTTCGTGTTCTCAACGATAAAGTCGATCGCGTCCTCAACCTGCTCATGGTTGAGCGGGAGCTGCTCGAAGGTCTCGGTGTCCATGAAGTAATACAGTTCGCCGTCGTTATAAAGATACTGCATCTCCTTGGTTTCGATATGCGCCCTCGGATATTTGTCGGTGGGGCTGAAGGTGCGCTCCAGCACCGCTCCGGTCATCACGTTCTTGAGCCTTGTGCGGACGAAAGCTGCGCCTTTGCCGGGCTTGACGTGCTGGAAATCCGCGATGGTCCAAACCTGACCGTCTATTTCCACTGTAACGCCCTTCCTGAAATCACCGGCCATCAGCATAAGTAAAATACCTCCAAAAAAGTGTGTATATGTGTTTCACCCGGAGCTTGTCCGGTGGGATACAGAATACCGTTTATTATAATACCACAGCGCGCGAGGCCATAACAAGCCCTTAATTGGCCTTTTGGGCCATTATGCAGCCGTTTTTCCCCTTTTTTGTCCTTTTACAAGCTCTATCTCCCCCGCCTTGGTCAGGGCGATCTTGGTTATCACGGGGCCGATAAGCTCATATATCAGCGTCGCGCAAAGCACGACCGTGTTTATCTGCGCCGCGTATTTGGGAAGCTCCGCCGCGCACATCTGCGCCATGCCTATCGCAACGCCCGCCTGGGGCAAAAGCGCGAAGCCCAGATATTTTCGCACGTTCGGATCCGCCTTCACGGCAAGTGAACCGACATATGTGCCGGCGTATTTGCCGAAACTGCGCACGAGGATATACACCACGCCGAGAATGCCCACGGAAGGTATCGCAGCGATATCAAGCTCCGCGCCCGATATGACGAAGAACAGCATGAACAGCGGCGGCGTCCAGCGCTCGCAGCCCTCAAGTATGCTGTCGCTGTCCTCGCGCAGGTTGCTTACAATCGCGCCGATCGCCATGCACAGCAGCAGCGAGGAAAGTCCCCACATATCCGCGAGGCCAACGCCCAGGAGCACGCCCATTATGCTTATGCAAAGGAAGTTATCCTTCGAATGGAAAAAGCGCATGGCAACGCAAAGCACGACGCCTATCGCGCAGCCCAGCGCAAGCGAAAGGAATATCTCAAGCATAGGCTCGAAAAGCATCGTGCGCACGCTCATCTCACCGCCGTCGCTCATTATCCTTGCAAGGGAAACGGACACGGCAAACACAATAAGACCGACCGCGTCATCCATTGCAACAACGGGCAGCAGCGTCTGTGTGACGGGGCCCTTCGCCTTATACTGACGCACGACCATGAGGGTCGCCGCAGGCGCTGTTGCAGCCGCGATCGCGCCGAGGGTCAGCGCAAGCGGCAGATCGAACCCGCAGGCCCATACCACGACGTCGACGAGCACGACGGCTGTAAGCGCCTGAAAGAGCGTTATGGTGATCGACTTCGTGCCGATCGCTTTTATCGTTGAAAGCTTGAACTCGCCGCCGATCGAATACGCGATGAAGCCCAGCGCGATATCCACGAACGGCGAAAGGGAAACCGCGCCGTCACGCGAGATAAGTCCGAAAACCGACGGGCCTATAAGCAGACCGGCAATCAAATACCCCGTCACGTTTGGCAGCGAGACGAGTTTTGCAAGTCTGTTGAACAGCAAACCGGCCGCCATGGCGGCCGCTATATAAAGTACGGTGAGTGTCATTTAACGTTATCCTTTGGTACGCCTTCCACGTTGTCCACAGGTACTTCAAAAAGAATACCCGTATTCGGTTGAGCAAGATCCGCCGACTGCCTGTGTATTATCTGCCTGATCTGCTCCATCCTCTCTTCGTCCCGCGCAACGATCATGAGGAGCTTCACGCTTTCATTGCCGGGATTGACGAAATGTCTCAGCGAACCGAATATCGGCGGCGGTTCTATCGAGGATTCATTGAGCGATTTGAGCATTCCCATGCAGTCTATCACGGTTGCGCCGCTGATCTTTTCGCGCAAAAGCTCATGGAGTATCGGATTGATGCACTCTGTCTGCTTGGTGATGAATATCAATAGCTTCATATTCCCTGCCTCCTCTGTTATTTCATCCTCCCGGATTCCAGCGATAGCACAATACGCCGTATTTCACATTTTGTCAAGTAGCTGCGAAAGATGCAAGGATAACTTCTGCAGCGCCTTTTTTTCAATGCGGCTCACATAGCTTCTCGATATGCGAAGAAGCTGCGCGACTTCCCTTTGGGCGAGGCGTTTTCCGCCGTCAAGCCCGTATCTGAGCTTGATGACGGTCTTCTCTCTCCCTCCGAGCGTTTCCTCAACGGCGCGCGTCAGCCTGTCTGACGCGATGTTTTTCAACGCCTCGTCCGGCACGAGATCCTCATCGCTTCCCAGCACCTCGGAAAGCGATATGTCGTTTCCGTCCCCGTCCGAACCGATCGGTTCGGAGAGCGATGTTTCAAGCGCGCGTTTTTTCTCGCTCCTCAGCGACATCAGTATCTCGTTGTCGATACAGCGGGAAGCGTATGTCGCAAGGGTGCTGCTTTTCTCCCTGTTATATGTCGACACGGCTTTGATGAGGCCGATCGTGCCGATGGAGATGAGGTCGTCCGCGTCCCGTCTCGGCGAAGCGTATTTTTTGGCTATGTGCGCGACGAGGCGAAGATTGCGCTCTATAAGCTCGCCTCGCGCGGCGACGTCGCCCGCGAGCATCCGCTTGATAACCGCCGCTTCTTCATCAGCGCTGAGCGGCTCCGGGAAAGACCCCTCGCGCACATAGCCGGTGAAAAAGAACATCCTGGCGATGAGCGCCGCAATAATATCCAGCATATCCCGCCTCCCATTTGATCAGGTGATTCAGAATATGCCTCAAATCGTCAAAACTTGACTGCCTGTTTGAATTTCCTTCTCGCGTCCGGAGACGTTTTTTGTCCTTCAGCCGTTATACGCCCCGTAAAAATGAAAAACGTTTATGTCCTCCTCAATATATTCTCCGTGATCCCCGTAACCGGCCTCGTTCGTGTGTATTCCGTGATCCGAAGCCCAGCACACAAGCGTTTTCCTGCCCTTCCACGCGGCTTTTGCAGCATCCGCAAGGGTGGCGAACGCCTCAATATGCCTGCGCATGGCCGCAAGCGACTCCCGCGACTCCGGCGTCGTTTCGTGCATCACATCGTCGTATTCCTGATTGTACACGACGATCACATCGTGTTTATCCTCATCTATCAGCCGCAGCGCTTCACGGTTCACGTCCGCGTCATACGGCAGCAGATAATAATCGATGTCGCGTCCCGCGAATATGAGCGCCATGCTCGAATCGGCGACCGCGACAAGCGCAACGCGCCTTTTCCCCCGCGACAGCGCGTCAAAAAGCGAATCCGTCCCGATCACGGGCTTTTCGTATTTTCTTATCCCGTGTATCTCCGGGGCCGCGCCCGTGTACATCGTGCCGAAGCACACCGGCGTCACCGCCGGCATAACGCTCGCCACAGGTACGGTGAGATCGGTGCGCGCCATAACGGGCGCAAAATCCTCCGTATATTTTTGCACGAGCCACATGGAGATCGCGTCCGGATTGTATATCAGTATACGCCCGGCTTTGCCGTCAAGGCGCGTATCGACGAGCGCTTTCACCTGTGGAATGATCCGATCCGCCTCAGAGGGCGCCTGTACGCCGGAAGCGTATGCAATACCCGCGGCAAGCCGCGTCATGGAAACCGAATTGAACATATGCCGTCTCTCTTTCTTTGCCGATATAATATGCTCATCTCAACCGAAAACCCCGTCGCGCAATGCGGCAGGGTTCCGGTAAACAAGGGAGGAAGGGAACAACAAACCTGTCGTTCAGGCGCTGCTCAAACGACGTAAATCTCGTTGGGGTTTTCGGACAGATACCTGTCCCTGCGATCGACGATGAGTGTCACGATGTTCTTGCCGTGACCAAGCCGTTGCGCGATCTTTAACGCGGCCGCAACGTTCGCGCCGGAGGACATGCCGCAGAATATGCCTTCCTCACGGCAGAGCCTGTTGGCCATATCGCGCGCCTCTTCTTCCGAAACGCAAAAGTAAGTGTCGGGATAGCCGTCGTTGAGCATTGATGTCAAAATCGGCTTCTCGCTGACCCATTTGTCAAGACCGATCGCCCTTGCGATGCGGCCCTTGATATCGGTGATCTCAAACGAACCTCTCGGCGCTTCATCGCCCTCAAAGTTCAGATAGCACTCGCTGCCGCGCGGCACCACGCCGAATACATTTTCGGGCCTCAATCCGTTTTGCTTGAGGCCAAGGCACATGCCGTAAAGCGAAGCGCCGGAGCTTGTCGAGCAGCCTACCGCGTCGATCTTTCCGTCAAGCTGCTCATATATCTCGCGTCCTATCTGCTCCTGCCCGATGGTGTTGTATTTGTTGTATATCTGATCAAGCCAGACATTGCCCGGCGCGCCGTCCTCAACAAGCTGGCAATCCATTTTTGCGGCAAGGACGTGGACGAGATCCGGATCCTCCTTGCTGAACTCTTCTATCTGCTCTTTGGTGAGGTACTTTTCCGGTTCGCTTGAAATGCAGACTTCCGGGCCGAACGCTTCCGTGATGAGCAGACGCGCGGTTTTTTTGCCCTCCACCTGATATCTGTAAAGGAATATCTTCGCCTTTATGCCCTTTGCCGCGCATATCATGGAAACGGCGGGCGCGGTGTTGCCCGCGGAGGCTTCAACGATAGTACCACCCGGCGCAAGCTTCCTGCCGTTCCATGTGTCGCCGCGCTGCGCGGCCTCGACCATGGAAAGCGCCATACGATCTTTATAGCTGCCGCTCGGGTTCAGATGCTCAAGCTTGACAAAAACGTTCGCATCAAGGCCCGCGCCTATGCGATTGAGCTTCATCAGCGGCGTGTGGCCGATCGCTTCGGTTATACTGTTTATATAGTTCATAGGATAAAAACTCCTTTCAAAATCGGTCCTGACGCGCCGGTTCAGCGCTCCTCAAAGGCGGATGCGATACGCTTCATAACGGTTTCAAGCATTTCCCTCGGACAGGCTATATTGAGTCTGAAATGCCTTTCGCCGTCCCCGTGGAATTCGCGTCCGTCGTTCATCCAAACCTTCGCTTGCTCTATAAGACGCTTTGCGATCTCTTCATGCGCAAGACCCGTGCCCGAAAAATCCAGCCACATGAGGAACGTGGCCTGCGGGAGCACGGCGCTTACTTTGGATGCGAGGCGCGTTTGTAGGAAATCGACGACATATGCGGCATTGCGCGCAAGATAACCGTTAAGCTGATCTATCCAGTCGTCGCCCTTCGTATAGGCGACATTTGCCGCCGTGTATCCGAAAAGGTTCGGGCGCGAACAGGCCGAAAGCTCCCTTGAGACGCCCTTGAACACATCCGCGTCCGAAGCGACGCCGAAGGACGTGCGAAGGCCGGGCACGCCGAAGCCCTTGCTTGGTGCGTCCGCGAGGATAAAGCGCACGCCTTCACGCAAACCGTAATTATAAAAAGAGGTGAATTCGCCGCTGAGGATAAGGTCTGAATGGACCTCGTCCGCGATCACGGCGGCGTTATATCTTGCACAAAGCGACGCTATGCGCGCGATCTCATCCTTCGTCCATATGCGGCCGACCGGATTTTGCGGGTTGCAGAACACGAGTGCCTTCGCCCCGCCGCGCAGCGCCTCCTCGAAGCTTTCAAAATCGAAATCGTATCTGTCCTTCGCGTAAACAAGCGGCAGCTCGACGCATTCCGCGCCCGCCAGACTTACGCAGTCAAAAAACGGATGATATGCAGGTGTGTTCACGATCACCCTGTCGCCCGGCGCGACAAGCGCACGCAAGCCCATGGTGACGCTCGTCGTCACATCCGGTGAAAGGAACATCAGTTTTTTATCGATGTCTATGCCGTTCCTGCGGCGGTTCCACGAGATGATATTGTCAAAAAGATCGCGCGGAGGGTCGGTGTAGCCATAGCTCGGATGAGCCGCACGGTCGCTGAGCGCCTGTGTTATCTCAGGCATGACTGCAAATTCTATATCGGCGATCCATACGGGTATGATGTCCGGATCCCCGAAAAGCGGTTCTATGCGCTCCCACTTATAAGTATCGGTACCGCGCCGGTCAAGAAGCCTGTCCAAATCGTATTTCATTTTATCCTCCAGATTTCGGCAAAGCTCACGCCGTGGCGCGCATTCGCGCGCCACAGGCGCCGCCTTGTCTTTTGATCAAAGGGCGTTTATCTGCCCGGCCAAATGGCAGGCCGCATAATGTCCGGCCGTCAGCTCTTTCAGCTCCGGAACAGCTTTTCTGCACTGTTCCTCCGCATATGGGCAGCGCACGGCAAACCTGCAGCACGCCGGAGGGTCGATAGGCGAGGCGATCTCGCCCTTGAGGATGATCCTTTCGCGTTTATCGTCCGGATTTATCCTCGGTATCGCGGAAATAAGCGCCTGCGAATACGGATGGAGCTGTTTTGCAAGAAGCTCCTTTGCCGGCGCGCGCTCGACCACAACGCCGAGATACATGACGATGATCTCGCTTGATATATGGCGGACGACGGAAAGATCGTGCGTGATGAATATGTAAGTCAGATTGCGTTCCTTCTGCAGGTCCTGCATCAGGTTGAGTATCTGCGCCTGAATGGACACGTCAAGGGCGGAAACCGGCTCGTCGCATATTATGAACTTGGGATCGAGCGCCAGCGCGCGGCCGATGCCTATACGCTGACGCCTCCCGCCGTCAAGCTCATGCGGGTATGTGTCCGCAAGGCGTGAGGCGAGACCGACCGTATCCATGATCTCGGCCACGCGCTTGTTATACTCGTCCTTGCTCGCACAGGCGTTGTATATCTGCAGCGGCTCGCCGATGAGCTGACTCACGGACATGCGCGGATCGATCGATGAGAACGGATCCTGAAAGATCATCTGCATATCGCGGCGCAGCTCATGAAGGCGCGTCTTTGTGGGCTTTGATATGTCCTCGCCCTCAAAGAATATCTCGCCGCTTGTGGGTTCAAGCAGATGGATTATCGTGCGGCCGAGCGTCGATTTGCCGCAGCCGGACTCCCCCACCACGCCGAGCGTTGTTCCGCGCTTGATGTCAAGCGTCACGTCGTCAACCGCATGGAGATACCCGTCCTTCACGGAAAAATACTTCTTCAGATTTCTGATGCTAAGCAGAGTGTCTTCCATTTACTTGCTCCCTTCGCGCTCCGGCGCCGCCGCGTTGAAGCATGCGGCAAAGTGTCCCGGTGCGTATTCTTTTGAAACGGGCTTCTCCCTGCGGCAGATATCGCTTGCGCGGGTGCAGCGGGGCGCGAATGCGCAGCCCTCCGGAAGCTCCGAAGGATCCGGCATCATGCCCGGTATCGGGCTGAGCCTTTCCGAATCGTCGTCAAGCTTCGGCAGCGAACCGAAAAGACCGACGGTATAAGGATGCAGGGTGTTGTTGTAAACATCGCGCACAGAGCCGTATTCAACGACGGTGCCCGAGTATATGATGGCGACATTGTCGCACACTTCCGCCACAACGCCGAGGTCATGGGTGATGAGGAGCATCGCGGTGTTGAACTCCGTTTTGAGGTTCCCCATAAGCTTGAGCACCTGCGCCTGTATGGTGACGTCGAGCGCCGTGGTTGGCTCGTCCGCGATGATGAGCTTCGGGCTGCAGGCAAGCGCGCATGCGATCATCACGCGCTGCTTCATTCCGCCTGAAAACTGGTGCGGATAATCGTCATAACGGTTTGCCGGTATGCCGACAAGCTCGAGCATTTTCTGCGCCCGCACCGTGCCTTCCGCCTTCGACATCTTCTCATGGAGCATGATGACCTCCATGATCTGGTCGCCCACCTTGATGACGGGGTTGAGCGAGGTCATCGGGTCCTGGAATATCATCGATATTTCGGAGCCGCGGATCTGGCGCATCTCATGCTTTGAAGCGCTGAGCAGGTCTTTGCCCTTATATGTGATCGTCCCTGACGTGATCCTGCCCGGAGGATTCGGGATGAGGCGCATTATCGAAAGCGCCGTGGTGGTCTTCCCCGCGCCCGTTTCGCCCACAAGGCCCAGCGACTCGCCGGGATTGAGCGAAAGAGACAGGCCGTTCACCGCTTTGACGATCGAATCATGCGCGGTATATTCAACGTAAAGATCGTTGATCTCCAATAATTTCTCACTCATAACGCTTCACTCCTTACTTGTTGAGGCGAGGATCGAGCGCATCGCGCAAACCGTCGCCCAAAAGGTTGAGCGCAACCGTCAGCGACATGATCGCAAGCCCGGGTATGATGCTGAGGAACCAGTACTCACGCAGATACGCGCGGCCGGCCGATATCATGAGGCCCCATTCCGAAAGCGGCATCTGAACGCCCATGCCGATGAAGCTGAGCGAAGCGCTCCACAGCACCACGCTGCCTACGCCCAGGGTATAGCGGATGAGGATAGGCGCCCAGGAGTTGGGAAGGATGTGCTTCATGATGATCCTGCCCTGACTTGCCCCGATCGCGACCTCAGCCTCGATAAACTCCTGACTTCTCACCGTCATCGCCTGTGCGCGAACAACGCGGCTCGTGCTGGGTATCTGATAGATGCAAAGCGCTATGCACATGTTGAGAAGGCTAACACCCATGACCGCCACAAGGCACATGAGCAGCGTCATGCCCGGTATGCCGATGATAAGATCCATGACGCGCATTATGATGTTGTCCGCCTTGGGATAGCACGCCGCGATGAGGCCGAAGAATATGCCTATAAGCGTTGCCACGGTCTCGCAGCCAAAGCCGATCCATATGGTATAGCTCGTGCCGTAAAGTATCCTGCTGAACACGTCGCGGCCGAAGTTATCCGTGCCGAACAGATGCGCCACCGAGGGATACTGCAGAATGTTCGCATAATCCTGCGCCGCGTAATTATATGGCGCAATGTATTTTGCTATTATCGCGACGATCACAAGTATCACGATATAAACAAGACAGATCACAGCGAGCTTGTTCTGGCAAAGCTTGCGCCAGACGTTGCGCATCGGCGTGTTTTTAACGACTTTTTTGGGTGCTTTGTTGACGATGCTCTCAGCCATTTGCCGCCGCCTCCTTTGCAATAGCCTCGTCCTTCTTTTTCTGCTTCCTGCTTTTACCGGAATACATGGCCTTGATTCTGGGATCAGCGAAGCCGTAAAGAATGTCCACGATAAATGTGATTATGATGCAGTTGAAGCATATCAGCAGCACGCCGCCCATAACGACGGGCGTATCCTTGAAGCCGACGCTGTCGAGGATATATTTGCCGAGGCCCGGCAGGGCGAACACCGTTTCAACAAGCACCGAACCGCCGATATAGCCGCACATTTCAATACCGATAACGGTAAGGATGGGCATCATGGCGTTGCGCAGCGCGTGCTTGACGATGACGTTGAAAGCCGTCTGGCCTTTTGCCTCCGCCGTGCGCACATAATCCTGACGGATGACCTCAAGCATGCTCGAGCGTGTCATTCGCATTATGCTGGCGCTGCACTGCAAGCCGAGCGTGAAAAACGGCAGCACCCAGTATATCGGCCCGTAGCTTCCCGTAGCGGGGAACCATTGTAGCCTCAGCGAGAAGATCAGCACGAGCACCATTGCAAGCCAAAACGACGGCGCAGAAACGCCCAGCAGCGAAAATGTGGTAAGTATGCGGTCCAGGGCCGAATACTGCTTAACCGCCGAAATAACACCGGTCGTGACGCCGATCAGAATACCGATGATCGTCGCGCCGATGGTAAGTTTCAAAGTTGTCGGATACCTGCTCATGAGTTCTGTGAACACGGGTTGTTTACTTCTGTATGAAATGCCCATGTCACCCTTGAAAAGCCCGATTATATACCGGCCGAGGCGAACCGGATACGGATCGTCAAGACCGAATTGCGCGTGGATATTGGCAATGGCTTCCGGCGTCGCGCTTTCGCCCAGCATGACCGTTGCGGGGTCGCCCGGGGTGAAATAGAGAAGCGTGAATATAAACACGACCGTTGCCAGCAGCACCAATACCATCGAGAGGAGGCGACGTAAAATATATCTGGCCATATAAGCCCCTTTCCCATGATTCCTTGACTGATATCCATTAAGCAGTCAGGAGCTTGCTTTCCTTCTTTTGGCGCCAAAGTAGGATATGGCGGCGGCATGCGCCGCCATATCCCTGGCGATTGTTATTGTGCGATGAAATAGACGTACTGGAGATAATGCTGCTCGTAAGAGCGGGTGAGCTGGAAGCCGCCGATGTCGAGCTGGCAGGCTGCGGCAAGGCCCTTGTACCAGAGGGGCAGCGCCACGAAGTGCTTCATGAGGATCTCCTCGCACTCGCCGTAAAGCTTGAAGCGGGTATCGTTGTCGATGGTGGAAAGCGCGGTGGTCAGCTTCTCGTTGAACTCCGTGTCATCGTAGTAGCACCATATGGCGGATTCGGAGTTGTCGGCAAGGAAGTGGAGCAGCGGACGTCCGGCCTCGAAGGTGGTGGCGGAGAGGCCGTAGATCGTGGACTGCGCTTCGCCGGCAAGGAGCTTCGCATCCTGGGCGGAACCGTCAAGGACCTCGATATCAACGGTTATTCCGGCTTCCGCGCACTGGGACTGGAAGACCTGCGCCATGTCGATACGCTGCTGGTTGGAGCTTGAAAGGCAGATGGAGAATGAGAATCCGTCGGGATAACCGGCGTCGGTCATTATCTGCTTGGCCTTTTCAACATCGCGGGTCACGAAGTAATCCTTGATGTTGGCGGAACGGCCGTTGATGCCCGGGCAGACGAAGTCGTCCGCAAGACCGCCGAAGTTCCTGTAAGCAACGGAAACCGCGACGCTGGGCTCCACAGCATACCACACGGCTTCGCGCAGAGCCTCGTTGTTGAACGGCTCGATCGCGCAGTTGAAGCAGAGGTAGCTGGTGTTGGTGCCCATGGTGGTGACAACGTTGAGCGTGTCGATGGACATGAGACGCTCAAGATCGGTGGCGTTGATATCATAAACGATATCGGAACCGCCGGACTCGGCCTCGGTGGCACGGGTGGAGCTGTCGGTGATGAAGCGCATCGTCACATGCTTGATGTAAGGCTTGGCGTCGGTATTCCAATAATTATCGAACGCCTCGAGGACGATGCTGTCGCCCGCGGAGTATGAAACATACTTGTACGGGCCGGTGCCGATGGCCGCGCCGTTGAAGAAATCGCCGTTGGCCGCGGTGTAGGCCGCTTCGCTGATGATGCAGGTGTCAGGATTCTCAAGGCTTGCAATGAGGCTCGCCTGAGGTCCGAAGGTCTTGAACTTCACGGTGTAGTCGTCGACGACTTCGCTGTTTGCGATATCGATGCCGCTGACTTCCATGTAGCCGATGAGTTTGTTGTCGATTATGCGTTTGAAGGAGAAATACACGTCGCTCGCCTTGAGCTCGGTGCCGTCATGGAACATGACGCCCTGACGGATGTGCATAACAAGGGTCTCATCGTCTTCATACTCCCAGCTTTCTGCAAGCCAGGGCAGAAGGTTACCGTCGTTATCGTAATACACAAGGGTCTCAAATATCTGACGGGTAACCTGAAGATGCGTCTGCGCAGTGGAGTCGTTCGGATCAAGGTTGGAAGGATCGTCCGAAGTGACGACATAGAGCGTGCGGTTCTCGCAAGCGTCGAGATCGATATCGCCCGCCTTGACCACTCCGCTTTCGTTCACATCACCGGTGGTCGCGGGGGTTTCGCTGCCGCTCTGTTCGACGGCCGCAGTGGGTTCGCTCGCCGCAGGCTGATTGGAACAGGCAACAGTGAGAAGCATTGCCGCGATCACAATGACGCAGCAGAAGATACGCAGGGTTCTTTTCACGTTGTTTTCCTCCTTAGAGTTGAGTTGTATATGAAAGGGCTTACGCCTCATTCATCGGGATAACGCAAGGTGCTTCCGTTTGAAGAATAATACCTCGGTATGCGCGGCGAAAGCTCGCTTGTAAGCTCCGCCGCGGTCGCCGGATACAGCGCTTCATAATCCGCAACCGTTTGGGACGCATCCGCGTCGGTTCCGAAAACGGTCGCCATGTCGCCGGCTGACACATCAGGTATGTCCGTAACGTCAAGCATGGTATGGTCGCAGCACACCTTTCCGATTATGGGTGCGCTGCATCCGTGCACAAGCATATGCCCCCGGTTCGACACGCTTCGTCTCAAGCCGTCCGCGAAGCCGATCGCCGTAACGGCGACGCGCGTCTCGCGCAGCGTAACGAACAGCGGACCGTAACCTATCGGTGTTCCGGCGGGCACGGTTTTCACTTCGATGATCCTTGCGCGAAGGGTCAATACGGGCTTTATGTCGAAGCCCGGATAACCCGACGGATCGCAGCCGTATAATATGGAGGCAACGCGCACGGCGTCCATGGTGTATTCAGGATAGAGCGTGAGCGGATAAGAGCAAAGACAATGCCTTTTGAATTTGTGGCCTTCCTTTTCGAGCGCGTCCGTCACATGTTTGAATCTTTCGAGCTCAAGCCTGTTGAGCGCATCCGAGCCGGGTACCGCCGATGCTGCGGTTATATGTGTGAACACGCCCTCCACGCGAAGTCCCGCAAGGGAGAAGATCTCCTCCGCTTCCGCAGCGGCGGTTTCTTCCGAACGGCAAACCGGTATACCGAGCCGTCCGAGTCCCGTATCAAGCTTGATCTCCCCGCGAAGCACGATGCCCGCCGCAAAGGCCGCGTCGGAGAGAAGGCGCGCCTTCGCGGCGGAGGTAAATGCGGTTTCGACGCCAAGCTCGCACGCGGCCGCGATCTCATCCGGTTCGATCGGGTTCATCACAAGGATCTCCCCGCGGATCCCGCCGCGTCGCAGCAGCTTTGCTTCTTCAAGAAAAGTCACGGCAAAGCGCCCGCAGCCCGCTTTTTCAAGCTCAAGTCCTATTTGAAGCGCGCCGAGCCCGTATGCGTCGGCCTTTATCGTTGCGATGATATCTGCACGCTTGTCAAGCTTTTTGCGCAATTCATAGTAATTGCCGCGCAGCGCGTCAAGATCGATCTCCATATATATGCGTTCGTCAGATATTCGCTTTACCATCTGTTTTCCCCGTACCGATCAATTCGTGTTGCTGTTCCTGTGCCGTGCATTGCGTCTTATTGTGTTCGTGACCCGTCATCGGCTTCGCAGTATGAAGCCTCTCAACACAATATACAGCATTTTTCGTGCCAACCGAAGGTATATAATCGTCATTTTTGCATTTTTTGCTTCAAAAAAATTCTTTTTATGTTATAATCGGACTATCAACAGCAAAAGCATCTTCAATTTCTTCATGCCATACGCGGCGGACGAGGAGGTCACCCATTTGAAGCACATCGCAATAATTGCCTTTGACGAGTATTCCGCCGAGCTGTATGCAGGTCAGGTCAGGGATTTTTTCGGTTCATATGCGACCGTTGAAGCGTTTTTCACCGCCGGTCACGCTCTGCCGGAACGCCCCGCCGCCGATCTTTATGTAACGAGCACCGATGCTTTCCAAACCCAGCTCGATTATGAAAAAACCATCCCGATCGGGGCCGAACCCGTCGAGGTCGGCGTCACGTTCACCAACGAAGCCATAAGCAAGCTGGTGCGCTTCCCCGCAGGCACAAGAGCGCTGTTCGTGAGCTGCAACAGCCGCATATGTATCGAGGCGATCGCGGCACTTGAGCAGTACAATCAGATAAACATCAAGTTCGTTCCGTATTACCCCGGCGTGGAGTATTTCGGCGATCCGGAGCTTGCCATCACCCCCGGCGAATCGCGCTTTGTGCCTGAGCGCATAAAGTTCATGACCGATATCGGCGCGCGGATACTCGATTCGAGAACCATCGTTGAAATCGCG
This sequence comes from uncultured Clostridium sp., assembly GCA_964487565.1. Classification (GTDB taxonomy): domain Bacteria; phylum Bacillota; class Clostridia; order Christensenellales; family CAG-138; genus Phil1. Next base: position 78,735 of record CAZARN010000002.1, read on the forward strand.
CTCAAGCTCAAGGCGGACGCGGTGCTTGAAAACGCGAAAACCAAGCAATATTTTGCGTCGATATCAGACAACACCTACGGATACGACACGCTTTTTGAGCGTTCACTGCGCACGGAGCGGCGTTTCGATATCCTGTTCGAGCTTTTGAGCAACGGAATGATAGGCGCGGACGAGAACGGCGTGATATTCGCCTTCAACGAAAAAGCGCAGCAGATAACAGGGCTTCGCCGGGAAAGCGTGCTCGGCGGGCATGTGCAGAGCCTCTTTTCCTATATTCCTTTTGAAAGCTGCAAGGCGACAAAAAAAGCCATTGAGGGAAAGCTCGTCAAGCACGGCGGCATGGCGCTCAACGTCGGCGTGAGCCCCGTGATGCACAACGGCTGTTTTCTCGGCGCGTTTGCCACGATCCAGCGCTTTTCGGACGAGGAGCAAAAGCAGACAAAGCTCAGAAGTCAGCTCCGTGAGAAAAGCAATTCAGCCAAATATACTTTCGACAATATAATAAGCGAAAGCGCCGCCATGAGTGCGGCGAAGGATATCGCCAAGAAGATGGCGAAAACATCGTCATCCGTGCTCATCACGGGCGAAAGCGGCACCGGCAAAGAGCTTTTCGCGCACGCGATACACAACGCATCCGCCCGCAGCGAGATGCCCTTCGTCGCCATAAACTGCGCGGCGCTGCCCGACAGTCTCCTCGAAAGCGAGCTTTTCGGCTATGAGGACGGCGCTTTCACGGGCGCGCGCCGCGGCGGAAAAATCGGCCTGTTTGAATACGCGCATCTCGGCAGCCTCTTCCTCGACGAGGTTGAGGGCATGAGCCAGTCGCTTCAGGTGAAGCTGCTGCGCGTGCTCCAGGAACACGAAATAATGCACGTCGGCGGCAACTCCGCAATCCATATCGACGTGCGCATAATCGCGACAAGCAACGAGCGGCTCGACATGATGGTCGAAAACGGCGTGTTCCGGCGGGATCTTTATTACCGCCTCAATACGCTCCCGCTCGAGATACCACCCCTTCGCGAACGCCGTGAGGATATCCTTCCGCTGTTCCGCCATTTTTGCGGCGAGATCTCAGCCGATCTGAAGCTTGACGACAACGCGCGCCGGCTTATACTGAATTATCCGTGGAAGGGCAATGTACGCGAGCTCAGAAATTGCGTTGAATACCTTTCGTTCCTTGCAAAACCGCTCATCACGCCGGACGACCTTCCACCGTCGCTTTCGAAGCTCAAGCCGGAAAGCGCCGCCGCGGAAGCTTTGACCGCAGCGTCCGCCGACGCTTCCGCCGAAAACGCAGTTTGCCTTTTCCTGCTCGGCAGGCTTCAGGAAGCGCGCGTGCGGCGCGTCAGCATGGGTCGGGACGAGCTGCAAAAGCTCGCAAACGACAACGGCATATTCATCACCCAGCCGGAAACAAGACGCACGCTCGCCCAGCTGCGCGAGCAGGGATTCATCAGCATCAGCCGCGGACGCGGCGGAACGAGGATAACAGCGACGGGTCTGCGTTACCTTGAAGCCGAAAATGGTAAAACTGGTTTATAATTTTATTTAATGAACCAATTAGAACCATTTGCGCGCGGACGTCCCCGATGTAAACTATTGTTTGAATTATGTGCAGGATATGTTATTGTATGAGTTATAAAATAACGCTCCGCCCCGCCTTCCGACCGCTATGAGGAACGGCATCGAACAGATACAGACGCAGAAGCTTTCGCCGAGGATGGAGCAGAGCGTCCGCATACTTCAAATGAACGAGGCTGAATTGAACGAATACCTCAGCGCCGTGATGGTCGAGAACCCCATGCTTGAGCTTGACGCCGCGCCGGAGCCGCAGGCGCAATATGCGGGATGGGGTCGATCCCGCAGTATGCGCCACACCGGCGCCGCGCACATGATCGACGATCTGCTTTGCGACGGTGAAGGCCAGTCGCTCGAAGAGCACCTTCTCACGCAGATACACTGTCAGTATAGCGGCGATATCGCAAAAGCGATGGCGAAGCTCGTCGGCTGCGTCGACGGGAACGGTTATCTGACCGTTTCCCGGCAGGAGCTTGTTAAGGCGCTCGGATGCGGCGAGGAAGCCGCCGGACACGCGCTTTGTGAATTCAAAAAGCTCGATCCGCCCGGCGTAGGCTCGGTCGACCTTTGCGAGTGTCTGAGCGCGCAGCTTGACGCGGACGACGCGCTTGCGTTGAGGATCGTCAAAAGCTGCCTCGGCATGCTTGCTTCGGCGGACATGCGGGCCATCTCCAAGGCGCTCGGCTGCAGCGAGCTTGACGCCGCGGCGGCCGCGCAGCGCATACGCGCGCTCAATCCGCGTCCCGGCCTTGCATATCAAAAAAACGAAGCCATCGATTACGCAATACCCGATGTTATCATCATGCGTGAAGGGAACAGCTTCGTACCGGTGATGCGCGACGACCAGGCGGCTGCGCTGCAGCCCTCCGGATACTATATGGAGCTTCTTGAAAACACGGACGACGAGGAGGTCGAGCGCTATCTGCGCGAAAAGCTCGAACAGCTCGAGTGGATAAGAAAATGTATTGAAGGCCGCTCCAAAACGCTCCTTGCCCTTTGCCGGCTGATAATTGAAAAACAGTCGCGTTTTTTCACGGTCGGCCCGAATTTTCTCGACGCGCTGAGCATGAAGGAAGCATCAGGGCTGTTGGGCGTGCATGAATCGACCGTCAGCCGCGCCGCCAGCAGCAAATACCTTCAATGCGCATACGGCGTGTTCTCGCTCAAGCACTTTTTTGTCCGTGGCGTCAGTACGCCCGGCAAAGCGTCGAGCGTGACCGATGTGAAGCGCAAGCTTGAACTGATGATCGTTTCCGAAACGAGAGGCAAGCCGTTCAGCGACAGGCAGCTTGCCGAGATGCTTTCCGACCAGGGGATAAAGATATCGCGGCGTACCGTCGCGAAGTACCGTGACGAGCTTGGCCTTCGTGATTCGTTTGGCCGCTGCGCCAAGCGCGGACGGGTATAAAGGACATTGCGCCGATGTGCGCAAGGGGCGGCGTGCGCCGTTCACAGCGGAGGATAAAATGAGCTTCGATGAGAAATCGTATTTCAATCAGCTTGAGTCAATCGTCAACATCGACAGCGGATTCCACTGTCGCGACGGTGCGAACAGAATAATCGATCTTTTGCAGGGAATGTTCGTGCGCGACGGGTTTCTGACCAAGCGCTTTCGCGAAGGCAAAAGCCTCGGCGACTGCCTTTTTATCGCAAACAGGGAAAGCGAACATTATAACGTCATGCTCATGGGGCACACGGACACCGTGTATCCGAAGGGAACGTCGCAGGAAAATCCGTACCACACCGACAAAACGAACGCTTACGGCCCCGGCGTCGCGGATATGAAAGCGGGCACTCTCGCCATATATCACATATTTCATTCCATCCCGCGCGATATCCTCGACAAGCTCAACATATGCGCGATAATCAACTCCGACGAGGAGGTCTTTTCGGGCTTTTCACAGAAATACATGACCCAATACGCCTCATGCAGCGATTATGCGTTCGTCATGGAATCCGCGTTTCTCGACGGCAGCCATTGCGTGCGCCGCCGCGGCATGCTTTCCTATGTTATTGACTTCAGCGGTATATCAACGCATTCCGGCTACATATTCGAAACGCGCAACGCCTCGGCCGTGCTTGAAATGTCAAACTGGATCCAGGAGCTTGCAAGCCTTTCCGACAGGGAGAAGGGCACCTCCGTCAACGTCGGCATGGTCAGCGGCGGCACGGCGGGCAACGTCGTGCCCGCGAACGCCCAGATGCACATCGAATTCCGTCTTTGGGAAACCGCCGAAGCGGAGCGTATACGCAAGGCCGTTGAATACAGGCTCGCCAATCCCTTCATCGACGGCGTGAGCGCCCGCATATCCCAGATGCAAAGCCGCGATCCCATGACGCCGAACCAGACGACCACCCTTTATATAAAACGGGCGCGGCTCATCGCAGACAGTCTCGGGATGGAGTTTTCCATGCGTCCGAGAAGCGGCATGTCGGACGCGACATACATATGCGGCTTCGTGCCCGTGCTCATCGACTGCATGGGGCCGCGCGGCACGTTCGATACCGTCGGCGGCAGTTACAGCGACGAATCGATCGTAAAGGATTCCGTCGCGGAATGCGTCAAGCTAACCCTTGCCCTCATCGAGGATATTGCGCGCAACGGCGTGTGAACGGCGCGGCTTCTTCGGTCGGCCGTCAAAGGCCGCGGCGGTTTTCGGCTCATCCGTTTCGGCGCCTGTGCTCGACGTATTCCCGGAATGTGATCTCGTATATTCTTATATTTCCCGCTTCGCGCACGGGCTTCATGCCGCAATGCTGCGCCGCACGGATCGAGCGGATGTTCTCTTTCCGTATTTTCGCAGTCACCTTTTCTTTGCGCATGTCGAAAAACGCTTTGTTAAGCGCAAGGTCAAGCGCATGTCGCCCATAACCGCGTCCCCAAAGCGATTCGTCGCCGATCGCATATACTATCTCGCATTCCTTCGGCGCGGATGGCGCAAGCTTGATGAAACCGATGGATGATCCGTCGCCGGAACAAATCAGAAAGAAGCTCCCCCTTTGGTTGAGATGGAAGGACAGCATACCTTCCGGCGCCCTTTCAGCAAGCATTATCAGCTCGTCGGAAATGTTCCCCTTTTCGTTCAGGTATCTCGTCACGTTTGTGTTGCGCATCCATTGCGCAAGATAACGGCCGTCTTGTCTTTGTATGTCCGCACGCAAAAAAACAGAAGCGGCTTCATTCATATCGCTTACCTCTCAGCAGTGTAATACTATAAAGCCCTTCCGCGATCAACAGACGGTTCTTTATTATTAAGTTGTCTTAACCATAGCACGCGGCGCCGTATAAGTCAAATCGGCCGCAATATAAAAAAGGCATATCCCTTTATTGGGAATATGCCTTGCATCTTCATCGCAGCGCGGATTACCAATACGGTTTGAACTGGGCAACGTTTGCCTGATGTTCCTCAAGCGTGACCGCAAACACCAAAGCGCCCGTTTCCCTGTCCGTGAGGCAGAAGTACAGATAACCGTCCGCCATCATCTGCTCGTCAGGATGCAGCACCGCCTGGATCGCAACGGCGCCCGGATTGCATATCGCGCCAACGGGAAGTCCCTGATAAGCATAGGTGTTGTACGGCGAATCGTCGCTGAGCTGTTCGGTCGTGAACGCAACGTTGCCAGTGATGTTGAGCGCATAGGAGAGCGTCGCATCCGACTGCAGCTTCATGTTATCTTCGAGTCTCAGATGGAACACCGCCGATACCCTCGCAAAATCCGCCTTTATCTTCGCTTCCTTTTCGATCATGGAGGCCATCTTCACGACATCGTCCACGCTCATATCCAGTTCCTTTGCGCGCGCGATGTTTTCGTCGTTCATGATCTCCGAGAAACGGTAAAGCATTCTGTTGATTATTGATTTTTCCGATTCATCGGAATATATCTCGTATGTATCGGGGAAGAGATATCCTTCAAGCGCATAGCGCCTGCCTTCCTTCAAGTCTCCGATCGCCGCGACAAAGGAATAATCCGTGAATTCCTCGCCTGTTTTGCAAAGCGCAAGGAATTTGTCCGGCGAAGCGAACACGCCAAGCTGCACAAGCTTATCCGCGATCTGCTCCACCGTCATGCCTTCTGTGACGGTGAGCTTGAGCGTCGTGCGCGGCGCGTTGCCCTCGCATATCGCATCCACTATCTCCGACACATCCATGTTGCGTGAAAGCACATATGTTCCGGCCTTGAGCTTGTTTGATTTTCCGGTGAAATCCACATAGATCTTGAACACCGTCTTGCTTGTGATAAGCCCCGGCGCGATCAGGTTGCCGTCATCGTCAACGCCGCCCGCCTCATAAAGCTTTTTTGCGATCGAGGAAGCGCCTGAGCCTGAGTTTATCGTGATGACGACAGGCGTCGCATCCCCCGAATCCACGGGCATGAAGAAGTGCCGTATGACGAAGTTGAACCCGAGTGATATCATCACAAAGCATATCGCAAGGCTGAGCAGGAAAATGACGACCGGGCGCAACGTCCGCCAGGCCTTTTTCGCCGCCTTTTTTCTTTCTCTCACGCGCTCCCTTTGTTCCCTCTGCGCCGCTCTTTCCTCGTCTTCCATCGCTTTTCCTCCTCAGGAATCCGAAAACCCGAGGTCCAAGTCTATCGCCTCGGCAAGTATTTTATAAACGTCCCCAAGCATGGTGTTGAGGGCATATTCCGCCATCAGATATGCCGAGGCGTCGGGATTGAGCTGGAGCACCTCGCCTATCTTCTGGAGCCGCTGCATACATTCCTCATCCTTTTTGCCCGAAACCATCGCGCCCTGTGCGCGAAGGCGCAGCGCGTTGTATTCCTTTATAAGGGCTTTGGTCGTATCGCTTGTAAAAGCCGTTTCGCGCGCGGCCTTATACGCCGTGTATTCACGGCTTTCCGAAAGCATCCTCGCAAGCTCCCTCGCCTTGTCGTATACCATCGCGGGCCTCCTTATATATCAAGTTCGATGATTATCGGAAGTATTATCGGCGTGCGCTTGGTTTTGTTATAAAGCTCGTTTTTAAGCGCGATGCGTATGTTGTTCTTTATCCCGCTCCACTCCGACCTGCTCGCATTGGCAAACTTGCCCGCAAGCTCGCTCACGAGCGCGCGCGTGCTCGCCATGAGCTCCTCGGAGCTTTTAACATACACGAAACCGCGCGATATGATCTCCGGCGTGCCCAAAAGCTCGCCCGTCTTTTTCTTGAGCGGTATGACCACCGTGAAAAGGCCGTCCTCGGAAAGCATCCTGCGGTCCTTCAAGACCGCGTCCCCGATTTCGCCCACGCTGCCGCCGTCGATCATCACGCTGCCCGAATGCACGGAACCGTTTTTCCTTATGCTGCTGCGGCCAAGCTCTATCACGTCCCCTATTTCGGGAACAATGATGTTTTTCTCGTTCACGCCCATCTCCATGGCAAGCTCCGCATGCTGATACAGATGCCGCGCTTCGCCGTGCACGGGGATGAAGAACTTGGGCTTTGTGAGTGTGAACATAAGGCGAAGCTCCTCGCGCCTTGCATGACCCGAAACATGCACGTCCGCCATGCGGTCGTACACCACGCGCGCGCCCTTTTGATAAAGCTGGTTTATCACGCGGCTCACGCCGATCTCATTGCCCGGTATGGCCGACGCCGATATGATGACCGTGTCCCCGTGGCCGATGTTCAGCCTGTGCGAGGAATTCGCCATGCGGAAAAGGCCGCTCATCGGCTCGCCCTGACTGCCCGTCGTTATCACGCAGATCTTCGCAGGCTCTATCCTTCCCAACTTGTCCACATCGACGATCTTCTCCTCGGGTATCGACAGATAGCCAAGTTCCGTCGCCACCTTCGCGATATTGACCATGCTGCGGCCCTGGAAGCAGATCACCCTGCCGAAGGATATCGCCACGTCCGCGATCTGCTGGATGCGGTAAATGTTCGAAGCAAAAGTGGCCACGATCACGCGGCCGTCCGCAATGTCAAAATAATGCTCGAAGGTTTTGCCGATCTCGCGCTCGCTCTGCGTGTGTCCGGCGAGCTCCGCGTTCGTGCTGTCGGACATGAGCGCAAGCACCCCGCGGGAGCCGTAATGCGCAAAGCGCGCGATATCGATGGGTTCCCCGTCAAGCGGGGTATAATCCACCTTGAAATCCCCCGTGTGGATGACGGTGCCGACAGGCGTGATCACCGCAAGCGCGACCGCGCCCGCGATCGAATGGCTCGTTTTGATGAATTCGATGTTGAAGCAGCCGAGCTGGATCTTGTCGCCGGGCTTCACGCACACAAGCTCCGCGCCTTTTACATGCTCCTCCTCGAGCTTATGCTCGATGAGCGCGCAGGTGAGCTTCGTGCCGTAAACCGGGGTCTTGAACTGCTTGAGCGCATAGGGTATCGCGCCGATATGATCCTCATGCCCGTGGGTGATGAGTATGCCGCGAAGCTTATCTGCGTTCTTTTCAACGTATGTCATGTCCGGAATGACCGAATCTATCCCCGGCAGATCGTCATCGGGGAAAATGAGCCCGCAGTCGATAACGATCATGTCCTTGCCGTATTCCAGCACGGTCATGTTTTTACCGATCTCACCGACTCCGCCCAGGGGAATGATTTTCAGTTTATTTGATTTTTTTGTGTTCGCCAAATTGCGTCCTCGCTTTCTTGCATGGAAAGCATACCTCTCCATGATGTTCTTATTATACTATTATACGCCTTCTTGCACAAGGACGGCCAATTGTAAACAAATGTCGAAGAAGCGGACACCGCGAAGGTGGTGGTTGAAGGCCGTGACGGATTGTTGTATAATAAACAATCGTGAGGTGCGATGAATAATATGGAAAATACCACACGCCGCGCCGCCGGAAATGCCGGCGCGCAAAGGAACAGCGGCATACACGGAAAAAAGCGGCGCACAAAGCTCAGCCGTCCTCTTGCGATATCCAAACTTGTTTTTGCGGGGCTTGCAGCCGCGCTTATTGTGGTTGCGATAGTCTTCATATTCAACAACCGTCCTTCCGTTGATCTTGAAGAGCTTCGGGATGACGGCACTTTTTTTGATGGCATTCGCATAAACGGCGTTGACGTTTCGGGCATGGGATACTCCGCCGCGCGCGCCGCGGTGCTGTCATCCGTAAAGCAGGATCTGGAATCGATCAACATAACCGTCGCCCACGGGACGAGGCTTTGGATACTTACCGCGGCGGACATGGGCGTTTCCTCAACGCTTGACGCAACGCTCACCGAGGCCATTTCCCTCGGCCGCAGCGGCAGCGTGATCGAGAACAACGAAATCAAAAGCGAGCTTGCGGCGGGCGGACGTGATTTTTCAGTCACCTTTGTTCCGGATGAAGCCACGCTTCGCGCAAAGCTTGCTTCTATCGGCGCAGCGGTCGACACCGCGCCCACGGAGCCTTCCGCATCGGCGCTCACAACAGGCTCCTCGCCCGATTTTGTTTACAATGAAGGGGCCGACGGTTATGTGCTCGACGAAAGCGCCCTTTATGAAAACATAGCGACCCTCCTTTCCTCCGGGAATTATGTGACGACGCTTGAGCCGGAGCTTGATTATGCGTCCCCCACGCAATCCATCGACGATATAAAAGCCGTCACGGAGTTCGTTTCCTCCTTTGAAACGAGCTTTGGCGGAAGCCGCGCAGCGCGCAATGAAAAGCGCGTCGGCAACATACAGAAGGCCTGCACGCTGCTCAACGGGCTCTCCGTCGCAAACGGCGAAGAATTCAATTTCAACGCCTATTTCGGCCCCCGCACGGAAGCCGGCGGATGGCCGCTTGCGCCCGGCATCGTCAACGGCAACCAGTATGAGGATCAGGCCGGCGGCGGCATATGTCAGGTATCCACAACGTTCTATAACGCGCTGCTGTGCGCGAACGCATCCCTCCAGCGCGGTTCAACGCTTGAAGAGGTGCTCAGCGCAAACATCGAGGGCATATCGATAACCGAACGCAGGCATCACTCCTGGCCGTCAAGCTATGTTGACACAGGGCTTGATTCCACCGTGACCGGCACGGTCGAAAGCGGCAAAAGCCTAAACTTCGTCAACAACACTGGTTATCCGCTTTACGTTTTCGCCTATTGCGATACCGCCAACTATACTGTTACAATATACATATACGGCAAGCCGCTGCCCGAAGGCATAACCTATCAGGTGCGCGGCGTCGTCGACGAGGTGCTGACGGCCACGACCAACACCGTGTACGACACGGCGCAGCCCGCCGATTACAAAGAAGAAACGATCAAGGCGCGCGACGGCTACAAGGCCACGGCATACCGCGACAAATATGTGAACGGCGTGCTGGATTCGACCGAAACGCTTTATGAGGACACATATAACCCCGTCACGGGCGAGATAGTGATCGGCACAGGCGGCGCGCCGGCGCCCGCGGCAACGCCTGCGGGTTGATTAAGCTTAAAAGGTTTACCTTGGAAAAAATATAACACAAAGGTCAAGCAGGAGGCTAAAAATGAAGTTCTCAAGCAAGGTGGAAAAGTGCAACCTGTCGCCGATCCGCAAATTCTACCCATATCAGGTGGAATGCGACAAAAAGGGCGTCAAGATCTACCATCTCAACATCGGCCAGCCCGATATCGCTACCCCGCCCGCCTATTTCGACGCGGTACGCAATTTCCGTCTTCCGGTTCTCGCTTATGCTCCCTCCCCCGGAATCCCTGAAATGATCAATGCGGTGAAGGGATACTACGCGAGTCTCGGCCTCAAATATGAGACCGGCGACATCTTCGTGACGACCGGCGGCAGCGAAGCCCTCACCATCGCGCTCAACTGCATCCTCGACGACGGCGATGAGATAATCATTCCCGAGCCGTTCTATCCCAACTACAATACCTTCGTGCGTGCGACCGGCGCCACTATCCGCCCGATCCACACCACCCCCGAGGAAGGTTATCGTTATGCCGTGCGCGAAAAGATCGAGCCGCTCATCAACGAGCATACCCGCGCGATCATGTTCACGAACCCCGGCAACCCGACAGGCACCGTCCTCTCGCCCGAAGAGCTGCGCCTCATGGCCGATATCGCCAAGAAGCATAATCTCTTCCTCATCGGCGACGAGGTGTATCGTGAATTCGTTTATGGCGGAGAGAAGCTTGCCACGATCGGCGAGTTTGACGATATCACGGACAACGCCATCATCATCGATTCTGTTTCAAAGCGTTTCAGCGCCTGCGGCGCGCGTATAGGCGCACTCATCACCAAGAACAAGGAGCTTCAGCAGCAGGCCATGAAGTTCTGCCAGGCAAGGCTTTCCGTCGCGACGCTCGATCAGGTCGCGGCCGCAGCCCTTTACGGCGCAGGCACCGAGTACTTCAACGACGTGCGCGATGAATACCGCCGTCGCCGCGACACCATCTATCGCAAGCTGTGCGAGATCCCCGGCGTCGTCTGCAAGGAGCCCAAGGGCGCGTTCTACGTCATGGCCAAGCTCCCCGTTGATGATACGGACGCTTTCCAGAAATGGCTGCTCACCGATTTTTCGGACAACAACGAGACCGTCATGTACGCCCCCGGCGCAGGCTTTTACGCAACGCCCGGCAAAGGCCGCGACGAAGTCCGTCTCGCGTATGTGCTCAACTGCCACGATATCGAGCGCGCGATGGATCTGCTCGCGATGGCGATCAGGAAATACAACTCGCTCAAAAAGTGATCTGAACGCAAAATTTGCCGAGGCTGCCTTTCAGGCAGCCTTTTTTATTATTTTTTTCACATTTGCGTCATCTCCACACGCCTTTACAAACCGTGCGCGCGGTGTTAAGTTATTTTGTAAACGTATAACTAATCTGATCTGTGAGGGTATGATGGATACAAAACGGTTTGTGGATTTCAAAAACAGCGTCGTCGGCAACTGTTCAAAGGCGATCGTCGGCAAGGATGACGCAATTGCGCTCGTGCTTATATGCTTTGTCTGTTCAGGGCATGTGTTGCTTGAAGATGTGCCCGGCACCGGTAAAACAATGCTGCTGCGTTCCTTTGCAAAAACGATCGGCGGCCGGTTTTCAAGGATACAGTTCACGCCCGATCTGCTTCCGTCCGACCTTACGGGCATCAATTTTTACAACCAGAAGCAATGTGAATTCGAGTTTCGTCCGGGTCCGATGTTTGCGAACATCGTCCTTGCGGATGAGATCAACCGCGCAACGCCGCGCACGCAGTCAAGCCTGCTTGAAGCCATGGAGGAACGCCAGATAACCGTCGACGGCACGAGCTATGCGCTTGAGGAACCTTTCATGGTGATGGCAAGCGAGAATCCGATCGAATCTTACGGCACATTCCCCCTGCCCGAGGCGCAGACCGACCGCTTCTTCATGCGGCTCTCCCTCGGCTATATGACGCGCGAACAGGAGCTTTCCGTGATCGGACGCCGTTCCACGCTCGATATCGTGAACTCCCTCGAACCTGCCGTCACGCCGGATGACATACAATATGTAAAATCACATTATACGGATGTTATCGTGTCTGATGACGTTGCGCACTATATAATGGATATTGTGGAGCGCACGCGCAGCGAGAGCCGCTTTGTCACCGGTGCATCGACGCGCGGGGCCATCGCCATGTATAAGGCCGCGCAGGTCATGGCCGCCTTTGAGGGACGCGATTTTGTGATCCCGGAGGACGTGCGCGCCACAGCGCCGCACATACTCGCGCACAGGCTTGTAAGCTCCGCCGGCGCGCGCCGCGAGGACGTCGCCGAATATGTCAACAAGCTTCTCTCCGGCGTGGAAGTCCCGCTTGAGAAAAGATAATGCTCGTTTTTCTTCTTGTACTCATTGTCATTGCGGTGCTGCTCGAACTGTTTTCGCTTCGCAAGCCGCTTTCGCGCGTGAGCTATACCGTGCGCACCTCGCGCCGTTCCGTCGATCCGGCGGAACGCTTTGAAGTTGTGTCGTGCGTCGAAAACCACAGCCGCCTGCCGATGCCATTCCTTCGCATACAGGAAAAACTTCCGTTTGAAATGACCGTTGCCCTTCGCCCGGGGCAGCATTATGATATCACAACGCCTTCAAACATATCGCACGGGCTCATGCGCGCTTCAAGCTCCGTATATCTTATGCCGCGCCAGAAGCTCACCCGTTCGCTTGAGGCTGAGATCGGCCTTCGCGGCAGATATTTTCTTTGCGGGGCAGATATCAACGGCGGCGATTTTTTCGGTCTCAGCGAATCGTTCGCGGATTTTCCGTGTTATTGCGAGATCGTCGTGATGCCGGCGCGCGCGCCTGAAACGCCGCAGCTCACGGCGCTCGGCGGTTTTCTCGGCGATGTTTCGGTGCGCCGCTTCATCATGTAGGATCCCGTCCTGACGATGGGTTTCCATGATTATACCGGCCGTGAACCGCAAAAAAGCATATCATGGGCAAGGAGCGCGCGCGAGGGCAAGCTCATCGTGCGCGAATACGACCATACGCTCGAACCCTCCGTCACTGTCGTGCTCAACATAGACTGCGAGGGAGCGGCCGACGCCTTGCTTATCGAGGCGTGTTATTCCCTTGCGCGCAGCGTGTGCGAGCTGCTTGAAGCGAAACGCATCAAATATGGCTTCATAACCAACGCCTCGACCGCGGGCGCGATAGGCCGCTGGTCCTTCATCGGCGAAGGCCTCGGCAACAGCCATCTGTACACGATCCTGGAAGGTCTCGGCCGCGCGACATATTCGCCCGTCGAGGATATGCGAAGGACTGTCTCCCGTGCCGCGCGCATGGCGGAACACGGCCGCAGCCATATATTCATAACGCCGAAACGCACCGACGCGGCGCTTGAAGCGACCGCCTTGATCCGCAGGGAGACTGGCGGCGCAATAACGTTGATCTTTGCCGATGAAAGCGGGGTGACAAAGTGATGGATCCTTCCGTTTTGCTGAAAATGCTCGCGGACGTTTCGCTTTGGCTGGCGATCGCAGGCACGCTTTTCCCCCAAACCGCAGCGTCTGTTTCGACGCCGATCGTGTTTGCCGTTCTTTCGCTCTCCGGCGCCCTCGGTTCTCTGCCGGGCGAAAAGCGCGCAAAGCTCCGCTTTCTTGCGCTTATACCGCTTTCGTGCGCCGCGTTTTTCATCACGGGCCTTGAAAGCGCGCTGGTTTACGCGCCGCCCGCGCTTTATATCGCCGCGACCGTTATTCTCAGGCGTTATTCCTATGACAGGGAGGAATTTGCCTCCTTTTTCAAGAAGGCCGTGATTTGCCTCGCCGTGTGGATCCTCCTTGCGCTCCTGTTCGGCGGGAAAGAGCGCGTCGAGGGCGCAGCCGTCATATTCGCTGTTTTCTTCGCGGTGTGCGGCGTCACGCTGATGAGGATACTCCGTCAGGAGGAATCCGTGAGACGCGAGCCGCGCTTCATCATGCTTTGTATGTGCGCGCCCGCCGCAGTTATAATCGCTGCGGCGCTGCTGAGCCTGCCGGGGGTTACATCCGCGATCGGCGCCGCGCTTAAGTTTTTCTATGATAACGTTGTAAGTCCGCTGCTGATGCTTCTTGCGTATGTGATGGTAGGCGTCGCATATGTCGTCGGCGCGGTGATCGGTGAAATAAAGCCCGCCGATGCGACCGAAAACCAGCTTGAGCTTGGAGAGGTCGGGCTTGGCGACGAGATGATGGATTATTTGAGGAGCGGCGAACAAAGCGAAAACGCCGGCCGCGTTTTCATCGCGCTTGCGTTCATCGCGTTCTTCGTTATAGCTTTTATCGTTTTCCGCCGCATGCTCGGCCGGCGCAAGACCTCCGATCCCGTCCGCTCCGCGGCCGAAATACGTTCCGGCACAGCGCCGTATGACAACGCGCGTCCGCTGTCCTCCGTCCTGCGCGCCGGAACACCCGCCGGGCTCGTGCGCGGCTATTACGCACGCTTTTTGCGCCGTGCGGAGGCTGCCGGCGTTGAAATTCCGATATTCTATACGAGCGAAATGATCGCCGGTGCGTCACGCGCTTTTTTCCCGGAAGAGACGCTCAATGCGTTTCGCGAGATTTATGTGCGGGCAAGATACGGCGGCGTAGTTACACGGGAGGATGCGAAACTCGCAAAGGCATATCTTGAAAAGCTCAGATATCATTCCGGCGCGGACAAATGATACAAATCTGTATACAAAGTGATAATGACATTCCGGAAATAATGTAATATAATAATCAATATATTACAACTATCCGGAGGCCATCATGATTCAGCCAAACGAACCGATAAAACGCTTCGAGCCGCTGTGGGGCAATTGGTACGCCGATGAATTGCTCGGCGAGGGAAGCTATGGCCGGGTATACAGGATCGTCCGTCATGACGGCGGAGGAACATATTACAGTGCCTGTAAGCACATAACGATACCGAAAAACGAAGCGGAGGTGCAGAACGCCCGTGCGATGGGCATGGACAACCGCTCGACATACACCTATTTCAGCGACATGGCTTCCCGGATCCTTAACGAAATCAATATAATGTACGCCCTTCGCGGCGAAAGCAATATCGTGACATATGAGGATCACTTCATCGTGCATCAGGAAGGATCTCTCAAATGGGATGTGTTCATCCGCATGGAGCTTCTCATCCCCCTTTCGGCGTATATTGCAAACAACGCCCTCGGCGAGGATGAAATACGGCGCCTAGGCGTTGAGATGTGTACCGCGCTTGAGGCGTGCGAAGCTTACAAGATAATTCACCGCGACATAAAGGAAGGAAACATTTTCCTCAATCCGCGCGGCACATATAAACTCGGCGATTTCGGCATTGCAAGGGAACTTTCCTCCTCGAACATGAGCATGAGCATGCGCGGCACGCCTTCATATGTCGCGCCTGAGGTTTATAACGGACAGCAATACGACGCCACGGTCGATCTGTATTCGCTAGGCATCCTCATGTACAAGCTCCTCAACGGCGGAAGATATCCGTTCTTCCCGCCCGCTCCGCAAAACATAACGATGGAAAGCTCCGAGCAGGCGTTTGCGCTGCGCATGCAGGGCAGAGTTCCGCCCATGCCCGTTTATGGAAGCGAATCGATCAAAAGCGTAGTCATGAAGGCCATCAGCTTCAGTCCGCGTGACCGCTTCCCTTCCGCCTCCGCGATGAAGGCGGCGCTCACATCCGGCAGCACCGTCGCCGTTCCGTCGCCGGCCTTTACGGGTGCGGCCGAACAATCCGGCACGTTGCGCGCAGCAAGTCAGGCCCGGATCCAATATGACGCGCCCGGCCCGGCGCAGCCCTCCGACGTGCGGCAGCCGTCGCCCGTCAAGAAGAAAACCAACATCGCAGCGATCATCGGCATTGCCGGTGGCGCGGCGCTTGTGGTCATACTCATCGCCGTCCTTCTTTTGGGCGGAAGCTCCCGCTATGCCGAAACATATCGGCAGGCGGTCGCGCTTGAGGTGGCGGGCAACAGCGAGGAAGCCCTCAATCTGTTCCTTGAAGTGCCGAATTATGAAGACTCCGAAGATCACATCAACGCCCTGCGCATCGCCCTTATTGACGACGATCTTGCCAAGGGTGACGCCGCCGCGGCCTCCGCGCTTGCCGGGGATGTTTCGTTTGCGGATGAGAACGAAGCGATGTTCTACCGCGCAAAGATTTATTTTGCCATGGGCGATTATACGTCGGCCTTCAGCGAAATAACCTCGCTGTGTTCATCCGCAAGCGCCGCCTCAACATATGAGGAACGCCTTCTTGCGGATACCGGTTCATGGGTCGCGCAGCATTTGACTATCGATGAGGCTGCAAGCCTGCGTTCACAGTTTTCCGGCAACCGCACCGCGCTCAAATACATCAATAACGGCATCTATATAAAGGCGGATGCGCTGCTTGAGGTCGGGCAGGCGGAAGACGCGCTGACTCTTTTCAAGCTGCTCGATTCATACTCCGACGCGGGCGACAGAGCCGACGAATGTATATATACGCTCGCTTCAAACGCATTCGATGCGGGCGATTACGCCGGCGCATACGATCTGTTTTACAGCATCACCGTGTATTCCGATGCGGCGGACAAGGCCACGCTTTCGCTTTACAAACTCGGCTGCAAGCAGTTCACCGACGGGGAACGCGACAGCGCCATCGATTCCATTTTCAGGAGCATATCGACAGGCTTCACGCCTGACGACGGTTTTATCGAGGCAAACGCCGCTGAAATGTACACGCTTTGCCAAAGCTATTATTCCGCCGGGAATTATACCCTCGCGCAGGAGGGGTTCATCATCCTCGGCACATATGAGCGCAGCGCAGACTATTACACCCTGTGCACCGTACACATTGCCGGCGTGAGCACATACAGTCTTTCCGAGCTTAAGCCGCTCATCGGTTTTGAGGATGCCTCCTCGCTAATCCTTTCCGATTTTGAAGTGGCCTTCGCCTTTTTGACCGGCAAATGGTCATGCAGCTCCGGTTATCTGCAATTCGAGGACGGCGTCGGCCTGACCTTCTCGCTGAGCGCGCCGGATTTCGGAGACAAATGGGGAATTAGCAACGGGCTTATCTACTTCTACAACAGCAGCGACCCGGGCACGATCAAAGAAGCTTACGGCCTCACGCTGAATTCCGAAAACGAGCTTTCCTGTTACGCATACAAAAACGGCAAAACTTATACGCTCAAGCGAAAATAAATGCATAGGGAGTATATGAATGCTCAACGTTGTAATATGCGGCCCCGATGGAGAGCAAAACGAATACATGCGCACGCTCGTCGAGACATCCGTTACCGGCGGGCCTGTGCGCACCGTTGCATTTGAGAACACGGGAGCTTTCATCAATTTCATGGATACGCGCGGTTATGACATGCACATCGTCATCACGGATGTTGCGCTTGGCGAGTACAACGGCATAAAGCTGATGCGTATCATTCAGGAACGGCTGCCCGATCTTCAGATCATTTTCGCTTCAAAGTATAAGGAGCTTGTGTTCGACGCATATGCCGTGCGCCACGTCGCGTTCATCCCCTTCCCCATTGACAGGGAATACTTCCGGAACGCCATAATGATGGCAGAGGAAGCGATCAGGCTTCGCCGCAAATCATATCTTGTGCTGGCACGCGGCGGGCTTATCTCGCGCATCGATCTCGACGACGTGCTTTTCCTTGAAAGCGAAGGCCGCACGCTCAACGTATACACATCTCACGGTATGCAGGCGTTCCCCCGGCAGCTTGAAAGCGTGAAGCCGCTTTTGGACAACCGTTTCGTACAGTGTCATAAAAGCTATATCGCAAACATGGATTATGTAATCTCGCTGGACTCCGCGTCGGGTGCGCTTTTCTTGCGCGACGGCCGCAGCGTACCCGTGAGCGCACGCAAGATCAAGGAAACAAAGGATGTTTTTTCCAGCTTCATCGCACAGTACTAAAAAGCCGCCGGCGATCTGCCGACGGCTTTTGCATTGTTTTTTTATCAGCCCTCAGTCAATTCATACATCTCATATGATACGGACACGTTTGCCGTGACCGTGACCTCGCCTATGCTTATCGGCGTGTCCGTGCTCTGCGTTGTGCCCTCTGCAAGCGACATGTCTGACGCAGCCTCATTCTTATCATAGTTATATACCACGCCGTCTCCGCCGTTCACCTCATTGACGAGATACGGCACCTTATGAATCCCCACGCCAAGCGCTTTGGACATGGTATCGGCTTTCGAGGCAGCGTCTTCGATCGCCGCTTCAAGCGCCTGCTGATATGCGCCGCTCGTGTCGGACACCGTGAATGTCAACCCGTATGTGCCTGTCGCGCCCGCCGCAACCGCAGCGCCTATAGCCTTGCCGGCAATATCGATCGGTGACACTTCGACATTAAGCGTGGTCGTCATCCGGTATCCCGTCAGCACGGCTGGCGTTTTGTCATAGTTATAGATCTCTTCAAGATAAGCTTCCTGCGTTTGGATGTCGCTCTGCTGCACGCCGGCTGCGATCATCGCATCCGTCACGCTCTGCACGGTCGCTGCGTTGGCGGCCTGACATTCCTCAGGCTTGGAATCCTCGCTTGTGATGCGCACGTTGAACGCGGCCGTGTCCGGTTCAAGCTTTATCACGCCCTTGCCCGAAACGTTGATGAGCTGAGGCTGTTTTTCTGTTTCCTGAGTGATCTTCACATCCGGCGATATTACAGTCGGATCCGTCGAATACGTATTTGCAAGTTCTTCTTCCGATTTGCAGCCCGCCGCGCCAAGCGCAAGCGAACATACAAGCACGCAAACGATTATCAAATAAAGCGTTTTAGTTTTCATTGCAGTCATTTCCTTCCGAATGGTTTTCGTTCTTTTTCTGTTCTGCCATATAGGCCGCCTTTTGCTGTTCAAAGAGCATCTGCTGCTTCACTGCAGCCTTGGCCGCCGACGTTGCCCTGCGTTTCATCACAGCTTTTATGATGAACAGCGCCGCAAGCCCTACCAACGCCAGTATGACGATCACCGGCAGGGCGCTCACGAACCACACAAAGAGATCCGTGAAGAAAGTACCCACGCCATACAGGCTTTCCGTGAATCCGTTGCTTATCCTTTCGCCCGTTGTCTGCTTTGCCGCAGGCCCCGCGATGAGGGATTTCTCATAAAGCGTAATGCTCACGCTCGTATAATCGATAAGCGAATCATATTTCTTGAGCGTGCCCGTAAGCTGTTCGATCTCAAGCATCACTTCGCTTATCCTGTCCTCGAGTGCGATCACGTCGGCCAGATTATCCGTTTTGACGAGTATGCTTTCAAGCCTGTCAAGCTGGATATTGAGCACCTTAAGCCTGGTGTCGACATCATAATACGCATCCGTGATATCGTCAATATAATCGTGTGAGCTTGTGAGCGTGCCCATGCCCTGTACGCCCTTTATGAACTCATCCGCCTTGTCGGCCGGCACGCGCAGCGTCATCGACGCCGTTCTGCCGCTTTCTCCGTATGTCTCCGGCTTCTTGCCGTCGATATATGAATTCTCGGCATAACCCGCGTATTGCGCGAGGCGCTCGTTTATCGCGCTGTACACGGCGTCAAAGTCATCCGTTTCGATCGTAAGCTCGTAATTGCGTATTATCTTGCGCCCGCCGTACACATCGCCGGCATTGACCTGCGCGTCCGTAGCGCCCTGCGAGCGTGATTCTTCTGCAATCGCTTCCCCGTTATATGAGTATCCGTTTTCGTATTCGGCCGTCGGCATACTGGGCGCTTCCGCAGCGCCCGTCGCCGCATATACGCTGTCATATGTCGAAGCCGATTTTGCACACCCTGCAGCCATTGCAAGCGCCATGAGCGCCGCGGTAAGAATGAGGAAATATCTCTTCATTTTCGATCCCTCCTTGCCTTGTTGCCCTTATAACGAATTATATCACTTTTAGGTTGCAGGCCGCCATAAATTGTGTTAAAATCGCATACATGCCGGAATGATGGAATTGGCAGACGTGACGGACTCAAAATCCGTTGTTGGCGACAACGTGTGGGTTCGAGTCCCACTTCCGGCACCAGAAATTGACCGTTGCATCGATACGATGCCGCGGTCAATCTTGTTATAGTGCATGATTTGCTATGCTCAAACGCTTCGCTCATTAATGATGGGTTGGCGATACCGTTTTGTTTGCCGAGTAAAGCGGCATTTGGGCTGCTGCCGCATCCATAAAAGCTTCCGCGCCCGCAGTTTTCGTGCTGCAAATCCACCCGTCATATATGCTCCTTCCGCATTTGCTCAGTTTGACAGATCCTGCAACAGTGCCAGAAGTTCTTATATCCATTTTTGCCGATGCCTGAATCAGCTTGCTCCTGCCGATTCACAATACCTTTTCAGCGATTATTTAGCGTTATAACAAACCCTTCGCATGATAATTATGTCCCCCACAAATCATGTTCAAAATCAGATCGATGCTTTGTATTTTTGTCAGAAAAGCCATTAAAAAGGCGCGCCTTATCGGCGCGCCTTCAAACCGTATTGTGCTATTTTGTTTTGTTCTTCCTGTCATTCTTCTGTCTGCCGAGCACAAGCAGCGCAATGAGGGCCACAACGGCCACCGCAACGCATATGAGCGCCGTTATGCCGCTGCCTCCGGCGCTGATCACCTGCGCGATGGACACGGGCTTTGCACCGTTGTTCACAATGCCCGTTTTATCCTGTGCGCCTTCTCCTTCGCCCTCCCCGTCGGACGCCGCGTCGCCGTTTGAATACACGCCGTTCTCGTCGAACCCCTGCTTGAGCGCCTGCTCACGCATGGCTTCGCTTATCAGCGCGTCCGTTTCGGGCATGAGAAGATCCGTCATCAACACTGCGTAATCGTTCTTTTCACTGTCATAATAGACGACATACCTGTTGACGGAATCGGCTTCCTCCCTGAGCGCCTCATCATTCACTTCGCCCATTGCGATCTCCTCGCTGGGGAGCGTCTCTTTGTCGCTTCCGCCCTTCGCGCCATCGGCATCAGTGCCCGGTGCGCCGCTGCCGTCCGTCGTGGTCTCGCCCTGTGTTCCCGTGGATGTGCCTTCGCCGTTTCCACCGCCCGCGGCGTCAGGATTCCCGTCCGTGGCGTTGGGGTTGGATTGCGCGTTCTCACCATCCGTGTATTCCGAGGAAGCGTTCCCTTCAGTTCCTTCGGCTGTACCTGCCGTGACTCCGGAGCCGTCGGTTTGTCCCATTGCGCCGTCGCCCTCGCTTGCCTCCATGTCCGGCGGATTCTCCGCGGCGCCCGTATCCTCGCCTTCAAGCTCGCTCATTCCGTTTGCATACGCGCCCTCGACGCTGCCTTCAAAAGGCGTGACGCTGAGCTGCTCCGCAAGCTGGCTCACCCGCTGATACCCCTCGGCAAGCTGCGTGGGTTCCGCCGCAAAGGCTGCCGCAAAATATCCGGAAACATATGTCAACATACTCGGGGCTGTTGCCGGCGCATCAAGCGAAATTATCTCGCCGCTCACATAATCGAACGCGGCGGCGCTTCCGTCGTCATAGCGCATGAGCATCACCGTCGAATCCGAACCTATCGAGCAGCTCGTCTGCACGATGCCGAAGTTTCTCATGCCGGAAGGCGCAATGTCACCGTTCGAAGCGATATCGTATATTTCGCCGCTGTCAAGCAGCATTATCGCGTATTCGCGGCCGTCCGCCTCGTCGATGACAAAGCTTGCCGTCTGTGCGCTCGCCGTTGGATCCATCGCCCTTATTTCCCCGGCCTTTGCCATCAGGCGAAGCTCGTTCACCGTTTCTCCTTCGGCGTTTTTGACTATCGTGAACCCGTTGAAGGTATAGAGCGTCACGTCTTCGCCGATCGCCGTCGTGAACAGCGGTCTGAGCGTGGTGAGGCCCGTTTGCGTGCTTTCACGCACGCATTCGCCGTCGCCGAGGTTATACAGCGCGCCGTCCGAGGTGAGCGCGAAGCCCTTGAACACGTTGACAAAATCCCCGGAGAGCACGCCGTTTGAACCGGCGATCCCGCCCGCGTTGATGTAATAGTAATCATCGCCCCAGGTCATGACGGTGCTTCGCACATCCGCCGGCAGTATGCTGTATGTTTGCTGCCCGGTCGCAGATGAAAGCGTCAGCGTAAGCTCGCTTGTGAAATCATAGCTCAATGTGTAAACGCGCCTGTCTATCACATGGGAGGCAAGTATATCGCCGTTCGCGTTGTTTATCTCGAACGTCGCCCATGCGTCTTCCTCATTTATCGGATCGCAGGGGACGCTTGCGTCAAATTCTATGTTCACGGTATCGGCGCCGCTTGCATAGACTGTAAATTTCGGTATGTCGCCTTCCTGCCTGAGCCCGAACATGGACATGAGCGCCGGCGCTTCAAATATAGGTACCGGTACGCCGTTTGCGTCATCCGTCCCAAATGAAAGCCTTGTTCTCGTTGTCCCCAGCGAGTCTATGACGACCGATGCGTCAAATGAGTAGCCCTTCTGTCCGTTGAGCACGGTATACACGCTGTTGGTCGCGTAGTTATTGCGCACGAACGGCAAGATACCGTATGGCGCCGCTTCGCTGCCAGTTCCTTCCGCAACGAGGGCAGTTGCGCTCCATGATTTGCTGAGATTCCAGCCCAGCGTTTTTTCGTAAGTGCTCTGCGTGCCCAGAAGCGCGCTGTCCGCGGTCGCAACATCCGCAGTATCCGCGATCCTGCCGTTCGCGCTGCTGTTCACATATGACAGCACGCCCGCAAGGCCGGAAGACTGCACCGCGTCAAGCGCGTCCCTTCCGCACATCAGCCCCGCATGCTCTCCGGTGTATTCGTTTCCACCCGAAACGGCGTCCGTCGGCCCGGTGCATATCACGGTCGTTATAAGAAGCGTACCGCTCACCGTGTTGTCAGAAAACGCCGCAGGATCCGTGTTGAACGCGCGCGTGATGCAGCCTGCAAGTCCGCCCGCGTAATCCGCGGCTGTAACGCCTGTGTAGCTTACGCAGTTGACAATCTTCGCGGTGCCTGCGCTTTGCGCGTAGCCAACGCTTTGCAGCTTGCCGAACAGACCGCCGGCATATCTGCCCATCGCCTCAACGTTTGCATATACGAACGAGTTCTGATGGGTCCCGCCTTCCTGATAACCCGCAAGACCGCCTGCGCAATCTGTAAGAGCCGTTATGCTCGTGTCGCGCACATAGCATCTGTCGATCGTTCCCGCAAGCGAATATCCGACAACGCCGCCGGCGTTAACCGTCGAAGTGATGTTGCAATCGACCACGGCGTTGTTGTTCATCACGCTGACGCTTGTGCAGTACCCGACAATTCCGCCCGCGCCATCAGTGCCAGCAGTCACCGTGTTCCCGACGCTCGTTCCGATGCTTGCCCCGCAGCCGCGCCCGACGATGCCGCCCGCGCCGTATGTTCCGGCGGTTATAGTGTTGTTATAACTCTCATGCGAGCTATAAGTTGTCGTCGTATAATCGCCGCAATCTCCGATTATACCGCCCGCGCCATATGTCCCTGCCGATATTTTGCAGTTGTAAACGGCGCAGTTTGAAGCCATAAAGCTGCGGTTGCCGTATATGCCGCCGGCGCCGTATGCTCCCGCAGATATCGTGCAGTCATACACATAATTATTGTTGCCCGTGCCAAGGCACCCGGCGATGCCGCCTGCGCCCAGTCCGGCCGCACTCACGGTCGAATATTTCACGAGGCAATAGTTTTGCACGCCGTAAAATGCCGTCGCGCCCGCGGCATAGTTGCCGGTGGCCTTCACGTCCACATTGTATATGTTCGCGTATTTCTGGTAAATGCTGTTTGCGCTGTAGCCTACCAGGCCTCCTACGGTTGATGAGCCTGAAACGATGATCCTTGGCGCGTCAGCATCATCCGAGCCTATCGTAATGTTGCTTACGGAGGCGAGGCTCGTGCCGGCGATGATACCCACATTTGATCCCAGAACGTTCAAATATGTGTTTGCAACAGGTTTGCCGTTTTCGTCGGTCGTCCCGGAATCCGTGCCTGCCACAGTCACGTACTCTATCGTGCTCCCTGCCGTCGCGTTGCCCACAAGCAATCCCTTGCTTGATGCGCCTGCCGTGGAAACATGCCTTATATCCGTCAGCGTAACATTTGATATTCTGCCGGAAAACGTGCCGATCAAGCCGGCGTTAACGGCTGAATAACTGTTTATATCGATGTTGTTGAAGTTCACATAATTCATGCTGCCGGAAAGCATGCCGATTAGGCCAACGTTGCTGCCGCCCTTTTTGTTGACCGCGCTGTTCCAGCTTATGTTTTCAAAATCGATACGCTCGATCTCCCCGGCAACTTCTGCAAAAAGCGCATCTCCCGCGTTGAGGGTCTTGTAATCCAGGCCCCTGATCTTCACGCTTTCTCCGGTGACTCCGTTTTTCCTTCCGATGACAGAACCCACCTTCACGTTTATCACGACAGGCTCGGTGATCGTCGAAAAGTCAACGTCGCCGGTTATTACAAAGTCCTCATAAGTCGATCCGTAAAGGCCCATCAGCCTCTGCCAGTCGGCCGCGTTCTCTATGATGTGATACGGCGCCGCGTCAAGCTCCACCTTTGCGGAAAGCTCCATCACCCGCGCCTGTCCGTCCGTGCTGACAAGGGTCACCCTGAGCCTGTAATTCCCACGCTTCTCCGTCGGATAATAACGCGATATCGTGTAAATGCTCACCCCGTCGCGCACGGCGGTCACCGTGAAGCCGTCCTTGCTTTGAGAATAGTCCGACGGATCGCCGTCAAGACCGACGAACTGCATTCCGTCCACGGATATCTTTTTGACCGTATATCCGCTGTGATAAAGCTCAAAACTCACAGTATAGGTGGCTTCATCCTTATAGCCGGAGCCTGCATCCGTGTTCTTGGTCCCCAGGACTTCCGCAAGGCGTATCGTATCGTCCGGGATCAGCATCGGGCGCTGATTGTCAAACGCCTCGCCGTTTGTGCTCAGAAGGCACGGCAAATATCCGTCTTTCAGGCAGGAGGTGTCGAAATCGGATTCAAAGCCGATAAGCGTGGTATATGTCGATTCCTGTCTGAGCTCATCGGAGGTAAGAAGGCCGCTCACATATGTCCTATCGTCGCTTATCGTGCCGCCGAGGAGCTGCGAAGCATAAGCATATGTTCCCGTGCCCGTGGTGGCGCTTCTCACCGCGCCGTATACTCTGTTCACGCCTTCCATGCTGTTGATGGCATACAGATCGCCGATCACAAGCGAATGATTGATCGTTGAGCCGAAGGAATATCCGCAAATGCCGCCGAACGAGCCTGTCGTGCTGGTGATACTGACGTATGAGAGATAGTTTCCGTATGTACCGTCAAAGTATCCGGCTATACCTCCGGTATAAGCAAAGGCTGTCTGTATCTCGCCCTGCGCCACACAGCTTTTCAGCCCCGTGCCATAGGCGACATATCCGACGATACCGCCGATACCGGCGCAGTTCAGGCCCTCTTTTGCCGTGATGCTCATGCCCTGTACAAAGCAGTTGTTCATGCTGCCGCTGCCGTACATATAGCCCACAAGCCCGCCAATGTAAAGCGTCGAAACCTTTTGGGTGACTATCGTGCAATCCGTTGCAGAGCAATTGGTGATAATGCAGCTGTTTGCGCTAGCAGCGATCGTTCCGCCGTAGCCGGATGGATTGCATACCATATTTGATATATGCACATTGTCGATCACGGAGTTTGTCGCCGTGCCGATAAACCCGCAAACGTTGTTCTTATTCGCGTTTCCGAGCTTCGCATCGTTTATGATGATGTTTTGGATCACGGCTTCGTTCGTTTGGTTGATAACATAGCCGGTCATGCCCGTGTTTAAGCCGAATATGGTATACATACCGGTCAGAATACCGTTTTCGTCATATATACCGCCGTCAAGCTTCCCTTTGAAATTGGAAAGCTGCAGCTTGTTGGGCACGCGATCGGAAAGATCTATGTTCGCGGCCAATCTGTAATTGCCTTCCTGATCCGACTGCATTGACGTCCAGTCGTCGCTTGTGTATATGAGCTTATAGAACGACGCGGGTATAGTAACCAATTCATATGAAGACGCCGTCGTGCCGTATTCGGCGATAACGCTCATCCCCTCCCATTGAGAGGTCGTGGTGAGCACCTTATAGCCGTCCCTGTAAAGCGTCGGCGAATATACGCGCGCCTTCACCCTGTACAGATCACCGTCAAAGTACTGATTCTCTTCGCCCTGATACACTTCGACGCTCGCGCCCTCGGCAAATACCGCGCTCACCGTATGCGACTGCGGATTTGCGAATGTAAGTATGACGTCCGCGTATTCGTTGGTCTGGTTTGTCACAAGCGCCGTCAAAAGCTGTGGCGCCTGCGGTTTTATGACGGAAGGCAGCGCGATAAGCTCCTGCTCGTCCATCATCGTTTCGGGCAACGCGATCTGCGGATAGTATCCCATCATGACTGTTGAGTCCACAAGGAAGCTCTCGTCGCGTTCAAAAAGCTGTTCATACCAGTAAACATCCCACAGCACCTGCTTGGACACCTTGGAATTATATTTGGGCATATATATGTTGTCGGACACATACATCACGTTTGATGTGCGTTCAAGCGCCGTATTCAATCCGATTGCCGGCCCGATGCTCAGATCCGTCGTTTCGATCGGCACGTATCCGTTTTCAGCTGATATCGTGTATGTATACCTGTCACCCACCGTGAACATGTTGCGCTGCTCGCCTGTCGTATAACCCAACAAGATCGAACTGTAGTTGGAGCGCGTTCCGTCCTCAATATGGATGTTGTTGAGGCAGAACACGTCGCTCATCGATCCTGTGATGTTGTTTCTGCCTATCACATCGCCATTGCTCGACCTTTCGGATGTGGAGTTGCCTGTGAGCGAACCTGAGCACGCATACAGATCCTCGCCATAGACGTAACCGCAGCGTATAACGCCGCTGTTAAAGGGCGCGACGCCGCCGAAGTAGTTCTGGAAATATATCGGCGTCACAAAATTGATGACGAAGTTTTGGATCACGCCTGTGGCATTGTTATTATATACGATACCTCCAAATGAGCTGAGCGCCGTGCCATTTGAGCTGCCGCTGAGCCTGATTATTATATTCTCAATTGTTCCGTTGTTATATGTGGATATCGATCCGCTGGAATATGATCTGTCCACATTTCCGAATGTGTATTCGAGCACGATGTTCTTTACGCTCGCGTTTTGCATGACATATCCGAACATTGCCGACGAGTTGACAGTCCTTGTCAATGTGTGGCCGTTGAAATCAAGCGTGCCGTAGAATGAGCCGACAATGGCTGTCGAATTGACGCAGCGGATATCATTCACAACAACATACGATCCGTAAGGATTGGCCGTGATCGCGTAAAGCTCCGCCTCGTTATGTATGACGCTTATCCTGCTTTGCGTTTCAAAGCTCACCTTGTCGAGCACGACCTCGTATTTGCCCTGAAGCAGGACCACGAGCTGCACCGTGTATTTTTTGTCCGCCGCGACAAGTATCGGGCAAAGCGCGTCGATATTGTCGGTCTCGCCCTGCTCGGTTATGGGCGTATCATAGGTGAAATCCTTTGTGTTGCCGTCTGCGTCGGTGAGCCTGAGCACATACTTGCTGCCATCGTATGCAAGCGTGCTCTGCGGATCGTCCACGATCGCGCGAAGCGTCGCCGTCATGGCGTTTGAGCCGCTGCCGGGAAGGAGCGGATACATGCTCATCGTGCTGCAATTGGTATAGCAGTATGTTCTCATGAACGCCGCGTTGTCCGGCACCTGGATAATGCCTCCGTTGGTTCCGCTGACGATACTTGAGATAAACGTTTTGTCCGCTTTGTAGAAACAGACCGTCGATACGGGATTGTTCGACGCGCTGCTCATGCGAATATATGTTGCGCCCGCTTCAACAGGCAAATAATCCGTGCATTTATATGAGGTGCTCGTCGTCGTGGTGCCGTTGTTCCTGTTGAGATATATGCCGTTTGTCCATTCGACGCCCGAAAGGATATCCCGTTGTGTATCCGGCTGCGCATATATTCTCTGCATCGAGGCATAGTTGATATACCCGATATTCATATTGAAGCGCACATAGCTTACGCCTGAAGGTATCTCAAGCGCAGCGTTGAAGCCAAGCACCTGCTGAGCGCCCGTTCGCACCTTATTCTGGTTGTAATACACGATATTATAGACGCTGTCTCCAAACTGGCAGAGATTCTTGATCGCGTACAACGCGCCTTCATCCACGGGTATATAGTCGCCGAGCGCATATGCGGAATAATTCGAGGTTGACAGCTCGGCGCCGTTCGTGCTTATATATACTCCGCGCTTGGTATTGTCGGCGACATACAGGTTCGCGCCGAAAAGCTGCGTTGCCTCGTCTGGGTTCGAATATTCGAGCGACTCAAGGTTGAGTTTGCCCTTTATCGAAAGACCGGTCGTGAAAACGAACTTGTCCGGCAGTACATATTGCGTTTGCAGCGTTGCCTGCTGGAAGCCTTCGTTATACTCGATACAAATGAACTCGAGCCTGTATTCGACATTGTTCTCAAGCCCCGTGAAACGCAACGTGTCATACACATGGTTCGTTTCGATCGTTTGTATGTCGATGACCTTGTCGCTTGACGTCTTTATCAGTTTAGCATACAGCTTGCCGCCCTTTATCGCGCCGTCAGGATCGTCAATATTGAGATCGTAAATTTCGAAGAAGCTCTCGGCCGCAAGCGAAGCCTCGCTTTGCACCTTCGGCGTCATTCTCATCGTCCTGAACGTTGCCACCGTGTAAGGGCTGATAACGCTTTGTCTCACGCCGCCCTGGTCGACAGTCACGGGCACTGTGAGCGAGTTGAGCTGCGCCGAATCAAGCATGCCCTTGGCAAGCTTGATCTCCACGCTTGCGGAACAACCGACAAGCGCGTCCCACACGGTATCGGTATCCGAGGCTGCCGTTCCGAAAACGCGCACCGCGGGCTGATTCTCCGCGCCCTCAATGAGCGTTATGCTGAAGTCCTCTCCCGCACCCACGCCGGTTGGCGTCGTGCCGAGATCATAAAACCCGAACATCGCCTGCGCGGACTGTTCATCGCGCGCGTTCTTCTCAAATGCGACGGAGCATTTTATCCCGGCCGGTGATGAGACGGTATAAGTCAGCGTATCCATCAGCGCGCGCAGCTTGACGTTTGTTCTTTGCATGAGGGTCACCGCGATATCCGCGCTGCTTGATGTTATATCGGAAATGTCGGCCTTAAAATAGGCGTATCCCAACGTGGATATCGACGCAGTATAGAAATTCGTGCGCCCTATCTCGTATTCTTTTACGCCCGAGCCGTCCTCTATATCGCAGGGGCACATGACCACTGCGGAATACTGTTTGTTCGCGGCAAGGTTCGTGATGTTGAAGCTTTGCCCGTCCGCCACCTCAAGCGGGATCGCGCCGTCGGCATAAACGGTTTCATCGCCCGTTGTTGAAGCGACGGTCAGATTGCGCGCCAACGCTCCGTTTTCATCGTATATAACGAGCCTCAGTCCGGATTGCCCGTCGTTTTTATACGACCCGTCGGCATCCGTAACGCTCACGCTCAGCACGGTCGAGTTTACGTTGTTCGCAACAAGCTTGATGCGGGCCTGCGCGGTTCTTCTGCATGTCCGCGTTTCGCCGGTTATGCTTTGAGGCTGTGTCGAAAGCGCCTGATCGCCGAACCTGTCAAATATCTCAAGCGTATAGTCATATTGCGTGTTCGAGTCGAACACGGCCGGGCTTGTCCAGTCTATGGTTGAACCGTTCCTCAGCTTGTTGAGCGAGGCGGTATCCATGTCAAGGCTCATCGCCGCGCCGCCGTTCTTTGGCGTCACGGTCACGGTTACCCTGTTTATGTAGTTCATCACGCTGTCAGGCGCCTGCTCTTCGCCCTCCGCCGGCAGCATCTCGCTCAGCGAAAGACCGCGCAGCACCACCTGCATCGGGAGCAGCGTTTGATTGTCTTTGTCGAGCGTCACGGCAATATCGTTGAGGAAGCTCCTGTCAAGCGTTTCGAACTGTGTTTTTGTAAGAAAAACCGTCGTGCGCTTGATATTGCTCGCGTCAAGATATTCAAATGTGCCCTCTATCTCAAGTGACGAACCGGGCGGCAGCGTGCCGAGCGAAACCGTACCCGAACCCTTCACGGTTTTTCGCATTATCAGCTTGCCGTTGTTATATATAAGCAGCCTTGCCCCTTTTGTGAGACGCTGGTCGGGATCTTCGATCGTAACATCACAGGATACGGTATACACCGTGGCCTTTATGTTTTCGGCCTTTATAACGGGCATCCTGAACGCCGGCTCCACAGGCGCGCCGGAGCTTCCCGTTCCTTCGCCGCCCGTGCCGCTTCCCGTTCCTCCGCCGCCTTCGGAACCGGATGCCTGTCCGCCCCCGGTGGATGGCCGGCTTGAGGAAGCGCCTCCCGACGCGCCCGCGCTGCCCGGATTCTGCTGTTCGCCCGGCGCCGACGTCGGCGTTGCGGGTGAAGAGCTTGCCTCCGGCGTCGGAGTGGGTGTTGAGCTGTCCGGCTTTTGCGTATTCTGCGCCATCGCCGTGCCGACAGGGCCCGGCGTGCCGTACACGCCCGTTTCATCGGTATGCGGTTCGTCGCTCATGCTTGGCTGGGGCGTCTTTGGCTCCGGCGTTGCGGACGGTACCGCAGCAGTCGTGTATATTTCAGGCGCATGAGTGCTTATGCTCTGCATAAGCTCCTCTGTTATTATGCCAAGCCGCTTCAAAAAGTCGGCGTAATCATACTCGTTCGAGCCTATGCGTATGCGCGCGCCCAAAAGGCCGCTGTATACCCTGTAAACGAGCTCGCCGTCGTCAAAAGCATAGAATCTTACCTCGTCGGCTTCAAAATCCACGATGCTGTTCATCGGGATATGCTTCTCGCCGGAGCTGAGGATCACATCAAGCCCCTGCACGTTTATCGCGGCGCCGTTGGCAAGGCCGTACAGGATGAATTCCTCTTCATCCGCCTGCGATCCGTCGCTGTTGAAGCTGTGGCCCGCGCTCACATAAAGTCCTTCATATGTGGGCAGATAGGAAAGCTCTGTATCTATGAGGGCGCCGTTCGCGTCGAGCGCCATCAGCGCCGCGCCGTCGTTTATGAGCATCGGCGCAAGGTTGTTTATCCTCACCTTCAGCTCGCCCAAATACCGTGCCGAGCCGCGCGAATACACCGGCTCGCCCGATTTGATCTCGAGCAGCTCGGAGCGTTCGCCTTCCTCGGCGGTGCCTGCAAGCAGCGCCTTCATCACCTTATTGTCATTTATAAGATAGCCGCTCTCCTGCATGTTCCCGTACAGCTTGAATGTGTAAAGCTGTGCGAAGATCAGCACAAGGGCGATCGCTATAACAAACGGTATCAGTTTCTTTTTCATCTTGTGCCGCCTTCCTTACATGAGGGGCTTTGCCGACGATGGCGTGTTTATCAGCAGCTGCCAGTTTCCCTCAGCGTCATACAGGGTGTCGGTATTGAGGTCGATCTTGCGTCCGTCGGCAAATTCGGCCGTAACGTTCATTCCCTCGCCCGTTGTTGCTGAAAAGTCGGTCGCGCTTTCGCGGTCAAAATACTGCGCGTCCCTGTTGTACTGCACGAAGGCATATGAAAGCGCTGAAAGCTCCACCGTTTCGTCGCCTATCGTCAGCGTCACAGGTTCAAGGAACACATAAAGATCCTTTCCGTTATACAGGAACCCTCCGTCGACCGCGATCTCTCCGCCGGAATTGACGATATACGCGGACTCGTTTCTCATGAAGGCCTCGCCCAGCAAATAAACATATGCGGGCGCGCCGGAAGTTGGCATATAAACCATGTCGCAGAGGAGGATCATCCGGCTCTGGTTTGAATAATAAAGCGGCGTCCCGTCAAGCTGCGTTTGCGTTTCGCCGTTTGTCAGCGTGAGAATGCCGTCCTCATCGACGGCGATCCGGCTTTCGCCCGTATACTCCTGCTTCTCGAAGCCGTAATACTGATAAAGGGAAGCGTCCGTACTGAACGACGTGGACTCATCTCTGAACATGCGTGCAACGACCACCGCAACGACAATAACAGCCACTGCGGCGGCGATCATGATGACATATTCCGCGGGCTTGACCGCCCGGCTCTTTTTACTGTTCTTTCTTTGTGAGTTCATATACCTTCTTCCAGCCGCAATCCCCGTAAACGGCTGCATCCTTTACAAAGAAGTAAATGCTGTAAAGCAGGATAAACAGCGCAAGCAGCGCAGCGATGAGGACCATCTGCCAGTCCATCTCGACATCGCGCATATAGCTCACGAGTATCTCAAGCGCGAGGAACGCGCCCGCAGTAAGCGCGGTATTCAAAACCTGCTGAAGTATTATCTGGAGCTTTCTTGTCGCTGCCGCCTGCATCGCAACAAACGAGCACAGGCACACGGCGTTTATCCCGTCAAGTGTTTTTCTGAAGGCGAGCATGTAGATCACGAACAGCAGCCTCAGCCAGCTTGCCGCAAGCGCCATCGCGCCCATATCCGTCATGTCGAAAAACATGCCGAGCACCTTCACCGAAGCGCTTGAAAGGTTCATCTTCGACTGGGCCAGCATAAGAAGGCCGCCGACAAGCATCGTGGCCGCAATTACGATCACGATATACCATTTCAGGCTCAGCACGGACTCCAGAATGGTTTGGAGCATCGTCAGTCCTCCTGAATGAGCAGCGAAAACTCATTGTTCCTGTGGCAGAAGAAGCCGTGTATGTATTTGTAGCGCTGCTCGCGCGATTCGCACACAAACGTCACTTCGCCGTCAACAACGCCTATCACCGGCATGAATTCATCCATGATGAGGAGCGTGAATTTTTCGCTGATGATCCTCACCGCGCGCACGCGCTCGATGGTCGTCAGTCCCTCGTCGAAACTTACGACCTTTGCGGTGATATACTTTTTTGCAAGCATCGCGCGGCGCTGTTCCTGCGTCCAAACCTCGCGGCGGTCATCCGGCCGCGTGACGGAGCGCTCCCTTGTGCGGGGTTCAACGACCTCCGTCCTTTTTGCCGCGCCGTCGTTCGCCCTGCCGCCGGTTTTTCCGCCCGCGGTTTGCGTTTTTACATCGCGCTTCCTGTTTTCGTCCATGGTCAACCTCTATGCTCAGGCGTTCCTGAATTGCTTTTTATTTTTCAGCGCGCCCACATATGCGAACTCGCTTTCGTCGAAATCGTCATAACGTCCTTCAAGTATCGCGCCCACATCGTCAAGCACGTCGCCTATCTCCACAAATTCGCCCGGAATGGAGGTAAACTGCTCCGCCACGAACATCGGCTGTGAGAAATAGTTGCGCAGCTTCCTCGCGCGGAAGAAAACGTTCTTATCCTCGTCGGAAAGATCGTCTATGCCAAGCACAGCCACGATCTCCTCAAGCTCACGGTATCTTGCAAGGCAGCGCTTGGCGTCCTCGACCAGCTTGAAATGGCGTTTGCCCACGCCGTCTATATCGACGAGCTTGCTGGATGTGTTGAAAACGTCGATCGCGGGATAAAGCCCTTTTTCGGCGACCTTTCTGTCCAGCACCACCTGCCCGTCAAGATGGGCAAGCACCGCGTGGACGGCGGAATCCGTCATGTCGTCCGCTGGGATGTAGACCGCCTGGAAGGATGTTATGGAACCGTCGCCGGTTGAGTTAATCCTCTCCTCCACGGCCGCAACGTCTGTGAGAAGGGTGGTCGAATAGCCGTTATCGATCGGCATCTGCTTGAGCTCTGCGGATATCTCGGCGTTGGCCTGCACCATTCTGTAAATATTGTCGATGAAAAGAAGCACGTCCTGATGTTTTTCGTCCCGGAGGTATTCCGCGATCGTCAGCCCGGAATATATGACCCTGGAACGGGCGGCGGAGTTCTCGCCCATCTGCCCGAATGCGATGGATATCTTGTCGAGCAGGTCCCCTTCCTTCATTTCGTCATACAGCTCCTTGCCCTCGCGGGAACGCTCGCCCACGCCCACGAAAACGGAGTTGGATTCGTGCCCTTTATACATATTGTGTATGAGTTCTTTTATAAGCACCGTCTTGCCCACGCCCGCGCCGCCGAGCAGGCCCATCTTGAAGCCCCTGCGCATGGGTGCGAAAAAGTCGAGCACCTTTATGCCCGTCCAGAGTATCTCGCCCTCTATCTCTATCTCGCCCATGGAGAGCGAGCGCTCGTATACGTTTTTGACGTGAGGCGTTTCCACCGCGTTGCCGTCGATTGTCTCGCCGAAAGCGCCGAACACCCTCCCCAGCACCTGGTCCGAATACTCGACCGCAAGACCGGAGTCCGCAAGCTCGACCTCCATGCCTTTTCTCATGCCCTTCACGTCGTCAAACGGTATCGCCGAGGCGATGTCGCCCGCAAGCTCCACCACCTCAAGGCGGCGCATTTCGCCGTTGAGCTGAGTCGTGAGGATATCGCGAAGCTTAACCCCGGAAGCGGAAAGCAAAACCTCCACGCGCATATTTGAAACCGATATGATCTTGCCGATGCTCATCACTGTACCCCTCCGAAGCTCTTCATTTTAATGAAACTTTCGATGACCTTCGCGAACGCCTGGTTCATTTTCTCCTTGCGCTGTGCGACAAACTGTTCCGCCTCTTCATCCTCGATGCGTCTCAGGGATTCGTTTGTGGCGTTCTGGCGCATAATGTTTTCCGAAGCATATGCGTTGACGGCGGCGATCTTCACCTCGTAATTCAGGTACGCTATGGTAAGATCCTGGAGCAATTCGTTTATATCGCCCTCCACCGTGAAATCCGCGGTATACGCGCTGTCCGCTTTCCCCTTCGTGACCGGCGGCTTTTCCTTGCACGTCACGCCGTCCTCAATAACGTTCAAAGGGAAGATGCGTTTCCTTGTAAGCTTGATGTCGGTAAGGTTCGCATAATGGTTGTATATGAGGTTGATCCTTGAGTAGCAAAGCTCCTTTACCGCTCTTGTGAGTATCTCGTCCACCTCATAATACTTGGCCCAGAAATCCTCCTGCGTGACGCGAAGGAGCACATCCTGACGGCGCGTGAGCTTTTTGCCGATGATCAGCTTCTCGCAGTCCGTGCCGTCAAGCTGGATCTGTGCGTTGGTCTGCGCATTGAGCGCGCCGCAGAAGCCGTAATCGCTGCCGATATAAATATTGAGCGCAGGCTTTTTCTTTTCCGGTCTGAATATGCGCTTGTCCAGCACGAAGTTGCGGTTGTTGAGTATCATGTCCATCATGGATGATACCTCCCGCTCCATGGCCGCATATTTCTCCGCCTCGCGCCGCGATTTGTCCACCCTCAGAAGAGAGTGGAAATTCATGGCCTTGACGATGATCTTTGCGTTCATTCTTCCTCCTCGCGCACATCCTTGAACATCGTTATCATCTCTTCAACCGTGACCGGGCTGAATTTATACTGTTTCAGGCGCTGAAGTATCGTCGCGCCCCGCCTCATCCTGTCGCGCAGCGCATCGCCCATTTCATCTATGTTCGCAAGCTCGAACACCTCTCTGTTTTCAAGATAGGCAAGCAGCTCGCGTCTCACCCTCGCCCCGAGCTTTTTTATGTTCTTGGTCTGCACCGCGCCGCCGAGGCGCGAAACCGAAAGACCGTAGTTTATCGCGGGCTTCTCGCCGCGCATGAAGTTCTTTGTGCTGAGCACTATCTGCCCGTCCGTGATCGATATTATGTTGGTTGAGATATAATCCGTGATATCTCCGCCCTTTGTTTCAACGATTGGAAGTATCGTTATCGAACCGCCGTTCTTATACTGACAGCCCTTTTCGAGAAGACTCGAATGCGCGTAGAAAATGTCGGGCGGATATGCGTCCCTTCCCGGCACCTTGCCGGAAAGCAGCGCGATCTCACGGCAAACATCCGCGTGCCGCTTGAGATCGTCTATCGCGACAAGCACGTCTGCGCCCTGCATCATATAGTGTTCCGCGATGGACACGGCTGTGTATGGCGTGTTTTTTAGCACCGGCGGGCATTCGTCGTTGAAGGCCGCAAGGATTATCGTATACTCCATCGCGCCCTGTTTGAGCAGATTGGCGTAGACCTCCTTGACCTCCTTCTTTGTTTTGCCTATCGCAACATATATGCACAGCACTTCCTTCCCGCGCTGATTCACGATAGTATCCAGCACGATCTGGCTTTTTCCGGTTTTCTTGTCCCCGATGATGAGCTGACGCTGTCCGCGGCCGATCGGATAGAGCATGTCTATGCCGATTATGCCCGTATGAAGCGGCCGGTTCACGCTCGTCCTGTCCATTATGGGTATAGGCGGCGTCTGCACGGGTATTTCGAACGAATCGTCAAATTCCATGCCGGCAAGCTTGTCGACGGCGAACATGTCGACCACATGTCCGACGCTGTCATGCGAGAAGCGCGCCATATAGGTTTTGCCCGTGGCGGTTACGATATCGCCCACGCTGATGCTCCCGCTCTGCCGCGTGAGGGCGACCACAACGCTGCTGCGGTCTATGCTTTCGATATAGCCTTCCGCATTGGCCCCAACGCTCACGCGCTCGAAATAGCCGGCGTCCTCAAGGCCGCTCACCTCGATCATATACTGCTTGACCCGCTTCACGCGGCCTACGCCGTGCATATTGGTGCCTTGCGCGATCGATTCCGTCTTCTCCCTGATGACCTCTTCTATGCTCTTGCTCATGTCATCCAATCTCTCTTTCTGTGATGCTGTAATCATAAAGCACGCCGTGTTTGATAAGCGTTATTCCCTCGCAAATGGAAGGATCCTCGCTCACGGCTGCGCCGTCGAACTCGTTTCGCGCGCCGGAAGGAGTCCTGATATATATTGTATTGTCCCTGCGGTCCCGCTCGTTTCTTAACGAACTGGCGAACTCCGCCGCGTCAAAGCGCTCATGCAGCTTCATGTATTCGCCGATTATCTTCTTTTCGCCGTCGCTGCAGGTTTCAAGGCATACCTCAAGCTGTTCCTCCGCGCCGAGGGATGAGAGAGCATATAGCGCGTCAAAGCCGAGCCTTGAAAGGAGCGAATCGGCGTTTTTCACGAACTCATCATCAGCCTTATCCGCCGGCCGGCCCTTGATTTTCTCAAAGACCGCCTTCTCATCCACGCTGAAGCCCTTGCGTATTTCATGATACCCGCGCGTGAAGCCCTCCCCGCGATATCTCGCAGGCGGTATCAGCGCGGTATTCTGGCCCTTTGCAGTTTCGACCTCTTCGGTTGCCGCAGCCGTGTTCTTTTTCGGCGTTTTCGTTTTTTGCTGCATCTGCGCAAGCTCTATGCTTTTGGCCGCGAACAGCGCGTCATATGCGCCGAGCTGCCTTATCACGCCGCGGCGGATGCTCTTCCCCGTGGTTGTGACCAAGCGTTTGAGTATGAGAAAAACAAAACCGTCCAGCGCCGCCAGCACGATCGCAACGGCAATGAATACAAAAACCATACGTGGCTCCCCCCTTCAGGGATGATTTATAGCTTTATGAGATCAGCGGGTTGAAATACAGGAGCAGGAACACGAACGCAAAAAGCAGCAGCAGCAGGATCGTCACCACGACAGACACTATCATGATCGCCTGAATGACCTCGCTCTTTGTCTCCGGATTGCGTCCGAGCGCTTCGGCCACCTTGGCGCCCATTATGCCCATGCCGATACCCACGCCCAAAAAGGACAGGCCGAGTATCCATCCGACCGCCGTCATCGTTGCAGAAAGTATGCTTTCCATCTTGTTTACCCCTTCAAAGTTTTGTATTTATATTGAATGATTCAGTCAGCCTGATAAAACGTGTTTTGAACGAGCGCAAACGCACCGAACTGTATTGCGCTGCCGTTGTACTTCACGTTGTCGAACGCGATCAGCAGCAGCGTGGGCGCGCTTTGCGCCGTCGTTCCTTCAGGGAACGGAACAAACATGCTGAGACCCTTTGCGCTCACTGCGTCCGTGATGTTCGACTGTGTCAGCTCCACTGTGTTTATCTTCGTGGTAAGCTCATTGATCGGTTCGGAACCCGTCCATTGCGATGCGTCGATTAGCGCTATGCTTCCGCTTGAAATCTTGAAATCGGGATCGAGCTTGACGTTTATCCACACTCCGCCTTGCATCAGCTTCGTGACCCCTATTGAGGCCGTCATCGGAAGCGTTGAGACCCGCATCACGTCGCCTGTTTCCTGATTTGTGCCGTCGCTGTAAGTCATGGTTATCGTATACATGGTGTCCGGCTTGAGGTCAGGTATATACACCGTGTTCGCGTTCGCGTTGACGGAAACAGACTTCCCTTCCCCTATCTGCGCACCCATGCTTGGCGTCACGCTCATCGTTATCGGGCCGTAGGTCGAGTTGGGATCGATCACAAAATAATCGATCGTGAGGGAGTTCACGCCCTGTTCCACGCTGCGGATGTTCATGGACCTGTTGCCGACATCCTTGGATGTTGTTGCAACGCCTGTGCCGCCCGCGCCGCCCGAACCGCCGGAACCGCCCGCGCCGCCCGAACCGCCTTCGCCGCCGTCACCGCCGTTTCCGCCCATGCCGCCCGCGCCGCCCGTACCGCCGGAGCCGCCCGTGCCGCCGGAGCCGCCCGTGCCGCCGGAGCCGCCGTCACCGCCGCGGATCGTGACCTTTATGGTTTCAGGATTTGCTTCGCCCGCAATCCCCGCCGAGCCCATTATGGTCGAAAGGTCCACGCTGCGCACGGTCGTTGCAAGGGTCTCGTTCACCATGTCAAAGCGTATGCCCTCCGTCTCAATCACAAGCGGATCGACGCTTTTCACGTTCATCACGTCGTTCACCATCCTGGCATTGCCGGATGTGTCGAGCACAATAAAGAGATACTTGCCTGTGGATATCACGCCTGTCGCATCCGATATTGCGTTGCCGGTGATGAGATATTTCGTGTCTGAAAGTTTATAGAAGCCGGAGTTTGTGAGGTCGTTTATCACATACGGATCGTCGAGCACGCTCACCGTTCCGTCCTGCTTTATCTCCACACCTCCGCCAAGCACCTTGAGCGAAGCTGTAGCCATCTCATAAATGATGCTGTTTGTGCCGATGGTATACTCCGCGCCGTTCTCCGTCACGACGCTGTACGCCCCCTCATAGTTTTTCCTGAGCTCGCCTGCGCTGTCCAGCGTGACAAGCGCGTTCGACCTGTCATATATGACGCTGTCCGCGGCGATCGTCTCCCCGGAAGCCCTGCCTGCCGTCAAAAGCGCAACGGCAACCAGTCCGCTTATTGCAATCAGGGCGGTCACCGCAAACGCTATAAGCGCCCGTCTTGCCCCCTTGTTGAGTTTACGCATATCGCGCCGCTCCTTCCGTTATGTGTAAATCGTGTATGTCGCCTGTCCGGCGAGGTTTTTACCGATGTAAAGCGCAACGCTGACCGCATAGCTCTTGCCGCTTCCAAGCACCACTTTGTTCAGCATCATTGAGTAATAGGCGCCCGATGCCGCCTGAACAAGAAGGTTCCCGTTGT
Source organism: uncultured Clostridium sp. (assembly GCA_964487565.1). Classification (GTDB taxonomy): domain Bacteria; phylum Bacillota; class Clostridia; order Christensenellales; family CAG-138; genus Phil1. Next base: position 118,043 of record CAZARN010000002.1, read on the forward strand.
TGTCGATAAGCTGTCCGCTCGACGATGTTCCGTCGTCAAGGCAGGTTATCGTATACATGACCATCGTTATGTTTTCAAGGTTTGCACCGTTTGCAAAACGCAGCAGCAGCTTCGTGCTGCCGCTCTGCAGCGCCGCGAAATCGCCAACCTTTATGCCGTAGTCGTTGAGCGTTGTCTGCACGGTTGAATAAACTAGATTGCCCGCGCTGTACACGTTGTTTTTGGGCAATAGGTTGATAGCCGTCTTGCCGCCGGTATTGGCCGTGTCAACGACCGAGTATATCTCCACCGTGTATTGCGTGTTGCCCTCAAGTCCCGTGATGTTGATCGTCTGCGTGAAGTTTATCGGATGGAACACCTCCGGCGCGTTCAGCACGACCGTTCCGTCGGGCGCCACCACGCGCACCGCGTACTGCGGATCGTTCGATCCGCTCGCCGTGACGATAGATTTGCCGTTATCGGAAGCCGTGATCCTTATCCTCATGCTGTGAACGCCGCTGTTGTCCACCGCGGGGATGCTCCTCACGATGAAGGCCGGCACCTGTATCTGCGGCATCACAAAATTCGTCGTGGCTGTGCCGAGAAGCACGTTGCTCTCGCCCGAAGCGTTGACAGGATAAACGTTCACGGTAAGGCTGTATGTGCCGCCGGGCTTTAACACGTTGTTTGCCCCGGGCGTGCAGCTGAAGGATTCCGTCATGGCGGTCGTCAGTATCCGCTTATCGGGAATTATCCCGCGGTTCACCAGATCGTTATTGGAATACACGTTCCCGTCCCCGTCGGTCACAACGTATTCAACGCGGATGCTCGAAGCGCTTGAAAGATTGTATGTCAGTACGAGCGCTTTGTCCCAGTATGTCAGCGCGTTGAAAGCGGCCTCAATGTTCGTCACGTCTATCTGTCCGAGCGTTGTGAATGTATACCAGGGCGGATCGGTGAAATTGGTGTTGTGTATTTCCTTAATGGTCTCGCCGTCCTTGTAGAACAGCTTAAAGCGATACTTCGTGCCGAGCGCAAGCTCCCGTATGTTCAGCGTCATTTCGCTTTGCGTCCAATCGCCCATCGTCATCACAAGGATCTTGTTCGTGTTTTCAATATAGCCCGTCCCCGCGGCATTTTGCTTTTCCACCTGCGCATATATCTGGAGCGCGCCGCGATTGTTGATAAGCTCATAGCTGCCCCTGTCGATCGTGAACGAGAAATCGATCCCGTCTATCTGGGAGAGCATATTCGTTGAACTTATGGAAGGGATGAGATCGCGCACGATGATCTGATCCTCCACGACAGGGTTTATACATTCGAGCCGCTTGAGCAGCAGATATACTGTCGATGTTCCGTTTGTGCGTTTTGCGCCGTTCTTGTCAAATTTCAGCGTGATGTAATCATGATAGGCCATAGCCAGTCCGTCCGCGCCGAATGTTGCGCCGTCTTCCGCTTCATTAATGACAGGCGCCGCCGCCAGCCGCTGCGCGTCGGTGATCTTGACCGCCGTGTTCTGCACGCCCGTGTTGTCGCTCAATCCGTTTGTGCGCAGCATCTGATAAGAACCGTCCTGCCGCTTCACGGTATATATGAATTTGGGCAGCGCCGATTCGTATATGGGCTTGTTGTTTGCGTCATAGCCCGAAACATTGTTCGCGTCCGCGTAAAGCCCGGAAACGCCCGTATCGTAATATATGAAAAGCTGGGTGTCGAGCGTCATCTGGGTGTTGTTTGCAGCCACGCTTGCAAGTATGTTGTCGTCAAGCTTGCTCAGCGGCAGCGTTGCCGTGAGCAGTCCCTGTCCGAGAGAGTTTTCGACCTCGTTGACGCTGTCCACGCTTATGAACAGCGGCTGCGTGAATTCGCCGGTCTCTCCCTGTTCCCTGAAGCGGATGGCTATCGTTGCGACCCGGTCAAGGTCCTTTTTCAGGCCTGTGACGCTGATAATATAGTTATTGGTGTTGACCTTGCGCTCATAGGATATCGAAAGCGCGCTGTCGCCGGCGTTGACGATCGTATACCTGCCCTCAAACGGCTGCGAAAGGATAGTTTCCTCCTCCTGTGTATCATACATCAGACAGGTGTGCATCTTGAGCACGACCGATGTGCTGCCGGAACCTGCAACAGTTATCGAATCAAGCACCAGATCCTGATACGCGGTGTTGACGCTGATATCCTTTGCGCCCAGCAGGCCGACATTTGCCGCAATATCGCAATATGACGTGTTGAGCGTCGACGTTCTGAAATTATGCGCAAGCGTTGCGTCGGGGTCGTCGATCCTGTAACGCCATGTTATGGAATTTTCGTCCGACGTATACGGATATATGTGCATCGACGCCTTTTGTCTGAACGCCTTCCAGGAACCCGCCGAATCCGGTCCCCCTGTGGACTGGAGCAGATTGCTGTACGCAAAAACGTCACTGCTCAAAACGCCGTAATTATCATGGCTGTAAGGGTAAACATAGTTTCTTGTCTGCTCTGTATCCGTGTACCACTGAACATTATAGGTAAAGAAATACTCCGCACCTCTCCCGGCGTCCTCGCCTGCATACACCGAATAAACCGCTCTGTTTTCCCTTGTGGCGGTGCTCGTTTGCAGCACAGGCTCGCTCAGTATACCGTTGCCTAAGAAGACGTTGAGTATCGGCAGCTCGCTCTTGCCGCGCTCCGCCGTCGTAAGATCGTGCCCCCAGGCATAAAGCGGCTCAATGAGGGTATTTCCGTTCACCTCGATCTTGCCCGTTATTTCATCAGGCGCGTAAGACGGATCTTTTCTCTGTTCGCCCGTTAGGGATTTGAGCAGCGCCCGATATTCGACCGCGTCATAAACAAAATAGTACACGCGCTGCGCAAGCCCCGCGCTGTTGTCAAAATTGGGCGAGAGGCTGTATCCCATTATCGTGCCGTTGTCGAACGCGGCGTCAGGCGAAGCGTCGTCAAGATATATCTGCGTCTGCAGGTTCTGTATGGCCGTAACCGAGAGGGACGTGCCCGACGGAAGCGCCGGCGGCGTCGGTATCCTCGTCACCACGACCTTTGAATCGCCCGTGAACGTCAGCTCGTTTACATAGCCTGATATGTTGGCCGAAACCTGTCCTATATCGCTCGCGGTATAATCGTATATCGCCTGAACGACTATCTCCACCTGCTGTACGCCTTCGAGCACCGCGCTGTTCGCGCTCAGTCCGAAACTCGTTTCGTTAAGCTCTATCTTCAGCCCCGTTCCGTAATAATCGTTGGCAAGCTGGCTCGTATAATACTCGGCGATGGTATCGTTGAGCACATATTCGCTGCCGAGCACCTGCGTGGTGTTCTTGGCGTTGCGCATTATCACAACGAGCCTTGTCATGGTCGTGGCTTCAAGCGACTGCGTCGTTTCCCCGTCAATACCAAGCGTAAGGGTGGCGTTTATGGAGCCTGTACCCTCCGCATTTTCAACAAGGCTTACATTTATGGGTTTTGTGGCAAGCGTTGAATGCCTGAAGCTGCCCCAGTCCCCTTTTTGATAAACTCCGTCGTGATACGGATCCGTATATCCCGTGACGGTGAAAAGATACTGCGTTTCCTTCTTCATGCCCTGAAGGTCGATCGGGATCCTGAACACGCCGTCGATGAGGTTTACGCTGTCGATCTGTATCGTCCCGAGGTAATTCCCGACCGCTGCGACCGTGACCGTGAGCGGGTGCTGCGCGTCAACGATCGCCGTGCAGTCCGTCGCGTCGACCACGATGCTCCCCTTTATCCGTTCAAACGTTGTCGCGTCAGTATCCGTCTGTTCGAAATATATCACGGGTATGCCGTCGCCGCGCATGATGAACGTTTCATATCCGCAATCGGTATTCTCATCCGGGGCGGAGCACTCGAATTCAAGGGTCTTCGCGTTGTCGAAGAATTCAGCCGTGACTATTTGGTAGTAATATGTGCCGCGCTTTATGTTCTCGCCGTCAATATACAGCGCAACGGGATCCTTGTTGTCTGAATAGACGGTTTTGACGAGCTTGCCGTCTGTTTCATATATATCGTATCTGAATCTGACGATCCCGTTGTCCGGATCGACGATGTTCCCGTCGAGCTGAAGCTCAAAATAACCCTTCACGTTGACGAGCGCCGTCGGCTTGCCAAGCTCCGAAGGTTCACGCTTGAGCGTGATCGCGTTTGCGGTGTTCTTTGAAGTTGCGTCCTCGCCGGAAGCAAGCGTCACCTTTGTGAGCTTAACCATGTATTCCGTATCCGAGGCCAGACTGCCGAACATTACGCGCGCATTCGACGTGCTGCCACTGAAGTTCTGCGTTATCGGCGCCGACACGCTCGTCGTTCCCGTCGCGTCATAAAGCTCGGCCACGACGGTCACTGCGTTCGAGTAATCAGCCTTCACAAGGTCGACGCAGACCGTATCGGTCGTTGTATAGGCGACCTTCATCGTTATGCCGACGGCATCCGTGAAGAACAGCCTGCTCAAAAAGTCCTTTGTTCCGGAAACCGTCACGCCGTTGTTTTCCATCTCGTAGGCCTGCGTCACGACGACGCGATACTGCACGTCGGCGGCAAGCCCGGAAACATCGAAAGACTGCGACACCGCGCCGCTTGCAAAATTGCCGGATTCAAGGTCCTGCCACACAAGCCGACCTGTCCCGGCTTCGTATATTTTCGCCGAGTTTGCCGGATCGTCGACAAGAACGCTGTCGTCATCGTTCACTTCGACCGTGAATTTGATGCCCGATGCGTTGGGCGTGAATTCCGTGAAGCGGAACGTCGGCTCGCTGGCAGCCTTGCCGGTGCTCACCTGATCCCCGCTTATGCCGTCCTCGCCCTGCGCGCCCTGCGCCCCGTCCGAGCCGGATGAGCCCTGATTGCCCGTGGTCCCGTTTTCGCCGGTTGCACCCTCCGTGCCTTCGTCGCCGTCGGTTCCGTCCTGACCCGTCTCGCCCGAAACGCCGTCCTTGCCGTCGATGGTCGTTATGTCAAACTCCGGAAGCACGATGTCCGCCTCAACGACTGCCACCGCGGTTTCCGTGTCCATTTCTATATTCTGCAGGCCGATCTGTTTTCCGTTGTCGGCGCTGAGCACGCCTGTGCCCACATCCAGTTTAACGCCGTTTGACAGCTCGATCAGCGAGCCTTCACATATGACCTGATATACTCCGGAAGCGTTATATACCCTCGCCACGCCGTTGCCTATATAATCAAGCTCCGCATAACCCTCAAGCGTCGTCTTTTCCCCGCTCGGCAGATCGAACGTCATATCGCTGCCGACGAGCATATACTTTGAATCGCTCAGCTTCCATGCGAAAGTATCGAAAAGAATATCCCCGGCGCTGTTGCAGACTGCGTAATTTTTCCCGTCGTAGTTGACTTTCGTTCCGGCGCTTATGCTGTAATAGCCCAAAAATCCGCGGCTGAGCTCGTTGAGATCGATCAGCATCCCGTCCGAAAGCGCCGCGTGCGAACCGTCGTTGTAATGCACGAACCCCGTGCTTGCTATGCTCACATCCTTGCCCGTCGTATCCGTGAAGCGAAGCTCGTTCGGATACTTCGCGCCGCATGAGGTATTGGCCGTGAAAAAGCGTTGGGCGACCACGGCGTTCTGCGCGCCCTGCGTCACCTCGAGCACATATCCGCCTGTTTCAAACGTTTTTTTCGCCCCGGCGGCGCGGCTGAGGCCGACGATCAGCAGAGCTGCCAGAAGTGCCAGCCCCGATGAAATTATCAAGATCAAACCCGTGCGCTTATTCACACCGTTTCTCCTTCACTTGCTTTTTGTCGCGACGATGAAGCTTCCCCACTCGCTTCTCTGCGCGTTGCCCTCGCCGTAAAAATCGGCGTACCCGCTCACCGTGAACCTGTAACTCGTTTCGGGTTTCAGGCCTATATCAACCCTGATGGGTATTGTCACAGTACCGCCGACAGCAACGGCGTTGTTGACATTCTGCGTGTAATAGTAGTAGCCCGGCGCCTCGATGACTATCATGATCGGATAGCTGTCGCTGATCACAGGCGTTATGTTCGACACGTCGATAACAACGTTGCCGGCAATCAGCGAATCCGTCACGGATAGCGTGCCGAATGTCACCTTCGGCGCGATATCGCCGTAAACCACAAATTCCTCGGAATAATCCGTTTCATAGACGTTTATCTTTTCATTGTCGAAGAATTCGACCTTAACCTTGACTTTGTATGTCGTGCCGACGCGGATATAGAGTTCGTCCGTGTATATGGCGATGGGATCACGCACGGGATTTGAAACGCTCTTCCACACAACGTTCGACAGGTCGCAGACCTCGTATATGTACCGCACTATGCCTGAACACGGATCGCTTATCGCGCCGTCAAGGCAAACCTCGAAATAGCCGTTCGCGTTCACGGCGATCACGGGTTCTCCGATGCCTGTCGGCATGGTTTTGAGCGTTTTGCATATCAGCTCGTTTTTGGATTTCCTGCCTTCGTCCGACGATCCTTCCTCCGCAAACGAGGTCACAAGCGTCGCTGTATATGCCGTGTCCGGGGTAAGTCCTTCAAACAAAACGCCCGTACTGAGATTTGAAAGATCAAGCTCTTTCGTGCCGATCTCTTCTCCGTCCGCATCGGAAAGGATTATCCACGCCTTCTTGACGATGCACCACTCGTCCATTTGCGCACCTATGTGAAGCGTGTTCTCAGACGCCGAAACGAGCGCAGGGTATATGCCGATCGTATCGGTATATATATCGCGGCTGATAAAATCCGCGTTGCCGGAAACCGGCGTTCCGTTCACCGTCACCGAATAATCGGCGCTCACGACGAGGGTATATCTGCATTCAGGCTCAAGCTGCGTGAAGCTGAAATCAACGCCCTTATCCGCCATGCTGTAAAACGGCTCGTTCTTGCCGCCCGTATATTCGCCCGAAGAGTATTTGTAAAGCTTTATCTGGCCTTCGGTCGGCGAGAGCGCATCCTCGTTCATTATGCTTATATGCCCGCTTATCGCCGTGCTCGTGATCCTGAGCTCCGTCAGTTTCATTATCGGCATGTAAACCGAGTCCGGCTGTTCAGCAGACGTGTTCCCGCTCGTGCCGACAGCCCCGGCCTGTCCGTCCGCGCCGGATGAGCCGGAGGCCCCCGAATTGCCCGCCGCGCCCGCGTCGCCCTGCGTTCCTTCCGAGCCTGTCTCGCCGCCGTCGCCCGCCTCGCCCAGCGCGCCCGTGCTGCCGTCCTTGCCGTTCACGCCGACCACGCTGTATGTCGGTACGCGCCTCACCGATTCGATCACGGCGTTGTTTTCTCCGTTGAGCTCGAGCGCCGAAATATCCAGCGCTCCGTTCCCGGATAATATTTTTTTGTTAAGCGCGTCAAATGAACAGCTCTCGCCGAAGCTCGCCGTCAATCCCGATGAAATACACTTGAACGAGCCCTCCGCGCCGGTCACGCACAGCGCGCCCTCACCGAGGTATTTTATTTCGGCGTATTGCGAAAACGATTTCGCCGTGCCGTCAGGCAGGGTGAACCCGATCTCGCCGGAGCATATCATGTAAGTGTCGTCCGAGAGCTTCCAGATGAAATCGCTCATCGTCAGCGCGTCGTCCCGTCCTTCCGGAGAATAACCGTCGCCGTTCTTTGTCATGACCGTGCCGGCGCTTATGGAATAGCAGTCGATCGTTCCGCCGGCGATGTTTTTAAGATCCGCGATCACGCCGTCGGCAAACGCGCTGAGCGCGCCTTCGTCGTAATGTATGAAGCTATAAAGCGGAGCTCTCGTCATGCCCTGCGCGCTTCTGAACTCGATGCTCTCCGGATAAAGCAGTCTGTATGCGGTCCCTTCGCTCACCGCGGCGACAGTCGGCGCATCGGTATCCGCTTCATCCGTATAAACGAAACCGTCATACGAAAACGACGCCCTTGCGGCGATCGTTTTTTTGAACCCAATAAAAAAGGCGGCTGCCATTGCTGACAACACGACAAATGCAATAATCAAATATCCTTTTAGCTTGGTCATCGCGACTCTCCGTATATGCGAAGTAAAGTATTTACACAACTTTTCGCTTCACAAGAAGTTACATTGTATCCTGTTTCGGGGTTTGTACCGAATTCAGACATGACAATTATACTTTAACAATTTTAATTATGCAACAATATATAGTATTACAATCGGTTTTTTCTACAAATTCTCTTCATATAAAATGTCTGATCCGTATTTGGAAGCACTATTACTATGTAACCTATTTACTGCTTTCCTTTGATTGACATCGGACATCGACCGGCGCATAATATTCGTATCGAAAAAACGGTTATCATCAACATCTTGTAAAGGCTGTACAGCTCATGAAGCGGCTTTTCATTATCGGCGGCACGATGGGCGCGGGCAAGACCACGATTTGCGGGATCATGCGCGATGCGCTTGATAAAAGCGTGTTCCTCGACGGCGACCGGTGCTGGGATATGCACCCGTTTGTCGTCAACGAGGAGACGCAGCGAATGGTGATATCAAACATATGCTTTCTCATCAACGGTTTTCTTCGCTGCAGCGCATTCGAGAACGTCATCTTCTGCTGGGTGATGCACAGGCAGCAGATCATCGACAGCATCCTTTCCGCGCTCGAGCTTGACGGCGTTGAGGTAATAAACGTTTCGCTCATATGCGGCGAGGAAAGTCTTCGCCACCGTCTTGAAAAAGACGTGGCAAACGGTCTGCGCGAGCCTGATGTGATCGGGCGCAGCGTTGAAAGGCTTCCGCTTTACGAAGCGCTCGACACGGTGAAGCTCGACGTTTCAAACATCAGCGCGGCCGAAGCCGCAAAATTAATAATCGGGATGTGAAATATCGCCCCGGTCTTTACCGTCCGAGGCCGCGCGCGGCGAGCGTCCGGCTGTCCGTCGGCGTCCCTCCGTATGTATGCAGCAACCGTCCGTCAGGGCGGTTTTTCTGTTTTACGCCGATTTAACACAACTTCTCTTTTTCACTTAACAATGCGGATTTATCATGGGCTTATGAAAGAGAATATAAGAAGAGATGAAAAGGAGAAAGCTCAAATGAAAAAGACTGTCATTGCGCTTGCCGGCGCGCTTGCCGCGGCGGCGATCCTTGCCGGATGCGCCGGCGGAGCAGCGAAGGACACGGTTTCGACCGATGGTTCGACCTCAATGGAAAAGGTGATCGGCGCGCTCGGTGAGGCGTTCACGCAGACGAACGCGGGCGTCAAATTCACATACAATCCCACAGGCTCCGGCAGCGGGATAACGGCGGTATCCGAAGGCCGCTGCGACATCGGGCTTTCAAGCCGTTCGCTCAAGGATGAGGAAAAGGCGCTGGGGCTCGTCGAGACCATACTCGCATACGACGGGATCGCGGTCATTGTGAACCCTGAAAATCCCGTGAACGATCTCACGCTCGAGCAGACTGCAAAGATCTATACCGGCGAAATATCCAACTGGAGCGAGCTTGGCGGCAGCGACATGGCGATAGTCCTCATCGGACGCGAGGCCGGAAGCGGCACGCGCGACGGATTCGAATCCGTCACCGGTACAGCCGACCGCTGCGCATACCGTCAGGAGCTTACAAGCACGGGCGACGTCATAGCGACTGTGGCCCAAAATCCCGGCGCGATAGGTTACGCTTCGCTCGCGTCGGTCAAGGATACCGTGAAGGCCGTCTCGATAGACGGCGTCCTGCCAACGGAAGACACGGTCAGGGACGGGAGCTATGCGATACAAAGGCCGTTTATGCTTGTCACCAGAGCCGACGAGCCGCTGAGCCCCACCGCGCAGGAGTTTTTCGATTACATAACATCGGCCGAAGCTTCCGGCATCATATCGCATGCCGGCGCTGTCGCCGCACGCTGAGCATGGCGCATCCGATATGCGGCGCGTTCCTGTACGGGCGCGCGATATTCTGCGCGGATGGAGGATTGATTCCATGAACGCAAACTCAGCCGGTCTGCGCCGTGCAAGGGCGCTTGAGGAGGCCGTCCGCCTGGTTTTTCTTCTTCTGGGTCTCGTGAGCGTAGGCTTTGTGCTGCTCATATCGGTCTACCTTATCGTTTCCGGCATCCCGGCAATACGGCAGATCGGTCTTGTCGATTTTCTTTTCGGCAAAAAGTGGGCTTCCACTGCGGCGGAGCCTTCCTTCGGCATACTGCCGTTCATTCTCACCAGCATATACGGCACCGCGGGCGCAATGGTGCTCGGCGTTCCGATAGGCTTCTTCACGGCCGTCTATCTTTCAAAGGCCGCCCCGCCGCGCGTGAGGCGCGTCGTATCCGGTGCGGTCGGCCTCCTTGCGGGCATTCCGTCCGTTGTATACGGACTTGTCGGTATGCTGGTCCTCGTTCCCGCCATACGCAGGTTGTTCTCCGTTCCGGACGGCGCGAGCCTCCTTGCGGCGATCGTCGTGCTGACGGTGATGATTTTGCCCTCCATCATAAAGGTTTCCGTCACGGCGCTCGACGCCGTGCCTCAGGAATATGAACAGGCTTCGCTTGCGCTTGGCGCGACGACCGTTGAAACGTGGTTCCGCGTCAGCGTGCCCGCCGCGAGGAGCGGTATCGCCGCGGCGGTGGTGCTTGGCGTCGGCAGGGCGATAGGCGAGGCCATGGCGGTCATGATGGTTTCCGGCAACGTGCCCAACATGCCCGGGCTTTTCGAGAGCGTGCGCTTCCTCACAACGGCCGTTGCAAGCGAGATGTCATATTCGTCCGGATTGCAGCGTCAGGCGTTGTTCTCGATCGCGCTTGTGCTGTTTTTGTTCATCATGCTCATAAACGCCGTGTTGAACCTCATCCTCAAAGGCAGAAGGGAGTGAGAAAACGTATGAACACACGAAACGGCTTCACGGTTAAAAGGAAAATCTTCGGCGCCGCCATGCGATCGCTCATGCTTTTTTCATGCGTCCTCACCGTGGCGCTTGTGCTTTTTCTCATCGTATATGTGGCCGCGCGCGGGATACCGAACATAACATGGGAGCTCGTCTCCACGAGCCCGAGTTATCTTTCCGGGCGAATAGGGATATTGCCTGACATACTCAATACGGTATATATTATTATTGCAACGCTTCTTGCGGTACTGCCCCTCGGCGTGGGCGCTGCGATATATCTCAACGAATATGCGCGTTCCAAACGCATCGCCGGGATAATCGAATACGCCGCCGAAACGCTTTCCGGCATCCCTTCGATCATATACGGCCTCGTCGGAATGCTTTTCTTCACGGGCTTTCTCGGGATGCAGACGTCTCTCCTCGCGGGCGCGCTCACGCTTGTGATCATGAACCTGCCCACCGTGATGCGCACGGCGCAGGAAAGCCTGCGCACGGTTCCCGCAAGCTATCGTGAAGGCGCGTTCGGGCTTGGCGCAGGCAAATGGCGCGTTGTACGCACGGTCGTGCTGCCGGACTGTGTGGACGGTATTGTCACAGGCTGCATACTCTGCGTCGGCCGCATTTTGGGCGAATCGGCCGCGCTTCTGTTCACCGCGGGCTTCGCGCACACGCTCAACGGCTTTTTCACAGGCCTCGCAAGCGCGGGCGCGACGCTCACCGTCGCCCTTTATGTATACGCCAAGGATCAGGGCGAGTTTGACGCGGCGTTTGCGATCGCCGCGATACTCATGGCGCTCACGTTCGCGATCAACCTCGCCTCCACGCTCATCGGCGGATACTTCAAGAGAAGGAGATCATCATGAACGACATCAACACAACGGGTCTCGCGCGCGCGGCGCTCGTCAACGACCTTTCTTGCTTCGGCAAATGCTCGCTTAGTGTTTCCATCCCGATCATATCATCCTACGGGATCGAAACCGTCCCGCTGCCCACGGCCGTGCTTTCAACGCACACCGGAGGCTTCGACGGATACAGCGTGAACGATATGACTGAAACGATGAGCGCCTGCATCAGCCACTGGAAGCGCATCGGACTCCGCTTCGACTGCATATACACGGGCTATCTCTGTTCGATGAAGCAGCTTGTGATAACGCGCCGTTTCATCGAGGATTTTGCCTCGGATGATACGCTCGTCATCGTCGATCCCGTGATGGGCGACAACGGCGCGCTTTATCCCGCCTATGACATGGAATATGTGCGCGCCATGCGCGCGCTCGCATCCCTTGCCGACGTCGTGACGCCCAACCGCACGGAGGCCGCGCTGCTTGCGGGCCTTCCGTTTGACGCGGACGACGAGGAGATACTCTCCTCCATCGCCGTGCCGGACGCCGTCATCACAAGCGTCAGGCGCGAAGGCCGCATCGGCTATCTCGCGCGCATGGGCGGCGACATCATCCGGATAGATTATCCGGAGCTTGATATAGGTCTTCACGGCGCGGGCGACGTTTTTGCCTCCGCGCTTTGCGGCGAGCTCATGAGTTCGGACGACCCGGCCCGCGCGCTTCGGCGGGCGGCCGCCTTCGCGGACGACTGCGTTGCCGAAACCGTGAAGCATCAGCCGGGTCACTGGTACGGTCTCGCGTTCGAGCAGGTGCTCAAAAGGAGGCGCGCATGAGCGATATAATCACCGCGCGCGGGCTTTCGCTCAGCTACGGCAGCACCGAGGCGCTCCGCAACATCAACATCGGCATTCCCGAAAAGAGCATAACCGCGCTTATCGGCCCGTCCGGCTGCGGAAAATCAACGTTCCTCAAAACGCTCAACAGGATGAACGATCTTGTGGGCGGCGTGCATATAACCGGCGAAGTATGCTATCGCGGCGAGAACATATACGCTCCGTCGGTTGATGTGAACGAGCTGCGGCGTGAGATCGGGATGGTGTTTCAAAAGCCAAACCCGTTTCCCATGAGCATATTCGATAACATCGCTTACGGCCCGCGCACGCACGGCGTCAAAAACCGCGCCGCGCTCGAGGATATCGTCGAACGCGCGCTGACTGACGCCGCCATATGGGACGAGGTCAGGGACAGGCTGAACCGCTCCGCGCTGGGGCTTTCTGGCGGGCAGCAGCAAAGGCTCTGCATCGCGCGGGCGCTTGCCGTGGAGCCTCAGGTGCTGCTTATGGATGAACCCACAAGCGCGCTCGATCCCATCTCCACTTCGAGGATCGAGGAGTTGGCCGCCGCCCTCAAAAGCAGATACACCATCATCATCGTCACGCACAACATGCAGCAGGCCGTGCGCATATCGGATAACACGGCGTTTTTCCTGCTGGGCGAGCTTGTTGAATACGGCGAGACAGAAAAGATATTCAGCCAGCCGGAGGATCAGCGCACCGAGGACTATATCACGGGGAGGTTCGGATAATGAGATCAAGATTTGACGAACAGCTCGCTTCCCTCAACAGGGAGCTTATCGAAATGGGCGCGCTTTGCGAGGACGTGATATCGATGGCCTCCGAAGCGCTCCTCAGCGGGGACACGGCGCTAGCCAAAAAGGTCGCCCCGCTTGACGCCGAGATCGACCAGAAGGAGCGCACGATCGAAACGATGTGTCTGCGGCTCCTCCTCCAGCAGCAGCCCGTGGCAAGGGATCTGAGGCAGATATCCGCCGCGCTCAAAATGATCACGGATATGGAGCGCATCGGCGATCAGGCCGAGGATATATCCGAGATCATCGGGTTTCTCAACGGCCGCACGGGTCAGGGCTGCGCGCACATCGGCGAGATGGCCGCGGCAACCATAAAAATGGTGACGGAAAGCGTGGACGCATATGTGAAAAAAGACCTTGCGCTCGCCTCTTCCGTCATAGAATACGACGACGTCGTGGACGATCTTTTTGACGAGGTTAAGCGCGCCCTCATCGAGCTTATCGCCGCAAATCCCGCGGACGGCGAATTTGCGATCGATCTGCTCATGATCGCGAAATATTTCGAACGCATAGGCGACCACGCCACGAACATCGCCGAGTGGGTGGAGTTTTCCGTGACAGGGATACACAAAGGAGAAGCGCTGCAATGATTTATTGCGTTGAGGATGATGAGAGCATACGCGAGATAGAGCTTTACGCCCTGCGTTCAGCCGGGTTTGAAGCTTTGGGCTTCCCCGACGGGGAAAGCTTTTTTGCGGCGCTGCGCCAAAAAGCGCCGGCGCTTGTTATCCTCGACGTGATGCTGCCGGGCACGGACGGGGTCGCCATCCTCGGGACGCTCAGGCACAACGCCGTCTCGCGCGATATACCCGTCATAATGGCTACGGCCAAAGGCGCAGAGTACGACAAGGTCCAAAGCCTTGATCTGGGCGCGGACGATTATCTCGTGAAACCCTTCGGCATGATGGAAATGCTTTCCCGCGTGAAGGCCGTCCTGCGGCGAAGCGCGCGGGGATCCTCCCGCGACACGCTCTCCTGCGGCGGCGTGGAGCTGAACACGAAGGAGCATCGCGCGACGCTCGACGGGAAAACAATTGAGCTCACGCTCAAGGAATATGAGCTTCTGCGGCTCTTCATGACAAACCCCGGCACGGTATTCACGCGCGACATGCTCCTTTGCGGTATATGGGGCATGGATTACGACGGTGAAACGCGCACGGTGGACGTGCATATAAGGACTCTTCGTCAGAAACTCGGCCGCGAAAGCGCCATGATCGCGACCGTGCGCGGCGTAGGGTACCGCATGGAGGCGCCCAAATGATGAAAAAGATCTTCGCATCCACCGTGCTTGTGGCGGCGCTCGTGCTTGTGATAAGCTGCTGCGTTATAATGAGCGTGTTATATGCGCATTTCACGCAGGTCGAGGAGGACAGGCTGCGCGAGGAGCTTGCGATCGCGTCCAACGGCGTTGAAAGCTGCGGCGGAGAATGGCTGCGCGGCCTCGATATCGAGGATTTTCGCATCACATGGATCGCGCACGACGGCACCGTGCTTTATGACAGCAAGACCGACCCCGCCGCCATGGGCAACCATCTTTATCGCGAGGAGGTGCAGGAAGCGCTTGCCTCGGGTACGGGCGAAAGCCGCCGCGCGTCCGAAACGCTTGCCGAAAAGACGCTTTACTGCGCCCGCCTTATCAGTGACGGCACAGTGCTTCGCATATCCGCCGCCCAAAGCAGCGTGCTGGCCCTTTCCATGGGCATGCTTTTCCCGCTCTGCCTCATCCTTGCGGGCGCGCTCGTATTGTCGGCTTTTCTTGCGAAGCGCGTCGCCCGGCGCATCGTGCGGCCCCTGAACGAGCTTGATCTTGAAGACCCGCTCGCGAACGACGCATACGAGGAGCTTTCGCCCCTTCTCACGCGCATCGCCAAGCAGCACCGTCAGATCGACGCTCAGCTTCGTCAGCTCAAACGGCGGCAGGATGAATTCACGGCGATAACCGCTTCCATGAACGAAGGGCTCGTGCTGCTCAACGAAAAAGGAGCGATCGTAAGTATAAATCCCGCCGCGGCGACGCTTTTCGCGGCCGATCAGGACTGCGTCGGGCAGGATTTTCTGACCGTCGAGCGCAGCCGCGAGGTCGAACATGCCGTGGAGCAGGCGCTGCGCGCAGGTCACGCAGAAGCCTCGCTTTCAAGGGGCGGCCGGCAATATCAGCTTGACGCGAGCCGCATACGCTCCCTGGATAAAACCGCAGGCTGCGTTGTTCTCGCTTTCGACGTCACTGAAAAAGCCCTCGCCGAACAGCACAGACGCGAATTCACCGCCAACGTTTCTCACGAGCTGAAAACGCCTGTCCAGTCCATCATGGGCAGCGCGGAGCTGATGGAACAGGGCCTTGTCAAGCCCCAGGACATGCAGCGCTTCACCGGCCGCATACGCTGCGAGGCTGCGCGGATGGTGACGCTCATCGACGACATTATCCGTCTTTCCGAGCTTGACGAGGGCGCGCCGTCCCCGAGCGAGCCTGTCGAACTTTTCACAGCCGTTTCAGCCGCGGCCGACGCGCTTCGCGAAAAGGCCGAACTCGCCGGCGTAGCCCTCGGCGTTTCGGGCGAAAAGGCAACGGTACCGGGCGTTTCGCGACTGATAAACGAGATCGCTTTCAACCTTATAGACAACGCAATAAAATATAACCGCGCAAACGGCAGAGTGGATGTGCTCGTGCGAAAAACGCAGTGCGGCGCGGAGCTCGTCGTGTCCGACACGGGCATAGGCATCCCCCGTGAGCATCAAGACCGCGTGTTCGAACGGTTTTACAGGGTGGATAAAAGCCATTCCCGCGCAACGGGCGGCACCGGTCTCGGCCTGTCGATCGTCAAGCACGCAGCGGAAGCGCTGGGCGCGAAGACAGAGCTTCAAAGCACGCCCGGCGTCGGCACGGTCGTTACCGTGAAATTCCAGGCGCACATCCCCGGCGACTGAGCGCGTGACCCGAACGCCCTTTCACAGATATAAAAAGCCCTCCGCCGAATGCGGGGGGCTTTAAGTATGTCGTTTGATTTACATATCCATGCTGCCGGTGGTCCTCGGGAACGGCAGCACGTCGCGTATGTTGGCCATGCCCGTCACATACATTACCATTCGCTCGAAGCCAAGGCCGTAGCCCGCGTGCTTCACGCCGCCGAAACGGCGAAGGTCGAGATACCAGCCGTACTGCGATGCGTCCATATTGAGCTCCTCAATGCGGCGCATGAGCACGTCAAGACGCTCCTCACGCTGGCTGCCGCCGATGATCTCCCCAACGCCCGGCACGAGCAGATCCGCCGCGGCAACGGTTTTGCCGTCGTCGTTCACGCGCATGTAGAAGGCCTTTATTTCCTTCGGATAATCCGTAACGAACACCGGCTTGTTGAATATCTGTTCGGTCAGATAGCGCTCATGCTCGGTTTGCAGGTCACAGCCCCAGTAAACCGGATACTTGAACTCCGCGCCCGATTTTTGCAGCAGCTCCACAGCCTTCGTATATGTTATGCGGCCGAAATCGCTGTTTGCGACGTTGTTGAGCCTGTCGACGAGGCCCTTATCGACGAAGCTGTTGAAGAAATCAAGCTCATCCGGGCATTTTTCCATCACGGCGCGGATGACGTACTTGACCATCGCTTCCGCAACATCCATATCGCCCGCGAGGTCGCAGAAGGCGATCTCCGGCTCAATCATCCAGAACTCGGCCGCATGGCGCGCGGTGAACGAATACTCTGCGCGGAAGGTCGGGCCGAAGGTGTATATGTCGCGGAAGGCGAGGGCGAAAGCCTCGCCGTAAAGCTGACCCGAAACGGTGAGGTTCGCTTCCCCGCCGAAAAAGTCCTTTGAGGTATCCACCTTGCCGTCGTCGGTTTTTGGCAGATCGTTGAGGTCGAGCGTCGTCACGCGGAACATCTCGCCCGCGCCTTCGCAATCGGACGGGGTTATGAGCGGCGTGTGGACATAAACAAAGCCGCGCTCCTCAAAAAAGCGGTGTATCGCCTGGGCGACAACGCTCCTCACGCGAAACGTCGCCTGAAATATGTTGGCCCTCGGGCGCAGATGCTGTATTGTGCGCATATACTCAAGCGTATGACGCTTCTTTTGCAGGGGATAGTCCGCGTCGCACGCACCCAGAAGCGCGATGCTCTCAGCCTTGATCTCAAACGGCTGCGGCATGTCCGGAGTGAGCACAAGCTCGCCCGCGACCTGTATCGCAGCGCCGGTATTGAAGTTCTTTGCGGTCTCGGCGTCCGTATTCTCCGGTTCGTAAACGATCTGAACGGTTTTGAAGGAAGAGCCGTCCGTAAGCTCGATGAAGCCCACGTTCTTGCTCTCGCGGACGGTCTTTATCCAGCCCGACACGTCCACATGGCCCTTGTGCGCCTCCGGCGCCCTCACGAGTTCGCAAAGTCTTGTCATATAATAATCCTCCCGGAAAATAATGCTCGCATTATCGTTGAATTATAGCCCAAACCCGCATCCTTGGCAAGGGTCGCGCATATATTTAACGCACCATGCCTCGGAGGTCACATTATGTATTATTCGCCTGTACCCACACTTGTCATCCGCGCGGACACGCTTTCGCTCGTTTGCATAAACGGCGCGCTTGCGGGCGAATGCTCCGCGTCGGCGCATCTATCGGTGCCCGTTTCGGACAACGGGAGCTATTATATCACCGTTTCGCCGCTTTTCGGCGCATGGCGAAGCATAACGCGCAAGCTCACCCTTGTGCGCGGGGATGTTGACGACGATCTTTCCGATGATGTTGCCGTTTGCATATGGCCCGGCGGCGTGATCGATATGATGCTCTACACCGGCGCCTATATCGACTGTGACGGCGCGGATGATACCGAACCCGTCACGAAGGAGCTTGCGCTTGCGCTCGCCTTCGCGCAGGCGGTGCGCTGTGAAAACGAATCAGGCGCGATGGCGCTCCTCGTGCCGGCGCTTGCCGAAAAGCTTTCGTTTGGCAAAATAAGCGAATTTCTTGGCGAGTTCGCGGATGAGCGCGCGCCGTTTTCCGACAGATCGGGCGCAACGATCGGGCTGATATCATACCCTTCCGGCTCCGTCTCGCACGCGCGTCTGTTTGAGCTTGAATATGACGACGGTCTGATATCCAACGTTAAAGAGGTGTGATCCTCAGCTCCCGCGCTTCTCCTTCCAGCTTTCAAGCTGCATCCTGACGAACGATTTCTGCCGGGGTTTTTTCGGCGCGCCAATCTTTTCCACATCGCGGCCGATCCTGATGAGGCGGAACATATCGTCGGCGGCGCGGCCGAAGCGGGCCATCTCATCCTCCCTGTTCTCCGATGAAGCGTAATACATCACGCCCGGCCCATCAAGCGCATTTTCACGCTCCGCGCCTCCGCTTTGCGTTATCACCGCAACCGGTATGCGCAGCGCCTTGCACCGCCTGATTATTGAGGGCACCGCGCGGCCTTCCACCGTGGTCTTATCGTCGAGGGAGCTGCACCCGGTCACCACCAGCGCAACGCCCTTCAAAAGCTTTTCAAAGCCCATCGCGTCAAGCACGCAGTCATATGACGCAGAATATTCTCCTCCCGTAAGCGCCGCAAGAACGCCTGCCGCTCCCTTGTCGCAATCGACAGGGCGCGCGAGCGCGTTCGAGAGCACCTTTGCAAAATTCTCCTCTTCCTTCGAGACGCAAAGGCTCCTGCCGGCCGCGTCAGAGATCACGATACGCGCTTCCGCAAGCGCGGGCAGAAGGAATTCCGCGTCCGCAGAAGCCACGCGCATAAGCTCCTCCCTTGAACCGGAAAGCTCCGCGCCCTCCCCGTCGAAGAACTTCACGCCGAGGGCGCGCGCCAGCCCGAAGCCGCAGTCGGCAAGCTTTGCGTCATGCACTCCGATGATGATGCTGCGAAGCCCCTCATCCAGCGCGCGGCGGATAAGCTCGCCCACCCCGCGCGAGGATACCGTCCCGGCATACTCCCCGTCAGGCAGCGCCTCGGCAGTCTCGATGGCGGCCGTTTTGCCGTGCAGCACGGCATACCGCGCGCGCAGCTTTCCCGTGCCGTCGGGCGAGGTGATATCGACCGTGCGCAGCGTGCCGTCGCAGGCGGTCGCAATCGCGCGCGCAAAGCCGCGTCCGCCGTAATTGACGGGCGCCGGTACCAGCTTTACGCCCTGAAAATGCTTTCTTGCGGCAAGGGTAACAAGCTTCACCGCGTCGGCCGAAGTCATCCTGTCCGAAAAATCCTCCGGCGCGGCAAGCAGCTTTATGCCCTTGCCGACCGGGGAACGCTTGCCGCGTTTTTTCGGCACGGTAAGCCCGTCAAGCGTGCCGTCGCCGCCTTGCACACGGCCGTTCTTCATCACGGTGCCGTAACATGTGAGGCCTTCGACACGCGCAAGGCGGTTGTTCTCTATATAGGGGCTCGAGTGTGTAAGATACATGTTTATCGCGGCGTCGGAGTCTATCGCCTCAAACACGCGGCGCATGGTCTTTATCTTCCCGCCCATTATCACCGCGAGGAAGATATCCCCGCCGTCCTGCGAGCCGGCTTCCTGATGCAGCGGATCGCTGCCGCCGAAAAGCTGAAGCCCTTCAAGCTCCGAAAGGGTCAGGACGGAGAACACCTCTTCATAGACCCTGCGTGCAAATTCTTTTTCGGGCAGCTCCGCCATCGCCGCGATGCGTATGCCCAGCGCGAATTTAACAAGCTGCATCAGAATTCGCCTTTCATATAGCTTTCCTGTTCCTGCGTCAGAACGTCGAGGCCGAGGCCCATTGCGCGAAGCTTTATCATCGCGACCTCGCGGTCTATCTCGTCCGGAACGTTATAAAGCCCCGGCGCAAGCGTTTTCCCGTGCTCGGCGATATACTTTGCCGAAAGCGTCTGTATCGCGAAGGAAAGATCCATTATGTCCGCGGGATGCCCGTTGCCGGCGACGATGTTGACGAGTCTGCCGTCCGCCATGACGTTTATCACCCGCCCGTCCGCAAGATAATACCCGTCGATGAAGGGTTTGCGCTGCTCGATCCTGACGGCCATGCCGCGAAGATCGGGCTTGGAGAATTCCACATCGAAATGCCCCGCGTTGGCGACGATCGCGTTGTTCTTCATCCTCTCGAAATGCCTTCGCGTTATAACGTCCTTGCAGCCTGTCGCGGTTATGAATATATCGCCAAGCGGCGCCGCGTCGTCCATCCTCATCACGCGATAGCCCTCCATCGCGGCTTCGAGCGCGCGATACGGATCCACCTCGGTCACGATAACGTTCGCGCCGAGGCCCTTCGCGCGTTTGGCGATGCCGCTTGAGCAGAAGCCGTAGCCCGCCACAACCACCGTGCGGCCGGACACCATGTTGTTGGTCGTATACATTATCGCATCCCATACGGATTGGCCCGTACCGTGGATGTTGTCGAAAAGATGCTTGCAGTTCGCGTCGTTCACGGCCATCATCGGGAAGGGGAGCCTTCCCGCCGCGGCGCGCGCGCGCAGGCGGTGGATGCCCGTTGTTGTCTCCTCGCAGCCGCCGATCAGATTTTTTGCATATTCCGGATGCTCCTCCGTGAGCATCGTCACAAATTCTCCGCCGTCGTCGATTATGATGTGCGGACAGAATTCAAGCGTCTTTCTGATGTGCTCGCGGTACTCCGCGTCCGTCGCATTGAACCAGGCGTTGACCTCCATGCCCTGCTCATAGAGCGCGGCGCAGATATCGTCCTTTGTCGAAAGCGGGTTTGAACCGGTCACGGCGACGTCCGCCCCCGCCGCGCGCAGCAGCAGCGCAAGATACGCGGTTTTCGCCTCAAGGTGGACGCTCACGCTCACGCGAAGTCCGGCAAACGGTTTTTCCTCAGCAAAGCGTTCCTCGAGCGTGCGCATCACGGGCATGAATTCCCTCACCCAAGCGATGCGTTGTTTGCCCAAAGGTGCAAGTGAAGCGTCTCTGATCGTACTCATGATATTCCTCCGTATTCTGCTTGTATCAGCCTGATTATATACCGCTGTACGGCTATGGTCAAACGGATGAATTTGCTGTATTATATCAACATGGATATTTTGTTTGAAAACGCATCCGTCCTTACCATGTGCGACGAGCGTCCGGTCATCCGCGGCGCGTTTGTCGGCGTTACGGACGGCTTCATAACCCTTGTGAGCGACGAGCGGCCGCGCGAAAGCGCCCGCCGCGTGATCGACTGCCGCGGCGACATACTTATGCCCGGCCTCGTCAATGCGCACGCGCACACGGCGATGTGCATAATGCGCGGATACGCGGATGACTATGCGCTGCAGCCGTGGCTGTTTGAAAAGGTATTCCCCGTGGAGGCGCGCCTCACGAATGAAGCCATAACAGCCGGGGCAAGGCTCGGCTTTGCCGAAATGATCGCTTCCGGCACAACATCCGCAAGCGATATGTATTTCCGCCAGCCCGCCGTCGCGCGGCTTGCGCTTGAGGTGGGCTTCCGCGTTTCGCTCTCAAACGGCATCGTCGCCATGGGCGGCAGGCTCGACCCGAACGACCGCGCATTCACGGAGCTTGACGAGCTTATACGCGATTTCCACGGGCGCGGAGACGGACTCGTGCGCGCGGACGCATCCATCCACGCCGAATACACGAGCTTTCCCGAAGCATGGCACAGGGAAACGGAGCTTGCGCTTGAGCATGGTCTGGTGCTGCACGTTCACCTTTCGGAAACCAAAAAGGAACATGAGGAGTGCATAGCCCGTTACGGCAGAACGCCCGCGCGCGTGTTTTATGACGAAGGGGTGTTCCGCGCGAAGACCCTCGCCGCGCACTGCGTGCATGTCACGGATGAGGATATTGACATATTGGCCGATAACGGCGTTTCCGCCGTCCATAACCCCGTGTCGAACCTCAAGCTCGGCAGCGGCGTTGCGCCGGTATGCGCTATGCTCGCGCGCGGCGTGAACGTGGCGCTTGGCACGGACGGCTGCTGCTCCAACAATTCGCACGACCTTTTTGAGGAGATAAAGCTCGCGGCGCTTTTGGCGAAGGGTACTTCGCTCGACCCCACGAAGCTGCCCGCTTATGAGGCGATAAAGCTTGCAACCGTAAACGGCGCGCGGGCGCAGGGCCGCGATGGGCAAACAGGACAGGTCAAAGAGGGGCTTCAGGCCGACCTCATCCTCATCGGCACGCACAAGCCTTCCATGCAGCCCTATTATTCCGAGGCCTCGGCCGTCGCCTATGCGGCGAGAGGCTCGGACGTGCGCCTGACGATGATAAAAGGAAAAATACTCTATGAGAACGGCGAGTTCACGACAATAGACATCGAACGCGCACTGCATGACGTGCAAAGCGTCGCCGTGCCCGTCGTCAAAGGAGAAAAGCAATGATAACATTCGAACAGATAAAGGCCGATCCCTCCATCAAAACCTATATTAAAGAGGCGGATGCTTCCCTGGGCGCGCTCGGCTTCACGGAGCACAGTTTCGCGCATGTGGGCAAGGTGGCGGAAACCGCAAAATACATACTGCTCACCATGGGTTATGACGAGCGTGAGGCGGAGCTTGCCGAGATCGCGGGCTATCTGCATGATATCGGCAACATCGTGAACCGCACGGATCACGCGCTCAGCGGCGCGGTCATGGCCTTTCGCATACTCGACAGGCTCGGCGGCGATCCCGCCGACATCGCGCGCATAATCGCTGCCATAGGCAACCACGACGAGGGCACGGCCGAGCCCGTGAACCCGATCGCCGCGGCGCTCATCCTCGCGGATAAAACCGACGTGCGCTATACGCGCGTGCGCGAACAGGATCCGGCAAACTTCGACATACACGACCGCGTCAATTTCGCCGTGCGGGAAAGCGCTGTCACCATCGATAAAAGCGCCATGAGCATAACCCTGTCCATGACGATCGACACGAAGTATTGCTCCGTGATGGATTATTTCGAGATCTTTCTCGGGCGGATGCTGCTTTGCCGCAGGGCGGCGGAATATCTCGGACTTTTCTTCCGCCTTGTGATAAACGGCCAGCAGCTTTTATAATACCGCCATGGAACAGAACGAAAGATGCCTTTACATCCTCTTTTCGAGGCAGAACACCAAAATTGGCCGCTTCATCAGGCTGTTTCTCAGGAACAGCCGTTATTCGCATGTTGCCGTCTCGCTTGACGGGAAGCTTTACACGATGTATTCCTTTTCCCGTACAAGACATGATTCGCCTTTTTCGGGCACGTTCGTGCGCGAGTATCCGAATCACTATTTCATCGGCGATCGCGATCTCAACGTGAAGCTTTGCCGCGTGGGCCTCACGCAGGAAGCCTATGATGAAGCGATGAAAAAGCTCGCGCACTGCCTCACGCACAAAAGCCGGATGCTGTACAATCTTTTTGACGCGCTCGTTTTGCCCTTCGGCCGGAGGGTCCGCATGAGGGACGCATATACCTGCGTGGATTTTGCGGCGTATCTTCTCGGCATTGACGCCGAAAACGCAAATATCGGCTCGCTCGAAGCGCGCCTTAAGGATTGCTGCGTATATGAAGGGAGCCTTCGGGAGCTCATCGCCATGAACGGCGTGACCCCGCCGTTCGACGACGATTATTATGTGCGCCGCGGCCTTGCCGCTGCCGCGCGCGACCTTTTTGTTTTGCAGAAAAAGCTGCGCCGGCGTATGCGCAACAGCGCGGCAAGGGTATGTTGAATATCCGGCTTAAGGGCCGGTTCAAGGATTGGAGATAAACGATGTCTGTTGAAAAGGTCAGGGAGTATCTGCGGCCGTTCGGCGTTGAGGACCGCATCAGGGAGTTTGACGTGTCAAGCGCAACGGTGGAGCTTGCGGCGGCGGCTGTCGGCGTGGAAGGCGCGCGCATCGCAAAAACGCTTTCGTTCCACGACGACGGTGACGGCTGTATGCTCATCGTCACCGCGGGCGATATGAAGATCGACAATCACAAGTTCAAGGAGCGTTTTCATTTCAAGGCGAGGATGCTCACGCATGATGAAGCGCTTGCCTTCACCGGTCACGCGGTCGGCGGCGTTTGCCCCTTTGCCCTCCCCGAAGGCGTCAGGGTCTATCTTGACGAGTCGATGAAGCGCTTCGGCACGGTTTTTCCGGCGGTCGGCAGCGCGTCGAGCGCGATCGAACTTACGCCGGACGAGCTTATGCGCTGTTCGCACGGCGAATGGGTGGACGTGTGCAAGTCCATGGCCGACTGATCGCGCCCGATATGCGTTTTCACAGAGGCTCTCCCGCCGGGGAGGCCTCTTTTTCGTCTTCGCGCGAAAGTTGTTTTTTGAAAAAGCTTTTCTGAAACGGTATTGATATTGCAAACGTCAGAAAATCCGAGATCGGCTGGGCGAGCTGAACGCCCAAAAGGTCGAACGCATAAGGCAGCGCCATGATGAGCGGTATGAAGAACACGCCCTGACGGCAGCAGGCGAGAAAAGTGGCCCCCGTGGCAAAGCCCAGACACTGATAAAGCTGATTCACATATGTCGAATACGCCATCACGGGCATAACCGCGCAAACGAGCCTCAGCGCAAGCGAACCAATCCTTATGACCGTCGGATCATCCGCACGGAACCAAGCCATCACGTCGCCCGCAAATATGAATATGAGCGCGCCCATCGTCACGCTTATCACGCTGCCCAATATGAGGGAAAAGCGGAACGCTTCCTTCACGCGCGAGTATTTGCCGGCGCCGAAATTATAACCGGCAACCGGCTGGAAGCCCTGGCCGATGCCCAGGACAAGATTGCGCACGAAAAGATATACCTTGTTCGCGATTGTGATCGCCGCCACAGCCGCGTCCCCGTAAACGGCGGCGCGTATGTTGAGCAGCGCAGAGGCGACGCTTGCCATCCCCTGACGGCATATCGTCGGGAAGCCCGTCTTGACGATCAGCGCGTAATCCCCGAAATTTTTGCTCACAAGGCGCGCCCTCATGCGCACGATGCTCTTCCTGCGCAGGAAGAAGCCGAGCAATATCGAGAAGCTCACCGTCTGGCTTATCACCGTGGCTATCGCCGCGCCCGCGATGCCCATATCAAAAGTGAATATCAAAAGGGGGTCGAGGATGACGTTCAGCACCCCGCCCGTGCAAAGGCCGACCATGGAGCGCACCGCCAGCCCCTCGGCACGAAGGGTGGTGTTGAGCACGAAAGCCGAGCACATCACGGGCGCGCCGATGAGAATATAGCGCGCATAATCGCACGAATACGGGAGCATGGTCTGCGTGGAGCCAAGCAGACGCATGAAATCCTTCAGCATGAGAAGGCCCGCAGCCATGATGACGAAGCCTATGAGAAGCGCCGCAAAAAAGGCGCTGCTTGCGATCCTGTCCGCGTCCTCATTCTTTTTTGCACCCAGATAACGGCTGATAAGGCTGCCCGAACCCATGCCTATTCCAAAGCCAAGCGCCTGTATAACGGACATGAGCGAAAACACCACGCCGACAGCCGCCGCGGCGCTCGTGCCGATCTGGGAGACGAAAAACGTGTCCGCCGCGTTATATATCGTCGATATGAGCGTGCTCGCGACCGTCGGCACGCAAAGTGAGGCAATGAGCTTCGGTATCGGCGTTCCGGTCATGCGCTGATGTTGACTTTCGTTGTCAAAAGTGTATTTCATACGCACCTTCCAAGTTTATCATGCAGCGTCCGATCCGAGCGTCAGACGCCGTATTTATCGATATCTATATTCAGTCTGCCCTTGCGCGTCAGGCCGGCTTCGCCCGCATACGCAAAACGGCCGAAGCCGCGCACGGAAACGACGTCGCCTGTTTTCAGCGTTTCGCCGGGACGCATAAGCTCCGCGCCGTTCAAAAACACCTTCTGTTTGATGAACAGCGTCTGCGCGTCTTCCCGCGAAAGGTTGTATGCGCGGGCTATCACGGCGTCCGCCCTTGCGCTTGCGCACTGTATGCGCGCGCGCACGAGCTTCGGCCCGGCGTTGTCCGAAAGCTTCGCCCCCGCCGTGCAGCGCACGGAGGTATGCTTTACCTCGATGAGGTTTTCCGCGATGTACGGCGCGATGGATTCATGGGCAAATATGTACGCCCCGTTTTCGCGCACCACGATATCGCCGAGCTTCTCGCGCTTGACGCCGAGGCTCATCAGCGCGCCGAGAAAATCCCTGTGCGTAAGCTCGTCCGCAAAGCGCGCGCTCAGCGGGACCGCCGCCACGCAGGCGATCGGGAACACGCCTTCATACCCGCATACGGCTTCGCTGCCGAACATCGCCATCTGCCGTTCGCACCCCTGCGCGCCGCCCGAAAGGGCAAACGGCGCGTCAAGCGAACCCGTCATTGTGCCAAGCACATGCAGCGAGTGCATGTCGAGAAAATCCGAATATGTGTAAATGCCCTTTGCGAACGCCCGCCCCGCAAGCTCCGCAAAGCGCTTTTTAAGCGCCGCATCCGTTTCGTCCATATCTTTGCCCTCCGACATGATGATATCACATAAACCCTTCGCGTGCTATAATCAAAGAAAGAGTCAATCGTGCGCGGCACGGAAAGCGAGATGACGCATGAAGTATCCCATCAGCCGTGAATTCGGCCTTTACAGGCGCCTTTATCCGCCCGTATACAGATCGACGCTCGGCCCAATAAACTTCGTTCTTTCCCATATGAGCGCAAAGCTTCCCTCCGGCATTTCCGTTGTGAAGCACGCCGTTCCCATGCCGGACGGCGGCAGCGTCCACGCGCTGCTGTATTCGCCCGAGCACATCGGCGCCAAAGCGCCGTGCCTCATATATTTTCACGGCGGCGGCTTCGTGATGGAGCCCGGGCCTTCACACTACGAGCTGTGCGCGCAGTACGCGCTGCGCGCGGGATGCAAGGTGCTTTTTGTGCTTTATTCCATGGCTCCGGCCAATGTTTTCCCCACGCAGGTGAACGAATGCTTCGCGTCCTGCCTTTGGGTCGTGAACAACGCCGCCTCGCTTGGCGTCGACCCGTCGCGCACGGCAGTCTGCGGCGACAGCGCCGGCGGCTGTCTTGCGGCCGCCGTTTGCCTTATGCTGCGCGACCGCGCCGCGTGGAAGCCCTGTCTTCAGCTTCTCGTTTATCCGGTGACGGACAGGCGGATGCAGACGGAGTCAATGCGCGTTTATATCGATACGCCGATGTGGAACGCGCGCCTCAACGCGAAGATGTGGCGTTGGTACATGCCTCAGGGCGTATGCGCCGACGCGGCCTACGCTTCGCCGATGGAGGCCGCGTCCTTCGCCGGTCTTCCTGACGCTTATATCGAAACCGCCCAGTTCGATCCACTGCATGACGAAGCCGTCGATTACGCCGTCGCGCTGCAAAACGCGGGCGTGAATGTGGAGCTTAACCAAACGTGCGCCACCATGCACGGCTTCGACGCGGTACTTTCGAGTCCGACGGTGAGATCCTGCGTGGATCGGCGCGTCGCGGCGCTTAAAGCAGCTTTCCTCAAATGAATCCGTAAAGCCAAAAAACAGTGAAGAGCCGGGCATATTCGCCATGCGGCTCTTCATCTGCGATCTGGGGGGATCGGAACTTTAAGCATCAAACGTGCTGGGGCAGCGCGGCTTCGTCCGCGGCGGCGTCTTCGCGCGCGCCTGCCGCGCGCGGCGCTGCAAGGTTCAGCACACATGCGCATATGTTCTCTGCCGCGCCGCAGGGCTGCGCCTGACGCAGTGCGTGGGCCATGCGGTTGCGGGCAAACTCATCGCGCAATATATCGAGACATTTCGCCGCGGCGTCCGCGGCGTTTTCGGCCGGTACGGCGACTGCGCGCGCAACGAAGAAATCAAGGTTGTGCTTCTCGCATCCGGAAACGGTGTCAAGCAGCACCATAGGAACGCCCTTTGCCGCAGCCTCGCTTACGCTTATGCCGCCCGGTTTCGTCAGGTACACGTCGGCTTCCTCCATCAGGCGGGAAACCGAATTGCAAAAGCCCAGCACCTTGATCTTTGGATCGTTTTCATATCTCTTTTTCAGCCGGCTGCAAAGCTTGCGGTTCGTTCCGCACACGACGGTGAGCGTTTGCGCGGGCGCAAGTCCGCCCTTGATAAGCTCCGCCGTCTTTTCTATCGGGCCGCAGCCCATGCTGCCGCACATCATGAGGATATTCCCCGTGCGCTTCGCCGCCGCGCCGGAAGGACAGGCGAACTCCCTTCGCACAGGAAGGCCCGCGGGGACGAGCTTCCCGGACGGGATCCCGGCCGCCGCGAATTCGCCGGCAAGGGATCGATCGGGTATGAAGTACATGTCAAGGGCGCTTTTTTCAAGTCCGGGCGAGCATGTGTAATCCGTTGACACATGGCACGACGCAATATGCAGCCCGTACTTCTCTCGCGCGTCCGTAAGCATCAGCGCAGCAAAGATATGCGTGCAGACGACGGCGTTGAAGCCGCCTTTCACGATGTAATCGTTGAGCCTTTCGGCGCCGCGCCCCATCGCCCTTCGCGACAGGCTCCCTTCGCCGAATATGCCGGGATGCTTTTCGCTGAAACGGTAACCCGCGTCAAACAGGCGCGGCATATGACGGTAAACGAACGTATGCAGGCGCGACACCGCGCCCGAAACGCGCTTTGAGGCGAACGCCATCGCGTCGAGCGCAACGCACCGCACCCCCTGCGCCTCAAACTCCTCTTTGAGCGCCTGCGCGCAGGAATTGTGTCCCGCGCCGTTGTTCGCGCTCAATATCAGCACTCCGGCGCCCGCGGCGTTTTCCGTTTCGGCGCGCGCCCGGGTCCCGGCGCGTTTCATAAGGCGCATGAGCCGCGGTCTGTTATAGCGCTGGATCAAAATAAAAGGCAGATTGCCGAGAAGAACATACGCGGCGTAAACCGCGCGGCCGCCCGCGCCGCGCCAGAGCGCAAGGCACATGAGTCCCATAAGGCAAAGCAGCGTGTGCGTGAACTCCGCGACGCAGGTTTCCTGCACCATCAGCTCAAGCGCCGCCCTGTCCGTGCCGTTTGTCATGCGCTTTGCGGGCATAAGCTTCGGGAAAAGCCTGCTCATATCCGGCAGCAGATTCTGCCATTGTTTTATATTGAGCGCGTCATAAACCGCGCCTTCCTTTTCAAAGCGAAAGCTCCTGTACGGGAAAGCATTGCCGTTGAACCAGCGCTTGGGCATAAGCCGCCCCAGAATGAAAGAGATGCAGCCCAGCGCCGCGATATATGCGGCACAGCGGATAAAGCCCATACATATTCCCTCTTTTCTTCGCCCACAATATGAATATACCCGAAAAAGCGCAACTCAACTTCAACTCATCCTCAATTGCCGTTGAGGTTCAGTTGAGGTTTTGTTGAATGGCGGCGTGTATTCTGATACCAATCAAACTTGCGGAGGAATCACATGGAGAACAAAACATATACCCTCAGGCGCCCGGCGCTGCTCGGCGGAAGAAAGCCTTCCGTGCTCGCGGTTTTCGCCGGGCTCGAAACGTTTGCATTTTCAACGCTCATATATTCGCTTTTCGCGGGCAACGTGCAGTTCGAGCTGCTGTGCGCGGTGACGATGCTGCTTTTCGTTTGCCCGTTCGCGCTTGAAACGCTATGCTCCATGCGTATGCCCGCAGCGACGGAGATCATTTGCATGGTTTTCTGCACAGGCTCCATGCTCGGGCATGTTTACGGGCTTTATTACAGCATCCCCTTTTTCGACAAGATATTGCACACTTCAAGCGGCGTCATCGTCGCGTGCATCGGCTTTTCGCTGCCGGATATCGCCGACAGGGGCAACAGCTCCCACTCCTTCCTGCTCAAATGCCTCTCGGCGCTCATGCTCGCGCTGTCCGTCGCCGCCGTGTGGGAGTTTTTCGAGTATTCAATGGATACCTTCTTCGGCACCGATATGCAAAACGATACCCTCGTTAAATCATTCTCGTCATACTATACGGCGGGCAACAACGGCTCGCTTGACACATTCAGCGACATAACGGGCGTTTTGGTCGACGGAAAGCATATCGTCACAGGCGGCTATCTCGACATCGGCATCATCGATACCATGAACGATATGCTCGTCTGCACCGCGGGCGCGCTCGCCTTCATCAGCCTCGCGCTGCCCTGTCGCGGCAAACTCGTGCGCGGTCTTGTTCCGTCGCGCGCAGATGTTGACAAAGCGGACGACGCCGGCAATAATTGAAAGCGGAGGTGAGACCTATGCTCAAGATCCTCATCGCGGAGGATGACGCGGAGCTCCGGCGGCTGTTCGAGCGCGTGCTTGTGCGCAGCGGCTATGCCGTGACCGGCGTTGAGGACGGTCAGGCCGCGCTTGACGCGCTTGAAACTGCTTCGTACGATCTTCTCATATCTGATATAATGATGCCGCGCGTGGACGGATACAAGCTTGTCGGCATGCTGCGCGACGCGGGGTATACGATGCCGGTCCTCATGATAACGGCAAAGGACGCCTTCGACGACATGCGCCGCGGGTTCCTCTCCGGCTCAGACGATTATATGATAAAACCCGTCAATGTGAACGAGATGACGCTGCGCGTTTCCGCGCTTTTGCGGCGCGCGCAGATGATCGCCGAGCGCAGGCAGACGATAGGCGGCACCGTGCTTGAATACGATTCGCTCACGGTCGCCCGCGGGCATGAAAGCGCCGTGCTTCCGCAGAAGGAATTTCAGCTTCTGTACAAGATGGCCTCTTTCCCGGGAAGGATATTCACGCGCCAGCAGATAATGGACGACATATGGGGCGTTGACACGGAGACCGATCCGCACACGGTGGAGGTGCATATCGGCAGGCTTCGCGAGCGCTTCCGCGACAATCCCGATTTTGAGATAGTCACAATGCGCGGCGTAGGCTACAAGGTGGTGAGGCGTTCACATGAATAAAAACACGCTGAGGAAAGGGATAAACCTTCGCTGGTATTTCACAGCCTATATCTTCGCCGTGATCACCGGCACGTCGGTGGTGCTTGGCCTTATCATATTCTTTTTCAGCAGGCTCATTTCAAGCGCGATCGACCTCCCCGTCTATATATGGATACCGCTCGTGAGCATCATCGTCGGCGCGGGCGTGACGGCCTTCACCTCAAAGCGCATCCTTCTTCCCATAACGCGCCTGAGCAACGCCATGGCAAAGGTCTCCGGCGGGGATTACTCCGTCCGGCTGAACTGCATCAGCCGCATCGCGGAGATCCAGGATTCATACAACAGCTTCAACCTTATGGCAAAGGAGCTTTCCGCCGTGGAGATGCTCCAGAGCGATTTCATCTCCGGCGTTTCACACGAGTTCAAAACCCCGATAAGCGCAATTGAGGGCTATGTCACTCTCCTTCAGGACACGCCCGGGCAAACGGCGGAGCAGCGCGAATATGTCGACAAGATACTTTTCAGCACGCGGCGGCTTTCGCAGCTTGTCGGCAACATTCTTCTGCTTTCCAAGGTGGATCACAAGGCGATACCCGCGGAAAAAACAAGCTTCAGGCTCGACGAGCAGATACGTCAGGCGATACTTTCGCTTGAAACGAAATGGACGGGCAAGAATATCGATCTTGACGTCGAGCTTGACGAAGTGAACATCACCGGCTGCGAGAGCATGCTTTATCATGTCTGGACGAATCTTATCGACAATGCCGTCAAGTTTTCGCCCGCCGGCGGCGAGGTGGCGATCAAGCTTTCATCATATGACGGATACGCGCGCATCACGGTGTCGGACAGCGGGCCGGGCATCACCGGGGAAGAAGCGCTGCATATATACGACAGGTTCTATCAGGCGGACGGTTCCCATAAAAGCGAGGGGAACGGCCTTGGGCTTGCGCTCGTGCGCAGGATACTCGATTCCTGCGCGGGCAGCATTGCGCTTTCAAGCGGAAAGGACTGCGGCACGCAGTTCACGGTTACGATCCCCGTTTCATGAGCGGATGGATACGGCTTCATCCCGCGCGGCGCGGCGTAAACGCGATATGCACGCTTCGGATTTTATGTTATTATTTATATTATGAAGAATACGGTCGTCGGCATTATGGCGCATGTGGACGCCGGTAAGACCACGCTCACCGAAGCCATGATGCTGTTTTCAGGAAAAATACGGGAGGCCGGAAGGGTGGACGCGGGCAGCGCCCATCTTGATTTTGATCCCATCGAACGCGCCCGCGGAATAACCATATATTCGGCGCTGACCGAAATCGAAACCGAAAAAGCCCATATCACGGTGCTCGACACGCCGGGTCATGCGGAGCTTCTGCCCGAAACGGAGCGCGCGATGAGCGTGATGGACTGCGCCGTGCTTGTTATAAACGGAACATCCGGGCCGGAAGCGCACACAGGCGCGCTTTGGAAGATGGCCATGGCATATCACCTTCCGGTTTTTATTTTTGTGACCAAAATGGATATAGGCACGGCGGACAGGGAGCGCATCATGCGCGCCCTCCGCGACGAGATCTCTCCCCGCTGCATCGAGCTTTCGGGTGAAGGTGCGATGGAGGAAGCCGCCCTCACCGACGAGGACGCGCTCGCGGAGTATCTTGAGGACGCGACCCTCGGCGAGGCCACGCTTTCACGTCTTTTCAGGCAGCGGCGCATATTCCCGTGCTGCTTCGGCTCCGGTCTCAGGATGCAGGGCATAGGCGAATTCATCGATATGATCGCGTCATACGCGCCGCAGGCGGCCGAAAAGCCTTCATTTGCCGCGCGCGTATACAAGATCGCCCGCGACGAGCGCGGCCAGCGGCTCACATACCTGAAGCTCACCGGCGGCACGCTTTCATCGCGCGACAGGATCGATTACACCGATGGCTCCGGCGACCTTGTTTCAGAAAAAATACAGGAAATACGCTGTGTTTCGGGCGGCAGATACACGAAAGCCGACGTCGCCGTCCCCGGACGCATATACGCCGTCACGGGCCTTTCGTCAACATACGCCCCTATGGGGCTCGGATGCGAAGATCCCGTGCCCCGCATGGGTGCGGAGAGCGTGTTCCGCTTCCGCGTGAAGAGCGCCCCCGGCACAGACGCGCGAGCCCTGCGCGATGCGCTCGCGGTGCTCACGGAGGAGGAGCCTTCGCTTGCGGCGTCGTTCGATCCGGCCCTCAGGGAATTCCGTGTTGGCCTTACGGGCGATATCGAGGCGGAGGTTTTCACAAGCGTGCTTGCGCGCCGGTTCGGCATCAGCGCCACGCTTGACGCCGGCCGCATATTTTACAAGGAGACCGTCGCCTCCCCCGTTTACGGCGCGGGACACTTCGAGCCTTTGCGCCATTATGCGGAAGTCAGGGTGCTCGTCGAGCCCGCCGCGCGCGGCAGCGGAATAATCATTCGTTCCGCGCTCGACACTGATACGCTCGACGCCGCGTATCAGGCGCAGATACTTTCATCCCTCAGGCGCAAGCGCCATATCGGCACGCTCACCGGTTCCCCGCTTACCGATGTGACGCTGACCCTTGTGGCGGGACGCGCGCACATAAAGCACACGGAAGGCGGCGACTTCTATGAGGCGGCCTCACGCGCTGTGCGCGCGGCGCTCATGCAGGCCGACATGGTGCTGCTCGAACCGTATTTTGATTTTGAAATAACACTTGAGCAGGCTCTTTCCGGCCGCGCGGCGGCGGATATTCTGCGCATGGGCGGCCGCGCGGAGACGGAGACGCGCGGGGACGGCCTTGCCGTTATACACGGCGCAGCGCCGGCCGCGACGCTGAGCGCTTACGCGCGGGAGCTTGGCACATACACGCGCGGTCAGGGACGCATCTCGCTTTTCCAGGCGGGATACGAGCCTGTCGCCGATCCGTGCGCGGTGCGCGCCGCCTTTGCGTATGACGCCGAGCGTGACACGGAGAATCCCGCCGACTCGGTGTTCACCGATCACGGCGGCAGCATCACGGTCCGCTTTGACGAGGCGGAACGCTTCATGCATACAGAGTCCGTCGGCCGCGTGCGCGGCGGCGGCGAACGCATCCCGTCAAAGGTGAGCGACAAGGAGCTTGAGGCGATCATGCTGCGCGCGATGGGGCCTGTCAGGCGGGCGCAATACGGAAGCGTGAAAACAAACGCGCCCGAACCCGCCGCCGTGTATCAAAACCAGGGCACGGTGAAGCTTATCTATGTTGACGCATACAATCTGCTTTTCGCCTGGGATGAGCTCAAGGCCCTCGCTGAGGATGATCTTGAAAGCGCAAGGCTGGCACTTCTTGACATACTATCCGAATACAGCGCGTTCACCGGCGTGCCACTTGTCGCCGTGTTCGACGCGTACCGCACGGACAAGGGCGCGTCGCAGGCGCAGCAGTATAAGGGCATCAGCGTGGTTTTTACAAAAAAAGACGAGCCTGCCGACGTTTACATATCAAAAGCGCTTGCGCAGCAGGACGGCGATTACCTTTCGCGCGTCATCACGTCGGACAACCTCATAAAGCTTTCCGCGCTTGAAAGCCGCGCCCTCATGACAGGCTCGGCCGATTTCAGGCGCGAGGTCGAAAACGCGCTTGCAAAGGTCAAGGAAATAATCCGCCTCAGACGGGCGAAGAGCACGGCCGCCATCGGCGAACAGGCAAGGCTCACAAAAAAATAACGGCCCGCGTCCGCTGCGATTTGCGCTGACAGCCGATCGCGATTGTGCTATAATCGGCACATGTTTACTTCATACGACGTCAATGACGGTATTTTGACATTTCACGGCATAGAAAGGCTTTCTCTGCCGCGCTCCTGCGCATGCGGGCAGAGCTTCCGCTGGCGCGCCGACGGCGACGGTTTCACCGCGCCCGCGTGGGGACGCATGATCCACGCCGAGCAGGATGAAGCCGCCAGCGAGCTTCGTCTTTCCCCCTGTGCGCCGGAGGACGCCGCGCTTTGGATAAAGTATTTCGACCTCGACAGGGATTATGCCTCCCTTGAGGCGAAGCTTCAGGTCGATCCCGACCTTTCGCCATGCGTTCCGTGCGCGACGGGCATCCGAGTGTTCACGCAGGAGCCCTTTGAAACGCTCATCACCTTTATAATTTCAGCCAACAACAACATCAAGCGCATTGCCGGCATCGTTGAAAGGCTCTGTGTGAAGGCGGGCGAAAAAACCTTTTTCCGCGGATGCGAATATTCGCTCTTCCCCACGCCCCAGGCCGTGGCCACGCTCAGCGTCGACGAGCTTACCGCCTTGGGCGCCGGCTATCGCGCGCCCTTCATCAAAAAAAGCGCCGGGATCATAGCCGACGGCTATGATCTCACAGCGCTTTCCGATATGCCGCTCGATCAGGCGAGGAAGGAGCTTCTCGCCTTCCCCGGGGTAGGCCCCAAGGTTGCGGACTGCGTGCTGCTCTTTTCCCTTTCGCACACCGATGCTTTTCCTGTGGACGTTTGGATCGACAGGGCGATGACCGCCATATACTTCGGCGGCGACACGCCCAGACGCCGCGACCTTGAACAGGCCATACGCGCCCTGGGCAGCGAAAGCGGGATCGTGCAGCAGTATATTTTCCATTATGCGCGCATGACCAACCTCGGAAAGTGAATCAGGCAAGTCTGCCCTGCGCGCGGAGCCATTTCACGGTATCCTCAATGGTCTCCCTCAAGGTATAATGTGTGGCGTATCCAAGCTCCCTTGACGCTTTTTCATGCGAGAACAATGCGTTCGCGCCGAGGGTGTATATCGAATACTTCGTGAAAAGCGGCGGCTGACGGAGCAGCTTGTAATATGCCTCCGCAAGCGGGGCCACCAGGTTCACAAACCAAAGCGGCAGCATCCTTTTCACAAGCTTTTCGCCCGTCACATCATGCAATATGTCAAATATCTGCGGTATCGTGTAATATCCGTTTGAAAGGATATAGCATTTGCCGCGCTCCCCGCGCTCGCAGCACTCGATTATGCCGTCCGCCACATCCCTCACATCCACAAAATCATATCCGCCGTTGAGGCCGCTCGTGAGGGTATGATGGCAGTAATCCATGACGAGCGTCGTCAGATGGCCGCGCCCGTTGTCATACGGGCCGGATATCCCGGACGGATGCACGACCGATGCGTTGAGGCCGCGCGCCGCGGCGTCAAGCACGAGCTGCGTCGCTTCGGCTTTTGTTTTCGCATAGGCGCCGTTGACAAGCGCAGGATCAAAGTGCGCGGTCTCCGTGATGACCTCTCCCTTGGGTTTTTCGGGTATCGCATGAACGGAGCTGACATAAACGAGCTTTTTCACCCGTTTCTCCTCGCAAAGCGAAACGACGTTTCTTGTGCCGCACACGTTCACGTTATACAGCGCGGGCGGTATTTTGGATGCGATGGAAACTATGCCGGCGGCATGGATGACGATCGCCTCGTCGCCCTCGGGCACTTCAAAAAACGGTTTGATGCTTTCCCTGTCGCACACATCGCCGCAAAACACCTCGCAATTTTCAGGGGGATGCTTTTCCCCCGGCAAAACGAGCGCGCGCACGCGCTCGCCCCTGGCAACAAGCTTACTGACGACCACGCTGCCCAGATGTCCGGCAGCACCCGTCACCAAAAATATAACACCCATAGCAAACACTCCTTCTCTTTTATAAATCAGTGCTGTATGAATGTATCGGATAATGAATTATAAACTGATTATAAACAAGATTTATGAATAGAGCAAATACACATCTTGTACCAAAGGTGAATTCGCACACCGTCCGCACCCGGCGCCTTTGTCCGCGCCGGTCCGCGCCGCAGCCGCGCGCCCGAAACGCCCGGCACGCCCCGCCGCGCGGCGCCTGATGCGGACGGTGCTCTCATGTATATAAACCGGGCGCACACTTCAATATATGTGCGCCCGCTCCCGTTTGCTTATATGCCCTTACGGCTCAGCCGTCCAAAAGGCTGCCGGAATTCGTTCCCTCCGCGTCCGGACTTTCCGTGACGCCCGCGGGATTCGGCGTGCGCGGCGGCAGTGACGGATTCGGCTCGCTGAGTTTAATGGCCTTTGGTTCATCCGCGTTATCATAGATAAACTCGTTGAGTTTCAGGCTCTGCGCCGGCAGATCGCAGAAAAAGACGAAATGCTTCTCCCACTTTCCGTTCTGATAAAGCCCCTCGATAGGCAGTCTGCAAAACAGTATTCCCTTCTGGTTGAGCGAGAGCGCCGCCGTGGCTATGCTCACGATCTGCGCGTTGGTAAGGTTCGTTTCCACATACGGCAGAAGGTCATAGAGCATGTCATACTGCTTGGTCGCGCCCATCCTCATGAATTTGGCGAACACCGTGCCCAAAAGCGCATACTGGCGCTCGACGCGCACGAACTCGCTGTCGATCTTTCTTATTCTGACGTAGCCCAGCGCCTGTTTGCCGGTGAGCTGCACGGGGCCGGGATCGGCGAATATGAACCCGTCCCAGAGATAATCCACGCCGAGCTGCTTGTTGAGCCCTGCGATGCAATCGTTCGCCGCGCTTATCTCCTCTGCGGTGAGCTTGAGCGTCACCCCGCCCATTTTGTCGATTATCTCCACAAAAGTATAGAGGTCGACCATGACGTATTTGTCGATCTTCACATGGAAGTTTTCATATATGGTATCGAACAGAAGCTGCACGCCGCCGCGCGCCGCCGCGGAATTGAGCTTGCCGTAGCCTATGCCCGGTATCATCACGAGTTGATCCCGCATGAGGGAGGTGAGCTTGAGCCTTCCGTTGTTCTTGTCTACCGTGGCGATCATCATCGTGTCCGAATTGTATCCGCCGGAATGGGCGCGCCTGTCACCGCCGATGAGCAGCACGTTTATCACGTTCTCATCAACGCTGTCGGCTTCCATTTTCGCAAGCTGCTCATCCGTAAGGTACGTCTGCTCGTAAAACTCCGAAATCGGCAGCGTGGGACGCGGCGTCGCGGGCGTCTCCGTCTGTGCCTGCGTCGATGCGGGGGCCGGGCTCCGCGTCGGCGTAGGCGTCATATCAGGGGCTTCGTCCGTAAGGGCGGGCGTTTGGTCGCTGACAAGCGCTTCGGAAGGATCCGTTCTGTTTATCCTGTTCAAAAGGTTTGTGCCGAGTATCGCCACGACAGCGGCCGCGACGACGATTATCGACGCAAGCACGATCACCGCGATCAGCGCGGGATGCAGTTTCTTTTTGTTTTTAGCGCCGTTTTCCATCTAACATCACTCTTTCGTCCTGTTTCGCCAAATTTGATCGTTATTCGATACGGTCACATGATTTTATCACTTGACGCGCCTTGCATCAAGCTCACTTGAAAGCGTATTGCCTTTGTTGTACAATTATTAACATCTTATTCAAAAAGGAGGAAGCATTGACGGTGTATTCACGTTTCGCGCGCGTTTACGATGCGCTCATGGCCGACGTCGACAGGGCCGCATGGGCGGAGTATATCCTCTCCTTCCTCCCGCGCCCCGGGCTTGCCGTGGCCGACGCGGCTTGCGGCACGGGCGCGCTCACGATACCGCTCGCGCGCGCGGGGCACCGCGTGACCGGCATCGACGCATCCGAGGACATGCTTTTCATCGCATCCGAAAAGGCGCGGCTCGCAAGGCTTGATATCCCCTTCATCTGCGAACGCATGGAGCATCTTTCCCTGCACAGGAAGATGGACGCCATAGTTTCCGCGTGCGACGGGGTGAACTACCTTTCCTCCCGCGCGGGCGTAACGGCTTTTTTTGACGCTGCCATGAAGAATCTTGCGCCGGGCGGGCTGTTGATCTTTGATATATCCAGCCGGTATAAGCTCTCGCACATATTGGGCAACAACACCTTCACCGCGCAGGAGGATGAAGCCGCATATATCTGGCAAAATGAATATGATGAAGCAAACAGGCTCATCCGCATGGATGTGACCTTCTTTGAAAAAGCGCCGGACGGCAGATACGAGCGTTTTTCCGAAACGCACATACAGCGCGCGCACTCCGTGCGTGAGATCACGGCGTGGCTCGCCTCGGCCGGTTTTACGGATATCAGGGTATACGGGGCATTCACTCACGACGCCCCAGAAGAAGAATGCGAGCGGATACAATTCGTTGCGGCCGCTCCGGAAAGAGGATAATATGGCAGAAGATAAGATCCTTCGCGGCGTGCTCATGGGCCGCACGGCGCGTTTCACGGCGATATCAGGCACCTCTCTTGTGGAGGACGCAAGACAGATGCACAGTCTCTCCCGCGTATGCACGGCGGCGCTCGGGCGCACGCTGATGATGACATCCATGATGGGCGTGTCCCTTAAGGGAGAAAACGAGCGCGTCACGGCGATCGTCAAGGGCGAGGGTATGGCCGGCAATATAGTGTGCACCGCAAACATGCACGGCCGCGTCAAGGGCTATATCGAAGCGCCGGAGCTTGAGCTGCCCCCGTCGCCTGACGGCAAGCTCGACGTGGCGCTTGCGGTGGGCTGGTTCGGCGAACTTACAGTCATCCGCGACATGGGCATGAAGGAGCCTTACGTCGGCAAGTGCAAGATGGTCTCCGGCGAGATCGCCGAGGATTTCGCCAACTATTTCACCTTGAGCGAACAGACGCCTTCTATGGTTTATCTCGGCGTTCATGTCGACATCGAAAGCGGAAAGACCCTCGGCGCCGGCGGTATGCTCATCCAGGCGATGCCGGGCTGTCCGGCGGACACGGTCGACGCCCTCAGCGCCAAGGGAGACGCCGTGAGCGCGCTTGCATCAAGGCTTGAAAAAGGCGAAACGCTTGAAAGCATCACGGGCGATATTTTCAGCGATTGCGATATGGAGATCCTCGAAGGCTTTTCCCCCGAATTCCGCTGCGACTGCAGCAGGGAACGCCTTGAGCGCGTGCTGCTCTCCATGGGAAGCGAGGAGCTTGAAGACATGATCGAAAAGGATCACGGCGCGCAGCTCACCTGCCAGTTCTGCAACGCGGTGTACGATTTTGATGAAAACGACCTCCGGCGACTGCTCGCCGAGGGCGGGAAAGGCAATAAATGACCGAAACGGGGTCAAAAACTCAACACAGGCATCAAGGCCCGGGCAAGGTGCTCTCCTTCGAGCAGAAGGGCGAGTTCTTCTACAAACGCGGCCTTG
Source organism: uncultured Clostridium sp. (assembly GCA_964487565.1). Classification (GTDB taxonomy): domain Bacteria; phylum Bacillota; class Clostridia; order Christensenellales; family CAG-138; genus Phil1. The sequence goes on from CAZARN010000002.1 coordinate 158,117, forward strand.
ACAAGCTTGACGACAACGATCTTCCGAACGCGCTTTCCAATTACCGCATGGCGCTTGAGCGCGATCCCGAAAACGAGGAGATACGCCTTGCCGCGGCCGAGGTGCTGACCGAGATGGAGCGTTTCGACGAATCGAACCGGATCCTGTTTCGCCTGATGGAAAACGAGCAGCCCGACGCGGAATGCTTCTTCGGGCTTGGCTGCAATTTTGCCGGTCTCAACGATCTCGATCACGCAAAGGATGCGCTTGAACGCTATGCGGAGCTTGAGCCCGAGGGCGAATTCATATACGACGCATACGACATGCTCGACGCCATTGACGACGCGGAATATGACGGCAGCGAAGACGGTCTTGTCGAGCTCAACAGGAAGGATGAAGCGCTTGACCTTGCCGAGGACGGGCGCGAGCTGATCGAGCAGGAGCATTATTCGGAAGCGGAGGAGAAGCTGCGCCGCGCGCTTGCGCTCGATCCGGAGCTTGACTGGGCGCGCAACAACCTGACCCTCGTGTACTTCTGCCGTCAGGAATACAAGCACGCCGTCGGCGAGGCGAACAAGGTGCTCGAGCGCGACGCGAACAACATGCAGGCGCTTTGCAACCTTGCAATGATCCAGTCCGCCATGCACGATACCCGCGCGGCCAACAGCACCGCGGACCGCTTCATCGGAAGCGAGTCGGACGATCCGGACGACGCCAACAGGATGGCGCTTGTGCTCATGGATCTCGGGCGCTTTGCGGACGCTTATCCCGTGATGCTTGAGCAGAAGGATCGTTTCCCGTATGACGAGGGCACGCTGCACCGCTTTGCCATGTGCGCTTATGAGACAGACCGTTTTGACGAAGCGCTCGCCTGTTACGACACGCTCCTCAAAATAAACTCCCGCGATACCGTTGCAAGGTATTACCGCGGGGTTTGCCGCGCGGCAGAGGTCACGGGAAGCGCCTCCCCCGCCGCGAAGAAGAAATACATGCTCAATTATCAGGTGCCGTTTGACGAAATGCTCGCGCGCATAAACAGGCTCAACGAGCTTGTGGCCAAGCCGAAGGCGGAGCTTGACGCGATCTGGCAGGCTCCGGGCGAGCTTACTTCGCTCGTGTGCTGGGGATTTTCTCTTCCGGACGACGGGATCAAGCGCGCGCTCATCTCGCTTGTTTCAAGCTTTGCTGACAGCCGCAGCGAGGATATCCTGCGCGACTTCATTCTCCGCCGCGACCAAAGCGACGCGCTCAAGCACGAGGCATTCGCAATGCTTGCCGCACAGGGGGCAAAGGAGCCGTATATCGCGTATCTTTCCGGCAGCCTTGTCGAAAGCCGCGTCAACCGCGATTCCGAGGGCGTGAGCAAGCCTTACAGGGACGCGCTCATCACCTGTCTTTCCACGATGAACGGCCGCCGTTCGGACAAAGCGGCCGGGCATGCCGTGCTGATCTGGGAAAAGTTTATCCGCGCCGGACAGTCTCCCCTGCCGCGCATAACCCGCGCGCAGTCGAACGCCATGGCCGCGGCGCTCGAATACCTTGCCTGCCGTGAAAGCGGCGAGAAAGCTTCAAAATCCGACATATGCGCAAAATACGGCGTGAGCGCCCTGCGCTTCAAAAACGCGCTCGCGAGATTGGACAAAAAATGATATTCCATGCAACCTGCAAGCTGGGCCTTGAAGCCCTTGTCGCAATGGAGCTCAGAAAGCTCAACATCAACGTTTTGACCGTGGAAGACGCCAACATACGCTTTGATGGCGGCTTCGAGGAAATGGCGCGCGCCTGTCTTTGGCTGCGCACGGCGGAGCGCGTGCTCTTCGAGGTCGGCAGCTTTGACGCGCGCACCTTTGACGAGCTTTTTGAGGGCGTGCGCGCAATAGAATGGAAGCGCTATCTCAAACGCGACAGCTTCATCCATGTCAACGGCAAAAGCGCCAAAAGCACGCTGTTTTCCGTGTCCGACTGTCAGAGCATCGCCAAGAAGGCCATCGTTGAAAACCTCAAGACCGCGCTCAACACCGACCTGCCCGAAACAGGCCGCGAGGTCATAATCGAGATAGGCATACTGCGCGATCATGTGACTGTCGCGCTCGATCCGTGCGGTGCCGGGCTTTCACGCCGCGGTTATCGCACATACAACGTCACCGCCCCGATAAGCGAAACGCTCGGCGCGGCGATCGTCACCCTTGCCCGCTATTATCCGGACAAGCCGTTCATCGATCCCATGTGCGGCAGCGGCACCATGCCCATCGAAGCCGCGATGATGGCGCGCAACAAGGCGCCCGGCCTTGACCGCAGCTTTGCCGCGGAGCAATGGGAGTTCCTTGATCCCGAGGCGTTCCGCACCGAGCGCAGGAACGCCATCGACAGCGTGCGCGACGTGCCGTACGACATCGAGGGGCGCGACATCGATCCGCGCTGCATCGACGTTTGCCGCAAGCACGCAAGGAAGGCCGGCGTTATGGTGAACTGGTCCGTGCGGCCGCTGTGCGAGCTTGAAACCGAAAAAACAGGCGGCGTGCTCGTTTGCAACCCGCCTTACGGCGAGCGTCTGATGACCAAAAAGGAAGCGGACGACCTTTACAGGGATATGCGCAAAACCTTTGACGCGCTGCCCGGCTGGGCTGTGGCGATAATATCCGCCAACCGTGATTTCGAGACCGTTTACGGCAAAAAAGCAGACAAACGGCGCAAGCTTTCCAACGGCGGAATGACATGTACGCTTTATCAGTATTTTGCGCCGAAAAAGGGCTTTACAAATCGCGAATGATAACGTATAATAGACCTCGCGTCCGAGAAAAGGGGCTTTAGCGAAGTTGGCTATCGCGCTACACTGGCAGTGTAGAGATCACCGGTTCGAATCCGGTAAGCTCCACCAGCAGCCTCAGGCTGCGCGCAACATCGTTCCGGAATGAACTTCCGGAACGATGTTTTTTTATGCGCCGTGACGCCCGCAGGCCGCCTTCCGGACGCAATTGCATCACTGCGATGTTTTGCTGGACGCTCCCTTCCACCGCGCTAAACATGCAGTCCGTAGGAGCGGCCGATGGATTCAGCATGTCCCGAGACCTCAGCCTCGCGTATGTCCGTCCGCGCATATTGCCGTCGCCGCCTCTCGGGCAAGTGACAAAACGTTTGTTGTTCGGTTTATGGCATGATACGGACTATCCGTACAGATGTGACACGCAAAAAAGAAAAGGCGGGTTTCCCCGCCTCAGATAAGTTTCTTTGCAACAAGCGTCTCAGCGATCTGCACGGCGTTTGTGGCCGCGCCTTTTCTGAGCTGATCCCCGCAGCACCAGAAGGTGAGCGAGTGTTTATCCGTTGATATGTCGCGTCTTATCCGGCCGACATATATAAGATCCTGTTCGGAAGTGTCCGCCGGCATGGGATACGCATTGTGCGCGGGATCATCCACAAGGCGCACGCCCGGCGCGCCCGCAAGCAGCTCGCGCGCCTTATCAGGCGTCAGCTCGCGCTGTGTCTCGATGGTGATCGACTCGCTGTGACTGCGGAACACAGGCACGCGCACGCATGTGCAGTTGACCATAAGTCCCGGTTTGCCGAGGATCTTCCTTCCCTCGTTGAACATCTTCATCTCCTCGTGCGTATAGCCGTTTTCTTCAAAGACGTCTATGTGGGGGATGAGGTTGAACGCTATCTGATGCGCAAAAGCCTGCGGATGGATGGGCTTGTTGTCAAGCACCTCGCGCGTCTGGCTTTCAAGCTCGTTGAGACCCGCAATGCCCGCGCCCGACACCGCCTGATATGTGGAGGCGATTATTCTTGTCACGCCCGCATAATCGTCAAGCGGCTTTATCGGCACGAGCGCGATTATTGTGGAGCAGTTCGGGTTCGCGATTATTCCGTGATGCGAAGCCACATCCCCCGGATTGCACTCCGGTATCACCAGCGGCACGTTTGCATCCATGCGGAAGGCGCTTGAGTTATCGATCACAATGCAGCCTTCATCCACGGCGATCGGCGCAAGCGCAAGGCTCGCCCCGCCGCCGGCCGCGAAAAGCGCAACGTCCACGCCTTTGAACGCGCCCTTGCCTGCCGCGAGGACGGTTACATCCTCGCCGCGGAACTTTACCGTTTTTCCTTCGTTTTCCGGCGCGTCCATCGCGACGAGCCTGCCCACGGGGAAGTTTCTCTCCTCCAGGATACGAAGCATGGTGGTGCCGACGACGCCCATCGCGCCGACGACGCCGACAGTATATTTCTTCATAGTATCATCCTTTCTCAAAGCCCGAGACTCGCGACAGCGTCGAATATTATATCCATGCCGCGCTTGAGCGTCGCGTCGTCCGTGGTGAGCGCCGGCATCATCTTGAGCACGCAGTCACCCCGTCCGGCAAGCTCCGCAATCAGTCCGCGCTCGAAGCAGGCACGGCTCGCCTTTTTGGCGGTTCCCGCGGGATACGCCGCGAAATCGATGCCCCATACCATGCCTATGCCGCGATGGGTGAGCCTGAGGCCGAGTTTCTTCAGCCCCGCGCCAAGATACTCATCCATTATCGCAGCCTTGCGGCGGACCTCGTCCTCGATGTGGTTTTCAAGCATGAACTCCAGGCCCGCCTTGGCGGCCACCATCGCTGGCTCAAACCCGCGGAAGGTGCCGTTGTGCTCGCCCGGGCTCCAGATGTCAAGCTCCGGCTTGAAAAGCGTGAGCGCAAAGGGCAGCCCCATGCCGCCGATCGATTTTGCCATGCAGAATATGTCGGGCTTTATGCCGGCGCGTTCAAAGGCGAAATACGAGCCTGTCCTCGCGCAGCCGACCTGTATCTCGTCGATGATGAGGAGCATGTCGTGCTTGTCGCAAAGCTCCCTCGCGCGCTTTATCCACTCCGTGGGCAGCGGGTATATGCCGCCCTCGGCCTGGGTGGTCTCAAATATAAGCGCGGCCGGCTTGTCAACGCCCGAATGATCGTCCGAAAGGATGGTATCCATGTACTTGATTGTGTCAAGCTCCGGGAACATATACGGCGCGGGTATGTGCGTGCAGGAGCCGAGCGTAACGCCCGCGCCCGCGCGCGCCGCGTCCTCGGTCGTGAGGGAGAGCGCGCCGAGCGTCATCCCGTGGAAGCAGCCCATGAGCGCGAATATGTTGTCGCGCTTTTTGACCTTACGCGCAAGCTTGAGCGCCGCCTCGATCGCGTTCGCGCCGGTGGGACCGGGAAACATTATCTTGTAATCCAGCCCGCGCGGCTCAAGCACTTTCTTTTCAAAATACTCAATGAACTCACCCTTCGCCCCGGCGTACAGGTCAAGCCCGTGCGTCAGACCGTCCGCGCTCATATAATCGATGACACGGTTTTTGATGTAATCGTTGTTGTGTCCGTAATTGCAGCTTCCCGCGCCGCAGAAGAAATCGATATAGCCGTTTCCGTCCTGATCGTATAACATGCTTCCCTTGGCCTTTGTGAACACCACGGGGAATTTTCTGCAATAGCTTCTCACTTCGCTCTCATACGTTTCAAACACCTTTTTGTCCAGCATATTTTCTCCTCCTTTATTCCGTTCATTATAATTTTACTATCAGCTTACAGCCATTTCAACTTACACTTTGTCCGATCGTCTGAGCATAATCATTATACACTTTATAAGATCAAAGCTTCGCATGCCGTTTTTCAGTAATCCATGAATATCCGCGTGCACACCTCGAGCAGGAACATATCGCGGTGACTTTTGAGCGACATGCCGGTAAGGGCTTCTATCTTTTCGAGCCTGTAAAGGAGCGATTGCCTGTGGATATGCAGCTCGCGCGCGGTGAGGCTCGTGTTATAGTTGTTTTTTATGTATTCCGCAAGCGTGGCCATAAGCTCTGCGTGACCCGCGCGGTCATATTCGACAATGCGCGAAAGCAGATCCGCAGCCATGGCCTTTATCTCGCTGTTGTCCGCAATTGCGGAAACGATCTGCGCCTCCTTCGTATCCTTATAGGTAAAGCTGTATTTCTCGTTTTTCGAGCTCATGCAATACTCGAGCGCGAGGGCCGCGTTGTTGTAAAGGCGGCTGAAATCATGCGTGTCGTATGTTATCTCGCTTATGCCCCAGTAAAACCTGTATGAAGGGTACTTGCCGAGGAGCAGTTTTCCGGCAGCGTCCGCATACTCCTCGACGTCGCGCTGCGCGTTATCCCGCCTGTTTTCGATGAACAGAATGAATTCGAGGCTCCTGTCAGCATACATGAGGCTCAGCCTTCGCGCGCGGCCTTCCGTATCGAGTATTTCCTCGATCGACGCACTCGCCGCGGCGGCTTCCATCGAATAAGCGTATGCCGGCGCCGCGCTCTCCGGCGGCACGGCGCGCATCAGTATGCAGGTGTAAGGTTTGGAAATATCAAAATGCAGCCGTTCGCCCTGACGCGCCATGTCGTCAAGCGAATCATAGTTTTCGCTTGCAAGGTTCCACACAAAATCGTTTTTGAACTTCGCCGTGACAAGCCCTTCAACGCGCTCCTGATTGAACCACATCGAAAGCGGGAACGCGATATAACGCTTTATCAGCTCGTCATCCGCCGGCAGCGGACGCTGCGCGGGGCATAAGCCGAGAAAACCCGAAACATTATCGTTTATTGCGATGTCCGTCCATCGGTATTCGCGCTCGTCAAGCGGCGCCTCGCTTCCGGCAAAACCGCGCACCTCATGCGCCTTGTCGGTGATCATCACGGGCGCCGCGAGATTTGCATATATTGCCCCGGCAGCCTTTGAAAGCGGCATCGCCTCAAAATAAAGGTCAAACAGCTCCGCCTGCAGGCTACGGAACGCCTCCGCGCTCTTTAGGCTCACCTCGCGGCTCACACGCTCGCTTATCTGCGCGAAACGGTATTCCCACGGGATCGTGAAAAGCGCAAGACCCAGCGCGTTCGCCCTTGCGATCACGCCTTCCGGCACGGTGAAGGAAGCATCCCTGAACGCAAGTATCATCGCCGCCGCACCCGCGCGGCTGACATCCTCCACAAGGCGCAAAAAAGCCTGCTCATCATCGATGCAGCCGATCGCCGTTGAAAGCACAAGCTCGTTCGGCCTTATGAAACCGTCGACCGGCAGCTCCTGCACGGAGACCGCGTCAACGGGCACCGCGGAAAAATCCCTTATCGAAGTCAGGAGCCTTATCTTCGGCACGATGCCGCCGTCGAGGAATTCACGCAGGGTGTAACTCATTGCGTCACGCTTTCATCCATCTGTTTGTATTATGTTTTGCCTTTATCAATATACAATATGTATGATCGTTTTGCAACGCGCGCGTCGGTATGATAAAATAAGCGATCGATATGCGGGAGGATATTCTTATGTGGACAAACAACGCTCCCGCCTGCCCGCTCACGCAGGCACAGGCGGAATTCTGGCGACGTTTTCTCGCATCAAGCGGCATGGACGCGAACACGCCCTGTTTTGAGGCGTTCCACTTCTGCGCGGATGAACGTTTGGCAAACGCGCTGCTCGAGCTTGTGCTCGAGGGCAAAAAGCGCGCGACGACGAGCAGCCTTGCCGCATGGGAAGCGGAGGAACGCATGCCCCTGCCGGGGCAGTTGAGTATCGTTACGGATTTTGCAGGCAGGCCGCGCTGCGTCATACGCACAAATCGCGTGACGGTGCTGCCGTTTTGCGAAGTTGATTTTGAAACATGCCGCAGGGAAGGCGAGGACGATTGCCTTGAGACCTGGCAGGAGGGTCACAGAAAATACCTGCGGCTCGATGCGGGTGAATGCGGCTTTGAATTCAGCGAGGATATGAACGTCGTCTTTGAAGATTTCACAATGATTTACGCGGAGGACTGACGCATATGCGTCCACGGTTTGAAAAAAGCATAAGGCTGCCCCGCGATTTTCTCCTGTTCTGGGCAAGTCAGGCGGTGTCGCAGCTTGGCAGCGCCATGACCTCGTATGCGCTCATCATATGGGCGTTCGCCAAAACGGGCAGCGCCATCACGGTTTCCCTCATGGCCTTCTGTACGTTTTTGCCCTATGTTGCGGTGAGCGTGCTTTCCGGGGCGGCGACGGACCGTTTCTCCAAAAAGACGGTCATCCTCGTTTCCGACGGCGTGGCCGCGATTTGCACGGCGGCGCTTCTTGCGCTGTACCTTACCCACAGGCTTGAGCTTTGGCATGTGTATGCGGCAAACCTCGCGATAGGCTTCATGAACGCATTCCAAAACCCGGCGGTGTCCGTCGCGACGGGAATGATGGTGGACAGCTCTCTCTACTCGCGCGCAAGCGGGCTTGATTCGCTTTCCGCCAACCTCGTCACGGTGAGCGCGCCCATGCTGGCGGCGGCGCTGAGCGCCGTTGCAGGCCCGGGACTCATCATGGCGCTTGATCTTGTCACGTTCGCGTTCGCGGCGCTCGTCATGCTTATATTTATAAAGCTTAGGGAGGTTCCCGGCGGTAAAAGCGGATATGAGCACAAAAGCGCGTTCGCGGGCTTCAGGGAGGGCCTTGCCTTTCTTCGGGCGCACAGAGGGCTTTTACACATAATGCTATTCATGGCGGCGCTCAACTTTTTTTCGCGTCTCACATACGAAAACATATTGCCCGCCATGCTGCTCGCGCGCAACGGCGGCGGCGCCGCCGCTTACGCAGCTGTGAGCGCCGTGCTCGGCCTTGGCGGGATACTTGGCGGGGTACTGGTTTCATCGGTGAAGCTTTCGCGCGACGCGGGCCGCGTGATCTTCATTTCGGCCGCGGTCAGCTTCGCCTTTGGCGACATACTTATGGGCGCGGGACAATGCCTTGCCTTATGGTGCGTCGCCGGACTTGCCGCAAGCCTTCCGCTGCCCTTCATCACGGCGGCGCAGCGCACGCTGCTTTATGAAACCGTGCCCCGACATATGCAGGGGCGCATTTTTGCCGTGAGGAACGCCGTGCAGTATTCCCTCATCCCGGCGGCCATCCTGCTGGGCGGCATCCTCGCGGACGACGTGTTCGAGCCTTTCATGGCAGGCGGCAGCGCGGCGGCGGGGTTCCTTTCGCGCATCGTGGGCGTCGGCGCAGGCTCTGGCATGGCGGTTATGTTCCTCATCACGGGCACGCTTGGCACGCTGGGCTCGCTCGTGGGCATGCGCGATTCCGCCGCCGTGGCGCTTTCCGTCATACCGCAAGAGGACAGCCCTCAGTGAGGATCGCGCTCATAACCGTTCCAAAGCGGTATAAGCTCGATATCTATTCCCTCAAAGCGTCCCTCAAGTTCGCCGTGGAGCCTTGCATAAAGCGCGCGCAGGCTTTTTGTCGCAAGCGCGCCACCTTCATATGAAAACGTCACACCCAGCCACAGCTTGCGCCCGGTTTGCGTAACATCCGTGAAAACATGCGTGAAGCCCGCCTCGCGGAGGACGCCGGCCACTTTTTCATCGATAAATTCGCGTTTTTCATCCTTGGGCGGAAAAAGCAGCAGGCTTTTGAACGCGCCGGCGATCATCTTTGCGGGGCGCGGGATGATGCACAGCGAAAGCACGATCGCGACGACCTGATCGAGATAACGCGAAAGCGGCGCGAGACTTGTGTTTGCAATGACAGGCGGTATCATAAACGCCGCGCCGAGCGCAAAGCTTATGATAAAGTCTATCTTCCATGAATACATTTCCGCTTTGACTGTCGGCGAATACAGCTTTTTGTTGAAACGGCTCATCGATATATACACGCCGAGGCTCAGCACGCCAAGCGCCACCTCATACACGGATACCGTCACCGAATCTATATCGCGCCCGCCCGACAGCATGACGCCTATGTTTGACACGATAAGGCTCACCGCGACCGCAAAAAGCATGAATCCCTTTATGATGATGAAAAGGCTTTCCACCTGGAAGTAGCCGTAAGGACGTTTTTCCGTGATCGGCTTATAGAGAAGCGGCGTCATCACAAGGGATACGGCCACCACCGCAAGCTCGACGGTATCGACCGCCGCGTCCATAAGCACAGCCTGAGAGAGGGTAACGATGCTCATCACGATCTCGATGAGCGCGAACGCAACATTGGCCCACAGGGATATCCTGAGGACGGTGCGTTCCTTTTTTTCCATTGCGGAGATCATATAACCTGCTTTGCAATGCCGTTATACGGCAGTTTTGCGCCGTTCCCGGCGCTTTTTCCATTATACCGCACAACGCGCGGCCGGGCAAGGGCGGCGCCCACTTGTAATCCGTCCGCTGCTCTGTTATCATAAAAGCGGCGCATCAAAGGAGCGATATGGATATCCTTGAAGGACTCAATCCGGAACAGCTTGACGCTGTGACCTCCACCGAAGGCTTCGTCCGCGTTATCGCGGGCGCAGGCTCCGGCAAGACGCGCGCGCTTTCACATCGCTTCGCATATCTCGTCAACGAGATCGGCATAATGCCCGGCAATATACTCTGCGTCACCTTCACCAACAAAAGCGCGAACGAAATGAAGCAGCGCATACGCCGTCTCACCGGCGACAACGACACCGGCTATATCGACACGTTCCACAGCTTCTGCGTGAGCGTCCTCCAGGAGGATTCAAACGCCGTGGCTTATCCCAAAAGCTTCCTCGTGCTTGACAATTCCGATATTGACGCGATGCTCGGCATCATATATGAGGAGCGCGGGCTTACCCTTCGCCACATGACATTTTCCGCCGCGCGCGACATGATCGAAATACGCAAATGCGTGAAAGAAACCGGTTATTATAAATACATGATCGCCATGAGCCCCGATGAGCTCAGGCGCAAATACGACGATGCCGTCTCAGCCGACGACATCATATTCTACGGTTATCTTTATCAGGAGAAAAAATGCTTCGGCCTCGACTATAACGATCTTATCAATTTCACGATGTACATCTTCCGCGAGAACGACGATATCCGCCTCAAATGGCAGCAACGGCTTGAGTACATCATGATCGACGAATTTCAGGATATCGATCAGCTCCAATACGATCTCATGAAGGTGCTCTGCGGTTTTCACGGCAACCTGTTCATCGTCGGCGATCCGGATCAGACGATCTATACATGGCGCGGCGCGGACGTGCGATACCTGCTCAATTTCGATCGCGAATTTCCGAACGTGAAAACGATCATGATGATGCGAAACTACCGCTCTGTGCCCGAGATCACGTCCGTGGCAAATTCGCTCATATCAAAAAACAGGCAGCGCATGGAAAAAGAGCTCATTCCGACGCTCGCATCCGGGCGGATCGCCGTTTACCATCATGCGAACACCGGCGCGGAAGAGGCGAAATGGCTCGCTTGCACGATAAAAGCGCTCGCATCCGGCGGCGTGCCGTTTTCGGACATAACGCTGCTCTATCGCGCGCATTATGTCACGCGCACCGTGGAGGAGGTATTTCTTCTCGAAGAGGTGCCATACAGAATATACAGCGGCGTGCAGTTCTTTGACAGGGCGGAAATAAAGGACGCGCTCTCCTATCTTCGTCTCATCGCCTTCAGGGACGACCTGTCCTTCATGCGCGTCGTCAACAACCCGAAGCGCAACATAGGCGAGCGCAGGATGCGCTTTTTGCAGCAATATGCCGCCGAGAACGCCTGCTCGCTTTACGCGGCGCTCACGCGCACGGCGGATGAGGATATTTTCAAAAACACGAAAGCCCGGCGCTTCATCGAGCTTATCGAACGCTTTTCGGCGTCATACCGCAGCATGCCCGCGTCGGAGCTTATTTCGGCCGTGCTCGACAAATCCGGTTACGAGCAGGCGCTCCGCACGGAGGGCGCGCAGGACAGGCTCGATAACCTCGCGGAGCTCAGGCAGGCGATGTACGAATACGAAACCACCTGCGGTGAGGAAACGACGCTTGAAAGCTATCTTTCCCATGTGGCGCTGATGAGCAATATGGACGGCGCAAACGGCGGCGGTGACCGCGTCAGGCTGATGACCGTGCACAGCGCAAAGGGGCTTGAGTTCCCCTATGTGTTCCTCATTGCGATGGAGGAAGGCGTTTTCCCATCGCGCAAGGTATCCACGCTCGAAGGCATGGAGGAGGAGCGCAGGCTCGCCTTCGTCGCCGTTACGCGCGCGCAGAAGCAGCTTTTCATCTCCGATTCCCAGGGCAAAAATCTCGACGGGTCGTTCCGTTATCCGTCGCGCTTCATATTCGATATCGACAAATCCCTCCTGCATTACGATGTCGAATTGCCCGAAAGCCTCGTGCGCGAGGCGCACATCGCAGCCGGCCGCACGGACAGCGTCATCGGCGACGCCCGCGAAGGCTTTCCCTTCGCCCCAGGTGACGCCGTGATCCATCCCGTGATGGGGCGAGGGCGCGTCACGGCGATCGACGAGATCAACCTCGCTTATGTGATAAAGTTCGACGCGATCCCCACCCCGCGCAAAATAAGCGTGCGCGCGAAGCTTGAGCGCGGCTGAATGACCGATGTTGACGCAAACCCGCATATTTGATATGATACGGCCAAAACAGATTTTTGAAAGGATGATGATCTCTGGAGGACCCTCTGATATGGCAGCTTTTACTGCAGGCGGCGTTGATCGCTTTCAATGCCGTTTTTGCGTGCGCAGAAATCGCAGTCATAACGATGAACGACGCGAAGCTTCAGAAGCTCGCGGCCGACGGCGACAGACGCGCCGTCCGCCTTGCGCGGATGACGAGCAAGCCCGCTCAATTTCTTGCGACGATACAGGTCGCGATAACCCTTTCGGGTTTTCTCGGCAGCGCGTTTGCGGCGGATAATTTTGCCGACAGGATAACCAATGCCGCGCTTGCCGCCGGCTCCCGCATTGGCGCGGCCACGCTCGATACGCTCTGCGTCATAGCAATAACGCTCATCCTATCATACATAACCCTCGTTTTCGGGGAGCTGGTGCCAAAGCGCATCGCCATGAAAAAGGCGGAACGGCTCGCCCTTTCCCTCTCCGGCCCCGTATACTTTATATCAAAGCTTTTCGCGCCAATCGTGTGGCTGCTCACCTCCTCGACAAACGGGATGCTGCGCCTGTTCGGCGTCGATCCCGAGGAAGTCGACGAGGGCGTAAGCGAGGAGGAAATACGCATGATGATCGACGTGGGCAGTGAAAAGGGCACGATCGATCACGAAGAAAAGCGGATGCTACAGAACGTGTTCGAGTTTGACGATATTTCCGCGGGCGAGCTTGCAACGCATCGCACGGCCGTCGATATGCTTTGGACGGAAGACGACGACCGCGCATGGGAGAACACGATCATCACAACCCGCCACAGCCGTTATCCCGTGTGCGATGGCAGCAGCGACAACATAATCGGCGTGCTTGACGCGAAGGATTATTTCCGTCTCGCGCACAGAACGCGCGAGGCCGTGATGCGCGAGGCTGTGAACGCGCCCTGCTTCGTGCCTGAATCCGTGAAGGCGGACGTGCTGTTTGCGGACATGAAAAGGCGCAGGGACTATTTCGCCGTGGTGATCGATGAATACGGCGGCGTTGAAGGCATAATCACGATGAACGATCTCATCGAGGAGATAGTCGGCGAGCTTGCCGATGAGGACGAGGAGCCCGACTGCACGCTCAGGGATATAGGCGACGGCGTGTGGCGCATGAGCGGCTCCGTGCCGCTTGACGTTGTGACGGACACGCTGCACGTTGAGCTTCCCGCCGATGAATTTGAAACGCTCGGCGGGCTTGCGCTCAGCACGCAAAGCGCCCTCCCTGCGGACGGCACAACGTTTGAGTGCGACACAAGCGGCCTTCACATAAAAGTGACCGAGATTTGCCGTCACCGTATAAAAGAAGCGCTCGTCAGCGCCGCGCCGGCGGAAACGGTCGAGCGGAAGGAGTGAAAATGGAAAGCATACCTCTCATGGACCGGCTTAAAAAATGCCGTGACAAAGGGACGGTCGTTTCAATATATTCGGACGCCGCCGACCCGGAAAAATTCAGCGTGGGCGTGATACTCGCGGTTTCACCCAAATGGACCGCCGTCGACTGCCTCGGCACGGAGGGCGAATACACCGGTCTTTCCGCGATACCGACAAAAAGCATATACAGCATAGTTTACGGCGACAGATACACAAAGACCGTCGCCGCCGCATGGGACGGCCGGCAGGCGGGGCTTTGCGTCACCGGTGCCGTTGAAGCGGACCCCCTTTGCGGCGCCCTCGAATATGCCGCGGAGAACAGGCTCGTTGCAGACATAGAATTCGCGCAAAGCGGCTGCTGGGATATGACAGGCTATGTACGCGACATTTCAAACGGCGTCGCGCAGATACAGCCCGTGGATGAAAACGGCGAGACCGACGGCGAGTGTTTTTGCGATATGTCCGTGATAACATGGGTCGACGTCAGGCCCGGCGGCGACGGCAAAAGCAAGCCCGGCCCCGGCGGGGTCATATTGTTCAAGAGTCCGGACGGTAACAAATAAACGAAGAATTTACAAATTTGCAGGTGCTTATTCTGCCTGAATGTGCGATAATATCCTCCGTCGGTAACGGAGGATTTATTATGCAGCGTTTTTATGTTTCCGCCGCGGCGCTCTTTTTTGCGGCGGCGTTCTTTTTTGCGGGTTGCGCCCCGGCGGCAGTTACCTCGGCCTCGCCTTTGCCCGGCGATGAACCGCAGTGCGCATCTCCCTCGCCGGAGGCAAGTGCCATCCCGGTATCCCCCGCCGATGCGGAAACCGCCGCGCGCGACGCCTTCGCAGACGCTTTCACGCTCAATTACGATGAATACGATACATCAAAGGACATTGTTACGATCCCCGAGCTGATCGAAAACCTTTCCATGTTCACGGGAATGGCGGCCGATTATCTCAGCGCCGTGCGCGCCGCGGCGGACAAGGCGTTCCTTGCCGTTGCGGACGTCGTCGGCATGCCCGCGTTCGAGCTTGATCTTCCCGATGCGGACTGGCGGCTGATGGTGGCGCTTTGCTGCGAATGCGCCGAGAAACCCGAGGAAAAGCTGCTGCGTTTGAGCGACGTTTCCGTTTCCTATGAAAACGGCAAGCTGACCCTCGGCGTTTCGCTGCCCGACTTCGAGAAATTTTTCGGCAACGAGACAAGCGACGTGCAGTATGCCGCGCTTTCCATATATGCGTATCTCAATGCGGCATATGACGAATACGGCGACTTCCTTGACAACGACGGCACATACGATTTTCCGGAAGGCTATGTCGGCGGCCTTGTGGAACCGCTTGTAAAGCGCGCCCTGCGCGAAAGCTGGTATAACGACCGCTCCAAAGCCACGCGCCGCCATATGGGCACGGACATCCGCGCGCCGCTTAAAACCGATATACACTCAATGACAGCAGGCACAGTCGTCAACAAGGGCTTCGGCGATCTTGCGGGCAATTATGTCACGGTGCTTGACGATTACGGTTTCTATTATACCTATTGCCACATGATCGAGCTTTCGACCCATGTTGAGATCGGCGATCAGGTGCAGCCCGGGGATGTCATCGGCAACGTGGGCAGCACCGGCAACAGCGACGCCCCGCATCTGCACGTTTCGATAATCACCCCGGAGCATAAATACATCGATCCGTATCCCCTGCTCGTCGAGATCCGCGCGCTCTCAAAAAGCTGAATGAACGCGACGGCTGCGCCGCGATCATGAAGCCCGTCCTTATTCGGACGGGCTTTTTTTGTCGGCCGATGGGTCGCGCGCGCCGTATTCCCCGTCTTTCAGGCGTCCCGAAAAGATATATTATTTCTAAACCAGTTGTTTATCAGTACTATATTGACAAGAAACGCCAAACATGGTTTAATAGCTTCCGGTGGTTTAGAGATTCTAAACTCAAGGTTTATTATTATAAGGAGAGAGGATTGGTGGCGTTAATGCAGATCGGCGACCGGATAAAGCGAAGACGGATCCGCCTCGGCCTCACGCAGGAGGAGCTTGCGTCAAGGACGGAGCTTTCGAAGGGCTTCATCTCGCAGCTCGAGCGCGATCTTACCTCCCCCTCCATCGCGACCCTGACAGATATTCTCGAGGCCCTCGGCACGGACCTTGCGGACTTTTTCGCAGAGCCTTCGGAGGAGAAGGTCGTTTTCGGGGCGGAGGATGTGTTTGTCAAAGAGGATGAAGACAACGGGTATTCCGTAACGTGGCTCATACCCAACGCGCAGAAAAATTCGCTCGAGCCGATCCTTGTGACCCTTTCCCCCGGCGGCAGAAGCGCCGAGGACGATCCACACGAGGGCGAAGAATTCGGTTATGTGCTCCAGGGCGGCGTCACGCTGCATCTGGGCGAACGTGACTTCAAGGTACGCCGCGGCTCAAGCTTCTGCTTCAAGCCTTCAAGCGTTCACTACATAATAAACAACGGCAAATCGGAAGCAAAGGTGCTGTGGGTCGCCACCCCGCCGAGCTTCTGATACAAAGCGAGGTAGCAATATGTCCAAACACCTTATCGACCTTATCGACATCCGCAAAACCTATGACGGGGAGGATGCGCTCAAGCGCATCAACCTCTATATAAGGGACGGCGAATTTCTGACGCTGCTCGGCCCTTCCGGCTGCGGCAAAACGACGACCCTGCGCCTGATCGCGGGCTTCACCATGCCGACCGAAGGTCAGATACTCATCGACGGGAAGGATGTTTCCACCATCCCGCCATACAAGCGCCGCGTCAACACGGTGTTCCAGAAATACGCCCTGTTCCCGCACCTCAACGTTTATGACAACGTGGCCTTCGGCCTCAAGATACAGAAGCTGCCCAAGGCGGAAATAGAGACCCGCGTGGGCGAGATGCTTGAAATGGTCAACCTCAAGGGTTACGGCAAACGCTGGATCGATCAGCTTTCCGGCGGTCAGCAGCAGCGCGTTGCCATCGCGCGCGCGCTCGTCAACCGTCCTCAGGTGCTTTTGCTCGACGAGCCGCTCGGCGCGCTTGATCTCAAGCTCAGAAAAGGCATGCAGATCGAGCTTAAAAGGATGCAGCAGGCGCTGGGCATAACGTTCATATACGTCACGCACGATCAGGAGGAAGCCCTCACCATGAGCGATACCATCGTGGTGATGAACGAAGGTGCCATACAGCAGATTGGCACCCCGGCGGATATATACAACGAGCCTAAAAACGTTTTTGTCGCGAAGTTCATCGGCGAAAGCAACATTCTGCCCGGCATAATGAAAGAGGATCTGCTTGTCAATTTCGACGGGCTGGATTTCGTTTGCGTGGACAGCGGCTTTGCTAAAAACGAACCCGTGGACGTCGTGCTGCGTCCGGAGGATCTCGATATCGTCGCCCCTGACGACGGGCCGATAAAGGGCGTGATAAAAAGCGTGCTTTTCATGGGCGTGCATTATGAATTCCGCATAGAGTGCAACGACGTCACCTATACCGTACATTCGACGGATTATGTCGCGCCCGGCACAAGGGTCGCCATCTCCATCGAGCCTGACGCCATACATATCATGCACAAATCCGTCAACCGCGACGAGCTTGACTTCCAGACTGCGGATGAGCTGATCGAAGCGGAGCTTGAAGCCGAGATGGAGGCCGAACGCGAGGAGGAAGAGGAGGAAAAGGAGGACGAATGAAGCGCACGATGTTCGCTTATCCATATGTCGTATGGATGCTCATCTTCATACTCGCGCCTATGCTCATGATAGTCTATTACGCCTTCACGAGCGCAAACGGCGCATTCACCTTCGAGAACGTAAAAAACGCGCTCCTCTCGCCCACATATATGCAGGTGCTGCTGCGCAGCGTGCTCGTCGCGCTGGAGTCCACGGTAATATGTCTGCTGCTGGGCTATCCGATAGCATACCTGCTCTCCAAGATGAAAAAATCCACCGCTTCCCTTATAAGCGTGCTTTTCATCGTGCCCATGTGGATGAATTTTCTTCTGCGCACATACGCATGGCAGGTGCTGCTTTCCTCAAGCGGGATCATCAACTCCCTGCTTGAGTCGCTCGGCTTTGCGCAGCAGCAGCTCCTTTACACTGAAGGGGCGGTGCTGCTGGGCACGGTATACAACTTCCTGCCTTTCATGATACTGCCCATATACACGGTGCTCATGAAGCTTGATTCTTCCCAGATCGAGGCTGCGCGCGACCTCGGCGCGAACGGCCCGCAGACCTTTTTCAAGGTGGTGCTGCCGCTTTCCGTGCCCGGGGTGATCTCCGGCATAACGATGGTGTTCATTCCCGCGATCACGACGTTTGCGATCTCAAGGCTTTTGGGCGGCGGCAAGTTCATGCTTTACGGCGATCTCATCGAAAACCAATTCATCACCCTCGGCAAGGACGCCTGGGGAACAGGAAGCTCGCTTGCCTTCATACTGCTCATACTCGTGCTCGTGTCGATGATCATAATGCGCCGCGCGGAGCGCGAGGCGGGTGAGGAAGGAGGAAGGCTCTGGTGAAACGCCTTTTCAGCTTTTTCAAGGGTACTTACCTCGCCCTGATGCTCGTTTTCCTTTACGCGCCGATAATCGTTCTGATGGTTTATTCCTTCAACGGTTCCAAAACCATGGGCAACTGGAGCGGTTTTTCCTTCAAATGGTACGAACAGCTTTTCAACGATTCGACCATAATGGGCGCGCTTACCGTCACGGTGTCCGTGGCTGTGATAACGGCCGTGGTTTCGACCTTCATCGGCACCTTCGCGGCGATCGGCATACATTCCATGCGCAAGGCGCCCCGCGTCGCCATCGAGAACATATCCCAGCTCCCCGTTGTGAACCCGGATCTTGTGACGGGCATCAGCTTCATGATGCTTTTTGCCTTCATGGGCATCAAGGGCGGATATGTCAGGATGCTCATCGCGCATATAACCTTCTGCATTCCGTATGTGATACTGTCCGTCATGCCGAAGCTTCGCCAAAGCTCCAACTCTCTTTACGAAGCGGCGATGGATCTCGGCTGCACGCCCTGGCAGGCGCTCACAAGGGTGGTCATACCGGACATCGCGCCGGGCATAGTTTCCGGCTTCATCATGGCGTTCACATTGAGTCTGGACGATTTCGTGGTGAGCTGGTTCGCGGCGGACGGCGTGCAGAACCTTTCGATCTACATATACTCGACGGCGCGCCGCGGCATAAGCCCGAAAATCAACGCGCTTTCAACGCTCATGTTCGTGGCGGTCGTCACGCTGCTGCTCATCGTCAACCTCAAATCCATCCGGGAAGAGCGCGACGCAGATATACAAAACCGCAAGGTCAAAACAAAACGCTGAATAAGGGGGTATCCAATCAATGAAAACAAAACTCGCACTTCTCCTTGTCCTTCTGATGGTCGCATCTATGGTCTGCGCAGGCTGCGGCGAAAGCGCGGATGTCGTGACCATAAACGTGCTCAACTGGGGCGACTATATCGATGAGGATCTCATCGGGCAGTTCACCGAGGAAACAGGCATAAAGGTAAAATACACCACCATGGCCAACAACGAGGAAATGCTCGTCAAGCTCCAGTCCCCGGACTGCATATACGACGTGTGCTTCCCTTCCGACTATATAATTGAAAAGCTCGTGGGGCAGAATCTTCTGCATGAGCTTGACAAGAACAACATCCCTAATATGGAAAACATCGACGAACGCTTCCTCAATCTGTCCTTCGATCCCGACAACAAGTACAGCGTGCCTTACATGTGGGGTACCGTCGGCATACTGTATAACACCACCATGGTGACGGAGCCTGTGACGAGCTGGTCGATCCTCTGGGATGAGAAATACTCCCAGCAGATATTCATGTATGACAGCATCCGCGACACCATAGGCGTGGCGCTCTTATACCTCGGCAGATCCATCAACACCCGCGACGAAGCCGATATCGCCGCCGCCCGCGACGCGCTCATCGCGCAGAAGCCGCTCGTGCTTGCGTATCTCGGCGACAACATAAAGGAGAGCATGATAAACGGCGAAGGCGCGCTTGCCGTGGTTTATTCAGGCGACGCGATTTGGTGCATGGATCCCGAGGAGGGCAATCCCGATCTTGCGTTCGCCGTGCCTGATGAAGGCAGCAACGTCTGGTTTGACAACGTGGTCATCCCGGCGACAAGCCAGCACACCGCGGAAGCCGAGGCGTTCATCAACTTCCTCTGCGATGCTGAGGTTGCCAAGGCCAACACCGAATACATCGGCTATTCAACGCCCAACAAGGCCGCCATGGCGCTGCTTGACGCATCCTATACCGAAAACGAGACCTACAATCCCCCGCAGGCGGTGCTTGACCGCTGCGAGATATTCCATGATCTCGGCGATTTCATCAACGTTTACAACGACGCCTGGAGCGATATAAAGCTGCACGTCGACTGAAGCTCATCCGATCAAAAAGCTCTGCGCCTCATTTGCGGCGCAGAGCTTTATTGTTTTATTTATCAGTGTTCAGTTCACTCGCCCCTGGGGCCTGCGGATACGATGTTTGCCGGCATGTTGGAATACTTTTTGAAGTTCTTCACGAAACGCGCCGCAAGATCCCTTGCCGTCGCTTCGTATTCCGCCTTGTCCTTCCACAGCGCGCGCTGGGAGAGGAACTCATCGGGCACGTTGGGGCAGGTCTTGGGCACCATCACGTTGAAGAACGGATCAAGCTCGAATTCAGCCTTTTCCAGCTCCCCGTTTAGCGCCGCCGTGACCATCGCGCGGGTATACCTGAGCTTCATGCGGAAGCCCGTGCCGTATTTGCCGCCGGCCCAGCCTGTGTTGACGAGATACACGTTCGTGTCATGCGCCGTTATGCGTTCGCCGAGCATATTGGCATACACCGACGGATGCAACGGCAGGAAGGGCGCGCCAAAGCAGGTTGAGAAGGTGGTCTGCGGCTCCACGATGCCGCGCTCCGTCCCGGCGAGCTTGGACGTATATCCGGAAACGAAATGATACATCGCCTGATCGCGGTTGAGCTTGCTCACCGGCGGCAGCACGCCGAAGGCGTCCGCGGTGAGGAATATCACGGTTTTGGGATGGGAACCGACGCCGGGAATGACGCAGTTGGGGATGTAGGTGACGGGATAGCCCACGCGGGTATTCTCCGTGAGGCGCGCATCCGCAAAATCGAGCGTGCGCTCTTCGGGATCCATTATCACGTTTTCCACAAGGGAGCCGAACTTGATCGCTTCCCATATCTGCGGCTCGTTTTCGTGCGAAAGGTTGATGCACTTCGCATAGCAGCCGCCCTCGATGTTGAATATGCCGCGCTCGCTCCAGCCGTGCTCGTCGTCGCCGATCAGCTTGCGGTTAGGATCCGCGGAAAGGGTGGTCTTGCCGGTGCCCGAAAGGCCGAAGAAGAGGGCGCTGTCCCCCGCCTCGCCGATATTCGCGGAGCAGTGCATGCTGAACACGCCCTTTTTGGGCAGAAGGTAATTCATCACGGAGAACACGCTCTTTTTGATCTCGCCCGCGTACTGGCTGCCCGCGATGATGACCGTTTTCTTTACGAAGTTGACGATGATCGCCGCCTCGCTGTGGACGCCGTCAAGCTCCGGCGTGCATTTGAAGCCCGGCGCCGCGATGATCGTGAAGCCCGGCACGAAGGAAGCAAGCTGTTCCTGCGTCGGACGCACGAGAAGCTGATGTATGAAAAGGTTCTGGCTTGCAAGCTCGTTCACAACGCGCACGGGCAGATGGTATGTTTCGTCCGCGCCGGCATACCCGTCGAACACGAACAGCTCGCGTCCCTGAAGATACGCGCTCATGCGGTTGTAGATCGCCTCGTATTTTTCTTCGCTGATGGGGACGTTTATCTTGCCCCAATCGATATCGTCATGTATCGCGGGCGCATCGACCACATAACGGTCGTCCGGAGAACGGCCTGTATACTTGCCCGTTGTGACGACGAGCGCTCCGCTTTCGCTGAGCGTACCTTCGCCGCGCGCAAGCGCAAACTCCACGAGTTTCGCCGGCACAAGGTTGCGATAAACCGCCTTTGGAGCAACGATGCCCAGACTCTCGATCTCTTCTTTGAACATATCCTGAACTCCTTTCGTTATTACAATTTTTAATATGCTGCATTCAAACGCTTCTCATTATATTATTTACGTCCGGTTATTGCAAGGGCGCGCCGCCGCCGGCAAATCCTACATGGTGAAAAGCGTGAGCTGGTTTGATTCGGGCATACCCTCAAAGCAGCCAAGCGCGCGCAGCTTTTCCACAACGCCGCTGTTCGCCTTCGTGCGCGTGCGGAAATCCTCCACCGATGTGAACGGAGCGCCTTCGCGCGAGGCGCCGATGCCTTCGGCCGCGCTCATGCCCACGCCCGCGATCGATGAAAGCGGCGGGCGCAGCGCGCCGTCCTCGATGAGGAATTTTGTCGCATGGGATTTATAAAGGTCTATACCGAGAAGCGCGATGCCGCGCCTGTTCATCTCATAAACCACCTCAAGTATGCTCATCAGATCCTGTTCCTTTTGCTCCGCGGCTTTTCCCTTGGCCGCGATCGCCTTTATGTTTTTGAGCACGCGCTCCTCCCCGCCGGAAGCCGCCTCCACGTCGAACGCATCCGCGCGCGCGGTGAAATATACCGAATAAAACGCGAGAGGATAATGCACTTTGTAATAAGCCGTACGGAAACTCATCATCACGTAGGCCGCGGCGTGAGCGCGCGGGAAAAGGTATTTTATCTTGCGCAGCGAATTGACGAACCAATCCGGCGCGTGCAGGTTGGTGAGATTCTGCTCCATTTCCTCCGTCAGACCCCGTCCCTTCCTCACGCTTTCCATCGTTTTGAAGGATATCGAAGCCTCGCCGCCCATGTTCATTATTGTGTGCATGATGTCCTCGCGCGTGCATATGACCTCGGACAGGGTGGCGACGCCGCCAAGCACCATGTCCCGCGCATTGCCGAGCCACACATCCGTGCCATGGGAAAGGCCCGAAATGCGCAGCAGCTCGTCCATCGTCGTCGGCCGCGTTTCCATCAGCATGCCGCGCACGAACGTCGTGCCGAACTCGGGTATCCCTATGCTGCCCACGTCGCAGTCAAGCGCCTCAAGCGTGGTGCGAAGCGGCGCAACGGAGGAAAATATCTTCATCGTTTCCGGGTCGTCCTGCGGGATTTCCTTCGGATCAAGCCCTGTTATATCCTCAAACATGCGCATTGCCGTCGGGTCGTCGTGGCCTAGTATGTCAAGCTTGACGAGCCTGTCGTCCATGGCGTGGAAATCGAAATGGGTGGTGATGGTGTTCTTCTCGCTCTTGTCCGCGGGATATTGTATGGGTGTGAAGTCAAATATCTCATAACCGTCCGGCACGATGATTATTCCGCCCGGATGCTGGCCTGTTGTGCGCTTCACGCCCTCGCAGCCATGCACGAGGCGGTCCGTCTCGGCGCGCGAGAAGGAGGTATTGTATTGCTCGCAATAGCCCTTCACATAGCCGTAAACCGTTTTGTCCTTCAGTCCCGATATCGTGCCCGCGCGGAAGGCGTGTCCCGCGCCGAACATCACCTCAACGTATTTATGGGCGGTCGGCTGGTATTCACCCGAAAAGTTGAGGTCTATATCCGGGGTCTTGTCCCCCTTGAAGCCAAGGAACGCCTCAAACGGTATGGTATAGCCAAGCTTCATGTATTTCGTGCCGCATTCCGGACAGAATGCGTCCGGCATATCTATCCCGCAGGTGTATTTTTTCAGATCCACATCAAAGTCGCTGTGGCGGCAGTTAGGGCATACATAGTGCGGCTGAAGGGGGTTCACCTCGGTTATACCCGCCATCGTCGCCACGAACGACGAGCCGACCGACCCTCGCGAACCGACAAGATAGCCGTCCGAATTTGATTTTTTCACAAGCATTTCAGCCGAAAGATACAGCGAGGCATAGCCGTTGCCGATTATGGAGTTCAGCTCCTTGTCGAGCCTCGCCTGCACCACCTGCGGCAGCACGTCCCCGTAGATCTCATGCGCGCGCTTTTCCGCCATGGTCTTGAGCCGCTCGCTCGCGTTTTCAAACTCCGGCGCATATGTGCCTTTTTCGGAGAGGAAAGGCATCATGCTCTCGCACATGTCGGCGATGGCGTTCGGATTATCGATCACGATCTCCTCGGCTTTTTCCTGTCCGAGATATGAAAACTCCTCAAGCATCTCATCCGTCGTATGGAAATAAAGCGGCGCCTGCTGCTCCGCGTCCTTGAATTCGCGCGCGCTCATAACGATCGCGCGGAATATCGAATCCTCCGGATCCATGAAATGCGCGTCGCCCGTGGCGACAACGGGTATTGAAAGCTCCTCGCCCAGCGCGACTATCTCGCGGTTGAGGTCGCGAAGGCCCTCGTCATCGGCGACAAGCTCGCTTCGCACGAGGAACCCGTTGTTGCCTATCGGCTGCACCTCAAGATAATCGTATTCACGCGCGACAGATACGATCTCCTCATGCGGCTTTTTTTCGAGCACGGCCCGAAAAAGCTCCCCCGCCTCGCACGCGGAGCCAATGATTATATCCTGTCTGTGGAAGAGCAGAAGGCTCCTTGGTATCTGCGGCACGCCGCGCAGGTGTTCAAGATGGGCATAGCTTACCATCTTGTAAAGATGCTTGAGGCCGACGGCGGTCTTTGCGATGAGAATAATATGATATGTGCTGCGCTTGCCCTTGACCTTCTCCTGCGGCACGCAGTCGAAAAGCGGCATCCTTTCGATACCTTGGGCGCGCATCCGCTCACCCGCAGCGACAAAAAGCGATGCGAGCGCTTCCGCCTGATCCTCCGGCCTTTGCGAGGCAGGCGTTATACCCATCTCCTCAAAGCATTCCTCAGGCGTGTTCGGCGCAATGACTGGCTTCTCGCGGCAAAGCTCATGGACGAGTATGTCCGCGGCGACGCTCTCCCTCGGGAACGGGATATTGAGCGCCTGCGCCTTTTGATAAAGCGACAGCATATCCTGAGAAGCGTGCGTGACCGGCACGGCGTCGCCGATGAAATCCTTAAGCGCCGCAAGCGCCTCCGTGGTCGTCGGCGCCTCGCGACAGATATCGTCGTCAAGACCCGCTGCGGCGGCGTTATCGCTCACATGCTCGCCCGCGTTCACCGCCGTATAGAAGCGCTCCCTTGCGCCGTCAGGCGAAACCTTCACCCCCGCAAGCGCGAATATGCTTTCCTCGCGCACGCCCGCGGCCGTAACTGCCGTGATCGCGCAATATGTATGCTCCCCGTCTATAAGGGTGCAGTCGGGCAGAAGATAACCTTCCACGCCCATGATTATCTTTATGTCTTTGCCTTTTTTCTTGAGTTTTTTTGCCGCGCTCACCGCAAACGGGAACGCCTGCACGACGCCGTGGTCGGTGATCGCAACAGCCTTATGCCCCCATCGCGCCGCGGCTTCCACCGCTTTCGCCGCGTCAATAAAGCCGTCCATCGCGCTCATTTTGGTGTGCAGATGCAGCTCCACACGCTTGCGCGGTGCCGTATCCTCCCTGTGCTCGGCGTCCACGCGGTACATCGAATCCGCAAACACGCAGTAAGAACCCGTAAACTCATCGCGCTGATATTTTCCGTGCACGACTATCCAGTCCCCCGCGTCCTTTATCTCGTTGAGCCTGTCGATGACATATTTCTCTTTTTCCGAAGGAAAAAGCTTTACAGGCAGCGTATTGCTCCTGTCCGTGACGTTTATCAGCAGTATGAAACCGCCGTTTTTTCTTTCGCGCACTTCAACGGAGATTATCTCGCCCCGCACGGTCACGGTGCCGCTCTCCTCATCCACCGCGGCCATCGCGCACGGTTTTGTTGAAACGGGAGTGCCTATGATGATATCCTTCTGCGGCACGCTCTTCTTCACGCGCGCAACGGACGTCTTTCTCTTTCCTTCGGACGGCCTTACGGGCATGGGCGCGTCATAAAACGGATTGTCTTCGTCGGCGCCGTTCCCGTTTTCGCCATCGGACACACCCGCGGGCGACTCCGGCGCCGTGATATCTTCATCCGGCATCAGGCGCACCTCGAGCGCGATACCGTAGGTTTCCTTTATGAAATCCGAAAGCCTGCCGGCTCCGTTATATGTCTTTGCCGCATGATACAGCTTTTCGGAGATGCGCACCTCCGCGCGCCCGTCCTCGATCCGCCATGCCGCGTTTTTGAGCGAAATGCTCATCAGCGGTGAAAAATAGCACCAGCTTTCGCGCAGCATATCCGCAAAGGCCGCGTCCTGCATATCGATCGCGCCGCCGTCCGGAACAAGCGAAACCGTGACCTCACAGCCCGGTACAGCCTGTGCGAAGCCGGCCTTCAGCTCATCAATACCGCGCGCGGAAATAAGCCCCGTCGCGCTGAGCGCCACCTCGAGCCTTTTTTCGCCCTTATGCAGTTTTGCGCCCTCAAGCCTTGCGCCGTATGACGCAAGGCCGTATGGATCCTTCGCCATTGTGCCGTCTCCTTATGCTAATCAAGAAGCGCGCGTATGCGCGCGATGAATTCATCCGCGACGCCCGGAAGCATACCGGTCGCCGTCTGCGCGCCGTGCTCGAATATCACAGCGTTCGTCTCGCCGAAAGCGATGCCTATATCGGCTTCCCGCGCCTCGCCCGGGCCGTTGACCGCGCAGCCCATCACCGCCACGCGAAGCGGTTTAACCGCGCCTGCAAATTCCGTTTCCACCCTTTCGGCAAGCGCGCCGTGCGCGGCTATGTTGCGGCAGCGTCCGCAGGTCGGACAGCTTATCACCTCGACGCCCTCGCGCCGGAGGCCCACCGCCCTCAATATTTCAATACCCGCCCGCACCTCCTGCACGGGATCGCCAGTAAGGGATACCCTGATCGTATCGCCGATGCCCTCAAGCAGCAGCGTCCCTATACCGGCCGCGGATTTCACCACGCCAAACCCGCCGGAGCCCGCCTCCGTCACGCCCACATGCAACGGATAATCGCTCATGCGGCTGAGGAGACGATACGTTTCGACTGTGACCGGCACGCTCGACGCCTTTGCCGATATCACGATACCACCCTTGAAGCCCTCTTTTTCAAGCAACCTCACATGACCCATCGCGCTTTGCGCAAGCGCCTCCGCCGTGGGGCCGCCGTATTTTTCAAGCATCGCGCGTTCAAGCGAGCCTGCGTTCACGCCCACCCTGATCGGCACGCCATGCGCCGCCGCGCAGTCCGCGACCGCGCGCACACGCTGTTCCGAGCCTATATTGCCGGGGTTTATACGCAGCTTGTCCACGCCGTTTTCAATGCACTCTATCGCAAGCTTATGATCAAAATGTATATCGGCGACTATCGGCGTCTTTATCCGGTCCCGGATATCGCGCACAGCCTCCGCATCCCGCTTGTCAAGCACCGCAAAGCGGATGATATCGCAGCCCGCGGCGACGAGGCGCTGCATCTGCGCGACCGTCGCGTCGACGTCCGCCGTGCGGGTGTTCGTCATCGACTGCACCGTGACGCGCGCGCCGCCGCCTATCTGTATGCCGCCCGCGTGTACAGGCCTTGTGTTATTCGCCATTCCTTCAGCCCCCGAACAGACTTGACACGTCCCCGATGGTAAGATACACCACAAGTCCGAGGAGCAATATTATGCCCACCAGATGCACGATGCCCTCCTTTTCGGGCGGGATGGGTTTGCGCCTTATCGCCTCGATCGCAACGAACACCAGCCTTCCGCCGTCAAGCGCCGGCAGAGGCAGCAGGTTGAAAAGGCCGAGGTTGGCGCTGATGAGCACCGCGATCTCGAGCACCTGTTCGATGCCGGCCGTCACCGCGTCCTTTATTAGCACCACTATGCCCACGGGCCCGACAACATCGCCCTGTTGGACCTCGCCGCGGAAGAGCATACCGAAAAAGTTGAACAGGCTCTTTACCATTTCCCATATATACTGGAACGAGTATCCTATCGCCGGGAAAAGGCCGAGCTTCTGCCTGATGGGTATCGCGCCGATCTGCACGCCCATGAGGTTGCGGCCTTCTGTTTCGTTATAAATATCGTGCACGGCTATATCGAGCGTCTGCCCGTCGCGTTCAACGCTTATCACGCATTCGTCGCTGTTTGCGGCCTTGATAAGTTCCGTCACGGAGTTGAGCTGATCGTATTGGGTGAGCGGCTTCCCGTCCACGGCCGTTATCACGTCGCCGGGCAGCAGGCCCGCTTCCTCCGCGGGCGAATTTTCAAATGAAAAGCTATCTATCGTGGGCGTGTAATCAACGATAACGCCTATGGCCATAAGCACCACCACCGCAAGCACGATAGCCGTGAGTATGTTCATGAACGCGCCCGAAACGAGCACTATCGCCCTTTTCCACGGTTTTTGGCTGCCAAAGGCAAGCCCGTCGCCGGTTTCTTCATCCTCGCCGTAAAACCTGCACATGCCGCCGACCGGGAATGCGCGCAGGGCATATGTTATCCCGTTTTTTTCCTTTTTCAATATTGCGGGACCCATGCCGACGGAAAACTCCACAATGCCAAAGCCCAGCAGCCGCCCCGCCGTGTAATGCCCAAGCTCGTGCAGCGTGACGAATACGGACAGTATGACAAGCGCGATTATCACATAAAGTACAGTGCTCAATTCAAGCCCTCACTCTCTTTCAAAACAAACTTGCGTGCGGACGCATCCGCGGCGATGATGGCTTCCTCGCTGTCGGCCGCGCCCGCGGGTATATGTTGAAGCGCCCGCTCCACGAGCGCGGGTATGTCGCAAAAACCGATCCTGCCCCGCATGAAAAGCTCGCCCGCCTGCTCGTTTGCGGCGCTGAACACGCACGGCGCAAGCCCCTCTTCCCTAAGCGCCGCATACGCAAGACGCAGCGCCGGGAAACGCTCCTCATCGGGTTTCTCAAACGTGATGCCCGAAAGCGAAGCAAGGTCGAGCCTGCCAAAGCCGCCGGGCTCCCTTTCGGGATACGTGAGGGCATAGCGTATCGCAAGCCGCATATCGGGCGCGGAAAGCTGCGCAATGATCGAATTGTCCGCATACTCCACCATGGAATGCACCACTGATTGCGGATGGATGAGCACGTCGATCATTTCCGGGGCAATATCAAAAAGATGCGCCGCCTCGATCACCTCAAGCCCCTTGTTGAACAGCGTTGCGGAATCAAGCGTCACCTTGCCGCCCATCTTCCATGTTGGATGCTTCATCGCATCCATGGGTCTGACGCGCATGAGCGCCTCTTTATTATATGTCCGGAACGGCCCGCCGGAAGCCGTGAGGATGAGTTTTTTGACGTCCTGCCTTCTTCCCGCCGCGAGGCACTGGAATATTGCGGACTGTTCGCTGTCGACGGGGATTATCTCCCCTTTGCCGGATTCGATCGCGGATTTTACAAGCGGAAGCGCGCAAACCACGCTTTCCTTGTTCGCAAGCGCAACGCGCCTGCCGCGTCGAAGCGCGGCGATGAGCGGCAGCGTGCCCGCGAAGCCGGATATCCCGTTGACGGCGATATCCGCCTCCCCGGACGCTGCGGCAACAAGCGCGGCGTCCCCCGCGCAGTAGAGCTTCGTGCCCTCCGGAAGACGCTTTTCGATTGAACGCGCCGCCGCTTCATCCGTAAGACAAACAAGCGCCGGGCGGAACTCCTCCGCCTGACGGAGCATCAGCTGCGCATTCGCATGCGCCAAAAGCACGCCGGCCGTGAATTCGCCGCCTGATGCGCGTATCACATCGAGCGTTTCGCGGCCGATCGAGCCTGTGCTTCCAAGAACTGCTATGCGTTTCATATGCACATTATACACTTGTCAGCGCGGCCAGAGCATGAACACAGCGTAAACTAAAGGTGCGCAAAAAAGCACGCTGTCCAGCCTGTCCGTCATTCCGCCGTGGCCGGGAAATATGTTCCCGTAATCCTTGACGCCGGCATACCGTTTTATCGCGGATGCGAAAAGGTCGCCGAACTGACCCAGCACGCCGCAGAGGAAGCCGAGCATCATCAGTGGAATAAGCGCTTCCCCCGCCGGATAAAAATACTGGAGGAAATATACGAGCGCGCCGCCCAAAGCCCCGCCGATGATCCCGCCCACGCCGCCCGCGACCGTCTTGTTCGGGCTGATATCGGGGCAAAGCTTTTTTTTGCCGAAGAGTCTTCCTATGAAGTACGCGACAGTGTCCCCCATGAGCGGCATCGCAAACGCGGAAAGCATGGCGACGCGGCTCCTGTTGAAGCCGTGCGGATCCTCCGCAAGCAGCATTATCACGACATAGAACACCACGGGGTAAATCATCAGCGCAAGGCCGAAAAGGGCCTCCTGCGTGTTGCGTTTGGGGTTGAGCACACGCTCCGCGCAAACCGACATCACACACGCGAGCCACACGAGGAAAACCGGCGTGAGCCCGTCGAGATTATATACAAGATAAAACACCGCCGCGAAGATGAAGGCGGGCAGACTGAAAACGCCGCGTTCGTTTCTTGTGAGCGCATGACGAAGCTCATAAACGGAAAGCAGCGCGGCGATGCTTATCACGGCGCACTGATACCATCCCCCGAAAATGAGCACCGAGCATAAGAGTGCAATGAGTAAAACGGCAACAAGAATTCGTTTCAGCATTTTCACTTCAGGGCGCCGAAGCGTCTGTTCCTCCCTGCAAAATCGCGAAGCGCCGCGATATAGAGTTCATCCGTAAAATCAGGCCAAAATGTATCCGTGAACTCCAGCTCGGCATACGCCGCCTGCAACAGCATGAAATTTGAAAGGCGTTTTTCGCCGCCGGTGCGGATGAGCAGATCCATATCCGGAACGTCCGGCACCCACAGGCGGGATGAAAGCATTTTTTCATCCACATCCTCCGCCCGTATCGCGCCGCGCTGCGCATCCATGGCGATGAGCCTTGCCGCATGGGCAAGCTCCGCACGGCTTCCGTAATTGAGGGCGATGTTCAGCTTAAGGCCCGTGTTGAGGGCTGTCTTCTCCATCGCCGCACGGCATGAGCGCGCAACGTTTTCGGGAAGTCCTTCCACGTCGCCCATCGCGCTTATGCGCACGTTGTTCGCATGGAGGGCTTCCACCTCGCTTGCGAAATAATCCATGAAAATGGAAAAGAGCGCGTCCACCTCCATCCTCGGGCGTTTCCAGTTTTCTGTTGAAAACGCATAGAGAGACAGCGCCTCCATACCGATATCGGAGCTTAAGCGTATAATGCCGCGCAGCCTTTCCGTGCCGGCGCGGTGTCCCATTGCGCGTGGCATGGAGCGCGCGGCAGCCCACCGGCCGTTGCCGTCCATAATAATTCCGACATGCTTCGGCATGGGCGTGAGCTGCGCCTTTAGCTTTTGTATCTCTTCGCCAGTCACTTTTCGCTTCCTTCGCCGTTATAGTCCACGTCCGTGCGGAACACGGCATAAACAAGCTCAACCGAATTCCCGCCCGTCGGACGCTGGCGCACGACGCGCTTCTCGTTTCCCGCAAGGCCTTTTCGGCTCGCGGTCTCAACGCATGTCACGCCGACGCCTTCCCGGGCGAGAAGTTCGATCGCTTTATTCAGTTCGAGGCCTAGCACCCCGGTCAAACCTGCATTATCTCCTTCTCCTTGTCGGCAAGGATCTTGTCTATATCCTTTATGGAAGCGTCCGTCTGCTTCTGGATCTGCTCTTCCATCTTCTTGAGGTCATCCTCGGTCATCTCGCCCGTCTTCTGTGATTTCTTAGCCTGCTCCACGGCGTCGCGGCGTATATTGCGCGTTGCGACCTTCGCGTCCTCGCCCATCTTTTTCACGTTTTTAACAAGCTCCTTGCGGCGCTCCTCCGTGAGTGTCGGGAATATGAGGCGGATGTTCTTGCCGTCGTTGCCGGGGTTGATGCCGAGATCGCTCTTCTGTATGGCCTTCTCGATCGCGTTTACCATCGAAGGATCATATGGGGAAATGACAAGCTGTCTTGCCTCGGGCGTTGATATGTTGCCGACCTGTGTCAGCGGCGTAGGCGTGCCGTAATAATCCACCATTATCCGCTCGAGCACCTGAGGATTTGCACGGCCAGCACGCAGGGTTGCAAGTTCCCTCGTGAGAGAGGCCACGGTTTTTGTCATTTTATCCTTTGCGAATTCCAATGCGTCCATATTTGCCTCCTGTTGAGTTTATCTTTGGTAGGAATGCTTAATTTAATTGTACCCAATATGGCGTTCTTAGTCAATCAAAGTTCCCACTTTGGCGCCCGACGCCGCTTTTAATATGCTCTCCTCATCGTTCATCGCAAAAACGAGGATAGGTATCTTCTGCTCGCGGCAGAGCGTTATTGCCGTGATGTCTGTGGCCTTGAGGTCGCGCTCTATCACCTCGTCATACGAAAGATGCTCGTAGCGCACGGCGGAAGGATCCTTCTTCGGGTCGGCCGAATAAACGCCGTCCACGTTTTTTGCAAGCAGCAGCGCGTCGGCCCGCGTCTCGCACGCCTTGAGCGCGGCGGCCGTATCCGTTGAGAAGAACGGCAGGCCCGACCCCGCGGCAAATATCGCGACACGGCCCTGGGCAAAGGTTTCCTCCGCGCGAAGCGATGTGAACGTGTCGCACACGCGCTCCATCGGTATTGAGGAAAACAGCCTGCACGGCACGCGAAGCTCCGTAAGCATCGCCTCCATCGCCATGGAGTTTATCACCGTCGCCAGCATGCCCATCTGATCCGCGCGGTTGCGGTCCATGCTGCCGGAACTTCTTCCGCGCCATATGTTGCCGCCGCCGATGGTGACGCCGACCTCGACCCCCGCATCGTTGAGGGCCTTTATCTCCGCGGCAATTTTGCGCGCCGCGTCAAAATCCACGACCTCCGCGCCGCCCATCGCCTCGCCCGAAAGCTTGAGGGATATGCGCTTGAATTTCAACATTTTTTACCTCCGGATCCGTAAAAGGATATGAAAAGGGGAACACAGGCGTGTTCCCCCTCTTTATAAGCTTATTTCTGCATCTGGCCCATGACTTCGTTCACGAAATCATCATGGCGCTTTTCAAGGCCCTCGCCCATCTCGTAACGCACGAAACGGCGGATGCTGATCTTCTCGCCGATCTTGGCAACGGCTGCGTTGACCATCTGACCGACCGTCTGATCCGGATCCTTGACAAAGGGCTGCTCCATAAGAACGACCTCTTTATAATACTTCTCGATGCGGCCTTCCACCATCTTGTCTATGATGGCGGCGGGCTTGTTCTTGAGCTTCTCGTCGTTCATTGCCTGCTCGCGGATGATGGTCTTCTCATGCTCGATATCATCCTGATTGACCTCTTCCTTGCTGATGCAGGTGGGCTTCGCGGCGGCGATGTGCATCGCAATATCATGCACGAGGGTCTTGAACGCATCGGTCTTCGCAACGAAGTCCGTTTCGCAGTTGACCTCGACGAGCACACCGATCTTGCCGCCAAGATGGATGTAAGAATCCACAATGCCTTCGGCGGCGATGCGGGAAGCCTTCTTGGCTGAGGCCGCAAGGCTCTTCTCGCGCAGATAATCCATGGCTTTGCCCATGTCGCCGTCGGTCTCGACGAGAGCGCGCTTGCAATCCATCATGCCGGCGCCGCTCATCTCACGCAGGGTCATCACGTCTTTTGCTGTGAACATCAATCTATTCCTCCTGTGCCTTGCTCTCTCAAAAATCGTCCTCGTCCTTGGCGGGAGCTTCCTGCTCCGCAGCAGCGTCTTCCATCTGCTCGCCCTGACGGCCTTCAAGCACCGCGTCCGCCATCTTGGAGGCGATGAGCTTCACCGCACGGATAGCGTCGTCGTTGCCGGGGATGGGGTAATCGACTTCGTCCGGATCGCAGTTGGTATCAACGATCGCAACCACGGGGATGCCGAGCGCGCGGGCTTCCAGTATGGCGATATGCTCCTTGCGGGGGTCGACAACGAACACCGCGCTGGGGAGCTTCTTCATATCCTTGATGCCGCCGAGGTTCTTCTCGAGCTTTTCCTGCTCGGCCTTGAGCTTGATGACTTCCTTCTTGGGCAGGAAGGCGAAATCGCCGTCCGCTTCCATCTTCTCGATCTTGCGCAGCTTCGCGATGCGGCCCTGGATGGTCTTGAAGTTGGTGAGCATGCCGCCCAGCCAGCGCTGATTGACATAGTACATGTCGCAGCGCTTTGCTTCCTGCTCGATGGACTCCTGCGCCTGCTTCTTCGTGCCGACGAACAGCACGGTGCCGTTGTCCATGGCGATATCGCGCACGAAATAGTACGCTTCGTCGATCTTCTTCACGGTCTTCTGCAAGTCGATGATGTAGATACCGTTGCGCTCGGTGAAGATGTATTCCTTCATCTTCGGGTTCCAGCGGCGGGTCTGATGACCGAAATGGACACCTGCTTCAAGAAGCTGCTTCATGGAAATTACTGACATAAAAAAACCTCCTCGTTTTTAGTCCTCCCCACGCATCATCCCCCGAAGGAAGCCGAACAGGCACGAGCCTCGAAGTCCGCATGGGTGCGTATTTTTTGAAATTACGCGGGCGCGCCAATCCATGTCCCGGTGCGCCAACGTGGATTATATCACAGGAAGCCGCCCCGTGCAAGGGAAAATGCGGCCGGCAGGCATAAAAAAACGCGCTCTCAGGCACAAACGCCGCGCCGCAAATAAAAAACGGAGGGAAAGGCGCAAGCCTCTTCCTCCGTTGCAGATACGGTCATTTTTCAAAGAACACGCCCTTGTCGGCGTCCATTTGAAATTCGACGCCCATCGGAAGACTCATCGAAGGCGCGCAGTGTCCGCAGACGATGTTTGTTATCACGGGCTTGCCGCAGGGCTTGATCAGATCGTCGAACACCTCGTCAAGGGTAAGGGAATCCTCGCCCTCGTTCGGATTGCAGTCCGTGAACTGTCCGAGCAGTATGCCCGCGCAGTCGTCGAATTTTCCGGCGTTGCGAAGCGAGGTGAGGAAGCCGTCCACGCGGTAAGGTCTTTCATGCACCTCCTCGATGAACAGCAGCCTGCCCTTCGTATCGATCTCCCACGGCGTGCCGAGCGACGCCACAAGCAGCGAAAGATTGCCGCCGGTCAGCCTGCCTTCCGCCACGCCGCCGTTGAGCTTTCCGCGCTCGCGCCCGGCCGGATTCGCATAGTCCGTCTTTTTGCCGAACATGCGCGCCTCGAGCGACGCCATGGAGTATTCGTCGGCCCCTTCGCCGAGCATGTCGGAGCTTGGCATTATGCAATGATACGCCGCAAAGCCGCAGTTCTGTGTGAACGCCGTAAGGAATGCCGTGATATCGCTGTATCCGCCGAAAAATTTCGGGTTCGCGCGTATTACGTCAAAATCGAGGAGCGGCAGTATCCTGTGTCCGCCGTAACCGCCCCTTGCGCACCATATGCCGTCGATCGACCTGTCGCCGAAGGCGCGGTTTATATCCGCCGCACGCAGCTCGTCGCTTCCGGCAAGATAAGCCCTCCGCGCGCTTGCGCTCTCATAAACCACGGGTTCAAAGCCCATTCTTTCCATCGCCTTGACGCTCTTTTCAAGCTGGCCTTCGCCGATGGGGCTTGACGGGCAGATGAGGGCAACGCGCGCGCCGTAATGGAGCACCGGCCTTGTGAGCTCAGTCATCTTCTCCGTCTTCCTTTCCTTCAAGCTCATCCATCGCGTCGAGGAATTCCTCAAACACTTCGTCGAGCAGTATCTCGTTGTCTATCGGCACATACACGTCCGCGCCGTCCTTATACTCGATATGAAGGAGCAGCACCTCGGCCTCTTCGTCCTCGGCCTCTTCTTCCGGGACGAGCGCGACATAGCGCTCCCCCTCATATACGAATGTCAGGACATGCTCGAAGCGGGCTTCCTCGCCGTTCTCGTCAAGCAGTACGACGATATCTTTCTCCTCCATTTCGGCCTCCTCACTCATCAAGCGCGCGGGTGCTTATCTCGTTGGATACCTTGCGGGCAAACGCATCGAAGGTCATCGTGCCGAGATCGCCCTTGCTGCGCGAACGCACCGCGACGACGCCGTTTTCGACTTCCTTGTCGCCGATGATGAGCATATACGGGATCTTCTGCACCTGCGCCTCGCGGATCTTGAAGCCGATCTTCTCGTTGCGGATATCGGTCTCCACGCGGATACCCACGGCGTCAAGCTTTTTGGCGATCTCTTCAGCAGCGTCCTTCGTGCGGTCGGTCATGGCCATGACCTTGACCTGCACAGGCGCAAGCCAGGTGGGGAACGCGCCCGCGAAATGCTCCGTTATGACGCCGATGAAGCGCTCGATGGAGCCGAAAACCACGCGATGGATCATCACGGGGCAGACCTTGCCGCCGTTGTTGTCCGTATACTCAAGGTTGAAGCGGCCGGGGAGCTGATAGTCAAGCTGTATCGTACCGCACTGCCATGTGCGGCCGAGCGAATCCTCGATATGGAAATCGAGCTTCGGGCCGTAGAACGCGCCGTCGCCCGGATTGACGACGTATTTCTTGCCCACCGAGGTTATGGCGTCTGCAAGAGCGTTCGTGGCGATGTCCCAATCCTCAACGGAACCGATATGATCCTCCGGCATCGTTGAAAGCTCGATCGTATAGGGCAGGCCGAAGAGCGAATACACCTCGTCGAAAAGCTGCGCTATGCGGATGACCTCATCCTTTATCTGATCCTTTGCAAGCAGGATATGCGCGTCGTCCTGCGTGAAGCAGCGCACGCGGAACATGCCGTGCAGCGCGCCGGAAAGCTCATGCCTGTGCACGAGGCCCAGTTCGCCGTAACGCAGCGGCAGTTCGCGGTATGAATGCGGCGCAAGATCATAAACGAGGATGCTGCCCGGGCAGTTCATGGGCTTTATCGCGAAATCCTCCTCGTCGATGACGGTCGTATACATGTTGTCCTTGTAATGCTCCCAGTGACCCGAAGTCTCCCACAGGGTGCGGCGCATTATCTGCGGGGTTGATATCTCAAGATACTGCCACTTCTTGTGCACCTCGCGCCAGTACTCGATGAGCGTGTTTTTGAGCACCATTCCCTTTGGCAGATAAAACGGGAAGCCCGGCGCCTCGTCGCGGAACGCGAACAGACCCAGCTCGCGGCCGAGTTTGCGGTGATCGCGCTTCTTGGCCTCCTCGATGCGGGCAAGATACTCGTCAAGATCGGCCTTCTTTTCAAACGCCGTCGCGTATATCCTCTGGAGCATCTTGTTCTTCTCGCTGCCGCGCCAGTATGCGCCGGCGATGCTCATTATCTTTATGTTCTTCACGCGGCCCGTGCTTTCAACGTGAGGGCCGGCGCACAGATCGACGAAGTCGCCCTGCTTGTAAAAGCTGATGACGGCGTCCTCCGGCAGATCGCGGATAAGCTCCACCTTGTAAGGCTCGCCGAGCTTTTCCATATAAGCGATGGCTTCCTCGCGGGGCAGCTCAAAGCGCTCGAGCGGCATATTCTCCTTCTCGATCTTTTCCATTTCCTTCTCGATGAGGGCGAAGTCGTCCGGCGTGAAGGTATGCTCCGTATCAAAGTCATAATAGAACCCGTTTTCGATGGCGGGGCCTATGGCAAGCTTCGTTTCCGGGAAAAGGCGCTTCACGGCCTGCGCGAGGATATGCGAGCCTGTGTGGCGGAACGTCCAGCGGCCGTCCTCATCCTCAAAGGTCAGAAGCTTGAGCGCGCAGTCGTGATCGATGGGCGCGAATGCGTCGCGGCGATGTCCGTCTATCTCGCAGCCCAGCGTGGCTTTCTTCAAGCGGGGGCTGATCGATTCCGCAACGTCGAGCGCGGAAACATTCGCTTCATACTCCTTCACGGAGCCGTCCGGCAGTGTAATGTGTATCATTTTAATCCTCCATGTGTAAATTACTGGTATAAAAAACGCCCCCAGCATATGCTGAGGACGAACAACCCGATCCATTGTCCGCGGTCCCACCTCAATTGGCAAACCCACCTTGAAAGGCTGTATCGCGCCCGCGCGCCCGCGGTAACGGGGCGGTCTTCCCTTCGGCACATCCGAAAACGCTTTCAGCCTCAGGCGTTTCTCTCTTTGCGGACGCTTTTCCTCGGTACTCTTCCCGTATCATCCCGCGGGATGATATCACTTTCGGATTATATCCGCACTTTCGCCCTTTGTCAAGCAAAACGCCTTGTTCGCGCACTTTTTTCGCCGGCGCGCGCACGGTTGCTCCCGTATATGCGCAGCACGATCCGTCAGGCGTTTTTATTCCGCGTTTTTCCTGCGGACAGCGCGGCGCAGCCGGGCATACTTATGGGTATAAGACGTTTGGAGGAGCATTCATGAAAGAGCATATTATCGACGCATCCGGTTATTGCATGGACGCCGTATCGGCGCTTGCGCACAGCGGCTTCGACAGGGCGGAAGCGGCTGGCGAATACCGCGCGCTGGCGCGGCTTGAGGGAAGCGACGATGAAGTACGGCTTGCCAAAGCGCTCTCGACGGTGATGCTCAACGAATGCGCCGCTGAGGAAGTCAGGCGCGCGACGGAGGAATTCGACCTTGCGCCGGATATGCTTTCACCCGTCGCGGATGAAGCCGTGCGGCTTGTGCGCCGCGCCTGCGGCCCCAAAACGCGCGAGCGCACGATCGAAAAGGTATCCTCGCACATTTCATGCTCTGACGTCACCGATCTTGACGGCTTCATGCGTTTTCGCATGAGAGAGCTTATATCCTTCGCCGCCGCAGCGGCGGCGCGGGCGGCGGACACGCTCGTCCTTCGCGGCGACTACATCTCGCTGCTTTCGTCGCTTGCGGCGTTTGCGCGGATGCAAAGCGCACGCACGAAGGAGGTTTGCCTTGTGCTCAACGCGGACGGAAGCTGCACCCTCTCCTGCACGGACGGGGCGCGCATAAAAAGCGAAAATACGGCCCGTGAAGGGCTCATCAGCATACTGCTCGGCCTCGCGCCGGAATCGATAATAATATACGACCTGTCCTGCGGGCGCGGCGCGCTCGTGTGCGAAGCGGTATCCCGCGTGTTCTGCGAAAAAGTGCGCCTGTTCAGATGAACCCGGTCTTTCAGTGATATCAGGCGCACGGTTTATGCCCGCGCGCCCTTTTTGCCCCGGCATGACGTTCCCGGCGGTTTTATTTTCAAAGCCTGACGAAGTCCGCGATCCCGCGCATGAACAGCGCAAGCGCCAGCGCGTCCGCCGCGCCGCCGGGGCTCAGGTTGCGCCTTATGAATTCGCCGTCGAGCGCTTCGATCGCGCGAAGCCTTTCACAAACGGGCAGCGCGTTTATTCGCGCGGCCTCGCGCTGCGCGAACAGCAGCCCCTCGGCCCCTCCGCGATGGATTAGGTTCGTATCATTGAGCCTTTCCATAATAAACGGCAGCGTCAGCGCGGCCGCGTCGTTGCATGAAAGTCCGGCGTCCGAAAAACCTCTCAGCGCGTCAAGCGCGGCGCGTGCGGCGGGAAAACCGTCCGCGGCCTCGCCAAGCGCGCCCGTCGCGCCGGTTCGCGCATAGATACGCTCGCCGTTCGTGGTCGGATTCTCGCTTGCGGCGCGCAGCCTCTCATCCATGCACGAACGCGCAAGCGCCCGCACTGCGTCGAGCGCCGGCGTTTCGTCCGCAAGATACTTCGCCGCACCCGCGACCGTAAGTCCCACGGAAAATATCGCGCCCTTGTGCGTGTTCACGCCGCGCGTCGCCTCAAACATCGCGCGCTCGGCCGCCATGCCGCAGTCCCGCAGCGCTTCCATCATATTCTCCGGCGCAAACGCGCTTTTTTCAAACGCAATACGCGCCATGCTTTCAAAGAACGGCTCGAGGGCCCTTATGCTCGCATAGAATGTGTCCTTGTCCATATCCTTATGCGCGCCGTTGTTCACAAGGTCAACAAGGCCGGGTTTGGGCGTTGTGCGAAGTTCGTCCGTGAGCGCCCCTGCCGCAAGCCGCGCAAGCTTTTTGGCGGCGAAATCGCGCATGAGCGCGTCCGCCGCGGCCGTGATCTCCCCAAGGCCGTGCGCGCGGCTTCTCGCACAGGCCGTGACGGGTCCTCCGCACACGATGCAGCGCCTCTCGCCCGAGCGTGTGAGCTTTGTGCCGTTCACATCTATCACGTCTATATCGTACAAGCGCGCGACAGCGTCGTTTTCCTCAACGCGCACTGCCGCCGATTTTGCCTCTGCTGCGGAGCACGGGAACACGAAGAACGCCTCGCAGCCCGTGAAGGAGGTGTTTATGACCTTCGCCGCGGGGCGCATGAGCGCCGCTTCAAGCCTTCGAACGCCATCCTCGAACACAAGTTCTATGAGCGGCGTATATTTTATTTCCCCGGGAATGTTCATCGTGAAGCATACCACGGGGGCGTTGTATTCTCTTATCAGCGCACTCTGTCTTTGAGCCCTTGCTTCCCTGCAAAGGAGCATATCCTCAAGCGCGACCTTTTGTATAGCCATGCGTGTAACCTTTCCCAAAACGGGGACGGCGCACTGCCGCGCCGTCCCCAAGCAATGATCTTTTCCCCGTCAATCCTCGTCTATCTGACGGATGACGTCGATGACCGTATTGTCGCGGTACATTGAAATGCCCACGATCCTGTCCTTATACTTGATGGGCTCCGGCACGCCGACGATCCTCTCGCAGCGCTGCTGAAGATCCTCGATAGAGAAAACGGGTATGCCGGCCGCCTCGATCTTCTCCTTCAATTCGGGCCGTTTCGGGTTGACGGCGATGCCCTGATCGGTCACGACCACGTCGACCACCTCGCCCGGGGTTACGACGGTGTTGACATGCTTGACGATGCTGGGTATCCTGCCGCGCGTCAGCGGCGCCACGACGACGGCAAGGCTTGCGCCCGCGGCCGTGTCAGGATGCCCGCCGATAGCGCCGCGAATGACGCCGTCCGAGCCCGTGAGGACGTTGACGTTGAAGTCCGTGTCGATCTCAAGGGCTGAAAGCACCACGAAATCAAGCTCGTTCACAGCCGCGCCGCGGTTGAGATAGCTCGCGTAATACGAAGCGTCTATCTGCTGATGGAAGCGGTTGTTCTTGAGGGAATTGGCCGCGATGAGGTCGAAGCTCTGCACGTCGAGTATCTTGTCGATGAGGCCTTCCTCGTGCATTTCAACGATCTGACCGGTTATGCCGCCGAGGGCAAAGCGCGCATGGATGTTCTTTTCGATCATCTTCTCGCGCAGATACCTTGCCGTGGCAAGGCTTGCGCCGCCCGAACCCATCTGCATGGAGAAGCCGTCATAGAAATAACCTGAGGCTTCGATCACATCGGCCGTCGTCTTTGCGATAAGAAGCTCCTTGGGGTTCTTTGTGAAGCGGGTCGCGCCGCTCATGATCCCCTTCGGATCACCCACGCTGTCCACCTTGACAACATAATCCACGTTGCTTTCGGGTATTCCGAAAGGCGCGTTCGGGAAGCGGACGAGATGATCCGTGATTATCACGCACTTGTCCGCCATCTGCGCGTCAAGCTTCGCGTAACCGAGACTGCCGCAGCAGGAAGTGCCGTCCTCGTCGCGGTTATAACCGTTTGCGTTGCCGTAAGGATCGCACGAGGGCGCGCCGAGAAATGCGACGTCTATATGCAGCTCGCCGGATTCGATCGCCGCGGCGCGGCCGCCGTGGGAGCGGAACACCACGGGAAAATCCATCAGCCCGCGCGAAACCGCCTCGGCAAGCTTGCCGCGAAGTCCGGACGTTTCAATATGGGTGACGACGCCGTTCTTTATGTGCTCGATCATCGGCTCGTGTATATCCGTGAGGGAGCTTGCGGCGACGGTGAGGTTCCTGATCCCCATTTTGGCGATTTCGTCGAGCACCATATTGGTCACATAATCGCCGTTGCGGAAATGATGATGGAAGGAAACCGTCATGCCGTCGCGAAGGCCTGTGAGGCGGATCGCCTCCGCAAGGCTCGGCACGACCTTGTTGCGCGCGTTCATCCTGTTGTAAAACGTCTCGCTGGGCTTGGGCGCCGCGCCGGCGAAGGGGCCGTGCTGCGCCGTGATCTCGTTTATATGCGGTATGTTTTTAACGTTCATCATGCTCAAACCTCCTCGATGGTCGTCTTGTTCGCGGCATTGGCAAGCTCAATGAGATACTGTGCGCGCGCCACGACAGGCTTGTCGATCATCTTGCCGTTGAGCGCGACCACGCCGCTTCCGCGGCGGGCGGCGTCCTCGCTCGCCTCTATGACCGCGCGGGCCTTGGCAAGATCCTTTTCCTTTGGCATGAATACGCGGTGCAGCGGCGGGATCTGGCGCGGGTTTATCACGCTCTTCCCGTTGAAGCCGAGCTTGTGGATAAGCTCCGCCTCAGCGATAAAGCCTTCCTCGTTGTTCACGTCGGAATACACGGTGTCGAGCGCGTCGATACCGGCCGCGCGCGCGGCGTTCAATATCATGCAGCGGGCAAAGAAAAGCTCCGTCCCGTCGCTTCTTGTGGTTTTGAGGTCTGTCACATAGTCCTCCGCGCCAAGCGCTATGCCTATAAGGCGCTTGGAGGAGAACGCGATCTCCTTGGCGTTGAGCACGCCCGACGCGCTTTCGATGGCGGCCATCATGCGCGTTTTGCCGACGGGTATACCGGCTTCGCGCTCTATGCGCTCGATCTCGCGTTCACAGTCGGTCACATCCTTGGCGTTTTCGGTCTTGGGCAGACGGATTACGTCCGGCTGCGCCCGCACGATCGCCTCCAGGTCCTTTATGCCAAGGCCGCTTGAAAGATCGTTGATGCGCACGACAAGCTCCTTGCTGCCGTAACTGAGCTGTGTCAGCGCGCTGAAAACGAGGAAGCGGGCCGAGTCTTTTTCGTTGATGGAAACGGAGTCCTCAAGATCGAACATGATGGAGTCCGAACCGTAAATGTGCGCGTCGCGCACCATGCCCGGGTTGTTGCCCGGCACGAAGAGCATACTGCGTCTAAGCTTCATTTTTTCGTCCCCCAAACATAATCCTCGCTGTTGGCCGCGCGATAGGCCGCGGTTTTGACGCGCGCTTCGACCGTGCAATCAAGCGCGCCCTTGTCCACCGCATCCACAACGGCATCCTCAACGCCAAGCTCCGCAAGCGTTTCGCGAATGACCTTCTCGATCTGCTTGCCGAACTGCTGCATAACGGCGCTTGTGAGCGTAAGCTCCACGCCCTTGCCCTCGCCTGGTTCGACGCGGACGATGATATCGCTCGACTCCATCGTGCCGGCGACGCCCTTGGTCACAATCTGCATTTGAATGCCCTCCGTCGGTATTGATTTGAAGCCCTCCGAGGCCCTGATTCAATTATTAATTTACTACCTTTCATATTCGCTTTCAACCCGTAAATAAAGATATACTTGGATGATGAGAAGCATGTATACATGTATTCCGTATTGCCTTTTTACCTCTTAAATTATATACTTGTTGCATATTGAAACATTATGGAGGTCAGCGC
Organism: uncultured Clostridium sp.; assembly: GCA_964487565.1. Taxonomy (GTDB): domain Bacteria; phylum Bacillota; class Clostridia; order Christensenellales; family CAG-138; genus Phil1. Next base: position 201,138 of record CAZARN010000002.1, read on the forward strand.
CATGCGCAGCAAACACGAGGGCTATGACAGCGTCCGAACGAAGGTTCTCGCTGCGGCGGCTGTCCTTTTCACAAAAACGGGCGTCCACGGGACGAGCCTCATGGATATTGCCGTCGCGACCGGCGTCGCCAAAGGGACCGTATATTATTATTATCCCGCCAAGGAGACGCTGGTCGCCGACGTCGCGCGCATACATTGCGACGCCGTGATGGACGCGCTGCTCAACTGGGCGGAGGGCATCTCGCGCGATGACGATCCGAAGGATCAGCTCTCCGTTGCGGCGCGCGCCCTGCTGAGCGACGAACAGCGGCGCAAGCTGCATGTCGTGCTTTGCGCAGAGGGCAGCCTCGACGATCCGTCGCTCCGCGCCCTCCTCGGCTCCGCCATGAGCGAATGGACGATGGTGTTCGAGGTCGGCGCGCTCAAGCTGCGCCTGCCCGAATCGCGGAAGGTCCGCGAGCGCGCCCAATTATTTTTTACAATCATATCAGGTTATATGCTCAGGCCCGAGATCACAGAGAACGACATCGCGGATATCGTGAAGCTCATGATGAGCTGAAAAGCGCAGCCCTGATCCGGCGTATGTTTTCCTTTGGACCCTCGCGCATGGGACTTAAGGAGGCATGATGAATATTCTCTCTCAACTCAACAGCGCGCCTGTGTTCCTCGTCTGCGGCGGTATCATCGCATTCGTGGCGCTCGTGTGCGTGGTGTTCCTCGTGCGCGCATACCGTGCGGGCGTGGCCATCGGACTTGACAGGGCAAAAATGAAGCGCGCGATAATTTCGAGCGCGACGTTTTCCGCGCTGCCAAGCGTCGGCATCCTTCTGGGCGTGATCGCGCTTTCGGGCAGTCTCGGCATCGCGTGGCCGTGGCTTCGCCTTTCGGTGATCGGCGCGCTCCATTATGAAACTCAGGTGGCGCAAGCCGCTGCCGAGCAGGTTGGCATGTCCGGCCTCAACGCAACGGAGATGACCGTTTCAGGCTTCTCGACGATCGCTTTTCTGATGAGCCTTTGCATCATATGGGGCATGGTGCTGACGCTTTTCTTCAACAAAAAGTATCTTGCAAAGCTCAGCGGCGGCACGGCGAAAAACGCCGCCGCAGGCTTTGGCGACAGCGCGATGACGGCTATGTTCATCGGGCTTGTCTGCGCGTATATCGGCAGCTACATCGGCGGCTTCGCATCCTCAAACGGCCTTTTCAGCTTCACCGGAAGCTGGACGCCGCTTGTGGTCACTTTTGTCGCCGCGCTTGCGATGGCGGGCTTCGTTTATCTTTCGGAAAAGAAGAAGCTCGTCTGGGTCGAAAGCTTCTCGGTCGCCGGCAGTATGCTGCTCGGCATGGCGGCTGCGGTCATCGTGCAGCAATTCGTTTGACGGAGGCTCAATATGGAAAACACCCAAAACAAAGCTTATCTTGAAGCTTATATCAAAAAAACGCATACCATCGGGCGCATCGTGAGCGCGCTTGCGGTGATAATGCTCCTCGGCGCGCCGTTCCTCATCGGCTCAATACTCGGCGCGCTGCCCGATATGGGCGCGGCCCTTCGCGCCTTCCTCTCCGTCGGCCTCGTGTGGACTGTGAGCAGCTTTGCGGAGTTTCTCATATACACGCCCATGCTTGGCGCCGGCGGAAGCTATCTTGCCTTCATCACTGGCAACCTCATCAATATGAAGATACCGTGCGCGGTCAACGCGCGCGATATAGTGGGCACAAAATCAGGCACCACGGAAAACGAGATCATATCCACGCTTTCCATCGCAACCTCTTCCCTCGTCACGATCGTCGTGCTTGCCCTCGGCGTGCTTATGCTCGTTCCGCTGGAACCCGTGTTGCAAAGCCCCGTGCTCCAGCCCGCGTTTGAAAACGTTGTGCCGGCGCTTTTCGGCGCGATGGCGTACAAGTATTTCCGCGGCAACATAAGGATCGCCGCCGTTCCGCTTGCGTTCATGACGGTACTTTTCATACTGGCGCCTTCTCTCATCAAATCAACAAGCTTCATGATACTGCCTTCGGGCGCAATCGCCATAGGCATCGCGTACTATTTCTATAAAAGATCGGGGGCGAAAAAATGAAGATCGCGATATGCGTGATTTGCATCCTGTTACTTCCGCTGCTCGCGGCGCTCATACGCACGCTGCTGATGAAACCCAAAACCTCGTCCTATGCGCCCGGTGAAGCCGATGACGAGGCGCTGCGCCTCGCCCGAAAGCTCTCCGCAATGGTGCGCTGCGACACGACTTCCCATCCGGGGATCGCGAAGCCCTGTGGGCTTGACGCGCTGCACCGCACGCTCGCGGAGCTTTTTCCGCTCGTGCATGAAAAGCTTGAGCGCACCGACATAGACGGCAACCTGCTCTATTTCTGGAAAGGGAAGACGGACGCGCAGCCCGTCGTGCTCATGGGCCATCAGGATGTTGTGCCAGCCGAGGGCAAATGGACGCACGAACCGTTTTCCGGCGATATAGCGTCCGGCCTCGTCTGGGGCCGCGGCACCGCGGACACGAAATGCTCCGTCATGGCCTTCTTCGAGGCGGCGGAACAACTTCTCGGCGAAGGATATCAGCCCGAATGCGACGTTTATCTTTCATCCTCCTGCACCGAGGAATGGGGCGGCGACGGCGCGCCGAAACTCGTTGCGGAGCTTGAGCGCCGCGGCGTGAAGCCCTATCTTGTGTGCGACGAGGGCGGCGCGATACTGACGGATCCCATCGGCGGGATAAAAGGCAATTTTGCGATGGTGGGCGTGCTTGAAAAAGGCTCCGGCAACGTCAGGTTCAGCGCGAAAAGCAGCGGCGGCCACTCAAGCATGCCGGGTAAGAACACCCCTATCGCCCGCCTTGCGGCCCTCGTTGACGACGTTGAGAAGCATCCGCCTTTCAAAAAGAAGATGCTGCCTGAAATGAAGGATATGTTTTCGCGTCTCGCGCCTTACGCGCCCTTCGGCATGCGGCTTTTGATGGGCAATCTTTGGCTGTTCGCGCCGCTGATGACATGCGTCATGGGCTCCATGAGCGCCGCCGCCGCAGCCATGCTGCAAACGACCATCGCTTTCACGATGCAGTCCGGTTCCAACGCATACAACGTGCTCCCGCAGGAAGCGACTCTCGGCGCGAATCTGCGCTTCATCCCGCATCAGGGCATGAAGGAAAGCCTCGCCATACTCAAGAAGCTTGCCGACAAACACGGCGTCGATATGGAATTCGTCAACGGCAAAGATTACTGCGAGCCTGTCGATATCCGCGGCAGCGCGTTCGCCCAGATGCAGCGCGTGATCGGAAAGACCTTCCCCGGTCTTCCCGTGAGTCCTTATATCATGACCGGCGGCACCGACGCAAGCATTTATCAGCGCATATGCCCAAGCTGTATGCGCTTCGCGCCTGTCGTTTACGGAAAAGCGCAGATGAAGGGTATGCACGGCATAGACGAGTGCATTGAAGCCGCATGTCTGCCCGGCGCCGTTGCGTTTTATAAAAACCTTATCCGCGCCCAGCAGGAGAGATAACGGACGCGCCGGAACGATCCCGGCTTTGCCTGCTTTTCAGCCGGGCCAGCAGCACGGCGAGCCCGTAAGCGCCAAGCGTTATAAGCGCGCACCACATGACAGACGTCCAGACGCTCTGCTCATAAACGCGAAGGAAGGGATACGGGCCTTCTATCGTACGCGTCAGGTTGAGGCAGATCGCGACAACAGAATAGGCAAGCGTGGGTATAAGGGCGGCCGCAGCCGCCCTTTTCGGTTTTGCGACCGGCATGTCGAACAGGAAAAAAGAGACCGCCGCGAGTATCGGGCATATGAAGTGATGATAAAGCATATCGCGCGAGAAGAACATGATGATATAACCCTTGAGGCCGTGCATGGGCGCAAGCACAAGCAGCACCGTGAAAAACGTGACCGCGAGGCAGGAGAGCGCCATGTATTTCAACATGCCCACCCATCGCGGGACCTCCGTCTTTTTTGCCGCGCACACGAGTTTGTATATGATGCTGGTCAGCGCCGCCCCCATCGCCAGCAGGTTGCTGTCAACGGTGTAAAACTGAAGCATACCGAAGCCTGTCGCCCGGAAATTCATCACCGCGCCGATCAGGACGCACACGACAATGGCAAGCTCCAAAGCGATCGATATAAAAAATGCGCCCGCGCGCTTGTGTTGCGGTTCGCATCCCGCAGCGCGGGGCGTTTCAAACGTATTTTGCATGGTCAATCCGGCTTTCTTTTTAACGCTGCATGTATTCTAACACGCACGGTTCATGCAATAAAGCCGGGCATTGTGGAAAGAAAATGGCAAATGTGCCGCTTTTTCACGCCCGGCGTCCGGTTCGCTTTTGAAAGCGTCTGATGCTTTACTTCTTTCTTGCAAGCTCCGACACTTCTTTGAAGCGGCTTATGATGTATGAATAGCTCTCCCGCCTGTGCGGAACGAGGCATTCGCTGCAATCCTTTATGCCGTCCTCGGTATATTTATAATTGCCGCGGCATTTATCGCCCAGCGCGTACAGCGGGCAATAGCAGAAAAGACAATTGAAGTCCTCCGGATGCCCGGTCTTGTGGCAAGGAAAGAACTCGCATTCCTTGTGCTGGAAGAAAGAGTATTTGCACTCCTCCGGCTTTTTTCCGAAAACGTTTTTGTCAGCCATAAATATCCTCCCCGGATCATATTGCTATGCGTCGATAGTATTGTACCACAACGCGCGAAAAAAGCGAGCGGCCTTCGCGTCAGTCCGCATCGCCGCCATCCGCGGCAATCGGAAGCGAAAAATAGAAGCAGATCTCGTCGCTCTCCTGCCGCACGCCGTATTCGCTGCCGTGGATTATCAGTATCTCGCGCACGATCTCAAGACCGATGCCCTCGCTGGGCAGGCGCACCGAGTTGCTGTTGTCGCCGCGATAATACCGCTCCCATATGCGCTTTATGTCAACGTCCGAAACGTGACCGTCGTTTGAAATGCTGACGATGGCTTTTGTTTTGTCCGTGCGCACGCTGATGTTGATGCGCTTGCGGGCGCCGGCATATTTTATGGCGTTTGAAATGAGGTTCGTGAGCACCTGTTCTATGCGTTTGCCGTCGCATATTACGGTTGCGTCCTCATAGCTGCAGCTCACGCCGAAGCCCTCGTTTGCAAGCTGTACGGCGAAGCGGTCGAGCGCGTTCTCGATCAGATCGGATATCTCGCACGGACGTGGCTCATGTTTCCAGTTGCCGCTCTCCATCTTCGAAAGTTGAATGACATCGTTTATCATGTTTGTGAGGCTGTCTATCTCCGCCTCTATAATGCGGAAATAATGCCCGCTCTCATCAGGGAAATTGCCGCTTTCGATCATCTCTGTATAAGCGGAAATTATGCCCAGCGGCGTTTTGAACTCGTGCGCGACGTCGGCGAGCATTTTCTTCATTCTGGCTTCGTTGCGCATTGCGGTGTCCGCCGAATGGCGCAGCTCGCCCATCGAGCGCTCCAGACTGTCCGCCATGGAATTTATGTTGTCCGCAAGTTTTTTAAGCTCCTCCTGTTTTTTCGGCTTCATCCGCACGGAAAAATCATTGGAGGCAATACGCTCCGTCACGCTTTTTATCTCGACCAGCGGCGACACGAAACGCTTTGCAAGGTTCCACGCAAGGATCGCGAGCAGCAGCGCCATAATGCCGAATATGACGAAGAAATATGTGTTGAAATAGCGTCCCGCGGCCCCGGTGGTGCTCACGGGGCTCATCGAGACAAAAAATGTGCGCACGCCTTCGATGCTGCGCTCCACATATATGAACCGGCACACGGTTCCGCTCGTCTCGCTCACATCCGCCGCGCATATGCCGTCAAGGAAGCTTTGCGGCTCAAGCCCAAGGATAAGGCAGTTTTTCACCGCGTCATATATGCTCCATGCCCTGTCCGAGGTGAGGCTGCCTCTTTTTTCGATATATGAAACGCTGCGCACGCTTTCCTCCGTGTGTATCCACGCGCAGGCGTCGCACTGTCTCACCTCATCCGGAACGTCGCGATAAAGATATGTCTTGCCGTCGTATCTTATTATCGACGCGTCATAATACCGGCTCGTGCCGAGGCGCACGGCCTCGATCGAATAGAGCGCCGCGCTGACCGACTGCGGAAGCGTCGCGCTCATCTCCACCGGCATGCGCACGGATATGTTGTCCTCCTTGCGCAGGCTCAATATGCTCATGTATGAAAAAATGCCGTTGTCGCAAACATCATGATTTTCGTTGAAAACAAAAACCGGCGATTCGTATTTGGCCGCGTAATCGCTAAGTATCGGGCTTGAACCCGCGCCGCTCACGCATTCGAACTCATCCGCGTACCGCGAAAGCGTGCGTTTGCTGTCCGAGAGCATATAGAAGCTGTAAAGCTTGTCAAACCAGAGTGCATAAAAAACGCCCTGCATCAAAAGCATGAAAATAAAGCAGATCAGCAGCGCCAGGAACATCTGTCCGATTATGGTATTGCGTTTCACGGTTTTTCCTCGTATTTGTAACCGACGGAGACAACGGTGCGTATGCGCTCGCCGTATACGCCGAGCTTGCGCCTGATGTTTTTTATATGATTGTCAACGACGCGGCTTTCGCCGTAATAATTATAGCCCCAGACGCTCACGAGAAGATGCTCGCGCGACAGGGTGCGGCCGGGAGCCTTCATAAGCTCCGCGAGGACCACAAATTCCCTGTGGGTGAGGCCTGCGTCTTTACCGTCCACATAACAGACGGTGCCCTCCGTGTCGAGCATGAGTCCGTTTTCCCTTGAACGGCTGTGTTCGTAATGGGAAAGGATGCGCCTTATCTTCAAAACGAGTATGGAAAGTCTGAAGGGTTTCCCGATATAGTCATCCGCGCCTGTGCGATAGCCGAGGATCTGATTGTCGTCATCCGTGAGGGCCGTGAGAAACAGTATCGGTATGTCGCTCGTTTCGCGTATCGTGCGGCACACGCTGAAGCCGTCGATATCGGGCAGCATCACGTCAAGCAAAATCAGGTCTATCCTGTCAGACGCAAAAAGCTCCAGCGCCTCGCGGCCCGAGCCTGTTGCAACCACACGGAAGCCCTCTCCGCGAAGATACATCACAACGGCTTCGCGCAGGGAGCTTTCATCTTCGACCACAAGAATTGTTGTATCCGGCATAGGTTTGTTCCTCGGGAATATGATAGCATATGAAAACGGCGGGCGCAACGTTTCCGGTACGCCCGCCGCGGTTTGGCTTCAACCCACGTCGTTTATGAGCAGATAGCCTTCAGCGCCGAGCACGATGCCCGAAAGCTTTTCCTTGTTATAGGCGATGACGGTCGAGGTTTTCGCAATAGGATAATTGTAAAGGCCGTCCATCAGAACATGCTGAAGCTCGGCGAACTTCGCGGTGCGCTCCGTATCGTCCGCGATCGCCGCGTAAGCAAAGGCATTGCTGTAATATGTGTCGTAATCAATGGCGTCCTCATCATCAACGATATAGGGCAGCGTTGACGCCGAATCTCCCCACCAGAAGTTGTTGAGCGCCGCTTCGTAGCTGTTGTCGGCATAAGCGTCCAGTATCACCGATTCCTCGTATTCGCTTATCACGACATCCACGCCCTGCTCTTTATACAGTATCTGCACGATCTCGGCAACGCTCTTGCAATAATCCGGCGTCCAGAGATTGATGGTGAGCTTCTCTCCGTTTTTGTCGAGATAACCGTCGCCGTCGCTGTCCGTCCAGCCGGCCTCGGCCATGAGCGCAAGTCCGCCCTCCGGATCAAAGCCGTAGTTTGTCTTGCAGTACTCTTCCACCGCAGGCTCATAATCGGACATGCCCTCGATAATATAAGCGTAGGCCTCCGAATACTGACCGAAGGAATAGGACGCTATCTGGCTCCTGTCGAGCAGCTTGATGAGCGCCTTCCTTACGTTCGCGTCGTCGAGCAGCGTGCCGCCGTTGTTGTTGAAAAGCAGCCTTGTCACGCAGGGCACATACTGGTTTGCAAGGGTGAGGTTTTCGCTTGCGTTGAGGTCGTCAAGGTATTCAAAGCTCACATAGCTCAGATCCGCTTCGCCGTTCATGAGGGATTCTGCAACGGTGAACGCATCGTTTATGAATTTTACCGTGACCTTGTCCACACTGCACGCCCCCTGATTTTCAACAAGCTCCGAGCGGCAGATGTAGTTCTCGTTCTTTTTGAGGGTTATGTGCGAACCTTCGGCGTATTCTTCGACATAATACGGGCCGTATGACTTTGCGCCCCAAAGCAGCTCCTCATTGGACATGGTCTCAAGGCATTCATGCGAAATTATCACAAAATACACGTTGCTCAGATAATAAAGCACGGTCGAGCTGTATTCGCTCATATGGATGACAAACGTCAGATCGTCGACGGCTTCGACGTCGCTGATGGCGGCGAAATCTTCAGCGTAAGGGCAAACGTCCGCGCCGTGGAGTATCGAGGCGCAGACATCCTCTGCGACCACGGGCGTGCCGTCATAGAATTTCATCCCGTCAAGAAGCTTGATGGTTATGTCCATGCCGTCTTCGCTTATGCTCCACTCATCCACGAGCGTGGGGTTCATCTCTCCTTTTTCATCAAGGAAAAACATCGGCTGGCCCACAAGGGTCATGAACGGAACCGTCCCGTCAAGCTGATAAATATCGATGCCGTCCCATGGATCGCTCAGTATGACCACCGAGCTTTCTTCGTCGTCCCCCGCGGCGGATTGGGTGCAGCCGATGCAAAGCGTGGCCGCAAGCAACGCGCAAAGAGTCAGTGCCGCAATTCTTTTCATGTTTCCTCTCCTTCGTTTATTTGATTCGTCCGCGGGTCATCGCCGCGGCCAAATTCTTTTTCTCTCAATTGTCAATCGCAATACAGATGGCATTTTACCATATGTCCGTCTTCAAATTCCTTCATGGCAGGCTCTTTCGACGTGCATATATCCTTGGCATACGGACACCGCGGCGCAAGTCTGCAACCCGGCTTCATATCGATCAGGCTGCCCGGCTCCCCCGATATGACGCGCTGCTTCGTTTTGCGCAGCGACGGATGCAGCACGGGCGCCGCCGCCATGAGACCCATCGTATACGGATGGCGCGGCGAAAGGATTATATCCTCCGTTGCGCCGCATTCGACGATCTGCCCGAGGTACATCACGGCCACCCTGTCGCTCATATACCTGATCACGTTCAGGTCATGCGTCACCACAAGATATGTGAGGCCGAGCTTTTCCTGAAGGTCAAGCAAAAGGTTCATCACCTGAGCCTGCACGGATATATCCAGCGCGGAGGTCGGCTCGTCAAGCACCATTATCTCCGGCTGCATCACGATGGCGCGGGCGATCGCCACGCGCTGGAGCTGACCGCCCGAAAGCTGATGCGGATAGCTTTTTTTATAACACTCATCCATATGGACAAGGTCAAGCGCAACGGCCGCCTTTTCATATGCTTCGGCCTTTGGCACGCCGTGGATTATCATGGGCCGTGCGATCGAAGCTTCGACCGTTTCCCGCGGATTGAGATTTGACACCGGATCCTGAAAAACCACGGCGATGTTCTTGCGCAACGGCTTCTGTTCGTGCCTGCTCATATGGGAAAAATCCCTGTCCCCGATACATACGCGGCCTTCAGTCGGCTCCGTAAGACCGAGTATCAGCCTTGCAAGGGTGGTTTTTCCGGAGCCGGATTCACCCACAAGGCCCATTATTTCTCCCTTTTTAATATTGAGCGTCACGTCGTCCACAGCCTTCACGGCGATCTTTCTGCGCCGGTAAAACGGGCCTTCCTTCGCGGTGAAGTATTTTTTAACGCCCTCTATCTTTATTCGGTCCTCGCTCATACGCTCGCCTCCATATGCGCGGTATCGTTGTGGCAGCAATAGCAGTGGCCCGGTGAGACCATGCGCAGCGGCGGCTCCTTCGTGCGGCAAAGCTCGCCGGCAAGCGGGCATCTGTTCTCGAACCTGCAGCCCGTGAATTCGCCGACGATCCTCGGCACCGTGCCCTCTATCGCGTTTATGCGCCCCTCGTGCTTCGACTGTCGCGGCAATGAATTCATGAGCGCCCTCGTATACGGGTGCATGGGCGAATCGAATATATCAAACACGCTGCCTGTTTCTATGAGCCTGCCCGCATACATAACGCCAACCCTGTCCGCGATCTCCGCCACGATGCCGAAATTATGAGTTATCATCATCACCGATGTGCCGTATTTTGTTTTAAGGTCAAGCAGCATATCGAGTATCTGGGATTCGATCGTCACGTCGAGCGCGGTCGTCGGTTCGTCCGCAATGAGCAGATCCGGCTGACGCGAAAGCATCATCGCGATCATCACCCTCTGACGCATACCGCCTGAAAGCTCGTGCGGGAAATTGCGCATCCTGCGTTCCGGATCCTGTATGCGCACATCCTCATAAAGCTTTTTGACCCGTTTCACCGCCTCTGCCGGCGGCACGGAATCGATCTCGATGGCTTCCCTCACCTGCGTGCCGGAGCGGTACACCGGGTTGAGCGAATCGAGCGGGTTCTGAAATATCATACCTATACCGCTGCCGCGTATGCAATACATATCGCGTTCCGGCAGTGAAAGTATCTCCTGTCCCTTGAAAAACGCTTCGCCGGTTATAACTGCGTTGCCGTCCCTCAGAAGGCGCATTATCGCATGTGCGACCGTGGATTTGCCGCAGCCCGACTCACCCACAAGGGCAAAGATCTCCCCCCGGCCGATATCAAGACTTACGCGGTCAACGGCTGAGAGCATACCGTTCTTTACGCCGTATGATACGCTGAGTTCTTTCAAAGAAAGCAATGCGTCCATGAAAGTCCCCCCTTCAAACGGATTTCATGCGCGGGTCGAGAAGGTCGCGTATGCCCTCGCCCAGCATGGTGAAGCCAAATGTTGTGAATATGAGCGCGATGCCCGGATACAGCGCAAGCCACGGCGCGGAAGTTATGCGCGCAAGCCCGTCGGATATCATGAGCCCCCAGTCGGGCGACGGCGACTGAGCGCCGAGGCCGAGAAAGCTTAAGCTCGTCGTCGCCATGATCACCTCAGGCACGGACTGCGACGCGATGACCACAAGCGACGGCACGATGTTGGGCAGGATGTAGCGCACGAGCAGCGCCGGCACCCCTTCGCCGAATGCCACGCCAGTCTCAATGAACGCGGCGTTTTTGAGGGACATCGTCTTCGAGCGGATCACACGCGCATATCCGGCCCAGCCGACAAGCGATATTGCGACCATCGCGTTCATGAGGCTTTTCCCGATTATACACACGATCGCAAACGCCGCGATGAGCGACGGTATAGCCCATGTTATATCCATCATGAATCCCAGCACCTTGTCCACCCAGCCGCCGAAATAGCCGCACAGCAGGCCGAAAACTATGCCGAGCAGCATCTCTATGCTCACGCAGATGACCGCAACCTTGAGCGCGATGCGGCTGCCGAACAGTATGCGCGAGAAAACATCCCGCCCGTAATTGTCCGTGCCCAGCAAATGCGCTTTGCAGGGGGCGACCATACGCGCCTCCAGATTTGTCTCGTCAAACTCATACGGGGCAAGCGTATCCGCAAATACCGCAGCAAGGAGCAGTATCGCGATGAATACGCAGCCGATAATGAGGTTGACATATACGTTATGACGCTTTATCTCACGATTTTTCTTCTGCTTGACTTTATTCATTGCCTGTCCCCCGTGATCTCGGAGCGTATGCTGGGATCGAGAAGGCCTGTGAGGACGTCGCTTATCAGATTGCAGACGACAACCAGCACGGCGATGATGAGCACGCACGCCTGCACGACGGTCACATCCTGTTTTTCGATCGCTTCAACCATATAACTGCCCATGCCGGGTATGCCGAATATCTTTTCCACAATAAACGAGCCGGAAATTATCCACGGTATCTCCATGAACATCATAACGACGACGACGATGAGCGAATTGCGCATCACGTGGCGGATTATCACCTCACGCTCCTTGAGTCCCTTCGCGTAAGCCGTGAGCACATAGCGCTGACGGTATACGTCGAGCACCTCCGCCTTGGTTATCCTCATTATATTTGCGATACCGCCCATCGATATGGCCGCGACCGGCATTATATAGTGCAGCGGCGTGCTGTAGCCGCTCAGCGGCAGCCAGCCGAGATATACGCTGAATATGAGCATCAGCATCACGCCAAGCCAGTATTGCGGCACGGCCTGCATGAAGCTTGAGACCGCCATCATGCAGCGGTCAAGCGCCGAATCCTTTTTATATGCAAGCAATATCCCGAGCGGAATGCCTGTCAAAGCCTGGATGAGCATGGCCGCCCCGCAGGTTTTGAGCGTAAGAGGTATTCTTGTTTTGATCGATTGGCTTATCGGAAGTTTTGATTGTATCGAATTGCCCAGATCGCCGTGAAGAAGCTTGTCTGCCCATGAGAAAAACTGAACGTAAAGCGGCTGATCCAAGCCGTACTGCGCACGGTATGCCTCACGTTTGGCTTCGGGCACATGCGCGCCGTACATCGTGTTCACTATATCGCCGGGCATCATATAAATAAGAGAAAACACGACAATACACACTGTGATGATAAGAAGGATTCCAATAAGCGCTTTTTTCAGGACATAATTGATCATGTTATCCGGCCTTTGCCGGCGTCCACCTCGCTTTCGGATGCGCCGTTTGAGCTGTTTATTTTTTTATATGATACACGATACATATATGCTCCTTGTGTGGAGGATGTATGGTTTGTGTCAAGTTTGCGTAACACGCATTTACAGGCAAAACCGCGATGGTATAATTTATCTTGAGCAACATGGGATGAACGGCACAACGTCCCAGTCCGCGAAAGGAGCTTATGTTATGAACATGGCCGACGTCAGTCGTATTGACGCGCTTTTCGACACCTGGCGCATGGACGGTGCGCCCGGCGGTCAGGTGCTGATAAAAAAAGACGGCAAGACCGTATATGAAAAATGCTTCGGCAATGCAAATGTCGAGCTTTCCGTTCCGATAACGCCCGACACGCGCTTCAACATCGCATCAAATTCCAAACAATTCACCGTCACCGCGGTGCTCATGCTCATGGAGGAGGGACTCATTTCCCCATCCGACGACATCAGGCGTTATATACCCGAGCTTGTTTCCTTCAGCGAACCTGTGAGCGTGCATCAGCTCATGACCCACACGAGCGGCATTAGGGACGTGGTGGAGCTTCTCGTGCAATCCGGCCGGCGCATGGATGATACCGTCAAGCAGGAGGACGCTTTGAAGCTCATTTCCATGCAAAAGGGACTTTGCTTCAAGCCCGGCACGCGCTATATGTATTCAAACAGCAATTTCGTCTGCCTCGCGACGATCGCCGAGAAGCTTTCCGGAAAACCGCTGCCGCTCTTTCTTCAGGAGCGCGTGTTCGCGCCTCTTCACATGGACGACACGCTCGTTGAGGACAGATACTGGATACTCGTGCCCAACGCTTCTGCAAGCTATTACGATAACGGCCGCGCGTTCGTGCACAGCGTTTTCAATTCCGGATTTTACGGCGACGGGAACATATGGACGACCGCACGCGATTTTTCCAAATGGCTCGAAGGCCAGTACATGACCCCTTCCCTGCTTGACAGCAAAACCGTGGATTTCATGCGCACGCTGCCCGCGCAGCCTGCTGACACGTTCTATGCCTGCGGGCTGGTGCTCGGCAATGTGGCGGGCCACAGGATAATCACGCACGGGGGGACTGACGCGAGCTTCCGCTCCCAGTTCGGTCTTTTGCCCGACGACGGGATAGAGATCATCGTCTTCTCCAACACAAACAACCTCAGTCCCGAGGATATCGTCGCGCACATCGCCATGATAATGCTTGGCGAGGATGAAGCGGCCGACGCGCTGCCCGAACCCACGCTCGCGCGCGTTCCGTCCGCGGACGCGCCAGGCTTCTATTACGGCACGGGCGCCGATCAGATGCTCGTTGCCGAGGTTTATGAAAACGACGGCGCGCTTTATCTGCGCGACAATTATGACGGCGTCGCCCTCTTCCACGAAACGGGCAACCTCTACCACGCAGGCAGGAGCGCGCTGTACCTTTGCCTCGGCGATGAGCCGCATCTCACATGGCTGGGCGAAAGCATAGACGCGAAAAAGGCGCCTGCCGCCGTCGATGAAGCGGCTGTCGGGGAATATCTCGGCGAATACGAAAGCGAGGAGCTCCTCGACGTGCGCTATGAGGTCTGCTGCGAACGCGGCAAGCTCTCATTCAGGCACAAACGCCTTGGCGACATGTTCATGGCTCCGCTTGAAGAGAAGGATACGTTTATCCTCGATATGCACCTTGACAACGCGATGATCCTTCGCTTTTTACGCGACGGACGCGGCGCTGTATACGGATTTGACCTTTCGGGCGGCGATTGCCGCGGCATACGTTTTGCGAGGGTACAATGAACGCACAAATCAACGTCGGATATGCGCTCGGCATCGACCTTGGCACCTCCGGCGTCAAGCTTTGCCTTATAGACGCGAAGGGCGCTGCGATCGCCGCCGCGGAACGCGGATATCCACGCGTAAGCACGGCCCCCGGCATGGCGGAGCAGGACACCCGGCTTTGGGCGCGCGCGATCGCCGATGCGTGCAGCGAATTGCTTGCGCATGACCCCGCGGCGCGCAGCCGCATACGCGCCGTCGGCCTTTCGGCCCAAATGCCCACGCTCGTTTTGACGGACAGGACGGGCCGCGCCCTGTCAAACGCCGTAACATGGCAGGATTCGCGCGCGGATGCGATCGGCGAGGCGCTGCTTTCCCGCTTCGGGCAGAAACGCCATTTCGCCGTCACGGGCGTCAGGCTCGACGGAAGATATATCGTTCCGATGTATCTCTATCAGAAGAAGCTCGGCTTCGCGCGCACAGACGCGCTGCTTTTGAGCGCCAAGGATTACATATACGCGCTCCTTACCGGCATGCCGGCGACCGACCCTTCAACAGCTTCCGGCTTTGGGGTTTATTCTCTTCAAAGAGGCGCGTTTGACGATCTCCTCCTCGCCAAGGCGGGCGTTGATGCCTCAATGCTCCCGCCTGTGTTCGGCAGCACTGAAGCCCCGGCTTCGCTTGACGCGCAGGGTGCAGAGCTGCTTGGCCTCGATCCGGGGATACCGGTGATTCTCGGCTGCGCGGATTCGATATGCGGCGCGCTTGCTATGGGCGCCGCGCGCGACGGCGTTGCCGCCGCCATCTGGGGAACAAGCACGGCGCTGATCGCGCCAAGCTCCTCGGCGGACGCGGATATCGGCTGCGGCTGCTTTATCACGCCGTCCGTATATCCCGGTGAATATGCGCTTGAGGCGGATATGCTCTCGACCGGGCTTTCCTTTGCATGGCTTGGCAGGCTGCTTGGCAGAACGCCGGACGAGCTGCTCGCCATGGCGCAAAACGTACCCGCGGGAAGCTGCGGCGTAAGGTTTTATCCGTATCTTGCCGGAGGGGAGCAAAGCGTGCTGTGGGACGGTTCCCTTCGCGGTGAAATACGCGGACTTGAAGGCGTACACACCGCCGCGCATATCGCGCGCGCGCTTGCGGAAGGCATCTGTTATGAGACGCGCCGCTGCACGGAGGCGTTTTCGGCTTCCGGCGCGCGGATAACGCGCATGGTATGCAGCGGACACGCCGCCGCGTCATCTTTTTTTATGCAGCTTCTTTCCGACATCATCGGCCTCGAATGCGATACAACGCCCGAAACGAACGGTTCGGCCTACGGAGCGGCCACGTTGGCGGGGATCGGCGCGGGATTTTGGGATGCGCAAGGCATACCTTCGCCCGACGCGGTCAATTCAGCCCGCTTTGAACCGGACGCTGAGGCTGCGGAGGGTTATTCCGCCCTCTATAACGAATACTTGAGCAAGGCATAAGGAGGATGCAAATGGATTACAGAAAATACCGCAACATCGGCGAATATGAGCGCCGCTTCCCGCAAAGCCGCAGGATATTTGAGGAGGCCCTCAATTATATCCCCGCCGGCGTGAACAGCACCGCGCGCACGGTCAGCTCCGGCTGGGATCCCTTCCCTCTGAGCGTGGAACGCGGCGAAGGCTCCCGTGTCTATGATGCGGACGGGAATGAATATATCGATTACCTGCTTGGCCTCGGGCCCATGCTGCTCGGCCACAGACCGCCCGAAGTCACGGCGGCCGTAACAAAGCACATCAACGAGGTCGGCACGGTGTTCGCCCTTGCAAGCGAGCTTGACGGGACCGTCGCCCGCAAGATAAGCGAAAGCGTGCCCTCCATGGAAAAGGTACGCCTCGGCAACACGGGCACGGAAACCGTGACTTACGCGATAAGGCTTGCCCGCGCTTTCACCAAAAAGCAGAAGATAATCCGCTTTGAGGGCATGTACCACGGCTTCTCCGACGGCATCTACTGGAGCAAGCATCCGTCCGCGGCAGCTATCGACGCATGGGGCAACTGCACGCCCGAACCGCAGGGCCCCGGTCTGCCGAATGGGATCGAGAACAGCCTCATCATCTGCCAGTGGAACGACCTTGCAGCCCTGACAAAAATAATCGAGGAAAACCACGACGATATCGCGGCCGTGATAACCGAGCCCATCATGTGCAATACAGGCTGCATTTTGCCCGAACCCGGTTATCTTCAGGGGATGCGCGCCATAACCGAAAAATACGGCATTCTGCTGATAATGGACGAGGTTATAACCGGCTTCCGCGTTTCGCTTGCGGGCGCGCAGGGCTATTACGGAATCAAGCCCGACATCTCCGTTTTTGCAAAGGCCATGGGCGGCGGATTCCCCGTCGCGGCGCTCGGCGGCAGGGCGGACATATTCAAGCTCGTTGATGACGGCGTCGTTTCCGTCGCAGGCACATACAGCGGCAACGGCATCGCGCTTGCGGCCGCAAACGCCACGCTGGATATCCTGAGACGCCCCGGCGTATACGAAACCTTCACCGCGCGCTCCATGAAACTCATGGACGGGATCTCCCGGATCTGGAGCAAGAGCCGCGTGCCGGCGTATGTCGTCGGCGTCGGCCCGCTCTTCCAGCTTTGGTTTGCGGATCGCCCCATCAAAAATTACCGCGACGCAGCCAAATACGCGAACGGTGAGATCTTTGCGCTCTGGTGGGAAGAGATGCTCTTCCGCGGCGTGCTTTTCCATCCGCACTATTTTGAGAACATGTTCATCTCCATGGCGCATACGGACGCGGACGTCGAGCATACGCTTGAAGTCGCCGAGGAAGCCGCCGCCGCCGTCGAGAAAAAGGTGCTCGGATAAGGTAAGCTCAGGATGAGGATATACAAAGCCGCGGATTATGCCGCAATGAGCAAACTGGCTTCCGACGTCGTGGCCGCAGCGGTCATAAAAGATCCCTGCTGCGCACTCGGCCTTGCGACAGGTTCGACCCCGCTTGGCCTTTATGCCTCCCTTGTCGCGCGATACGAAGCAGGCGAACTGGATTTTTCCCGCACGGTGTTCGTGAACCTGGACGAGTATATCGGCGTCGCGGCCGATGACCCGAACAGCTATTGCAGCTTCATGCAGAGGCATTTTTTCAGCGCAGTGAACGCGCGAAGCGTAAACATCAACATCCCGAACGGCATGGCGGACGATACAGCAGCGGAATGCAGGCGTTATGACGAGTTGCTCGAAGCGCATCCTGTGGATGTTCAGGTGCTCGGCATCGGGCATGACGGGCATATCGGTTTCAATGAACCCGGCGACGCTTTTGTGCCCGGAACCCACGCCGTGGAGCTTGACGCCCGCACGATAAGCGCCAACGCGAGGTTCTTCGGCGCAGAGGAAAATGTGCCGCGCCGCGCGCTCACAATGGGGATAGGTTCCATCATGCGCGCAAGAACGATACTGCTGCTTGCATACGGCGCCGATAAGGCGGAAATACTCGCCCGCGCGATCAGGGGACCGGTCACGCCGCATGTTCCCGCGTCGGTACTCCAGCTTCACGCGGATGTGCGCGTGATAGGCGACGCGACGGCGCTTGCGGAGCTGATATAAACGCAGTTTTCAACACGCCCGAAGCATGATATGAACAGCGCCCGGCGAGCTTCGCCGGGCGCTGTTTTCCGTTCATTTCCAAAGTGCCCGTGAATCGCTTCCCGGATGAGCCGGCGAGCGGCGGGATGCCCGGCGCATATGCGGAACGCGGCTTTTCACCGTGCGTTTCCCCACGAAAGCCATTGACGTCCGTGCGGTTTGCACGGCGCCTTTTCATATAGAACTGAGTTCTATTTTCGTCAAAAACCCCTTGATTGACGCAATTTGGAACTCAGTTCCATATTTTTTTCGATCTGCTTTTGCTTAAATACAATTGTCACGCGACAAGTTTGAGATAAGGAGGTAAAGCCGGCATGGCTGATGCGCTCGATATGGAAAAAGTCGTGCATAACTATTTGCAGGACTGTTCCAATACCAAAGAATTCCGTTTTGCCCTGCGATGTCCGAGCTGCAAACAGTTATGGCACAGCTCACCGGTTGCGTTTTCGAAGGCGGGTATCACGCCGGAAAGCGAAGGCAAGAGCATCATATATGAAGCGCTCTATCAACGCGAAAAGGAACGCGCCAGAGAAAAAGCCGTGAAAGAAGCCATGAAGGTTTTCTGTTATTGCCCGATCTGCAAGCGCCTCGTTTGCGATCGCTGCTTTGTCATTTGCGAGGACATCGACATATGCGTTGATTGTGCCGACCAGCTCAAGCAGCAGGGCGAACCTGTCGCAGCGCGAAACACCCTATCGTGATTTGAAAACCAGACCGTCCCGCAAGCAGGAAACAGCATCCACGGCGCAAGAGGAAAATCGAGACAACAAGGAGGAAAAACAGATGGCATTTTGCACGAATTGCGGCGCACAGATATCAGGTGACACGAAGTTCTGCCCAAGCTGCGGAGCAAAACTCGCCGCGGCGGCGCAACAGCCCGGGCAGGAGGCGTCACGGCAGCAGACAAACGAGCCTCCGCGGCAGGGCTATACTCCCCCGCAGCAGCAGGGCTATACTCCCCCGCAGCAGCAGAGCTATACGCCCCCGCAGCAGCAGAGCTATACGCCCCCGCAGCAGCAGAGCTATACGCCCCCGCAGCAGCAGGGCTATACTCCCCCGCAGCAGCAGAGCTATACGCCCCCGCAGCAGAGCTATACGCCCCCGCAGCAGGGCTATACTCCCCCGCAGCAGCAGACGTATCAGGCGCAGCCCGGCGGCGGCGCGGCATACGCTCCGGTCGCTCCGGCGCATGGCGCGAAAAAGCCGCTGAACAAAAAGCTTCTGTTCATCATCGGCGGCGCCGTGCTCGCCGTGATAATCGCCCTCGTGCTGATATTTACGCTCGGCTCAAAAGGCGGAACAGACGTCACAGGCAAATATATCGCGGTCAGCGCGACTGTCGGCGGCGAGCCCGCAACGCTCGACGGGGAATGGATAGAGCTGAAAAAAGGCGGCAAGGGCACCTTTTATATGGGCTATGAATTCGATCTCAAGTGGAAGCTTGACGGCGAGAATTTCACCGGCAGCGTTTCATTCATGGGCTTCGGAGACGACTGCACCGGCACGCTCAAAGACGACGTGCTCACGGTGACCTACGGCGATTACACCTATACCATGATAAAGGAAGGGTCGAACGCCGCAATGCCCGAGGGCGAAGGCGCGCTGTCAAATCCCGGGCCGGCAGGCTTCTATTCTGTTTTCAGCATGAGCGTGGCCGGTCAGGAACTGAGTCGCGCCGATATGGAAGCCGCGGACATGGCGAACGACACATATCTGCAGCTCAATGCTGACGGCACTGGTACACTGGCGCTGAGCGGCGAGACCCCCGACAGCATAACATACGATCTTACATCAGGTATGATCACATATGGTACCGGTGAAACCGCGACCCTGACCGTCGACGGCGACACCGTAAGCGTCTATTTCGAAACGCAGGACATGAAGATCGTATTCGTTCGCGACGACAACGCCGAAGCGCCCGCGGCCGACGGTTCCGGCGGCGCCTTCGTTTCCCCGACAACGGAGATCACAATACCGAGCCTTTGGTACGGCACGGCGAGGTTCTTCGATTTCACAGGCTCCAACTCAGACGAAAAAGTTGAGGATATCTGGGGAAAAATCGATTATGACACAAACGGGCAGCCGTACTTTGAGCTGTATGAGGTACCGCTCGATCAAAGGGACTCCGATACGGACGCTGTCGTTTCCATGTATATCATCGAAGACCCGCAGCAGCTCATCCCCGATATAGGCAACGAGGACGCGTGGCTGATCGATATCTATCTTACAGCGGATGACGCAGACGCTTACACGGTCAGTCTGCAAAACGGCGCGCTCGACATAGTCGTGCCTTATACAGGCTCAAGCGGAAGCTGCACATGCGAGTTCTTCATCCGCGTGGACGGAACGCCGTGGGATGAAGCAAACGATCCCCTGCCGCCGGGCTATGACGATTACAAGACGTCGCTGCCTGAGGCTTCGGCCGGCGGATCATCCGCAACGGCGCTGCTTCCCGGCGAACCCTCCAGCACGGGCGACGGTCAAGCCTCCAAGGAAGCTGTGTACCGCACTTTCAAATGGCTTTGGGATATGGACTATGAATACAAAGAGAAAAACTGCACCTATGAATTCGTGCGCGACTATATCGGCGTCGACGGATTCGACTGCGGCAACACAGATCCCGGCAACACAAGCGACCCCGGCGATCATTATTTCGACTGGTATATATCCGACGTTCAGTATATACATGTCGGCTTCCGTCAGGGCGACGACGGCCGCTGGATATGCAGCGGGCTCAACAGCAGCGGATTCGTATATGACGACGTGAAGGATATCCCTGTCACCTATGATTGAGTCATGCCCGTTTTGACCTTCAGCTTCATTGATCGCATTTTCCGCAAGGATTCTGTACGCACACAATAAAACAAATAGAAAGGAGAATAATCATGCGTTATTCCATTGAAGGCGGCAGCCTGCCGGCGGTGATCATTTACCTCAATCCGGGTGAAAAAATCCTGAGCGAGGTCGGCGGGCGCACCTGGAGCCGCGGTCAGGTACTGACCGAAACCAAAGCGGAGGGCGGCGCAGGCAAGGCCATCGGCCGCATGTTCATGGGCGAAAGCCTTTTCATGAGCACATATACCGCGCAGGGGCCGTCCGAAGTTGCGTTTTCCTCATCCTTCCCCGGCCGGATCGTCGCAAGGGAATTGCAGGCCGGCCAAAGCATCGTCTGTCAAAAGCGCGCTTTCCTCTGCGCCACCTATGGCGTGGAGCTTGCTGTGCACTTCCAGAAGAAGCTCGGCGCGGGCCTTGTCGGCGGCGAGGGATTCATTATGCAGCGCATCACAGGCCCCGGTCTTGTATTTCTCGAGGTTGACGGCTACTGTCAGGAATATGACCTCCAGCCCGGCGAACCGCTGGTATGCGACACGGGCGTGCTGGCCATCATGGACGCCACCTGCACGATGGATGTGCAAATGGTCAAAGGCGTGAAGAACATGCTGCTTGGCGGCGAAGGTCTGTTCGACACCGTCATCACCGGCCCCGGCAAGGTGTTCCTGCAGACGATGACGATATCCAAGCTTGCCACGCAGATGATACCTTTTCTGCCCCATAAATAACTGTAAATAGTAATTTGAGGAGGATATACAAATGAAAACCATTACGAAGATCAGCGCTGTTCTGCTCGTGTTCACGATGCTGTTCGTTCTGTGCGCCTGCGGCGCGGCCGACGAATTGAAGGGTACCTGGACAGGTACCGACCCGGATTACGGCACTGTCACATGGGTGTTTGACGGCAAGGGCGGCTGCAAGATGTCCAACGATCTCATGGATGAGACCGAAGGCGCCTACACCATCGACGGCGGAAATGTTTCCATCAAGCTGGAGCTTTGGGACACGCCTGTTGTTTACGCATTCACCGTTGACGGCAGCTCGCTTTCACTCAAGGACACCGCCGGTATGGCCGCAGACTACGATCTCACCAAGCAATAAGAGCGACGGCCGCTGACACGGTCCGTTTTTCTCAAAAGCAAAAGAGCATCCCTCCGGATGCTCTTTCCAATTTGTCGAATAACCCCGGAATTGTCAAGGGGCCGCGCCCCTTGACTTTCTTCCGGCTCTGACGACCTGTGCGTCAGAACGGAGGAAAACCGGAAGGTTTTCGTACTTTGCAGATTTTGCCGCCTTAAAACCGCCTTGCGGTTTTAGGCAAAGTCTGTCATCTCGAAAAAGTCCATTTGGACTTTTTCGATATC
>CAZARN010000003.1:0-216358 GCA_964487565.1 uncultured Clostridium sp.
AGGTAGCCGCCGGGAACCACTTAAAACAGAGTCGCAAGACTCTGTTTTTTTGTCCGGATAAATTCAAAAACGAAACCGAATACGCTCAGTTCCTGCCGAGCACCCGACCGATCCCCTCAACGAGCACAGCGTTCTGACGGTGAGTCTTGAGAGCTGTAAAATATAATGATATTATTGTTATATCATGCGACGGAGGTTTGCAATGAGCCTGAAGCTTAAGGTCCTTCTGGACAACAACACCTATATCGACCGGTATTATCTCGGCGAACCCGCGCTTTCATTTTATATCGAATGCGAGGGCGCGAGGATACTGTTTGACGCCGGTTATTCGGATGCGTTCATCAAAAACGCCGCCGCGATGGGCATAGACCTTTCCGCGCTCACGCACATAGTTCTCTCGCACGGTCATAACGATCATACCCGCGGGTTGAAGTTCCTCACGGCGCAGTTCGACACGCGCAAAATAAAGCTTATCGCGCATCCGGGCGCGCTTTATGCAAAACGCGATGGCAACGAGGATATAGGCGCGCCGTTTGACGCGGAAAAAGCCGGCCGGCTTTTCGGGTATATCCCGCAAAGCAAGGTCTGCAATATAACGCCGTCGCTGTATTTTCTGGGCAAAATCGGGCGCGCTTCATCCTTTGAGGGAAAAACGTCCATAGGAGAGGTTATGCGTGCGGGCGCGTGGCAAAGCGATTTTATGGCTGAGGATACGGCCCTTGCGTATGACTGCGGGGAGAGCGTGTTCGTGATTACAGGCTGTTCCCACAGCGGCATATGCAACATATGCGAGGCGGCAAAGACGGCAACGGGTAAAAAGCGCATCGCCGGGGTGATCGGCGGATTCCATCTCTTTTCAGTTGATGAGCAGCTCAGAAATACCGTTGAATACTTGAAGAGGCAAAATATAGGCATGCTGTATCCGTGCCATTGCGTTTCGCTTGAAGCGAAGGCGGCGATGATGGGCGCGCTTCCCGTGCGCGAGGTCGGCGTGGGCATGGAACTTGAATTAAAGTGAGCGGCGCGGACTGCAAAACAAAATTTCCCGTCATGCTTGTGCACGGCACGGGTTTCAGAGACCTGAAAATGCCGCTGTACTGGGGCAGGATCCCGTCGGCGCTCAAGGCGAACGGCGCCGCCGTTTATTACGGACTTCAGGATTCGTGGGGAAGCACAGAGAGCAATACCGAAGCGCTGCGCAAAAGGGTGGACGAGGTGCTCAATGAAACCGGCGCGGAAAAGATCAACCTGATAGGTCACTCCAAAGGCGGGCTTGAGATACGCATGCTTGCCGCGCTGCCCGGGACGGCGGGACGGATCGCCAGCGTAACAACGATCGCAACGCCGCATCACGGCTCGAAAACCGTGGACAGACTGCTTCGCGCCCCCGACGTTTTCTTTCGTCTGGCTGCGTTTGCGCTCAACAACTGGATAAGGCTTGTCGGCGACACAAAACCGGATTTTATCGCCGTGTGCCGTGGCTTTTCAACCGAACAGATGGAAATATTCAATAAGAAATACCGTGATGCGGACGGAGTGTTTTATCAAAGCTTCGGTTTTTACATGCCGAGCCCATTCTCGGACGTAAACCTAAGCACGGCAAATTTCATCATCGGTCTTGTCGAGGGCATGAACGACGGGCTTGTCACGGTCGAATCAGCCCGCTGGGGCGATAATTTCACGCTGCTGCATCCGGCCGGCAGGCGGGGCATTTCGCATCTGGATGAGATCGATTTCCGTCGCCGCCCGCTGAGCGCAAGGGCCGTTGAAAATACGGTCTGCGACATTGTGGATGTGTATACGGGCATAGTGTCAAATTTGCGGGAAAAAGGATTTTGAAATCAGCCTTTCATATGCGCCTGAAACATGATATAATAATTATAATAAAATCAATTTTGCCGCCGGGCGCGTCCTGCATCATTCCGTTAGGCCTTTGAAGGAATGTCGCGAGGACGTTTTTTGATTAGACGGCAGCTTGAAAGCGAGGGATTTAACATGAGGGATATGCGCAGGTTCAGGCAACTTCTGAGCGAAGAGGAAACGCTTGCCGCCCTTAAAAGAGGCACGTCGGGCGTGCTGGCGCTTTATGGCGACGAGGGCTATCCGTATGCGGTGCCTTTGAGCTATGCTTACAGCGACGGGAAAATATTTTTTCACAGCGCAAAAAGCGGCCACAAGCTTGACGCGATAGCGCGAAACGAAAAGGCTTCGTTCTGCGTGATCGATCTTGACGATGTTCAGCCGCAGGATTATTCCACCAATTTCAGGAGCGTGATCGCGTTTGGGCGCGTGCGCATACTCACCGAACGCGCCGAAATAATGAGCGCGCTGCGCATCCTCGGCGAGAGGTATGCCGGCGAGGGCAACGCGCGCTGCGTGAAGGAGGTTGAAGGCGAAAACGGGCTTGAGCGCATCCGTGTGATCGAATTTCAGATCGAGCATATGACGGGTAAGGAAGCCATTGAGCTTGTTCGTGAGAAAAACAAGGCCTGATCGCAATATTTCCGTTTCATATCCGCCTTCATGTGTTATAATCAGCATCATAAATGCATGAGGTCGGATTGATGAAGGAAATTATAGATCAGCTCTGGGCAAATCGGATACTGATGGCGGCGCTTATCGCATGGGCCGCGGCACAGCTTACAAAAACCGTCATTTACCTGATAATATACAGGGAATGGCGGGCGGACAGGCTTTGGGGCAGCGGCGGTATGCCAAGCTCTCACGCGGCCACGGTTTGCGCGCTCACGGTTTCCTCGCTTTTGTGTTACGGGCTGTCTTCACCGGTTTTCGCGATCTCGTTCGTACTGATGACGATAGTATTGCATGACGCGCGCGGGGTCAGGCTTGAAACCGGCAAACAGGCGCAGGTGCTCAACACCATCACGACTCTCCTTGAAAAGACTTATAAGGGCGAACTGCCGGATGTCGAACTCAAGGAGCTGGTCGGGCATACGCCGTTTCAGGTTATCATCGGCAGCGTGATGGGGATAATCGTCGGGATAATCGTGCATTGAAATAAAGATCAAATATCATCGGGGACGGACGCGCGCGCCCGTCCTTTTTCAAACGAGCGCGTATGATGCTGTTGCCGGCGGGAAGGACGCCACCCGGTCGTCACTCGCGGTATAACGTGTATGTCTTCCCGTTTTTGCAGGCGAAGACCTGTAGCGTGTCCTCGTTGAGTATTGTGAGTTTCAACATCTTTTTGGTTTCATCGGAATCGGTTTTGCACAGTACCTGTAAAAAAATAAGCCCCCGTCAGGGGGCTTATTTGATGATGTCATTCGGTTTGCTGTTCTCTCTTTTTTATCTGCGCGACCATATTGTCGTAATAATCCTCATCGATTATGAATTTGCGCCTTTGGATGAAAAGCGAAAGCAGCAGCAGCACGATAGGCAGTGCGGAAACGGCAAGTCTGACCCATATGCGCATGGAGAGCGTGCCCTTGTCGCGGAAATTGAGGTTCGCGGCGCTTTCCTCGCCGCTTGCAAGGTCGCCGACCTCAAGCGTGAAGCTTGCGTCCGCAGAAAGCAGGGATGCGTCAAGTGTGCCGAGGCGGCCAAGCTCCTGCGTATCCCGCATGACCATTGCGTCGGCAAGGGCGGGCACATACTGGGCGTCAAGCTGACAGGTGCTCATAAATTCGTCCGCTTCGATCTGCGCCTCGATGCGCGAGGCGGCCGCGTCGTATTCGTCGGTGCCTATTTCAAGCCCGTCGTATTCATGCAGGTATCCCTGTACCGAGCCGATATAATACGCCTGCTCCGGCGCGTCCATTTTCGCGAAGAAATCGCGCTGCGTTTCAAGCGTGCTTATGGACTGGGAGAGCAGGAAAGTGCCGGAAATGGTGAGCACGAGCGTTATGAGCAGCGTGTGCATCGCGGCGGCAAATTTCACCATGAACGGGCGCAGCGTGGATACGACCGCCTCGTTCCTTTCACCGAATTTATAATCGTTGTATTCAACGCAGTTGGTCATGTTGACGATGGAGGCCATGTAGAACAGGGACTGTCCGGCGGACACGATCGCGCAGAACAGGCACAGCGCCCATATGCTGAACGGGAAGATGCTGCCCCAGCCCATGAGGCCGATCGCGGCATAGCCGACGACGGCGGCCATTATGCTTATGCTCTGGAGCTTGCGCCTGCCGAGCCTGCCCGCGAGCAGCGGATAAATTATGTTGACGAAGACGCTCGTTACGCCGTATGCCACCACGATATAGAAATACAGCGTGCCGTTATAGCCAAGCTCAAGGTAGAGCAGGTTGGCGGCGAGGGCTATGAGCATGGCGGAGGCGATGGAATAGAAGAACATGGAAAGCGTCATCCACAGCACCTGATCGTTTTTGCAGATGGTGCGCCACATGCGCTTGACCGAAACCGAATCGTTCTGCTCGGATTTGCGGCGAGGCGGTTCCTTGACGCCGAGGAAGGTCATGAGCTGGCTGCCGATGAACACCGCGGCAACAACGATGGCGACAAGACGATAGCCCGCGCGCACGTCGCCGACGGTGACCATCGGTATGACGCCCTGGGCGATGATCGCGCCCACGCCCGCGAAGAGCACCGTGAGCGCCGTGGCGCTGTTCCTTTCCTCCTTGACGGAGGAAAGGCTCGGCAGCATTGACCAGTAGCCGATATCGTTCATGGTGAAGGTGGATTCCCAAAGCAGATACATCACGCTCATGAACACGACAAACTTCCAGCCGGGTATGTTCTGTATGCCGAACATCGCGATGATGACAAGCCCGCAGCCGATCGCGCCGAGAAGTATCCACGGGCGGAACTTGCCGGATTTCATGTGCGTGCCTTCGATGATGGCGCCCATGAGCGGATCGTTGAGCGCGTCCCATATGCGCCCGCCGACGCCGATGATCAGCGAGAGCGCGGTGAACTGCGCGAGCGTAAGCGACACGCCGAACTGCACATATGTGAGCAGGAAGGAGGCGATAAGCTGATAGCACATATCGCGGCCGATACCGCTTGACGTGAAGAACCATTTGTTCTTTTCAAACTGTTTTTTGCGCAAAGCCTCAGCCTGAAGCGAGGAAATACCTTCTTGGTTCTCTTCCATTGCGTTTTCATCCCTTCGGTCAAGAATTGAATACAGATATAAAAACCGGGCGCGGAGGATGATCCTCAGCACCCGTTGAGCATATCATATTTTTCACTTGCGCACAATCCGCGGGGCGGAGACTTTTCAGTTGCGAAGCTCGTATTTTTTGGCGTACAGCTCGTAATTTGCCTTGAACTGCGCGTCGTTGCCGGTCTTTATCGCGTTCAGATATTCATGCGTGTCAAAGCTGCCGCGGTCCGATTCAGTCACGCAGACGGCGATGTTGGAGCAATGGTCGGATATGCGCTCACAGTTGTTCATTATGTCGTTGAGCACGAAGCCGAGCTCTATCGTGCACTTGCCGGTCTGAAGGCGCTCGACGTGATGCCGCTTGATCTGCGCGATGAGCACGTCGATCACCTGCTCGAGCGGTTCGACCTTGCCAGCGCTCACGAGATCGTCCTTTTCAAACGAGGCATGGGCGAGGGAAAGTATCTCCGTCAGGGCGGACATGAGCACCATGAGCTCACTCCTCGCGTCATCAGAAAACACGAGGCCCTTGTCATACATTTCCTGTGCGGATTCGGAAATGTTGAGCGCGTGATCGCCGATGCGCTCCAGATCCCCGATGTTGTGCAAAAGCTTTGACACTTCGCGGCTGTCTTCGATCGTGAGATCGGCGCTTGCGACCTTCACAAGGAATGTGCCGAGCTTATCCTCATATATGTCAAGCTCGTTCTCACCGATTTTGACTGACGCCGCGACAGTTGGGTCGAATTTCATCACGAGGCCCATCGCGTCAAGCACCGTTGCGTGCGCGAGCGCGCTCATCCGCGCCGTGGCGGAAAAGCTTTCCGAAACGGCGAGACCGGGGCTTAACAGCAGACGGTCGTCAAGCATGACCGCGGGCTTGTCCGGCTGTTTTTCACTGGCGTGCTCGGGTATCGTGAGCTGCGCAAGGGCGACGAGCTGTTTCCTGAACGGAAGCAGCATCGCGGTCGTTGCAAGGTTGAAGACCGTGTGGCAAAGCGCCACGCCGAAACCGTTTATCGTCATATCCTTGAAGGTGAAATTGAATATCGCGTCGCCGAGATAGAACAGTGAAAGGCAAATGACCGTGCCGATGGTGTTGAAGAGTATATGGATCATGCCCACGCGGCGCGCGTTGCGGGTCGTGCCGATGCTTGACAGAAGCGCCGTGACGCATGTTCCGATGTTGGAGCCGAGTATGACGGGTATTGCCATGCCGTATGTTATGGAACCCGTCAGGGAGAGGGCGAGCAGAATGCCGACCGCCGCGGCGGAGCTTTGGATGATGCCCGTGAACACCGTGCCGACCAGCACGCCGAGAAGAGGATTGTTGAACGCCGTCAGTATGCTTTGGAATTCAGGCATATCGGCCAGCGGCTCGACGGCGCCGCTCATCATGTTCATGCCGTACATGAGCAGCGCGAAGCCAAGCAGCACCGTCCCGGCGTCCTTGTGGCGCTTTTCCTTGGAGGCCATCACCATCAGGATGCCTATGAGGGCGGCGATGGGCGCGAGGGATTCGGGCTTGAGAAGGTGCAGAATGAGCACGTCGCTGTCAAGTCCGGCAAGCGAGAGTATCCACGCCGTGAGGGTCGTGCCGATGTTGGAACCCATGATAACGCCCACGGTCTGCCCGAGTTCCATGATGCCTGAATTGACAAGGCCGACGAGCATAACCGTGAGCGCGGATGAGGATTGTATTGCGATCGTTATCCCTGCGCCGAAAAGGATGCTTGTGAGGGTGCGCGACGTCATCCGTTTCAGCGTTGATTGAAGTTTTCCTCCGGCGAGTTTTTCAAGTCCGCCGGACATACAGTTCATCCCGAATAGGAAGAACGCGAGGCCCCCCAGCAAGGTCAGAACAGAAAAAATGTTCATTCTTCACCTCATAATTTATTCATCACTCATATTCATACAAACCTATTATATCAAAGAAGCGGAGCGCAAAGCAACGGATGAGTCATTTTATCCCGATATATATAAAATTCGTCCCGATTTGTACCGCAATGTCTCATTTTTGCCCAATTATCAATATGGACATCGCTTTCGCGGTATGCTAACATTACCTTGTTAAGACGCGAACGGGAATGATCCCGGTTTGCGCTTTGCGCACATCGTATAACGGCGGCCCGGTCTACTCCACCAAATAGCCCGGGATACGCTTATAAAAAGGAGGAATCAATCCGCGCGGGCCCGCGGTGCGGCAGTGTGGAGACCTGCCGTAATGCGCAGGACGATTATTTTCGTCCGCGTGAGACGCCGCCTTGCGGAGGCAGCGGCGCCAAGGCTCAGGACGATGGCAAACGTATCTTTGAGGAACGTGAAGAAGGTCTATCCGTTCGCGAACGACGACAAGAAGAACCGCAGAAAGATCGAGGACGACGCTGAAGAAAAACCAAAAGTGAACCTTCAGCGCACAGAGGAAGGCGTGGTCGCGGTACAGAATTTCAATCTGGAGATCGCGGACAAGGAATTCATCGTGCTGGTCGGGCCTTCCGGTTGCGGCAAATCGACGACGCTTCGCATGATCGCCGGCCTTGAGGAGATAACCGATGGCGAGCTTTATATCGGGGACAAGCTCGTCAACGACGTTCCGCCCAAGGACAGGGATATCGCGATGGTGTTCCAGAACTACGCGCTTTATCCGCACATGACGGTCTATGAGAACATGGCCTTCGCGCTCAAGCTGCGCAAGACCCCGAAGGATGAGATAGACCGCAAGGTGCGCGAGGCGGCGGATATACTCGGCATCACGGAGCTTCTTTCAAGAAAGCCCAAGGCGCTTTCCGGCGGGCAGCGTCAGCGCGTCGCGATAGGCCGCGCGATCGTGCGCGAGCCGCAGGTATTTTTGCTTGACGAGCCGCTTTCAAACCTCGATGCGAAACTCAGGAACCAGATGCGCGCGGAGCTGATAAAGCTTCGCCAGCGCATCAATACCACATTCATATATGTCACGCACGATCAAACCGAGGCCATGACCTTAGGCGACAGGATCGTCATAATGCGCGACGGTTTCATAAAGCAGATCGGCACCCCGCAGGAGGTGTTCAACCATCCCGCAAACCTTTTTGTGGCAGGCTTCATCGGCACGCCGCAGATGAACTTTTTTGACGGCAGGCTGAGCTGCACGAACGGCGAGTATTCGGCGGATCTTCCGGATGCGCGCATCGTGCTTTCCGATCGTGCGCAGGCCTCCCTCAAGGCGCAGGACACGCCTCAGAAGGATATAATCCTCGGCATCAGGCCTGAGAATATCACGCTTGCTTCACAGGAAGGCATACCTGCCGTCGTGGACGTGTCCGAGATGATGGGCAGCGAGATATATCTGCATGTGACCGCGGGCGCGCATGACGTCGTCATACGCATACCCACCGTCGATCTGCCCGAAAAATATAAAAACGGCATCCCGTTCGGGGAGAAGATACGCTTCACGTTCGATCCGGCGCTCGCGCATGTGTTCGATAAGGAATCCGAAGAAAATCTTGTGAAATAACGTTTGAGCGTGGGCCGGCCCGCAGGCCGGCCCACGGCGTTTACCGAAAGGAAAGACGATCATATGGCTATCGATCCGCGCGAGGAGGAAACGCTTGCTCTGCTTGAAAAACTCGGCATATCCTTCAAGCGCTATGAACATCCGTGCGCGCTCACGATGGACGACTGTGAGAGCATCGGCCGCGACGTCGGCGCGACACACTTCAAAAATCTTTTTCTGACCAACCGGCAGCAGACTGATTTTTATATGCTCCTCATCGCGCCGGAAAAAAAGTTCCGCACGGCCGAGGTGTCGAAGCAGCTCGGCGTTTCGCGCCTTTCCTTCGGCACGGATGAGCTTTTGATGGAAAAGCTCGGCCTTCTGCCGGGCAGCGTGACGCCGATGGCTCTTGCGCGGCCGGGCGCCGGGGATGTGACCCTTCTCATCGACAGGGACATACTTTCCATGCGCATGGTATGCGTGCACCCCTGCGTATCAACGGCCTCGCTTGCGATGACGCTTGAGGATCTCATGCGCTTTGTCGGGCGCTGCGGCAACAGGGTGGAATATGTCGATATAGCTAAGACGCCCGATAACTGATATAATAATGTGAGAATTTGAGCTAAGGAGCATAAAGATATGAAGCTTGGCGTAATCGGTCTGCCAAATGTCGGCAAGAGCACGCTTTTCAACGCGATAACAAAGGCGGGGGCGCAGGCCGCCAATTATCCCTTTTGCACGATAGAACCCAACGTGGGCACGGTGGCCGTGCCGGATGAGCGTCTCGACGTGCTTGCACAGATGTACGATCCGGAAAAATACACGCCCACCACCATTGAATTTGTTGATATCGCGGGCCTTGTGCGCGACGCCCACAAGGGCGAGGGGCTTGGCAACAAGTTCCTTTCCCACATACGGGAGGTGGACGCGATCGTGCATGTGGTGCGCTGCTTTGAGGATGCGAACATCGTGCATGTGGACGGCTCCGTGGACCCGAAACGCGACATGGAAACGATAAGCATCGAGCTTATATTTGCCGATCTGGAAACCGTGGAGCGCCGCGCCGACCGCGCGCGCAAGGCTTCGAAGAGCGGGGATAAGGCGATGGCCGCGGAGGCCGACCTGTTCGACAGGATAAAGGCGTGGCTGGAGAGCGGCAAGCCCGTGCGCACGATGCCGATGGACGACAAGGAGCGCCTGGAGGCGCAGGATCTTTTCCTTTTGACGACAAAGCCCGTGATATACGTTGCGAATATCGCGGAGGACGATATAGGCAAGGCGGACAACAGACACGTTGCCGCGCTCAAGGAAGAAGCCGCAAGGGAAGGCGCCGAGGTCATCACCGTCTGCGCGAAGGTCGAAGAGGAGATCGCGGAGCTTTCGATCGAGGAAAAACAGGCGTTCATCGAGGAGCTTGGCATAGGCGAAAGCGGCCTCGACAAGCTTGTGCGCGCGTGCTATAAGCTGCTCGGCCTCATCAGCTTCCTCACGGCAGGCCCCAAGGAGGTGCGCGCGTGGACGATAGAGCGCGGCACAAAGGCGCCGCAGGCTGCGGGCAAGATCCATACGGATTTTGAACGCGGATTCATCCGCGCGGAGATCGTTTCCTACGAAACGCTCAGCGAGCTTCGTTCCATGCAGCTTTGCAAGGAACGCGGCCTCGTGCGCAGCGAGGGCAAGGATTATGTAATGCAGGATGGCGACGTCGTTGTGTTCAGGTTCAACGTATAAACGCAAAAGGAGACAAAATATGCAGACAAATGTTGAGGGTTTCACCATCAGACAGGCCAGGGAGCAGGACACTGCGCTTATTTTGAGCCTGATAAAGGGTCTTGCCAGGTATGAAAAGCTTCCGGACGCCGTCAGCGGCACGGAGGAGATATTGCACGACTCGCTTTTCGTGCGTCACGGCGCGGAGGTGATAATCGGCGAATTTGAAGGCAAACCCGTTGCGTTTGCGCTCTATTTCCACAATTTTTCCACCTTCCAGTGCCTGCCCGGGCTGTATCTTGAGGATCTGTTCGTCATGGAGGAATACAGGGGCCGCGGCTTCGGCGGCGCGATGCTCAAGCGCCTCGCACAGATCGCGCGGGAGCGCGGCTGCGGCAGGTTCGAGTGGATTTGCCTTGACTGGAACGAGAACGCCCTCGCCGTATATCGCAAGATGGGCGCCGTGCCGATGAAGGGCTGGACGATCCAGCGTATGGAAGGCCGCGCGCTCGACGAGCTTTCAACGGATTTTTGAAACCGCGCGGGGATATTCCGGCGCGTGTTAAAAATTAACGTCACGGGCGGCTTTCGGCCGCCCTTTGCCTTGTCGCGGCAATGCCGGGCGTGGTATAATCAGCCCACGGAGGATGCGCATGAAGGAAAAGGTTGCAGCATTCATAAAAGAGAACAGCCTTGTCGCGCCGGGATCATCGGTGCTTGCCGCCGTTTCCGGGGGCGCGGATTCCGTAGCGCTCCTGTGTATACTCGCCGGGCTTCGTGAGGAGCTTGACTGCACGCTTTATGCGGCGCATCTCAACCACGGCATACGCGGCGCTGCGGCGGATGCGGATGAAGCGTATGTGGAAGAGCTTTGCCAAAGGCTCGGCGTGCCGCTGACATGCCTGAAGCTTGACATCCCCGGCCTTGCGCGCGGGCATGGCCATACGCTCGAGCAGGAAGGGCGCATCGCACGCTATGATTTCCTTGAGCGGACACGGGCCGGCGTCGGCGCGCAGTGCGTGGCCGTCGCCCATCATATGGACGACGAGGCCGAAAGCGTGCTCATGCATCTCATGCGCGGCAGCGGTCTTGCCGGCCTTACAGGCATAAAGGCGCGG
The DNA here is from genome assembly GCA_964487565.1 of uncultured Clostridium sp. GTDB lineage: Bacteria > Bacillota > Clostridia > Christensenellales > CAG-138 > Phil1. Next base: position 11,390 of record CAZARN010000003.1, read on the forward strand.
CGCGGCAACATAATCCGTCCCCTGCTTTGCGTGCGGCGGGCCGAGATAGAGGAGTATCTTCACAGCCTCGGCGTCGCATACTGCACGGATGAGACCAACCTCATCAGGGAAGGCACAAGAAACCGCATACGGCTCGACGTTGTGCCTTACGTTGAAAAATACATCAACCCCGCGTTCACACAGGCGCTTTGCTCCATGGCGGAGCTTGTTTCGCGCGACGAGGAATACCTTGCAAAAACGGCGCGCGACGCGCTTGAGGCGGCCTCGCGCGACGGCGGTTTTGAGCGGGAAGCGCTTGCCGCGCTGCCCATGCCGATACTGACCCGCGCGATACGCATTGCGCTTGCGGATATAGGCGCGGTGGTGGATATAGAGCGTTCCCATGTTGAGAAGGCGGCCGGGATGATCGCCTCCGGACGCACGGGGGCGATGATGGATATGCACTGCGCGCTGATGCGCATAAGCTACGGCCTCGTTTATTTTGAAAGGCCGGATGAAAAGCGCGGCGCGTCTTTTGAGGCGTTTGAGATCCCGTTTGCCGTCGAAGGTGAAACGCGGACGCCCGAGGGCGTTTTTTGTGCGCATATAACAGATGATTTGACGGTCGGGGCCGACCCGTATACGGCGTATATGGATTTTGCCGCCGTGCCGGAGGCGCTCACCGTGCGCCGCCGCTTGCCGGGGGACAGATTCCGTCCGCTGGGCGCGCCCGGGGAGCGTAAGCTCAAGGAGTATTTCATCGACCGCAAGCTCCCGCGCGAGGCCAGGGAGACGCCGCTTGTGGCGTCGGGCGGCACGGTGCTTTTTGTGCCGGGCTGCGGCATCGCGGACAGCGTGAAGGTCAAGGCGAACACCGCGCGCGTTTTGCGCGTGAAATATACAAAAAACTCAAACCCATAAAGGAGGAACTATGGCGGAGCGCACCGATATGAACAAGGAAATAAGCCACGTACTCATCGGCGAGGAGCAGATAAGGGCGCGCGTGAAGGAGCTTGGCGAGGAGATAAGCCGGGATTACGAGGGCAAGGATGTTATCCTCGTGTGCATTCTCAAGGGCGCGGTCGTGTTCTTTGCGGATCTTGCGCGCGCGATAACCTGCCATATCCAGATGGATTTCATGTCCATCTCCAGCTATGGCAACAACACCAAGACCTCCGGCATCGTGCGCATATCAAAGGATATGGACGCATCGATCACGGGGCGGCATGTGCTGATCGTTGAGGATATAATGGACAGCGGCCTCACGCTCAACCATCTCACCTCAATACTCAAAACGCGCGAGCCTGCGTCGCTTCGCATCGCCTGTCTTTTGGACAAGCCCGAGCGGCGCGAGTGCGCGATAACGCCGGATTATGTCGGCTTCGTTATCCCGAACGAGTTTGTGCTGGGTTACGGTCTCGACTACAATCAGCATTATCGCAATCTGCCCTATGTGGGCGTGATGAAAACATAAGTCACAACGATCAAGGAGCATAAACAGTATATGTATAACGGAAAACCGTTGATCTGCCTTACATGCGATACCGTCGCCGCCGGCAATGAAGGTCCCCGCAGCATGAGGACCCCGAGAACCTACAGCGCGGGTTTTGCAAAAGCAGGCGGCATACCTCTTCTCGCGCCTGAAACCTGCCCGGCGGAGCTTGCCGGGTGTTGCGATGCGCTGGTACTCACGGGCGGTTATGATGTGGAGCCTAAATACTTCAACGAGGAAACGCTTTTCGACACGGTCAAAACGGATCCTCCGAGGGATGAGTTTGAGATGGAGGCTATCGCGCGTTTTATCGACGCGAAGAAGCCGATTTTCGGCATATGCCGCGGCAATCAGATAATCAACATATTCTTCGGCGGGGATTTGTATCAGGATCTGCCGGAGCAGGCGGGCTTCATGCACTTCAACTCGCGTATGCGCCATCCCGTGTTCACCGAGGAAGGCACGGTGCTGCGCGCGCTTTTCGGCGAGACTTTCCGCGTCAACAGCACGCATCATCAGGCGGTGAGAAAGCTGGGCCGCGGCCTCAAGTCCATGGCGCATTCCGTGGAGGGCCTTACGGAGGCCATCTGTCACGAGGAGCTGCCGATCTTTGCGACCCAGTTTCATCCGGAGCGCCTGACCGGCGACACCTATGACGGCCGCACGCCGGATTTCGCGCCGCTGTTTGAATATTACGTGGGCGTTGCAAAAGCCGTGGCCGAGGGCCGCGACTGGAAATAACACGGCATGATACGGCGCCGGAAGGATCTTTCCTCCGGCGCCGTTTTTATGTTGCGATGCGGACAAGCCGTCAGGTCTCTATGCAATATAATTCGCAATAAAGCGCGTAACATGCGAAATCCATGGCGACGCCGGCCCCGTTTGGCGCAAATGCCTGATATTCGGGTGCGTTTTGCAAAAAAGATAATAACAGAAACGATTTAAGCCACATTCCCCGCGCACACAGGGGTGAACGGCATATTCAACTGCGAATTGAAATAAACTGTGCGGTGCAGCTTGTGAATGCGCGCACAGAGGGAGAGACGCATGCGCCTTTGAGCGTGGCGATGCCTATATGGCGGCGGGTATCGGCGATGGGTACGGCAGCGATCCCGCTCATGGGAAAATCGCGTATGAGAAGCTCCGGCAGTATCGTTATGCCCATGCCGTGACGTATCATGCCGAGGGCGGCGAAGTCGTCGCTCATGTCGAACCTTATGTAGGGCGGATGCTCCATGCGGCGGAACACGCCGCCGATATCATAATTCCAGCCCTCCGCGGGCATGATGAAGGGTTCGTCGGCAAGCTCCTGCGCAAGGAGAAAATCCCTTTGCGCAAGCGGGCTTTTGTAAGGCACAACGGCCATCAGCCTGTCGTCGCATAATTCGAGAATGTCGAATTTTTCCCTTGAGGGCGAGGTCACGAACGCACAGTCCAGCTTGTTTTCGCAAAGGGCGTCCTCGACCACGGAATATGTGCCGTTGGTCACGCGCACGTCGATCCCGGGGTATTTTTTCAAAAAATCCGAGAGGATGGAAGGCAGCCATTGCAGCGCCACGCTTGAAAACGTGCCTATGCGAAGAGAGCCGCTTTTGAGACCTTTGAGCTCGTCGGCGATGCTGAGCACGGTTTCCGAGGAGCGCAGCATGGAGCGGACAGCCGGCAGGATGCGTTCGCCGTCGGGTGTGAGAGTGGTGCCGGTTTTATGCCTGATGAGCAGCGTTATTCCAAGCTCCTGCTCAAGCGCGTCAATAAGATGACTCACGCCGGACTGGGTGTACCCGAGCAATGATGCGGCCTTTGTTATGCTGCCTGTTTCCGCCGCCGTGACAAACGCGCGGTATTTGCTTTCCGACATTTCATGCCTCCGGATAAGAAGAAATACTCATATATATCATTAAACAATGTAGTTTTACTTGTGCTTGCCTGATAAGTATAATATGTGAGGCATATAAAAAGCAACTCGTTGAAAGGCAGATATACACAATGAAGCTCAATGAAAAGGGCTGCGCGGCGTCGCGGGAAGGGAAGCGGTTGCTGGGGGGCGTGATTTTCCTTGCGGTGTTCATGGCGCTGGCTGCGGTTTTCGCGGTTCCGATGGGCATAGGCAACATGCTCAATACCATGATGAACACGGCGTACCGTCTGCTTGTGGATACAGCCCTTTATATAATGGCGATCGCGGTGCTCGCGGGCGCGCTGTGCGCCGTTTTTACGGAATTTGGCGTGCTTGAGCTGCTCAACCGCATACTTTCGCCGCTGATGAAGCCGCTTTACGGCATGCCTGGCGCCGCGGCGCTTGGCGTTGTGACCACATATTTTTCGGATAATCCTGCGATCCTTTCGCTTGCGGATGAAAGCGAATACAGAAAGTATTTCAAGGCGTATCAGATACCGGCGCTGACAAACCTCGGCACGGCGTTCGGCATGGGGCTCATCGTCACGACATATATGCTGGGCCTTTCATCCGAAAGCGCGGGTTCGACGGGCAGGGCCGTGCTTTACGGCAACCTGGGCGCTATCGCGGGCAGCATACTGAGCACGCGCCTTATGCTCGTTTCCACGGCAAAAAGCCTCGGCCGGGAGAAGCCCGCGCTTGACGAGGAAATGTTAAACGCCGCGGACGACGGGCAAACGCAGGCAAAACGCACGGGCATAGGTATGCGCGTGATCGACGCGGTGCTTCGCGGAGGAAAGACGGGCGTGGATATGGGCCTTGCGATAATACCGGGCGTGCTTGTGATCTGCACGATAGTGCTCATGCTCACCAACGGCCCGTCCGAGAGCGGAGCGTATACCGGCGCGGCATACGAGGGCATCAAGCTGCTTCCCATGCTCGCCGAAAAAATAAACTTCATCATACAGCCGCTTTTCGGCTTCACAAGTCCGGAGTGCATATCAGTGCCGGTAACGGCGCTCGGTTCGGCCGGGGCGTCGCTAGGCATCGCAAGGCGGCTTTTCATGGCCGGGCAGGCGGGCGGCAACGATATCGCCGTGTTCACCGCAATGTGCATGTGCTGGAGCGGATATCTCAGCACGCATGTTTCGATGATGGACGTGCTCAAATGCAGGCGTTTCGCCGGAAAATCAATCCTCTATCATACCTTTGGCGGCCTGTTTGCCGGGATCGTCGCGCATTTGCTGTTCATGCTTGTCGGCTGAAGAGGTTTTCGCCGCGCGCAAATAACATATTGACAAACATCGATATGAGAGGTATCATTCTTACATTGATAATCATCGATGTGAGGTGTGCCGTGACAAATATTGAAGCTGCAAGGATATGCAAGGCCCTTGGGGAGGAAAACAGGCTCGGCATCGTGCGTATGCTCACCGGGGGCGAGAAGTGCGCGTGTAAGCTGCTTGAACGGTTTGCGATAACGCAGTCCACGCTTTCGCATCATATGAAGGTGCTTTGCGATTGCGACCTTGTGCTGGTGCGCAGGGAAGGCAAGTGGTGCTATTATTCGCTCAACTGCAAAACGCTGACGGCGTTCCGCGCGTTTATCGGCACGGTAAGCTGCGCTGAACAGACCCGGTGCTGAGGTGAGCGGCTTATGGTTTGGGAATTCATTCAAAACGAGATACTGGGTATGCGCTGGCTCAACGAGCTTATCGGCAGGCTTCTTGCCCTGACGGGGCTTGACGTTGAGAGCGGGCTCGGCGGCAGCTTGCGTTTCTTTGTTTTTGACACGATAAAGATAATACTTCTGCTGTGCACGCTGATATTTGTCATCAGCTATATACAAAGCTATTTTCCGCCGGAGAGAAGCAAAAAAATAATGGGTTCGTTCCACGGTATTTGGGCGAACTGCGTTTCCGCGCTGCTCGGCACCGTGACGCCGTTTTGCTCCTGCTCGTCAATACCGCTTTTCATCGGCTTCACGAGCGCCGGGCTGCCGATCGGGGTAACGTTTTCGTTCCTGATATCGTCGCCAATGGTGGATCTAGGCAGCCTTGTTTTGCTGATGAGCATTTTTGGCGTAAAGGTCGCGGTGATATATGTTTTGCTGGGCCTTGTGACGGCTGTTGCGGGCGGGGCGCTGATCGAGCGGCTGCATATGGAAAAATACGTTGAGGAATTCGTGTTTTCGGTCAACGCGGCGGACGCCGGGTGCGAAACGCTTTCACAGAAAATGCGCCTCGATTCCGCGGCGCGGCAGATGCTGGCCACGTTGAAGAAGGTGCTGCCTTATATCCTGATAGGAGTCGGCATAGGCGCAATAATACACAACTGGATACCCGCAAGCTGGATCGAGGCTGTTCTCGGCTCGAACAATCCGTTCGGCGTCGTGATGGCGACGCTCATCGGCGTGCCGATGTATGCCGATATATTCGGCACGATACCTATCGCGGAGGCGCTTTTGGGCAAAGGCGCCCAGCTCGGCACGGTATTGAGCTTCATGATGGCGGTGACAACGCTGTCGCTGCCGTCGCTGATAATGCTGCGCAAGGCGCTCAAGCCGAAACTCATCTTGATATTCACGGGGATATGCACGATAGGAATAATCATCGTGGGATATATTTTCAATATGCTTCAACCGTTTTTAATATAGCCGAAGGAGGGAACATATATGGCTTTGATCGGAAAAAGGAAGGTAAACGGCGTTGACGCCGTCGAGCGCACGCAGTGCCGTGTGAAAATACTCGGCGGCGGCTGCGCGCGGTGCGGCGCGCTTGAAAAAAGCACGCTTGAAGCGCTTGCCCTGCTTGGCATGGATACGCATGTGGAGCATGTGACGGATTACTCCGCGATAGCTTCATACGGCGTGATGTCCACACCCGCGCTTGTGATGGACGGGAAGGTGCTGTGCAGCGGCCGCGTCCCCGGCAGGGATGAGATCGCGGAGATGATAAAAAAGGCCGAGGTAAGCTGAAAGGCAATGCGCGTCAGATATCCTTGAGCATCAGAAGCCCGGCGACGCGGCCATCCGCCGTCAGCGCAAAAGCGACCGCCTCCTTGGCGTCGCCGCTGAAGCCGAGCTGGATGCGCTCGCTCTTGATGCGCCGTATTTTTGCGCGCTGCGCATTAGGGATTGCCGATGCTTCATGCCTTGCGTTACTCTTGCATGAGGGATTTGCACTTCCTTTCGGGCATTGTTCGCTGCAGCGGACTCACGATAACCGATTTGTGCAAATACTTAATAATTTTCTTCCAGGTGTCAAATATGTGTTGCGGTCCCACGCGGATACGGAGCGATGAGGGCCGCGCGAATTGACATTCTCATACCGTTATGGTAAATTTCATATATACTTTATATTGGTGTAAGCGGTGGAGTCTGTCATAAAGCTTTTATGCTTTATTTATGCCGATATATAAGCAGCGCTTCGCGTACCCTGCGGAGCCTGCGATCAGGGAAGACAGACGCCGCCTCCGGAAAGCGCAGCATTGCGCAGCCGGGAGCGGCATTTATATTTGCCGGATACCGCGCCGGGAACGAAAGGAAACGCTGATGAACATGAAACGGCGCTTCATAAATGGCAGGATGTTCCGCATTACATTGAAGGATGCGGCGGTTTCGCTCGGCATACTGACGGCGGCCGCTGCGTTTTGCGCGCTGCTGCATTATGCGGTGGGCAAGGGCGAATACTCCTCCACGATCTTTATACTGGCGGTATTTCTCATCGCGCGCTTCACCGACGGATACCTGTGCGGAATAATATCCTCTTTCATCGGGGTGCTCGCGGTGAACTATATGTTCACATTCCCGTATCTGAGTTTCAATTTTACGCTTGCGGGTTATCCGCTCACGATCCTGTGTATGCTCGCGGTCTCGATCGCGACGAGCGCGCTCACGAGCCGGGCGAAGGAAAGCGTGCGGATGTGCATAGAAGCGGAGAAGGAAAAGACGAGAAGCAATCTGCTGCGCGCCGTGTCGCACGACCTCAGGACCCCGCTCACATCCATAAGCGGGGCGCTTTGCGTGATACGCGAGGATGAGGGCAAGCTCGGGGCGGAGGAGCGGGAGGAGCTGCTGCGCAGCGCGCAGGAGGATGCGCAGTGGCTGATACGCATGGTCGAAAACCTGCTCACAGTCACGCGCATAGACGGGGAAAATCAGGGCGGCGTGATAAAGGTGCCGGAGACGGTTGAGGATATCGTGTCCGGCGCGGTGATAAAGTTTCGCAAACGCTTCCCCGGCGTGGAGCTGTGCGTGAACATACCCGATGAATGCCTGATGGTGCCGGTGGACGCGGTGCTCATCGAGCAGGTGCTGCTGAACCTGTTTGAAAACGCCGTGCTGCACGGCAAACATACAGACAGGATAACGCTTTCGGTGAGCGAAGCCGAAGGCAAAGCCGTGTTCGATGTCGCGGACAACGGCGCGGGCATAGACAACGCGAAGATAGCCCATCTTTTTGACGGGTATCTGCTCGGTTCGGATGAGACAGGCGGGGACCGCAAGCGGAACATGGGCATCGGCCTTTCGGTCTGCAACGCAATAATTCAGGCGCACGGCGGCGTGATGCACGCAAAGAACATGCCGGGCGGGGGAGCAGTGTTCGAATTCATACTGGATCTTTGAAAGGTGGTTTGTGATGGAAAGAAAGTGTCTTGTGCTGGTTATTGAAGACGACGCGGGAATAACAAGCTACATGAAGACCGTGCTTGCCGCAAACGGCTATGACTTCCTTCATGCAAAGGACGGCGCGAACGCCATGATGCTGATAACCTCGCATTGCCCGGATATAATCCTGCTTGACCTCGGCCTTCCGGATATGGACGGGCTGAACATAATATGCAAGGTGCGCGAATGGTCGCATACGCCGATAATCGTGGTTTCCGCGCGCACGCATGAACGCGAGAAGGTCGAGGCGCTTGATCTCGGGGCTGACGATTATATAACAAAGCCCTTCGGCAGCGCCGAACTGCTTGCAAGGATACGCACCGCCATGCGTCACACTGCGCTTTCGCGCGAATCGGCGCCCGATCAGGCGCGCACGGGCGTTTTCAACGCGGGCGGGCTCACGATAGACTACGGCAAACGCCACGCATATGTGGACGGAAAGGATATAAAGCTCACCCAGATCGAATACAAGATCGTTGCCATGCTTTCAAACTATGCCGGCAGGGTGCTGACATACGATCAGCTCATGAAGGGCGTATGGGGCCCGAACAGCGCGGGCGATCATCAGATACTGCGCGTGAACATGGCCAATATCCGGCGCAAGATGGAGGCGGAGCCTGCCGCGCCGAAATATATATTCACAGAAACCGGCGTGGGATACCGCATGGTGGAAGAGGACTGAGCGCGACGCCGCGCGGCGTTCGCGGCGTCAGGCCGCGGCGGAGTCAACGCGAATGACAACGGCGCTCATGTCGTCGGCAAAGCCGCGCTCAACGGCGCGGGCTACGAGCGCGCCGGCCGCGTCCTCGGGCGTGTTCGCGCCGCCGACAAGCTCCACCACAGACGCGATAAGCTCCATGCCCAGCGCGTCCGAAAGGCCGTCCGTCATCATGACGAGCGCGTCCCCGCGCCTGAGCGTGAGCGCGCATTCACCCGCGCGCGCGCAGCTTATTATCCCTGCGGGAAGGGCGGGCGCTTCCACGGCGCGCACCTTCCCGTCCCGCAGTATATAAGTCGGCGGCGCGCCGAACTTCACGATCTGTGCTTCGCCCGTGGCAAGGTCAAGGCAAACGGCGTCAAGCGTCGCATACATTTCTTCATCGGAGAGCATGAGAAGGCTGTTAAGGCAGCCTTTGGCGGCTTCACCGTATCCTATGGAAAACATATCGGCAAAAAGAAGGGCTGCGTTCGCGCTTTCGCGCCTCGCGGCCTCGCCCGAACCCATGCCGTCGCTTAAAATTGCCAGAAATCTTCCCTCTTCGCGACGCAGTATCATGGAATCGCCGGAAACTTCGCTTGTCTTCATCGCCACGGCTGCGGATCCGCTCGTCACGTCAAAGCGCCTGTACGGGGCTGTACCGTCCGTTGAAGCCAGCGCCTCCATCGCGCCGCAGACGCCGTCAAGCTGACGCGCGGCGAGCGTGTTGCCGTCCCCGCTCAAATCGATATAGCGCGCGATGCCCCGCGCAACGTCCGCGGAGCTTTGCAGCTTTTTGCGCGTGCGCATGAGCTCCGCCGTGGAGCCTGCCCTGCTCCTGCATACCCCGAGGGCGGAAAAGAGCATCGCCGCCAGACCCGTTATGCCCGAAAGCGGTTTTGATATCACGAGCGCCAGCACGAGCAGCGCAGAAAGCATGCCGAGCGTCGCCGCGTCCGTGCGTGAAAGGCGGCGCCCGTCCATGAAGGCCGAAAGCGCGCGCGCACCGCGCAGGATGACCGCGGCCGCCGCGGGGGAGATGAGAAGACTGCAAAGTCCGAGCACGAATCCGTCGCCCCAGACGGGATATATGAACGGGATGAGGATCGCCTGCGCGAGGACGCCGCAAACGCATGTGCGGATGAGCGCGCGCGTGCCGCGCGCGGGCTTGACGAGCGCCATGATGAGCTGCGCCCCGCCGAAGAGGGCCGCCGCCGAGAAGGAGGCGAGACTGCCCGAAGCGAGGGCGCCCGCCAGAACGCCAAGCAGCACGAAGCACGCGCCGTTCATGGAGATCAGCCATGCGGCGGCGACCGCGCACACCGCAAGCGGGGCAAAACCCATCGTGCCGGCGGCGCCGGCGATGAACCCTGCCGATATGGCGAGCGCGCGCATCGGGGTCATCCTTCTGGCGGCGGCGGAAACTGCGGCTGAAGCGTTCACATCAAGATCCTCCATGGAAAGTTGTATCAATATGATAGCCTGTCCCATGCGTAAGGATCGTCGAAACGGCGTCAAATGCGCTGTCGAAATGCGGCTAAAGCGCGCCTTTTAAATAAAAAATGCTCCGTATGAATGGTATGAGAACTGAATTTGATATATAATCAACTGATAAAATCTTTGGAGGGAAAGTTATGCCAAACACGCTGCTTGCTTTGGGATATGCGTCAGAGGTCAGGCTTTGCGCCGCCTCCCCGGCGATAAAACTCGGCGACCCGATGAGGAACGCCGCTTCGATAATTCGCGCTATACGCCGTGCTGAGGACGCCGGGGCGGATTATCTTGCCCTGCCGGAGCTTTGCCTTACCGGGGCGACGCTCGGCTCCCTGCTGAATCATTGCGTGATAACGGACGCGGCGAAGGCCGCCCTCACCCATATTTGCGAGCAAACGCGCCAGTGCTCCGTCACGGCGGCGGTGGGCTTGCCCTATATCGTGTGCGGCACGCCGATGAGCTGTATCGCCCTCATACGCTTCGGGCGCGTGATCGCGGTCATCCCCGCGGCGCATTCAAATTCCCCGTTCGGGTTCATCCCGTCGCTTGAGCGCAGCGCCGTTGCGCGCAGTCCGCTGACCCCCGTGTCAAAGCTTGCGGCAGGCTTCGGCAACGAGCTTTTCATCGATTGTCCGCAGGCGCGCGAAGGGCATGTGATGCTCATGTCAAGCTCCCTCAACGCGACGGCGAAAAGCTTTGACGAGACGTCGCAGGCGCTTTGCGCATATACCGCGCGCACCGGCATGGCCGTGGCTTACGCGGCCCCCGGCCGCGGGGAAAGCAGCACCTCATTCGTATTCGACGGGCTTTGCGCCATCGCCGCGCAGGGCAAGCTCATCGCCGTGTCAAAGCCCCTTGAGGAGGATCCGTTCGTGTGCGCAGGCGTGCAATGCGACGGACTTTCGCCGTTTGAACCGTTTTCGGATTCGGCGCCGGACGAGGGCATGTATGTTTCCTCAAACGAAGAAAAAGCGCGCGAACAGCTCCGCCGCATACTCGATCTTCAGGCGGCCGCGCTTTGCAGAAGGCTCACGCATATCGGCTGCCGCGGCTTTGTGGTCGGCGTGTCCGGCGGGCTTGACAGCGCGCTTGCGCTCATCGCCGCCGCCGCCGCGATGGACGTGCTGAAAAAGCCCCGCGCGGATATCGTGGGCATATCAATGCCGGGCTTCGGCACATCGGGCCGCACGAAGGGCAATTCCCAAAAGCTCGTTGAGGCGCTTGGCTGCGAATACAGGGAGATCAGCGTCGTTGCGGCGTGCAGGGAGCATTTCAGCAACATCGGACACGATGAGAGCGCGCGCGACAGCGTGTATGAAAACGCGCAGGCGCGCGAGCGCACGAAGATACTGCTCAGCGTCGCAAACGGAGAAAATCTGCTCGACGTGGGCACGGGCGACCTTTCCGAAGCAGCACTCGGCTGGACGACCTTCGGCGGCGATCACCTTGCGCAGTACGGCGTGAACGCTTCCATACCCAAAACGATAATACGCCGCGTCGTTGAGGAAGCCTGCTTCCGTTTCCCTGAGGCGGCGCAGATACTGCGCGATATCCTTTCAACGCCCGTCAGCCCGGAGCTTCTGCCGCCCGTGGACGGCGTGATCTCGCAGAAGACGGAGGAGCTTATCGGCTCGTATGAGCTGCACGATCTGTTCATATATCATATGATGCAGGGCGAACGCCCGCAGGAGCTTTATGACGCCGCAAAGGCGGCGCTTCCATTCCCGGAGGATGAGGTGTACAGGGTGCTGGGCATTTTTCTAAAAAGGTTCTTTGCGCAGCAGTACAAGCGCAACTGCGCCCCCGAAGCGCCGGAGATATGCCTTTCGATCGCACCGGCGGCGTTTGACATGCCCTCGGATATTCATGCGGGGGCGTTCCTCAACGAGTATGAACGCATAAGGCGAAGCTGAGAATATGTTTCCTGAAAACGCTGAACAGAATACGCTGCGCGCAAGCAATTATCTTGATGCGGCGCTTGACGTGGGCGAAGCGATGCTTCTTTCCGGCGCGGAAATTTCGCGCACGGAGGACAGCATAAAGCGCATATGCCTTTCCTTCGGGGCGGAGCGGACCGACGTTTATGTGACGACCAACCTCGTCGTCGTGAGCGTATATTCGCACGCGGCCACGCCCATCACGCAGACGCGCCGCATAAAGGGCATGCAATATGACCTCAACCGGCTTGACAGGCTCAACTCCCTTTCGCGCCGCATATGCGCCGGGGCTGTGCCGCTTGACCGCATCGGGGCGGAGCTTGACGGCATACGGCATGAAAAACAACACTCCCTTGGGGTGGGGGTGCTGATATACGCGCTCATCGCGCTTTCATTCACGCTGTTTTTCGGCGGGTGCATTGCGGACGCGGTGATATCCGCCGTGATCGCCGGGATACTCAAGCTCGTGCATGTTAGGCTCAAACGGATGGAGCCAAACGCATTCCTTATGATGTTCATATGTTCCGCGGTTGGCGGATTTCTCGCTTTCCTTGCCGTGAAGACGGGACTCGGCGCATCGGCTGAAAAGATAAGCATCGGCGACATAATGCTTTTCATTCCGGGCATTGCCCTCACGAACGCAATACGCGACGTTTTTTCGGGCGACACAATGTCCGGCCTGCTGCGTTTCATCGAAAGCCTTTTGCTCTCTCTCGTGGTATCGCTTGGCTTCGTGCTGCCGTGGCTTATTGCGGGAGGTGAGCTGCTGTGACTGAGATCATCCAGCTTGTCACGGCCCTCGCGGGCTCCTTCGGCTTCGCGCTGCTTCTCAACGTGCGCGGAATAAAGCTTATTCCGGCAAGCGTCGGCGGCCTTTTTGCATGGGGCGTATATCTTTTTGTGTTTGCCCTGACAGGGAGCGAGCATATGTCATGCTTCATCGCTGCGATGAGCCTTGCGCTTTATGCGGAGCTGATGTCGATCGCGATGAAAGCCCCCGCAACGCTTTTCCTCGTTTCCGCGGCGATACCGCTCATCCCGGGCTCCCTGCTCTACGCAACGGCGCGCTGCCTTGTGATGGGCGACTACGCGGGGTTTCTTTCAAACGGGCAGAACACCCTCATCACGGCCGCGGCGATATCCATCGGAATGCTTGTGATGATCTCACTTTTCAGCCTTGTGCGCAAGACCGTCGAGAAATTCAAGCTGCTCGTGGCATACCGCCGCAGGCGTTAAAGGCGTCATTCCACAGGTTTGACAGGCTGATACGTTCCGCGCGGATGCTGCGGCGGCCCGTATACGGATGAAAGCGACAGCGGCTGCGCGCCGACGTTTATCACGTTGTGCCACGTTCCCATGGGAACGAATATGCCGTCGCCGGCGATCACGCGCCTCCCTGCGTCGAGACGGTCCTTCGCGCGGCCGAAGCGTACAAGACCCGCGCCGCCTTCAACGCGGATATACTGATCGGTGTCCGGGTGCATCTCAAGGCCGATCTCACCCCGCACGGGAATGCTCATGAGCGTCATCTGGAGCTTTTTGCCGGTCCAGACCGCCGCGCGGTAAGCCGTGTTGCGGTTCGCGGCGGCGGCAACGTTGAATATATACGGCTCGGGCCCGTGATCTTTCACAGGCGGCTCCGCGCCTTTTTTTATGTCGTTATTGTTGTTCATTTTCTTCACCCCCGGTTTTGCTGGTATATAATATGCTTCGCGGCGGGATCCGGCCACAGAGCGGGGAAGAGAAAAAACAACGCAAAAAAAGCGGCTTAAAGCCGCTTTCTTGATGCGTCAGATCAGCTTATGAGCGGCATTTATAGCTCGCGCAGAGGCTCTCGTCGCATGCTTCGCCGGTGTGGCAGCCGCACATGGGTTCAATCTCCACCCTTGTAAGGGTGCAGTCGCAGCCGCTCTGATTGTGCTGGCAGCTTGTCACCTTGCAGCCAATGGTTTGGTTTCCTGCTTTGGATCCGGACATTTTTGCAAATCCTCCTTTTCATCGGTCGGGAATAGTTTGCGCCGTGAGGCGAGGATTATGCGGATCTCTCAAAAGCTTTGGGCGGAAAGCCAAAGGCATATTTCTTCCTTTTGAGCCATATTTTCGCATTCAAGCGAAGAGATGCGCGAGGCGAGCGCGCGGGCGTCGAAGTGCGCGCCCTCGAGCGCGGGCGCGATGCGGCCGATGAACGCCTCGTCCATCGCGTCCGAAAAAACAAATGCGCGGCTGACAAGCCCGTTTTGCGCGTCGAGCATAAGCTCGATGCCGCCGAAGGAGAAGCGCGTCTCAAGCCTAAGAGCGCATTCGGGCGATGCGCCCATGCGCCATTCCCATGAAGCGTGCTTTTCCGTGAGCGCGCGAAGCTCATCCCCGGGCAGCCCCTCGAGACCCCCGCGTTCAAACTCGCCGTATTCCTCAAAAAAAGCGGCGGCAAGCGCGTCGCGAAGGGCGCGTATCGTGACGCGGGGCGAAAGCTCGGCAAGGTTGCATACCCTTGCGCGCACGCTCTTGACGCCCTTGGCGCTGAGCTTTTCCTTTGACGGCGCAAGATAACGCGCGAGCTTTTCCATATCGGCGCAAACGAGCAGCGTGCCGTGCTGCATGGCGGTCGTTTTTGTGAAGCGGAAGGCGTTGCCGGAAAATTTGGCGCCTCCCGCGGCAACGATGTCGTTTCTGCCGGTGAATGAGGCTTCAACGCCGAGCGCGCGCACGGCGCTGATGATGACCGAAGTCTGCCTTGAAAGATCATAATCCTTTTTCGGGCAGATGAAGGTGAAGTTGAGGTTGCCAAGGTCGTGATACACGGCCCCGCCGCCGGTTGTGCGGCGCACGAGGATGCCGCCCTCCTCCTCAAGAAGCGACGTGCGGCATTCGCGCCAGGCGTTCTGGAAGCGGCCGACGACCACCGTGTTCGCGTTCTGCCAGAGATAAAGCGTCATGCCCTCGCCCTGACGGGAGAAAAGCAGCTCCTCCGCGGCAAGGTTCCCGCGCGGATCAAATGAATCTGAAAAAACAAGCTTATTCATGCTCCAATATTACTATTTGCACCGGCCGTATGCAATATTTAACTACCAATCCCGCGCGCTATGGGGTAGAATAACCGTAATGAGAACGTATTCGTTCAAGGAGGATGAGTATGGGAGCATATCTTGACGATAACGAACTTTATCTTTTCAACGAGGGCAAGAACTGTTATTCATATCTTTCGCTCGGGTGCCATCGCGTAAAAATGCCGGAGGGCTATTATGCTTTCCGTTTCGCCGTGTGGGCGCCGGAGGCGCGGGCGGTCAGCGTGGTCGGCTCCTTCAACGAATGGAACATATACGCGGATGAAATGAAACCGTGCGGCACGACGGGCGTCTGGCAGGCGCATGTCGGCGAGGATATCGCCCATCACGGCGACATATATAAATTCGCGATACTCACGCGCACGGGTGAAATGATATATAAGGCGGATCCGTTCGCGTTTTACAGCGAAAAAAGGCCGGAGACCGCCTCCGTCATATGGGCGCCGGAGCATGATTTCATCTGGACGGACGACGTGCATATGCGGCGGCGCAAAGCGCCGCAAAGGCCGGTGCATGAGGCGCCGATGAGCATATATGAGGTGCATCTGGGCTCGTGGAAGGCGGGGCTTGATTATGAACAGCTCGCCGCCGAGCTTGTGGATTATGTCGTCGACATGGGCTATACGCATATCGAGCTTATGCCCGTTTCCGAATATCCGCTCGACGACAGCTGGGGCTATCAGGTGACGGGATATTATTCGATAACCTCGCGCTACGGCACGCCGGACGGGTTCAAATGCCTCGTCAACGCCTGTCACAGGGCGGGCATAGGGGTGCTGCTGGACTGGGTGCCGGCGCATTTCACGCGGGATGCGCACGGCCTTCGCCGCTTTGACGGCAGCGCGCTTTACGAGTCCGCCGACCCGCGCCGGGGCGAGCAGCCGCAGTGGGGAACGATGCTTTTCAATTTTGAGCGCAGCGAGGTGAGGAGTTTCCTCATGTCCAATGCGGTCTATTTCCTGAAGGAATTTCACATCGACGGTCTGCGCGTGGACGCGGTGAGCTGTATCCTCTATCTCGATTACGGCAAACAGGATGGCGAGTGGACGCCAAACGATCAGGGCGGGCGCGAAAACCTTGCAGCGATAGACTTCTTCAGGGAGCTTTCGGGTTGCGTCGGGCGCGAATGCCCGGGCGCGATGCTCATCGCAGAGGAAAGCACGGCTTTCCCGCTTGTCACGGCTCCGCCGGAGGACGGCGGCCTCGGCTTCAATTTCAAATGGAACATGGGCTGGATGAACGATACGCTCGCCTATTGCAAGCTGGACAGCTATTTCCGCAAATTCAACCATGAAAAGCTGACGTTTTCCATGTGCTATGCGTTTTCTGAAAACTACATTCTGCCGTTTTCACATGACGAGGTGGTGCATCTTAAAAATTCGCTCATCGGGCGTTTTCCCGGCACCTATGACGAGATGTTCGCCCAGCTTCGGCTGATCTATATGTATCAGTACGCGCATCCGGGCAAAAAGCTGCTTTTCATGGGCGGCGAATTCGGTCAGTTTTCGGAATGGAATTTTCGTCAGTCGCTTGACTGGATGTTGCTTGAATATTCGCACCACGCCGCGCTGCGCGAGTTTGTAAAAGCGCTGAACCGCTTTTATACGCACGAGCCCGCCCTTTACGAGCGGGACGACGGCTGGGCGGGGTTTGAATGGCGCGCGGTGGACGACGCCGCGCACAGCGTGCTCGCCTTCGACAGGAGGGATGCTTCGGGACGGGAGCTGCTTTGCGTGTTCAATTTCACGCCCGTTGCGCACGGCGCGTATCCTGTGGAGCTTCCGTATAAGGCGCGTTTTTCGCGCGCGATGTCGAGCATCGAAGGGCCTGAAAAACACATCGAAACGCGCGACGGCGAAAACGGCTGCACGGCGCTGATCCCGCTCGGCCCGTATGAGGCGGCGTATTACTTTACGGATATTGAAGCGTGTTCGACGCGCAATGATAAAAAAGGAGGAGAAAGCCGATGATCAAGAAACGCATGATCGCCATGCTGCTTGCGGGCGGTCAGGGCACGCGCCTTGGCGTGCTGACGAACAGGACGGCGAAACCGGCGGTGCCGTTCGGGGGAAAATACAGGATAATCGACTTTCCGCTTTCAAACTGCGTGAACTCCGACATAGACACGGTCGGCGTGCTCACGCAGTATGAGCCTCTGGAACTCAACGGTTATCTCGGCAACGGCAGCGCGTGGGATCTGGACAGGAACTCGGGCGGCGTATACGTGCTCCCGCCGTATATGAAGGGCCGCGGGGGCGAGTGGTATTCGGGCACGGCGAACGCCATATATCAGAACTTCGCTTTTATCGACAGATATTCGCCCGAATATGTGCTCATCCTCTCCGGCGACCATATATACAAGATGGATTACGCGGCGATGTTGAAGCTCCACATCCAAAAAGCCGCCGACGTCACCATCGCGGTGCTCGAGGTGCCGCTTCAGGAAGCGCACCGCTTTGGCATAATGAAAACGGACGAGGACGGAATGATAACCGAATTCGCGGAAAAGCCCAAAAAGCCCACAAGCAACAAGGCTTCCATGGGCATTTATATCTTCAGCACGGAGATACTGCGCAAATACCTCGAGGAGGATGACCGGAAGGCCTCGTCGAGCCACGATTTCGGAAAGAACGTGATCCCGAAGCTTCTCCTCGACGGCAAACGGCTGGCCGCATATCCCTTCCGCGGATACTGGAAGGATGTGGGGACGGTGCAGAGCCTTTGGGAGGCGAACATGGATCTTATCGGCGACAGGGCCAAGCTCGACCTCAACGACAGGGACTGGCGCATATACAGCCGAAGCCCGATAATGCCGGCGCATTATATCGGCAGGGAAGCCTTTGTGGAAAACGCGATAATCAGCGAGGGCTGCGAGATCGAGGGCAGCGTGCGGGGCAGCGTGCTGTTCACGGGCGTGAAGATCGGGAAAAACGCGGTGGTGGAAAACTCCGTGATCATGCCCGGGGCCGTGATCGGCGAGGGCGCAAAGGTGATCAAGGCGATACTGGGCGAGGACTCGCGCGTGGGCCGCGGGGCCGTGATCGGCGCCGAGTGCGAGGCGGACGATCCGCCCTATGACACATCCCTCACGGGCGACATAACCCTTGTCGCCAACGAAACGAGCATTGCCCCGCTTGCGCATGTTCCGGCGGGCATGATCGTGAACAACGATTATACGGGAGAGGGGGACGGCGAAAATGACTGACAACGCATTCGGCCTCATATACACGGGCGAAGCGAACCTGCAGCTTCGCGACCTCACCTATTCGCGCTCCGTCGCGGCGGTGCCCTTCGGCGGACGCTACCGCTGCATTGATTTCATCCTCAGCAATCTCGTCAACACGGGGATCGACAACGTGGGCGTGATAACGCAGAAAAACTATCACTCCCTCATGGATCATCTGGGCTCCGGCAAGGAATGGGATCTGCACAGGAAGCGGGACGGCCTTTTCATATTGCCGCCGTTTGTCACACGGGACAACACCGGCATATACCGCGGCACGGTGGATGCGATACGCTCCGTCATGGGCTATATCAGGCGCAGCTCGCAGCGCTACGTCGTGCTCACCGGCAGCCATACGATATACAACACCACTTATTCCGATATGATCGCGCAGCATATCGCCACAGGCGCGGATATCACCATAATGTATAACGAGACGCCCCCGTTCGATCCCGAGGATCAGTTTGACGATCTTCGCCTCACACTCGACGAAAACTCGAGGGTGCGCGACCTTACGATCGATCCGTACAGGCCCATAACCGAGAACGCGAGCTGCGACGCCTTCGTGATGGAAAAGACGCTTTTGGAGTACCTCATCGAGGAGGCGGCGGCGCATGCCCTCACGGATTTCGTGCGCGACGTGCTGGTGAAAAACGTCGGCACGCTCAAGCTTTACGGCTGGCGCTACGGCGGATATGTGGCGCGGATGAATTCGCTTTCAAGCTATTTCAAACACAATATGGATGTGCTCGAGGGCGATGTGCGCGCGGACCTTTTCAACGCCCAGCACCCGATATACACAAAGGTCAAGGACGAAGCCCCAGCCGCATACGGCCCGGACGGGCGGGTGCGCAACAGCCTCGTCGCGGACGGCTGCATCGTTGAGGGCAGCATTGAAAACTGCGTGCTTTTCCGCGGCGTGCATGTGGGCGCGATGAGCAGGCTTCGCAACTGCATCATCATGCAGGCGGCCGACATAAGGGAAAACTGCGAGCTTGATTACGTTGTGCTCGACAAGGGCGTGAACGTGCGCAGCGGGCGCAAGCTCGCCGGATATGACAGCTTTCCTGTCATCATCAGAAAGGGCAGTACGATATGAATAAAAAATTACCTTCCGTCCTGTTTGCAGCAAGCGAATGCTCGCCGTTCGTCAAGACCGGCGGCCTTGCGGACGTGGCGGCCGCGCTCCCGCGGACGCTTGCGCGCGACGGCGCGGATGTGCGCGTGGTGCTGCCGTATTATGCGAAGATCAAACGCGAGTGGGGTGACAAGCTTTCCCATGTGTGCGATTTCCGCATAAAACTCGGCTGGCGGGAGCAGTTTTGCGGCGTGGAAACGCTCGACTATTCGGGCGTGACCTATTATTTCATCGATAACGAGTATTATTTCGGCCGTGATTATATTTACGGCGTGTTCAACTGCGATGAGGCCGAGCGTTTCGGCTTCTTCTCCAAGGCGATACTGGAGCTTATGCCCCGCATCGGTTTTTATCCGGATGTGCTGCATCTCAACGACTGGCAGACGGGCATGGCCGCGGCGCTGCTCAAAACGCAGTATGCGAAGATACCGGAGTATTCCGGCGTGAAGACCGTTTTCACCATACATAACCTGCGCTTTCAGGGCGTGTTCGATCGAGGCTTCGCCGATGAGCTGCTGACCCTCGGCGATATCGCGTTCCGCACGGACGGCGTGGAGTATTACGGCTGCGTGAATTACATGAAGGGCGGCCTTTCCTTCGCGGACAGGATAAATACGGTCAGCCCCACATATGCCGCGGAGATACAGACCGCGTTTTTCGGGGAATCGCTCGACGGACTGCTGCGCGCGCGCTCGAAATCCCTGTACGGGATACTCAACGGCATAGATACGAAGGATTTTGATCCTTCGCGCGACAAGGCGCTGCCGGCAAATTTCAGCGCGGCGGACGTCGCGGGCAAAGCCTGCTGCAAGGCGGCGCTTCAAAGGGAGCTTGGCCTTGGCGTTGAGGCGGATACGCCGCTCGTCGCGATGGTGACGCGGCTCACCGGGCAGAAGGGGCTTGACCTTGTGGAGCGCGTGCTTGCGGAAATGATGCAGCAGGGGATCGAGCTTGTCGTGCTGGGTACGGGCGAGGCGCGCTACGAGGGGCTTTTCACATGGGCGCAATGGCGTTACGGCGGGCGCGTTGCCGCCTGTATCGAGTATAACGACGCCCTTGCACGGCGCATATACGCCGGGGCGGATATGTTCCTTATGCCGTCGCTTTTCGAGCCGTGCGGCCTCACGCAGATGATCGCCATGCGATACGGCGCGATACCCATCGTGCGTGAAACGGGCGGCCTTAAGGACAGCGTAAAGGCATATAACCGTTATGAGGATTCGGGCAACGGTTTCTCATTCATGAATTACAACGCGCACGAGCTGCTTTATACCGTGCAGCACGCTGCCGCGTATTACAGGGAGGATAAACCCATGTGGGCGCGCCTCGTGCGCCGCGCGATGGAGACCGATTTCACCTGGCAGGAGCGCGCCGCGGAATACGAACGGCTGTATCTTGGCGCGATGAAGGGCTGAAAGCATAACGCCCGCGCAGGAGGGGTTTGAATGGCAAAGTATATAATGGCGCTTGACGCCGGGACCACGAGCAACCGCGCGATGCTGTTCACCCGCGACGGGCGCATCGCAAGCGTCGCGCAAAATGAATTCAGGCAGATTTATCCGCAGCCCGGCTGGGTCGAGCATGATCCGATGGAGATATGGGCGACGCAGCTCGGCGTTGCGCGCGAGGCCATGGCAAGGGTCGACGCGAGGGCGGAGGATATCGCGGCCATAGGCATAACAAACCAGCGCGAAACGACCGTCGTTTGGGATAAAAGCACGGGCGAACCCGTTTATAACGCGATCGTATGGCAGTGCCGCCGCACGGCGCAAATGTGCGACGCGCTGCGCGCGCGCGGCCTTGCGGACACGATCAGGGCAAAGACAGGCCTCATGCTCGACGCCTATTTTTCAGGCACAAAGCTCAAATGGATACTGGATCACGTTCCCGGCGTCCGTGAGCGCGCGAACCGCGGGGAGTTGCTTTTCGGCACCGTGGACACATGGCTCATATGGAAGCTCACGGGCGGCCGCGCCCACGTCACGGATTACTCAAACGCCTCGCGCACGATGCTTTTCAACATCCATTCCCTTTGCTGGGATGACGAAATACTCAAGGAACTGGATATTCCCCGGGAAATGCTGCCGAAGGTAATGCCGTCAAGCTGCGTTTACGCGCTGACGGACGCTTCGCTTTTCGGCGCGCAGATACCGATCGCCGGTGCGGCGGGGGATCAGCAGGCGGCGCTGTTCGGGCAGAGATGCTTCGCTTCGGGCGAAGCGAAAAACACATACGGCACGGGCTGCTTCATGCTCATGAACACGGGCGGAGCACCGGTCGCAAGCCGCAGCGGCCTCATAACCACGATCGCATGGGGATACGGCGGAAAGATCGAGTACGCGCTTGAAGGCTCCGTCTTTGTTGCGGGCGCCGCGATACAGTGGCTGAGGGACGAGCTGCGCCTCATCGCAAAGGCGGACGAATCTGAAAAGCTTGCCCTTGAGGTGGAGGACACAAACGGCTGTTATGTGGTGCCTGCGTTCGTGGGCCTCGGCGCGCCGTATTGGGATGCGTATGCGAGGGGCACGATAGTGGGCATAACCCGCGGCGTTTCACGCGCGCATATCGTGCGGGCGACGCTGGAATCGCTCGCGTATGAAACAAGCGACGTGCTGCGCGCCATGCAGGAGGATTCGGGCATAACGCTTGCCGCGCTCAAGGCGGACGGCGGCGCCTCTGCAAACGGCTTCCTGATGCAGTTCCAAAGCGATATAATAAACGCGCCGGTGGTGCGGCCGGCCTGCGTTGAAACGACGGCGACGGGCGCGGCGTATCTTGCGGGGCTTGCAGTGGGCTTTTGGAAAAGCCGCGATGAGCTTGGCGCCGTCACGGGCGCTCCCGCTGTATTTCACCCGTCGATGGATGAAAAAACGCGCGCGGACAAGCTTTCGCACTGGAAACGCGCCGTGCGCTGCGCAAGGGCATGGGGCGAGGAGTGAAGCGCGCCGCAATACAGGCATAATAATGAACACAAAACATAAAGGATGCGTCTGATGCAAAAATACGATGTTGTGATCGTCGGAGGCGGCGTGACAGGCTGCGCGACGGCGAGGGAATTGATGAAACACGAGCTTTCGCTTGCCGTGCTTGAGGCGACGGATGATATCTGCGCGGGCCAGTCGAAGGCAAACACCGCCATCGTGCACGCGGGCTACGACGCTGCGCCCGGCACGAACAAAGCCCGTTTCAACATGCTGGGCGGGGCTTTATACGAGCGGATAACGGGGGAGCTCGACGTGCCTTATAAAAGGAACGGCTCGCTTGTGGTCGCGTTTGACACGGACGGGATACCGGAGCTTGAAAAGCTCCTCTGGCGCGGGGAAATAAACGGCGTCAGGGGCCTTCGCGTGATATCGCGCGCGGAGCTTAATGAGATGGAGCCGAATATCGGAAACGAAGCCGAGGCCGCGCTTTACGCGCCGGGCGCCGGTATCGTCTGTCCGTATGAGCTGACCGTGGCCTATGCCGAAAACGCCGCGGCGAACGGCGCGCGGTTTTTCAGGAACAGCAGGGTGCTGAATATAAAAAGAGCCGACGGCGGCTATATAATAAACACCCAAAACGAAACGTATGCGGCGCGGGCGGTTGTCAACTGCGCGGGCGTGCATTCGGATGAGATAAACAATATGGTGAGCCTTGAGAAGCTTGAGATAATACCGAGGCGCGGACAGTACTATCTCGTCGACAAAAGCTATTCGGGCGCCTTCACGAGCACGATATTCCAGCTCCCGACCGCCATGGGCAAGGGCGTGCTCGTCGCGCCGACGGTGGACGGCACGATACTCATCGGCCCCACGGCGGAGGACATAACGGATAAGGACGACGCGAGGACCACGGCGGAGGGGCTTGCCTCGGTGCTTGAGCGCGCATCCCTCACATGGAACGATATCCCGCAAAGGGGCTTCATCACCACATTTTCGGGCATACGCGCGCACTGCACGAAGAACGATTTCGTGCTCGGCGAGCCGGGCGACGCGCCGTTGTTCTTCAACGCGGCCGGCGTGGAATCCCCGGGCCTTTCAAGCGCGCCCGCGATAGGCGTATATCTTGCAGAGAGCATCGCGCAGAGGCTTTCGGCGGGGGAAAACCCGCATTTTGATCCGATAAGGCACGGCATAAAAAAGTTCAGGGAGATGGACGACGCACAGCGCGCCGAGGCAATATCGGAAAACCCGGATTATGCGAAAATCGTCTGCCGGTGCGAAAACGTGACGGAGGCCGAAATACGCGAGAGCATACGGCGCGAAGTCGGCGCGCGCTCCGCGGACGGGGTGAAGCGGCGCACACGCGCGGGCATGGGGCGCTGCCAAAGCGGCTTTTGCCTTACGCGCACGATGGAGATATTATCGGAGGAGCTTGGCGTTGCGGAAACGGAAATAACCAAGTGCGGCGGCGCATCAAGGCTTGTGACGGGCCGGATATTCGATGAGGAGGCCGGAAAATGAGCGAAAGACAGGTGGATATCCTCATCATCGGCGGCGGCCCCGCGGGACTTGCGGCGGCGATAGCCGCGAAGGAAGCGGGCGTTTCAAGCATACTGGTGGTCGACCGCGAGGATGCGCCCGGCGGCATATTGAAGCAGTGCATACACAACGGCTTCGGTCTGCATACGTTCAACGAGGAGTTGACAGGCCCGGAGTACGCAGAAAGATTCATCAAAAAGGCCCGCGGGTACGGGATCGAGATACAATGCGGCGCAATGGCCGTGTCGGTCACGCCGGACAGGCTTGTCAGCGTCGTGTCGCGCGAGGCGGGGCTTGAGCTCATCCGCGCGAAGGCCGTGATACTTGCGATGGGTTGCAGGGAGAGGCCGCGCGGCGCGCTCGCGATACCCGGCACGCGCTGCTCCGGCATATACACGGCCGGCACGGCGCAAAAGCTCGTCAATCTCAAGGGGCTGATGCCCGGCAGGCGCGTGGTGATACTGGGCAGCGGCGATATCGGCCTCATCATGGCGCGGCGTATGACGTTCATGGGGGCGAAGGTGCTCGCCTGCGTGGAGCTGATGCCGTATTCGGCGGGCCTTACGCGAAACATCGTGCAATGCCTTGAGGATTTTGGCATACCGCTTTATCTTTCGCACACGGTGGTGGATATCGCCGGACGCGAGCGGCTTGAAAGCGTGACCGTCGCAAAGGTGGACGGGCGGCAAAAGCCGATACCTGGCACGGAGCGCGTGATAGAATGCGACACGCTGCTGCTTTCGGTCGGCCTTCTGCCTGAAAACGAGCTTACAAAGATGGCCGGAGCCGAAATATCGCCTTCAACGGGCGGCGCGGTGGTGGACGACGCGCTGCAAACCACAGTGCCCGGCGTGTTCTCCTGCGGGAACGTGCTGCACGTGCACGACCTTGTTGATTTTGTTTCCGAAGAGGCGGCGCGCGCGGGGAAAAACGCCGCGGCGTATGTCATGTCGGGGAAAAATGCCGGGGCGCACGTCAATATCGCGGCGGGCGAGAGCGTGGGCGCGCTCGTCCCGCAGCGCATGGAGGCTGAGCCTAAATGCGGCGTGAAGCTGATGTTCCGTCCGCGGGGCGTGTATAAAAACGCCGTCGTGTATGTTGAACGCGGCGGACTGACGCTGTATTCGAAAAAGGAAAAGATACTCGTTCCCGGCGAGATGGTGAGCGTGCGGCTTGACGGTGAAACGCTTGCAAAAGCCTCCGGGGATCTGAGCGTGCGTATAGAGGTGCAATGATGGAAAAGGAACTCGTTTGCATAAACTGCCCCATGGGCTGCCGGGTGAGCGCGACCGTTGAGGGAACAAACATTGTGCGGGTATCGGGCAACGGCTGCAAGCGCGGCGAGATTTACGCGCGCAGCGAGCTGACACGCCCCGTGCGCATGGTGACGGCGCTTTCCCGCGTTGAGGGGAGCGACTTTCCGCTTCCCGTGAAAACCGACAGGCCGATAGATAAAGAGCTGATATTTTCAGCCCTTGAAGCTCTGCGCGCGGCAGCCGCGCCCAAAAACACCGCGGCGGGCGACGTCGTGCTCAAAAACATCTGCGGGACGGATGCTTCCTTTGTCGCCACGGCTGATGCGAGATGAATATCGTGGGTTACAGCGCAACGGCTTGTAACTCGCCTTTTTATATTATAAAATAGGACAGTAAAAGACAAACGGGCGTTTTGGAGGTAAGGTATGGCTGGAAAAGAAAAAAATCGTCAGTATTCCGCGCAGGAGCTTTCTGTTTTCTGTTCGGAGGTGGCGCTGGTGCTGCATTCCGGCATGTTCCTGCCGGACGGCATCGCCGCAATGGCCAACGAAAGCGGAAGCCGCGTGCTTGCCGGGATGAAGACGGCCGTTGAAGGGGGCGAAAGCCTTGCCGCGGCGCTCGGCGGGGCGGGGATGTTCCCGGATTATATGGTGAACATGGTGGCCGTGGGCGAAGAAGCGGGCAAGCTCGAGCAGGTGATGGGCTCCCTCGCCTCTTTCTATGAACGTGAGCACGCGGTGCGCAGCAGGATACGCTCCGCCGTGTTCTATCCGATGGCGCTCGTTTCGATGATGATAATAGTGATCGGCGTGCTGCTCATAAGGGTGCTGCCGGTTTTTGCGGACGTGTTCGCGGATCTCGGCGGCGCGGCCGGCGCGGTATCGCCGGACATGGTCTCGTTCAGCACGGTGGCGGGTTATATCGCGCTTGCCTTGGCGGCGCTGATGCTCGTTCTGTGCGCGGTGACCGCGGTCAAGCTTCGCAGCGCCGCGGGCTATGCGCAGCTTATGCGCATCCTTGCAAAGCTTGGCATCACGCGAAAGCTTGCCGCCAAAATTGGCACGGGGCGTTTCGCGTTCGCGCTTTCCATGATGCTTGAAAGCGGATACGGCATCGACGCCGCCCTTGAAAAGCTGCCGGAGATCGTTGAGAACGACGATGTGGCAAAGCGCATCGGCGAATGCCGCAAGGCGATGGCCGGAGGCGCTTCCTTCTCGCACGCAGTGGAGCAGGCGGGCATATTCACGGGCATGTATGCGGAGATACTCGGCGTCGGCTTCCGCGCGGGCGCGCTTGACAGCGTGACGGCGAGGATCGCGGACATATACGAAGAGGAGATAGACGCGGAAACAAACCGCATGGTGGGCGCCGCGGAGCCTGTGCTCGTGGCGATACTTTGCGTTGTGATTGGCGTGATACTGCTTTGCGTGATGCTCCCCCTCATGGAGATCATGACAAGCATCGGCTGAGAAAGGCTGCGGCATGGCAAAACTCATCAGGCAAAAAAACAGGATCATCCCGTGGTGGGGCGGCCTCATGGCGGCGGTCGCGGTGTTTGCGACGGTGCTTTCAATATTCATCACCGCCGTGACAAAAACACAGCAGGGCGCGCAGGAACAGGAGCTTGCCCTTGTGGAACGCGCGGTGAACAGGGCTGTTGTAAGCTGCTATGCGATGGAGGGGTTCTATCCGCCGAGCATAGAATACCTTGTTGAGAACTACGGACTTGATATCGATTTCGACAAATATTACGTCCATCATGAGGCGTTTGCCTCCAACGTTTATCCGACCGTTTGGGTCGTGAGGAGGTGACTGCGCTGTGATCGCCCAGAAGAGCGGATACGGCTTCACGTCAACCGTGCTTTCCATGATGCTTTTCGTGTTCTTTGCGCTGCTTTCGCTTTTGCAGGTGCTTTACGGCGCAAGGGTGTACAGCGATGTGGTTGCGGGCATCGACGACGGCTATGCGCTGCGCGCGTCGCTCAATTATGCTACGAACAAGCTCCATGCCCACGACGGCTGCGGCCCCGTGCGCACGGAAAACGTGAACGGGCTCGACGTGCTTTGCCTTTGGGATGAAAAAGAAGAATATGTGACCTGCATGTATTTCACGGACGGTTATCTGATGGAGCAGTATATGGCTTCGTCTTCGGCGTTCATACCGTCCGCGGGGCAGCGCATAGCGGAGCTTGCGGATTTTACGTTCGATGTTTCCGATTCCGGCGGCGTGACCTTCACCGCATGGACATGGGAGGGCACGATGAGGAGCGTCAGCGTGTATCAGCGTGCGGGAGGGACCGTCAAATGAATGACAGGGCAAGCGGCAGCTATGCGTTTTTAATCGAGATGATGGCGGTCATCCTTTTCTTCGCGCTTTCCGTGGGGGTTGTGCTTTCGCTTTTCGTGGCGGCGGACAAGCGCTCCGAACAGGCGAAGGTGCTTTCCGGCGCGGTGACCGCGGCGGCTTCCGCGGCGGAGCTCCTGCGCGTTTCGGACGATCCGCAGCAGGCGTTTTGCCTTGAGTACGGCGGCGTTGAGTGCGACGGAGGATATGAAGCGTGGCTTGATCCGTCGTTCATGCCATTCGGCCTCGAGGAATACAGGCTGAGGCTTGCCTGCTCCGAGACGGACGGCCTGAACGAAATGAAGGTGAGCATATTGAATTACGACGGGGACGAGATATATTCGCTCGAATGTGCCTCGTATGCGGGAGGTGCGCAGTGAAGAACAAAAAGTTTTCCTCCTCGGTGCGCACGATGACAATAATGGGCGCGCCTTCGCTCGTGATGATATTTGTGGTGCTCTGCCTCGTGTGTTTCGCCTCGCTTTCGATGGTTTCGGCAAACGCGGATATGCGCCTTGCCAGGCGCACGGGCGAAAATGCGGCGGCATGGTACAAGGCGGACGGTGAAGCGCAGAAAAAGCTGCAAAAGCTTGAAGGAATGCTTGAGGACACCGCGGCGGCGGGCTTTACGGACGGCGTCGTTCAGGCGCTCGCGGCGGAGGGTTTCATCCTGGAAAAAGATGAGAACGGCAGTGAAACGGTCACATTCTATACCGCCTGCGGCGAGTATACGGCGATAAAGACAGTCGTTGCCGTGACGGACGACGGCAGGCTTTCGGAAATACTCATGAATGGGACGGTCGTGACGAAGGAGCTTGAGTATACCGAGATACCCGATATATGGGATGGTGAAACGATAAATGATTGAAGAGATATTGCATCGCGCGATAGATGAAAACGCATCGGATGTGCTCATCGCCTGCGGTTCGCCGGTGAGCGTGAAGATCGCGGGCAGCGTCAGGCACACGGGCGACAGACGCCTTGTGAGCGCTGATACCGAAACGATCGTGCACGAACTGTATTCCATGGCGGGCACGCGCAGCATGGAGCGTGTTTCACGCACGGGCGACGATGATTTTTCGTTTTCGATGCCGGGCGTCGGACGCTTCAGGGCGGCGGTGTTCAGGCAGAGGGGATCATATTCGGCTGTGATACGTCTCGTGCGCTTCGAGCTGCCGGATCCTTCCATGCTTAACATTCCGGAAACGGTGACGGATCTTTATAAAATTAAAAAGGGCCTCGTGCTTATAACCGGCCCCGCAGGCAGCGGAAAATCAACGACGCTTTCCTGCATCGTGGACAGGATGAACCGCAATCTTCCGTATCATATCATCACGATAGAGGATCCGATCGAATTCCTTTATAAAAACGACAAAAGCATCGTCAGCCAAAGGGAGATAGATCAGGATACGGAGGATTTCAAAAGCGCGCTGCGCTATGCGCTGCGTCAGGCGCCCAACGTGATCCTCGTCGGCGAAATGCGCGATTATGAAACGATAAGCATCGCAATGACGGCCGCGGAGACGGGACAGTACGTCCTTTCAACCCTGCATACCGTCGGCGCGGCAAAGACCGTGGACCGCATAATCGACGTTTTCCCCACGGGCCAGCAGCAGCAGGTCAGGGTGCAGCTTTCAATGGTGCTGCAGGCTGTTGTTTCCCAGCAACTCATCCCCACGGTTTCGGGCGGCGCGGTGCCGGCGTTTGAGGTGATGTGCGCGAATCCCGCGATACGCAACCTCATCCGCGAGGGCAAAGCGCATCAGATCGACAACGTGATATATGCGAACCCCGCCACCATGATAAGCATGGACGCGAGCATAACCGCCCTTTATAAAAAAGGCGTCATTACATATGAAAACGCCATAGCATACAGCACGGACGCCGAAGCCATGGCGAAGAGGCTCAACCCCTGAGCGGAAAAAAGTTATATTATCTGATACATGAGGCCGTGCTTCGTGCACAGGAATATGAGCTTTCCGTGCGCGACGCGCGGTATGCGCGTCTGCATGTCCCATTCCGGATAAAGCTTCTTCATGATGAGTGTATCGCCCGTGACGAGCGCAGCGAATGAAATGTAATGTTCCTTTGTCATTTCATGCGCGGACGTGACATAGTATTCGTTTTCAACGTCTTCAACGCACAGCCTGTGATCCTCGTCCGCCTTGACGGGTTCCACGGGGCTGAGCGTCATCCCGCAGCAGGAAACCGACGCCTCACCGAGCGCGGCGATCACATTGCCGCATTTTTTGCATACATAGAATTTGATTTTTTTCATATTCCCTCCGTTTGCGTCATTCTCCTCAAGCTCGCCGGAAATAAGCCCGGACAGGTCGACGCCAAGCTCCTTTGAAAGCGCGCCCAGAAGGGAAACGTCAGGCAGGCCGAGACCGCGTTCCCATTTTGAAACGGCCCTGTCGCTTATGAATAGCCTTGCGGCAAGCTCCCGCTGGGTAAGCCCCGCGGAAAGCCTCAGCCTGCGTATGAGCTTCCCTGTTTTTGTGCAGTCCATTTTTATGTTTTCCTCCGTCAGCGCCGTCATGCACAAAGCATAACACACGCGCCGCGCGTTTGCTACAAACGCTTGGTTGAGCGGCGTTCATATGTAATGGCGCAGCGTATCCTCGATCCAGTACATATGCGAGCGGCATCGGGAAGCCGCTTCAAGCTTTTTCATTTCAAGATAAAGCGCGACGCCGTCGGACGGATCGTGCCAGATATCGGTGAAGGTGAAATCGAAGCTTTCTTCGGGCGCCCGCTCGCGCGCGAAGGCGAAGGCGTCCGACAAAACGAGAGAGACCTTTGCCTTTTGCGGGAACTGGGGCAAAATGTATTGCGAAAAAAGCCCGATCGCGCGCGCGTCGCGCTCGACGGCCACGACACGACGAACGTCGCTTTTTTGCGAGGCCATGTATACAAAATAGCCGAGGCCGAGCCCGTATGTAAGCACGTCGCCGTGCGCGGCGGCTATCGGCGCGCGCATAGTGGCGATTTCATTGGGCGTAACGCTCATCCATTCGCGCCCGTTCTCGCGCACCTCGGGAAAAAGAAACTGACCGGTGAAGTATCCGAGCTGCGGTATTATCCTTCCGTCGCCCATATCGCGCAGATCGTCGCATACAAACGCCTCGAACGGTGCGTATAGTCCGTGACCGAGCGTCCATGACCCGCTTGCGGCAGGAGGGAAGCTGATGTTCGCGTAATAAGGGTCGGCGCGAAAGCGCGCGGCATCGAGCTGATGCAGCATGTCCGGAAAATAGGCGCGGAAGAGGGCTTTCGCTTCCGGATCGTCCTCCGTGTCAAGACCGAGCTGCGCGGCGATGAGCGCGGCGTATGCCGCTTGCGCGTCAACGCGGCAGCAGGACGCAAGCCCCTCAACGTCTGCGGCGCTTATCGCGTCTGCGCCGCGCGCGAAGAAGGCTTCGAGCCGCCGCATGAGTATTGTGTTGTAAAAACCGAAGCGCGCGTCTTCAGACATTGCGTTCGTCCTTCCTTCGGGTTTGTCCCGTCAGATGGGATTATATCACGCGCACGGTAAAAATGTGAACGGATGCGCCGTGTCAGCGCGGCGCTTTTTTCATCGCGTGGCTTTTTTTGAGCCTTGCTGTCAGCGCGTTTGCGGCGCGGATGAAAAGATACGCGCCCGCGGCATAGGATATGAGCGCGAAAAGACGCGGCGAGCCGCCGTTGAGGGCAAGCAGCGTCAGCGCCGCGATCGCGCCTGCGGCCGCATAAAAGAGCGCGTCGAAAATACCGTCCCTCAGGGCGGTCTTTTTGAAGGGCAGGCGAAGCAGAAGCGTTATGACATATACGGCGCCCGCCGCGAGGCCCGCGGCAAACGAGAGCGTCAGCGCCGTAAGCTCCGCCGCGACGCCCTGCGCGTTCAGCGGAACATCCTCGAGAAGAGCGAACCGCGCTGTTCCTCCGTATCGGAGTATTCAAGCGCGACGAGCTCCCCCTCGACGACGACCTGCCCGTCGTCGAGCGAAAGACGGGTTATGTGCAGTCCGTTGCCCTCTATGCGAAGGTCGCCCGAGTCTGTAACAAGCTCGATCTCAGCGTCGTTGAAGCTTTCAACATCCCTCACGGCGGTGATGCTGATGAGTGCGCGTCCCTCTATGTGTACGCTGTGCGCGCGCACGCGCGCCGCCGCGGCGTCCGGCAAAGTCCTGTCCATTTTCTGTCCTCCTGACGTTGGCTGTATGGCTCAATATATGCGTGAACGCATTGTTAAATGATGAATTAGGTGCTTGACAATAACGGATGATTATGGGAATATAATCACAAATCAGTTGTTATAGAGGCGCACCCGCACCAACCCCTAGATTTCATGTTTTAATTACCAAATTCAGGGCATAATACTGATAAGAAGCGTTCAGGTCAAGCGACACGTGTTTTTTTCGTGCGATAATTTTTTTGTGTTCTTGAAAGGAGCATATTTATTGTGGATACAACCAACAGCATGAGCAGAGAGGATCTGATGGAAAAAAGCCTCAGCGACCTCAGGGAGATCGCCAAACTGCTCGGAACAAAATCCATCACAAAATTCCGCAAAAGCGAGCTTGTTGATATTATTATGAACGGAGAAGCGGGCGCGGGCGCACCCGCGGACGCACCCGTCGTGCAGCCGCCGGCACAGGCGGCTAGCGTTGATGAGACCGCCGCGGAGGATCAGTATGAGACCGACGCGGGCGACGACTCGGAGCCGGAGGAGACTGCAGCGTCCGCGGCGCAGACAACGAGGGCCGCGCGCGATGATATGCCGCCGCGCGAGCG
Source organism: uncultured Clostridium sp. (assembly GCA_964487565.1). Lineage (GTDB taxonomy): Bacteria > Bacillota > Clostridia > Christensenellales > CAG-138 > Phil1. The sequence continues at coordinate 43,820 of CAZARN010000003.1, forward strand.
CGAGGATGGCTTCGACCAGCGCCGTAACTATCAGCAGCCGTACCGTACGCAGCAGCCGCGTCAGGATTACGGCGGAGGCTACACCCGCAGATATAACAACAATCAGGGCGGCTACAATCAGCGTCAGCCGAGACAGGATTATCAAAACTATAACAACACCCAGCGCCAGTATGGCTATGACCAGCGTCAGAACAGCTACCGTCAGGATAATTATCAGCAGCAGCCTTATCGTCAGGAGGGCTATCAGCAGCAATTCAGACAGGATAATTACGGAGGATACCCCCAGCAGGGCGGCGGATACCCCCCTGTGGAAATGCAGGACGATTTCCGTCAGCAGAAAAACGACGGCTATTACAACAAGGAGTACGGCACATCGAACCCCGCCGTGCCGGAAATGCTCGAGGGCGGCGCCTGCGGCGACTGCGAGGGCGTGCTCGAAGTGCTGCCGGACGGTTACGGCTTCCTCAGGAGCGAAAATTACCTTCCCGGCAACAGGGATGTTTATGTTTCGATCGCCCAGATACGCCGTTTCGGCCTCAAAACGGGCGACATGGTCACTGGCAAGACCCGTCCGTCAAAGGAAGGGGAACGCTTCCTGGCGCTTTTGTACATAACCGCGATCAACGGGGACGAGCCGGAAAAAGCGCAGCAGCGCCGTCCGTTCGAGGAGCTTGTGCCTATATTCCCCAACGAGCGTCTGACGCTTGAATCCAAGGGCCTCGGCCGTGATCAGAACCTTGCCATCCGCCTTATCGACCTCATCGCCCCCATCGGAAAGGGGCAGCGCGGCATGATCGTCAGCCAGCCAAAGAGCGGCAAAACGACCCTCCTCAAGAATATCGCGCACGGTATATCCACGAATTATCCCGACGTTCACCTCATCGTGCTGCTCATCGACGAGCGGCCGGAGGAGGTCACGGATATGAAACGCTCGATCAAGGGCGAGGTGCTTTATTCCACATTCGACGAGCTGCCGGAGCATCACACCCGCGTTGCGGAGATGACGCAGGAGCGCGCCATGCGCCTCGTCGAGCAGGGCAAGGACGTCGTCGTGCTGATGGATTCCATCACGCGCCTCGCGCGCGCATACAACCTGACCATCCCGGCCACGGGCAAAACGCTTTCCGGCGGCATGGATCCCGGCGCGCTGCATAAGCCCAAGCGCTTCTTCGGCGCGGCGCGAAACATCGAAAACGGGGGCAGCCTCACGATAATCGCGACAGCCCTCATCGAGACCGGTTCCCGTATGGACGACATCGTGTATGAAGAGTTCAAGGGCACGGGCAACATGGAGATCCATCTTGACCGCAAGATGAGCGAAAAACGCATTTTCCCCGCCATTGACATCTATAAATCCGGCACGAGGCGCGAGGAGCTGCTTTTGAGCCGCGAGGAGCTTGAAGGCGTGTTCAATATGCGGCGCACGCTTTCCTCCGGCAACCCGGCGGATGTTACGGAGCAGCTTATCGCGATGCTTGAGCGGACCGATACAAACTCCGAATTCATCCAAAGGCTCGGCGCGTGGAACAAAATTTATGAAAAAGACGGCTTCTCAGCCGGAAAACGCATAAACAACTAAAAAAAACCTTGCTTTTGGGCGCGTTTTCGGGTTATAATGTTCGCTGTTCGGGTGCGCCCGAATGCAGCAGCAGGGCGGGGTGCCGCTCTGCGCCCAGCAAATTTGAAGGAGAATTGTCATGAAGAAGGATATCCATCCGGCTTACGGCGAGTGCGTTGTGCGCTGTGCCTGCGGCGAGACCTTCAAGAGCGGCTCCACCAAGGGCGATCTTAAGGTCGAAATCTGTTCCAAGTGCCATCCGTTCTACACCGGCCGTCAGAAGCTGGTGGATACCGGCGGACGTGTCGATCGCTTCAAGAAGCGTTACGGCATCAACTGAGATTTTCAAAATACGGAAAAAGAGGCCTGCGCCTCTTTTTTTGTTATATAAAAATTCACACAATTTTCATATTGCGGCAATTTTTCGGATATGGTATATTCCGCGCGTTTCATGATAAACTAATAGAAATATTCAAATTCGGCGATAACAGTTCATAACAGATATTGTGTCAAAATTTTACATAAAATAACAGAAAGGGGACAACTGTAATGATTTGGAACGAGGAAATGAAGCACAATGTTACCGATGTTGCCGAGATAGCCCCCCTGCTCGGACTGACGGAGGACGAAACGGCAAAGCTGGAGGCGCTTACCGGGCAATACCCGATGTCGGTCACGCGCTATTATCTTTCACTCATCGACCAGAACGATCCCGACGACCCGATAAGGAAAATGTGTATCCCGGCGGCGGCGGAATTCAGCACGGAGGGGCAGTTCGACACCTCAGGCGAGGCGGGGAACACGGTCGTGCCCGGCGTGCAGCATAAGTATCGCGAAAGCGCGCTTGTGCTGACCACGAACCGCTGCGCGATGTATTGCAGGCATTGCTTCAGGAAAAGGCTCGTCGGACTTTCGGACGCGGAAATACTCGCGCATTTTGACGGGATGATCGACTATGTGCGCGAGCACGAGGAGATCACCAACGTGATCCTTTCGGGCGGGGACGCGCTGATGCTGCCGACGGCAACGCTCGAACGTTATCTTTATGAGCTGACGCAGATCTCTCACCTCGATCTTATCCGCATAGCGTCGCGCATGCCGGTCGTATATCCCATGCGCATATTCGAGGACAAGGGCCTGCTCGACGCGCTCAAACGGTATACTCGCATGAAGCAGATATATCTTGTGACGCAGTTCAATCATCCCAATGAGCTTACGCCGCAGGCGCGCACGGCCATACAGGCGCTGCTGACCTCCGGCGTGGTGGTCAAGAACCAGACCGTGCTGCTGCGCGGGGTGAACGATTCCGCAGAAGTGCTGGGCGCGCTTTTGCGCAAGCTGACGGCGTTCGGCGTCGTGCCGTATTACGTTTTTCAATGCAGGCCCGTCACGGGCGTGAAGACGAATTTTCAGGTGCCGTTTTCACAGGGATATGATATCGTGGAACGCGCGAAGGCGATGCAGAGCGGGCAGGGAAAGTGTTTCAAATATTGCCTGTCGCATCCGACCGGCAAGATCGAGATCGCCGGCAAGCTTGACGACGGCCGCATGGCCTTCAAATATCACCAGACCAAGGACCGCGCGGACGAAGGGCGCATATTCATTAAGGATTTGCCAAAGGACGCGGCGTGGCTTTTTGATATCTGAAGGACAGGAGCGCGGCGAAACGCGCCTCAGGCCGGGAACACGGCGGTTATGCTCGTGCCGAGGCCGGGACTGCTTTGGGCGCAGATCCGCCCGGAATGCGCGGCGACGATCGCCGCCGCGATGGAAAGACCGAGGCCCATCCCGCCCGTTGAGCGCGCGCGCGCCTTGTCGACCCTGTAAAACCGATCGAAAATGCGCTCGAGATGCTCTTTGTCGATACCTGTTCCGGTGTCGGACACGCAGAGCGTCACGTCCTTGTTCTCCATGCGCGCAAGCAGGGTGATAACGCCGCCCGCGGGGGTGTATTTCGCGCTGTTGTCGATGAGGGCGTGCAAAAGCTGTTTTATCATGCTCCTGTCGGCGCACAGCGTGAGCGAATCGTCGCATAGGCACCGATAGGAGCGTTCGGCATCGATGAGGGTCTGCTCCTCGATGAGCTCGTCAAAGAGCGCTTTCACGCAAAAGACGGTTTTATTGAGCTGCTGCATGTTGCCGTCGCTTCTTGCAAGATAAAGCAGATTGTCAACGAGCCGGTTCATATATAAGGTCTGTTTTTCAATTGAGTTTATGCTTTCCAGAAGCACCTTCTCATCCTGCCTGCCCCAGCGTTCGATCAGCTCCGCGTTGCCCTGAAGTATGGCAAGCGGGGTGCGAAGCTCATGCGAAGCGTCCGCGACGAAGCGCCCTTGCGCTTCGAACGCGCTCTCCATGCGCCCGAGCATATCGTTTATCGTGAGGGCGAGGCTTTTCAGCTCATCGTCGGCCTCAGGCACCTCAAGCCGCGCGTTGAGGCTTTTTTCACCGATGTTTCTTGCGGCGCTTATCATGCCGTCTATCGGCGCAAGCATCCTGCGGCTCGTCCGCCACCCCACGAACAGCGCGGCGAACACGCCCGCGATATTCGCGCCGATGAGCAGAAGCCCCAGCAGTTCGAGAAAATCCTTTTCCGTTTCCATCTTCGCAACCGCGCACAGGCTGCCGATGAAACGGCCTTCGTCATATATGTTCCCGGCGCTTGACAAAAACATTTCATGCTCGCGTGAAAAGCGAAGCGTCGGCGCCTGCTCGCCTGAGGCGAGCATCGATTCGTCAAGATGAAAATTGACCACGCGGTTGACGACGACGCCGTTTGTATCAAACAGATACAGATTGAGATAAGCGTTGGTGTTTTGCTCCTCCATCACGCCGCGGCCGTAAAGCGGTTCGCCCTCGTGCAGCTCTTCAACGATATGATCTGAAATAAGCTCCGCCGTCGTGAGGAGGTTATCCTTCTGTTTTTGGATGAGAAAACCGTATGCAAGCGCAAACACGATGACGGAAAGCGCGACGAGCACGCATATGAACATGCCGCCGAAGGAACGTGTGAGCCGCAGCGAAAGCCTGCTTTTTGTTTTATTTATCGCGGATGACATAGCCCACGCCCCTCACGGTTTCGATGAGTCGGTTATCCTCGGTTTCATGTATGCGCCCACGCACATAGCGCACATAAACGTCCACTATGTTGCTTTCTCCGGCGTAAGCATAGCCCCAGACCTCGCTGAGAAGCTGCTCGCGCGTGAGCACGATGTTCTTGTTACGCAGCATGTATTCGAGAAGATCATACTGCGTTTTTGTGAGCGTAAGCTCCGCGCCCGCGCGCGACGCCGTGCGCCGCGCCGTATCCAGCGAAAGATCGCCCGCAGTGAGAAGAAACCCGCTTTGCACCGCGGTTTTTCTTGTTGCGGCGCGTATGCGGGCAAGCAGTTCCTCAATGTGAAAAGGCTTGGTGATATAATCGGAAGCGCCCGCGTCGAGGCCCGTCACCTTGTCCATCACGGCGTCCCGCGCGGTGACGAGTATAACGGGGGTATCCTTCTCGCGCCGCAGGCGGCGGAGCACCTCCATACCGTTTAACTCGGGAAGCATGACGTCAAGCAAAATGAGATCGAAGCTTTCGCGCAGCGCAGCTTCAAGACCGCTGCGCCCGTCAAGGCAGGCGGCGGTTTCATAGCCTTCGTGCCGCAGTTCAAGCTCGATGAAGCGCACTATCTCCTTTTCATCTTCGATAATAAGTATCCTCATCCGCTCAATATCCTCCAATATGCTGATTGTATCGCATATTATATAAAAGCGCATTAAAATATAATGAGAATTGTTTTCTCACCGGATTCTCATGTTGGGTTCAATACCTTCTCATTTTTCGGGGGTAACATAAGCGTGCAGGAAAGAAAAAGGAGAAAACGCATGATACAGAACAAACCGCGCCGCATATCCGTGGCCGGAATGATCGCGAGGGACGCTGCGATTGCGGTGGCCGTGCTTGTGGTATTCGCGCTTTTCCATCACGCGCTGCCGCGCCGGTCGGGAGCGATAGCAAGCATCGTCAAACAGAGCGAGCTTGCGGATACGCTCAACGGCGGGGCCTCGCCGACGGTCGGCAACACGCCCCTGCAAAGCGGCAGCGCGAAGCTTCCCGCGCAAAGTCCGAGCCCCGAAGGCGCGGCAACGGGCGATTTTTCGGCTTCGTTTCCATCATATGACACAGGCGCGGACGCGCTTTACAGCTATCAGGGCGACATGCTGCGCATTGCGGTGAACATGGTGCAGGAGAACGACGTCACGTATTATGTGGCGGATGTTTGGGTGAAAAACATAAGCCTGTTCCGCACCGCGTTCGCAAAGGGCGAGTTCGGCACAGGGATACATGAACAGCCCGCGGCCATAGCCTCGGCGAACAACGCTGTATTCGCGGTGACCGGGGATTACTGCGGCGCGCGCAACAGCGGCGTTGTCATACGGAACGGGGATCTGTATCGCGATTCCGTATCAAGCGACGTGTGCGTGCTGTATGCGGACGGAACAATGGCGACTTATCCGGAGGCGGATTTCAGCATGACAGAGGCCGCGGACGGCGCGGCGTGGCAGGCGTGGGGCTTCGGACCTTCGCTGCTCGACGCAAACGGCAAGGCGATAACGCAGTTCGAAAGCTCGATAAAGGGTAAAAATCCGCGCAGCGCCGTGGGCTATTACGCGCCGGGACATTATTGCTTCGTCACCGTTGACGGCAGACAGGAGGGCTATTCCGTGGGTATGACGCTCGGCGAGCTTGCGGGCGTTTTCGAGGGGCTCGGATGCAGCGCGGCGTTCAATCTGGACGGAGGTGCGACGGCTGAAATGATATTCGACGGTAAGATTGTCAACAAACCCTATAAGGGCGGAAGGGCGTCGAGCGATATAATCTGCTTTTCGAAAGGCGATTGAACGATGAAAAAATACAGGCTTTGGCATGCCGCATCCCATGCCTGCGTGGTGCTGGGGATCGCCATGCTTACGCTTTTTGTGATCGACAGGATAAACCCGGCAATGGGCTTCATCGGCAGCGATCAGGGCGACTGGCTTTTGCTGATGTTCTGCATCTGCTCCGTGGCAAACGGCTGCATAAGCGCGGCTTATCTTTTGAGGCGTGACAGACATGCCGATAAGCTTGCATCGGAGGCGCGGCATGACAGGAAAGAATAAGGATGCGGGCGGGGCGGTGTGGCGTATCGTCGCAAGGCATGTTTTCACCCCGTTCAACGCCTTCAACTTCGCAATCGGCGCGTGCATAGCGGCGGTGGGCGCGTATCAGGACATGCTCTATCTTGTCGTTGTGGCTGCGAACATACTCATCGGCATCGTGCAGGATATCCGTTCCAAACGCATCGTGGACAAGCTTTCGCTGCTCGCTTCCCCTTCCGTGCGCGCGGTGCGCGGGGGAAAGACCGTCAATATAGCGCCGGAAGCGCTGTTGCAGGGGGAGACGTTCCGCCTCAAAAGGGGCGATCAGATATGCGCCGACGCGACCGTGAAGGACGGCGTGATATGCGTCAATGAAGCGCTGCTCACGGGTGAGGCCGATCAAATCGAGAAGCGCGTCGGGGACACGCTTTTTTCGGGCAGCTTCGTCGTTGCCGGAACATGCGAGGCGACGGCGGATAAGGTCGGCGAGGATTGTTATGCGGCGAAGATAACGCGCTTTGCGAAGAAGATCAGAAAAAACGATTCGGTAATCCTCCGCTCCCTCAACAGGATCGTGCGTTTTACGGGCCTTTTCATCATACCGCTCGGCGCGGTGCTGTTCTATCAGAGCTATCGCGTTGCGAACGCGGGGCTTGCTTCGTCTGTGACGACCACCGCGGCCGCGCTGCTGGGCCTTTTGCCGAAGGGACTTGTGCTCCTCACAAGCGTGTCGCTTGCGGTGGGCGTGATAAGGCTCGGGAAGAAAAACACGCTCGTACAGGAGCTTTACGGGATCGAATCCCTCGCGCGGGTCGACGTGCTGTGCATGGATAAAACCGGTACCCTGACAGACGCCGGTATGGAGTTTGACGGCTTCATATCAGCGGGGCGGACGCAGCCTGAGGAATGCCGGCGCATAGCCCGCGCGTTCTGCCATGCCTTCGCGGATGACGAAAGCGCAGTGATGACCGCGCTCAAAAAGGCCTTTGACGCCGATGAGGGCGCACAGGGCGAACCTGCCGCGTCCTTTTCTTCCGAAAGGGCATGGAGCGCGATCAAATACGATTCGCGGTTCATATATATGGGCGCGCCGGAAAAGCTGATGCGCGATCCGTCGGAAAGCATCGCGGCGGCGCAGCGGGAAGGGGCGCATGTGCTCGTTTTCGCGTCGTCGTCATGTCCGCCGGCCAATGCGCTGCCGCAGGATCTTCAAACAATATGCGCCGTGCGCTTTTTTGACAGGGTGCGTCCCGACGCGGCAAAGACGCTGCGCTATTTCGAGGATCAGGGCGTAAGGCTCGTCATCCTTTCCGGGGACAACGTCGACGCCGCGGCCTCCGTCGCGCGCCGCGCCGGTTTTTCGGGCAAAAGCGCGGACGCGGATATTCTGCTTTGCGATGACGCGCCCGTGGACGCGATCGAAGAATACAGCGTGTTCGGGCGCGTGAAGCCGGAACAAAAGCTTGCATTTGTAAAAGCGCTCCAGCAAAAAGGGCATACCGTCGGTATGCTCGGCGACGGCGTGAACGACGTGCTGGCCATCCGTCAGGCGGATTGCGGCGTGGCCCTCGCGTCCGGCTGCGACGCCGCGCGGAGGGCGGCGCGACTGGTGCTTATGGACAACAGCTTCGCCTCGCTGCCGGGTGTGGTTGGCGAAGGACGCCGCGTGGTGAACAACATAAGGCGCGTGGCCGCGTTCTTCTTGACCAAAACCTGTTTTTCGTTCATGCTCTCGCTCATTTGCGCGATCACCATGATGCAGTATCCGTTCAAACCGCTGCAACTGAGCATATATTCGATCCTGTTTGAGGCGTTGCCGGCGCTGATACTCACATTCCGCGCCAATGCGGCAAGGATACGGGGGGATATCGTGAAGGACGCAATACGACGCGCCGTCCCATATGCGGCGGCGGTCACGGCAGGCGCACTCGCCGCACAGTATATCGGTGCGGCTGAGCCATCGGTTTATGCGTTCATATGGATGTGCGGCGTCGGCGCGGCGCTTGTGCTGCGCGTGATGCTTGAAGGGCGCGGCCGGCAAAAAAGACATGCGGACGAGCTGTCCTGAAGCTGCGCTTGGGAAAGCTCAGTCCCCGATGATTATGTTTTCGGGAATGACGCGAAGCGAATCCGAGGGAATGTAATGCACGCGGCGACTGAGCGCGACAGCCCGGGCGATCTTGCGTTCCGCTTCGGCGCCGTCAATGCCCAGTATGTTGAGATGGATGCGGTTTTTGATCGTGACCACATCCTCGACCGATATGGTTTGGAAGCATTCCGCCTGCGAGGATATGAGCTTGCACTCTATGCTGGTGAGCAGCATGGAATAAAGCCGCTTCTGATCCTCGTCCATTTTTAAGCCCATATACTCACATTCCATGCAGAAATCGCGCAAAATGCAGCTTTCAAGGTATTTTTCGGCGATGCTGTGGCGGATGAGGTCAATATAGAAGCGCTTTATGTTGCTGTTGGCAACAAGATAATCTATGACGAGCCTGCCCTGCGCAATGCTCGTGTATATCACGTCCTCCTCATTTTTGAAGAACATCTCGCCCATGAGGGAGGAAAAGGCCTTGTCGATATCCTCAAACAGAATGGCGGCGATATTTTCCGTGCTGCCGAAATAATGATGTATAAGCCCGCGGTTTACGCCGGCATGATCCGCGATCTGCTGCTGCGAGGTATTATACAGCCCGTTAATAAAAAACAGTTCGCTTGCACTGTCGAGTATCTTTTTGCGTGTGATCTCGCTTTTTTCTGCCATTTTGGCTCATGCCCTCCAACGCGCTGAATATGATCATTTTTATCATTTTATCATATAACCGCCGGTTTTGCCATTCCGGCGCACATATATACAAATGCGTCATGTGATATGGATGTATATTTATTATATAAAAAATGAATTTAGCTATTGACAAAAATCGGCGTCAATATATAATATTTAGCAAGTGATAATTTCAAAGCGATAATGACCGCAACATTTAAAAAGAACCAAACCTAAAAGAAAAAATCCAATTGTCCTGTTCCCCGGGAGGGGATCTGAGCACGGCCGTGGAAAGCGCCGCATCCGTACGGAAGGAGGGGCGGTTTGATTCGTGCGCTTCAATTCGGTATACACTTTTATGAATGAGGAGCTGCTATGTTCAAAAACGTGATCGTAAGAAGGCCCTGTAAGGCCATGATTTCCGGAATAACTTCGGCGCCCGGGTTGGGCAGACCGGATTATGAGTTGGCGCTGAAAGAGCACGACGCATATATAGCGGCGTTGAGATCCTGCGGCGTTGAGGTGACAGTGCTGGAGGCGGACGAGGATTATCCGGATTCGTGCTTTGTCGAGGATCCCGCCGTGATAACGCGCAAGTGCGCCATAATCACAAATCCGGGCGCGCCCACGAGACGGGGCGAGGCGATGAGGATACTTCCCGTGATACAGAAGTTTTTTGCCGCGGAGGATATCGAGTTCATAAAGGATCCCGGTACGCTTGAGGGCGGCGATGTGATGATGGTCGGGGATCATTTCTATGTCGGCCGCAGCGCCCGCACGAACGAGGAAGGCATACGTCAGTTCATCGCAATACTGAACAGGCACGGACTGACCGGCTCCGAGGTACCGCTTGAGCTGGTGCTTCACCTCAAGACGGGCGTGAACTATATCGAGAACAACAACATGCTCGTTTGCGGTGAGTTCATCGACAAGCCCGATTTTGCAAAATATAACAAGATCGTGATCCCCGAACAGGAAGCGTATGCCGCCAACTGTATCTGGATGAACGGCACGGTGATCGTACCGACGGGCTATCCCACGGTTGAAAAGAAGGTGCGCGAGGCGGGCTATCCCGTGCTGCTTGTGGATACTTCCGAATATCGCAAGCTCGACGGGGGACTTTCGTGCCTTTCGCTGAGGTTCTGACCGAATAAAAGGAGCTAAACAGGAAGGAGCAATTATGGAATCGCTTACAAAAAAGAAGTTCAAATTCCCAAGCAGTATAATAATCCTGTTCATCCTGATCTGTATCGTAACTTTGATGACCTATATCGTGCCGGCCGGCAATTTCGAGCGCGTCACAAATGAGGCGGGCATCACAACGGTGGATGCGGCCTCGTATACCCTCGCGGAGCAGACGCCGGTCAACCCGTTCCGCCTTTTCGTATCCATCTATGACGGGTTTATCGATGGTTCGTCCATCATATTCCTCATCATATTCGGTTACTTCTGGGTGTTCTCCGTCGTCGGCAGCGGCGCCGTGACGGCCGGGATCGAAAGGCTGCTCAAGGGCAAAGCCAGGGATTCGAAGCTGTTCATACCCATCGCGTTTCTGGTGTTTGCCATCGCAGGATCAACCTATGGAGAGTTTGAAACCGTTTATGGGTTGATACCGATTTTTGTCGCGCTTGCCATCGCGATGGGCTATGATGCGATCGTGGGCGTGGGCATATGCTTTGTCGGCGTTGCAACGGGCTTTGCTTCCGCCACCACCAATCCCTTCACCATAGGGATCGCGCAGTCCTATGCGGAGCTGCCGCTTTTCTCGGGCCTTGGCCTCAGGTGGATAATATTCGTCTGCTTCAGCGCGCTTGCCGTCATATACCTGATGAAGTATGCGGACAAGGTGAAAAAGGACCCTGTCAAGAGTGTCGTATACGGCGAGGACTTCTCTTCCTTCACGGTGAACACAAGCGAAGAGGTACCTTTCACAACAACGCACAAGATACTCCTTATAGGTATGATACTGACCATCGCCATGATAGTTGTCGGCACGCTGACGCTTGGCTGGTGGATAGGCGAAATGAGCGCGGTGTTCCTCATTTCGGGCATCGTATCACAGATAATCGCAAGGAAAAAAGCCGAGGATATCGCAAAATGCCTTATCACCGCCTGCGCGGAGATGTCCGTGGCGGTCGTTGTGGTCGGCCTTTCAAGGACGATACTGAGCATACTCACCAAGGGAAACATAATCGACACGGTGATATACGCCCTTTATCAGCCGATGAAGAACGCGCCGACATGGCTTGTCGGCATACTGATGCTTGTCTCGCAGAACATCATAAACTTCTTCATACCCTCCGGCTCCGGCCAGGCGGCCGCCATCATGCCGATAATGACCCCGCTTGCGGACCTTGCGGGCATCAACAGGCAGATCGCCGTGCTTGCATATCAGTTCGGCGACGGTTATTCCAACATGCTTTGGCCGACGGCCGGCTGCGCCGTTGCGTGCGGCATTTCCAGAATACCTCTTGGCAAATGGTATAAGTTTTTCCTGCCCCTGTTCGGGCTGATGTTTGTGTTGCAGGCGATATTTATCATTGTGGCCGTGCTCATAAATTACGGGCCGTTTTGATAAACAGCCGACCTGAGGGAGGGCGAATATAATGCGCGATAATGCTGATCTTGAATTGAAGCTGATCGACAGGCTGAAAACAGACGTGTTGCCCGGACTTGCGCCGGAGATGATCGCGCTGAGCGATCGCATGGCGCTTAATCCGGAAACCGGCGGACAGGAGTTTGAAAGCTCCAAAATGATGGTGGAGCTGCTGCGCAAAGCGGGGATAGAAACGGAATATCCTTTTTGCGATATGCCCACAGCGTTTCGCGCAAGGATAAACCCGGGCAGGGAACCGCGCTGCGCCCTGCTTGCCGAATATGACGCGCTGCGCGGCTTCGGCCATGCGTGCGGACATTGCGCAAGCGGCAGCGCCTCCCTCATGGCGGCGCTTGCGCTCAACAGCGTCAAGGATGAGCTTGATTTCGGCGTTGATCTTATCGGCACGCCGGATGAGGAGATACTCGGCTGCAAGGCGACCATGGCCGACAAGCACGTTTTTGACGGGTATGCTTTTGCCGCGATGGTCCACATGGCGGCGGAAAACATGGCGGTTTCCAACTTCATCGCGCTCGATGCGATGACGATCGAATTTTTCGGCCAGGCGGCGCATGCCGCCGCCCAGCCGGAAAAGGGACGCAATGCCCTGAACGCCGCGAGGCTGTTCTTTGACGCGATCGATATGATGCGTCAGCATATACCGCAAAGCGCGAGGCTGCACGGCTATATAATCGAAGGGGGCAAGGCGTCCAACATTGTGCCGGATTATTCAAGCGTCGAATTCCTTTCACGCGCGCCTCAGCGCGCGCAGCTCAACGGCATAACCGAGTGGGTGCGCGATTGCGTCAAAGCGGCCGCGCTGGCCACGCATACGGAATATAAAATGAGTCAGCTCGGTGAGCCGTTCCATGACCTCTATATCTCCCCTTCGGGCGGGAAGCTTCTCGCGGGGATATTTTCCGATATGGGGCTTGAGTACACAAATCCGGGCGAGGGCGGTTCCGGCTCATCGGACATAGGCAACGTGGACTATATATGCCCCGCGTTCCATCCTAACATGGGCATAGGCAAGGGCCTTTGCCCGCATACGGCGCCGTTTGCCGCAGCCATGACGGGCGAGGGCGCCCACACGGCGATCATTCGCAGCGCGGAATATCTCATAAGGCTGTGCTTTGCGCTCTTTTTCCATCCGGATACGCTCAAACGCATCACGGATGAGCACGACGCATACAGGGGCGCCGCAAACGCTCAGACGGGAGCCTGAATATGGAATACGGCTGTCAATCCATGACCGGAAGAATGCGCGCGGTGCTGATCAAAAGACCGGAGGACGCTTTCATCGGCCAACGGTATCTCGAGAAGCACTGGCAGGAATACAAATACACGGGTTGTCCGGATTATGACAAGGTGATCGCGGAATATAACCGTTTTGAAGAAATACTCAAACAATATGCGGACGTGATATACTATCTGCCGCGCGACGCGCGCACGGGCATGGATTCGATCTACGCGCACGATTCGCTCAAAATCACATCGAAGGGCGCCGTGTATTTTCCCATGGGTAAGGCGCTGCGCGCGAAGGAATCGATTGCGGCGGAGGAATATCTGCTCTCGATCGGGGTACCGACGCTCGGTCGGATAGAGGCGCCGGCTAAGATCGAGGGCGGGGACGTGTTGTGGATCGACGAGCGCACGGTTGCGATAGGCCGCAACTACCGCACGAATCAGCTCGGCATAAACCGCTTCAGGGAGCTTACGCGGGATTGCGTGGATGAATATATAATCGTCCCCATGCCGCACGGCGACGGGGAAGACGCCTGCTTGCACCTGATGAGCATCATAAGCTTTGTGGACACGAAGAAGGCGGCGGTATATTCAAGATATATGCCCGTGCCTTTCAGGGAGTTTTTGCTTGAACGCGGGATAGAGCTTATCGAATGCGGCGATGAAGAATACGACATGCTCGGCACAAACATACTGTGTCTCGCGCCGGGCGTGTGCGTGATGATGGCGGGCTGTCCCGAAATGGCGGATAAGCTCCGCGGGGCGGGAATTAAGCTTCTGACTTATGAGGGCATGGAGCTTTCATTCAAGGGCACGGGCGGGCCGACCTGCCTTACATGCCCCATTTTGCGGGAGTGAACGCAGGGCGATGGATATAAAAAGCGAGCTTCTTGAGGGGATCGGCGCGCGCATAAAGGAAATAATGTATGGATATGTCGCAAGGCAAAGCGTGACCTGCACGCCGCGGGAAAACACCGCCGCCGAATATTTCACCGATTTTTTTGACGGTACCGCGTATTTTTCTGCGCATCCGGCGCAAAACGGCGTTATCAGGATCGACGGCGATCCGCTGGATCGCAGCGCGAGGTTCGCCCTCTATGTTGGCAAAAGTCCCAAAACCGTGGTGATGATCCATCATTTTGACGTTGTGAGCGATGATGATTATGGGTGTTTTTCACGCCTTGCATATTCGCCGGACGCGCTTTACGCGGCGCTTGAGCAGGCGCGCGACACGCTGCCCGGCGACGCGCAGAGCGATATGGAGGGCGGCGGATTCATATTCGGCCACGGCGTATGCGATATGAAGGGCGGCGCGGCCATACAGATGGCGCTGCTTGAAAGGATCGCCGGAAATGATGCGTGCGAAGGCTCCCTGATGGTCGTCGGCGTGCCTGACGAGGAGGATATGTCCGCCGGCATGAGGGCGGCCGTCCCCGCGCTGAAACGGATAGGCGAGGAATACGGCCTCGAATATGTGCTGTGCATCAATTCTGAACCGCATCAACGCAAAAGTCCGGATGTCGGCGTCATCTCCACGGGGTCGATCGGCAAGCTGCTGCCGTTTGTGTATGTGCGCGGCAGGATGGCGCACGCTGGCAAGGCGCTTGAGGGACTGAATCCCGCAGGCGTCATGGCCGAGATAATAATGCGCACGGAGGCGGCCCCCACGTTTGCGGACAGCGCACTTGGCGAAAGCGCGCCCCCGCCGACATGGCTTTTCGTGAAGGACGACAAGCTTTGCTATGATGTTTCCATGCCGCGCGCAATATTCGGCTGCATGAGTATGCTGACGTTGAGCCTTTCGCCTTCTCAGGTGATGGAGCGCATCAGGACCGTGTGCGTGAGTGCGTTCAACGCGGCCGTCAACAGGGTGTATCTTGCAAGACAGGCCTGCGGGGTGCGCAACAACGCCGCCGAAAGATGGAAGTGCAGCGTGATGTCCTTCGGTGAAGCGCTGCGTGAAGCGCAAAAGAAGCGCGGCGACGCCTTCATGGCTGAATACGAAGAGGAATACGCATCAATCGCGCGGTCGATATCGGACGCGAAGCTTACGATGGCGGACGCCCAGCAAAAACTGACGGAGTTCGTTGCGCACGCGCTCGGCGATGCGCCGGTGGTGATATACGGACTTGTTCCGCCGTATTATCCGCATGTTGACGGATCGGCGACGGAAAGGTTCCCCGGCTTTGCGCGGACGCTTGCGGAACATCTCATCTCATACGCCGATGAGAGGCTGCGCGTGCAGTATGGGCGCGAGGTGTTCTACACCGGCATATCGGACCTGAGTTATATCGCCTGCCGCGACGTGCGGCCGGAGGAAACAGCGCGGTTCATGCCCCTCATGGGAACGCCTTACAGGCTGCCGCTTGAGGAAATGGAGCAGACAGCGATGCCATGCATAAATATCGGGCCATGGGGCAAGGAGTTCCATAAGCTCACCGAGAGAGTGAACACGCGCGACCTGTTTGAGATAACGCCGGCGCTTATACTGGAGGCGATAGCCTTCACGCTTGGCATGAAGGAGGAAAGACATTGAATAAAACCCTGATGACGATCATATATATAATGTTTGCGGCGACGATACTGTGCTTCCTCGCCTATCTTGTCATAAAAGCGGAATGGCTGGGCTTTGCCGCGGGGGCGGGGTGCGTGGCTGCAAGCGCGGTTTATCTGACAGGCAAAAAGATCGCCTCGCATAAAACCAAAAAATGAGCGGATGCATGCCGTCTGCAATATAAAAAAGGCGCCGTAATGCACGGCGCCTTTCGCTTTTCACGTTAAACCATCAGCTCGCAGATGCTGTTTGAGAACGCGACCGGATCGTCGATGGGCAGTCCCTCGATGAGGAGCGCCTGGTCATAGAGAAGCTTTGCGTATTTTGCGATACGCGGATCGTTTTCGGGTATTGCGGCGATGGCCTTCAAAACGGGATGGGAGGGATTGATCTCAAGCACGCGCTCGGCCTTCAGTTCCTGACCCTTCATGGGCATCGAGCGCAGCACCTTTTCCATCTCTATTGAAAGACCGCCTTCGCTCGTCAGGCAGACGGGGCTGGTGATGAGCCTTGAGGAGAGGCGAACATCCTTCACAAGATCACCGAGCGCCGTTTTAAGCGCCGCGACCGTGCCTTCGTATTCCTTGTTCTGCTCATCCGCCGCCTTTTTTTCATCCTCGCTTGCAAGGCCGAGATCGCTTTCCGCGACCGACCGGAATTCCTTGTCCATGAATTTGTCCATCATCTTCACGGCAAATTCATCCACGTCGTCGGTCATGCACAGTATGTCGAAGCCCTTCGCGCGCACAAGCTCGGTCTGCGGAAGCTTCATCGTGCGCTCGAGATTATCGCCGCAGGCATAATAGATATACTTCTGCCCGGCGTCCATATGCTCCACATATTCCTTGAGCGTGATGAGCTTGTTCCCGGCTGCGGAGTGGAACATCACAAGCTCCGCAAGGAAGTCCTTGTTCATGCCGTAACCTGAATACAGGCCGTATTTTATCGGGCGGCCGAAGCTTGCCCAGAAGGACGTATATTTGTCGCGCTCGTTCTCCTGCATCCTGACAAGCTCGCTTTTGATCTTCTTCCTGAGATTTTCCGCGATGACCTTGAGCTGTCTTGACTGCTGGAGCATTTCGCGCGAGATGTTGAGCGAAAGATCGGAGGAATCAACGAGCCCCTTCACAAAGCCGAAGTAATCGGGCAAAAGATCCTCGCACTTGTCCATTATCATCACGCCGCTCGAATAAAGCTGCAGGCCGCGCTGGTATTCCTTCGAATAAAAGTCGTAGGGCGCCTCGCGGGGAATGTACATGAGGGCGGTGTAGCTGACGGCGCCTTCGGCCGAGGTGTGGATGACGGCGAGAGGGTCCTCAAAATCATGGAACTTTTCCTTATAAAAGCCGTTGTAGTCCTCATCGGTCAGCTCGCTCTTTTTCTTTTTCCATACGGGGATCATGCCGTTCATGGTCACATCCTCGGTGAAGGATTCGTATTCGCCCTCGGCGCCCTCCTTGGGCTTGGATTTCTCCTCCATCATCCGGATAGGATAACGGATATAATCGGAATACTTTTTCACAAGTCCCTCGATCGTGTACTGAGAGAGGAAACGGCTGTAATCCTCGTCGTCCGTATCGTCCTTCAGGGTGAGGGTGATCTGCGTGCCGACGCTTTCCTTCGCGGCGGAGGTAACGGTGTAGCCGTCGTCGCCGGAGGATTCCCACAGCCATGCCTCCTCGCTGCCGTAAGCGCGGGAGAGCACCTTTATGTTTTTGGCCACCATGAACGCGGAATAGAATCCCACGCCGAACTGGCCGATCGTATCCATGTCGTCCTTGAGCTCATGCTCCTGTTTGAAGGCGAGCGTGCCGCTTTTGGCGATCGTGCCGAGGTTGCTTTCAAGCTCCTCGCGCGTCATGCCGCAGCCGTTGTCCGTGATGGTGAGGGTGCGCGCCTCGCGCTCGGGCGTAAGCCTTATCTCAAAATCATCCCTGTTCATGCCCACGCCCTGATCGGTGAGCGAGATGAAATAGAGCTTGTCTATGGCGTCGCTCGCGTTGGAAATAAGCTCGCGCAGGAAAATTTCCTTGTGGGTATAGATGGAGTTGACCATAAGGTCAAGCAGACGTTTCGATTCCGCCTTGAACTGCTTTTTTGCCATGTTTATGCCTCCGGTCATGATAAATAATCAAAAATACGTTAGCACTCGTTTCATCTGAGTGCTAACGCTATGATAGTATGCTTTTTTGCGAAAAGCAAGGCGCGTGCAGGGGAATCTACACAGAGTTCACATTTTTTGCGCCGTCGCGTTCGGGGGGGGACGTCATTTCGCTTCGACGAACCAGCGATCCTCCTCAAGGAAAAGGTAGGTCACGCTTCTGCCGATGCGCACGGTGTAGCGCATGCCGAGCCCACCGGCCTTGAGGCTTGCCGCCCGGCGCACATCCTTGATTTCGTCTATATCGAACACGCGGCCGTCCGCCCATTTGACGGATGTCGGGGTTATGTTCCCGTCCGGCGCAAAGCGCGCGTCCACGGTAACATATATTTTTGTCTGCCTGCGTTTTTCGGCGTCCGGACTCATGCAAAACCCTCCTTATCTTATACGGCCTTGAAATAACCCACGGGATGGACTGTATGATCCTCGCGCGGGTCTATGTTTGAAAGCGTCGGGTCGCAGGCGGTGACGGCGCGGCATATCGCGTAATGGCCGAAGCGGCTCCTGATCTCATCGATGCTGCGCTCGAGCCTTTCGCGCTTCTCGCGCGCGGCTGCGTCCGCAAAAAAGGTGAGCTGCTCCGGCCTGGCGGCGTCAAGCAGGTCTGTCGCACGGATGCCGACGGAGCGCAGGGGCTTTTCCATGTGCCAGTTGGCGCGCAGCAGCTTCATCGCGCTCGCGTGCAGCACGTCGGAGGTGCATGCGGGCTGTGGCAGCTTAAGCTGCCTTTCAAACCAGAAAAGGCCGTTGTCCCTGAGGCTTATCTGTACGCCGCGCGCTGTGAAACCGCCCTCGCGCAGACGCTCGGCCACGCTTTCCGAAAGCATGTGGAAAACGATGGACGCATCCTCATATGTGACGAGATCGCGCGGGGCAGTGGTGGAATTGCCTATGCTTTTGACCACGCCCTCATCGCCGGTATGCGCCACGGGCGACGTATCCTCGCCGCGCGCGAAGCACCCGAGCACCAGTCCCATCTTGCCGAGCCAGCTTGAAAGCGCGGCGGGATCGGCCGCGGCGAGCTGCCCTATTGTATAAACGCTCCTGTCATAAAGCTTCCTGCGGGTGGCGGGGCCGACATAGAGCAGCTCCTCCGCGGGCAGGGGCCAAACGATATCCTTATAGTTTTCGCGCGAAATGACCGTGACCGCGTCGGGCTTTTTATAGTCGGAGCCAAGCTTTGCGAATATCTTGTTGTATGACACCCCGACGGATACCGTCACGCCCAGCTCATCCTTCACGCGAAGGCGGAGGATATCGGCAAGCGCCCGCGCCCCGCCGTACTGCGCCGCGTTCTCCGTCACGTCAAGCCACGCCTCGTCAAGCCCGAAGGGTTCTATGCGGCCCGTGTACTCGGCGTATATCTGCCGCGCCATATGCGAATAGCGAAGATAAAGCTCGTGCCGGGGCTTCAATATCACAAGCTCAGGGCATTTTGCCTGCGCCTGCCATAAGGCTTCCCCGGTCTTTATGCCGTATTTTTTTGCTTCCTGGTTTTTTGCAAGTATTATGCCGTGACGAAGCTCCGCATCGCCGCCGACGGCCACGGGTCTGCCCCGAAGCTCCGGATGATACACGAGCTCTATGCTTGCATAGCAGCTGTTCATGTCGATATGCAGTATATCCCTGTCCATTGCGGTCCTTCCCGCGCCATGGATATATAATAATACGCTTAAACAGAGAATACAAGTGGTAAATATCTCTTAAATGGAGATAATATTGTTGAAAAATGCCTCCGGACGGGGTATAATCGGATGGGAGAAAATGTTGCGGAGGTTATGTGATGAAAATGAACGAAACGCTCTGCGCGTTGAGAAAGCAGGCGGGCCTTTCGCAGGCGGAAGTCGCGGCGCGGCTCACCCTGCGCGGCTGTCGGCTCACCCACAGGGCGGTCTCCAAGTGGGAAAGGGGCGACACGCAGCCGAACATGCGCCAGTTCCTCCTCCTCATGGAGACGTACGGCGTGCGTGACGCTGTGGGCGCGTTCGGCCTCGGGCGCGGCGCGGGCGGGCTTAATGCGCTTGGCCGCGCGCGCCTTCGCGAATATGAAACTCTGCTTGAAAATGACGCGCGTTTTGCGGCGCTGCGGGGCGATGAGGCGAGCGCCCCGCGCATGATCCCGCTTTACGATCTGCCGGTTTCCGCCGGCACGGGGCAGTTCCTTGACGGCGAGCATTACGAGCTGATAGACGCCGCGGCCTGCGGCGCGCCGGAAGGGGCGGATTTTGCCGTGCGCATAAGCGGGGACAGCATGACCCCGCGCTTTGCGGATGCGCAGATCGTGTTCGTTGAACAGACGGGGCGGCTCGCGCACGGTGATATAGGCATTTTTCTGCTCAACGGGGACGCATACTGCAAGCTGCTCGGCGGTGCGGACGGCGCGCCGGAGCTTGTTTCCGTGAATCCCGCATACAGACCGATACGCATCGCGCCGGGGGACGAGCTGCGCGTGCTCGGGCGCGTGATAACGGCATAAAGCGTGTGCCACATGTGCATGTCTGTGATATAATGCACACATGAAATATGCCGATTTTATAATAAAATTGAGGCGGAAGGATCCTGACGCCGTGCGTATGCTCGTTGCGGCGCACGGGAAGGAAATGCTCTCGCGCGCAAAAAAGTCCCTTGCAGGCCATGACAAGCGCGCCGCAAGGCGCGCCGTGACGCGGGCGGTGCAGGACGCGATCGCGCATCTCGACGACGCATCGAAGCTGCCCTGCGATGAAAAGGCGCTTTTTGAAACGCTTGACGATGCGCTGGACACACGGACAAAGCATATGCGCGCGGCGAGGGAAAACGTGATCTTTGCGCTGCTGTGCATCCCGGCGGCGTTCGCGCTGTGGATCAACGTCGGAATATTGATGAGCATGAGGCTGCTGCCATATGCCGATATCGGCTACACATGGTTCAATCATACGTTTTTTGTCCTGTTTTAGGCTGTATTTTACATATGACCGCATCCGAATTGGCACTCTCACATCGAGAGTGCTAATGTTTACAATCGCGCAACAATTCCTATGTTTTTGCTCAACATTCCTTTGGTATCATGCTTAACGTCGAAAGGGGATAAGGATCCCCCGGCAAATGCAGAATAGATACATGATCAAGGAGGTTGAATATCATGTTTGAACTTACACCGTTTGTACGCAGGCAGAATATTGTGAACTATGATCCTTTCAGGGAGCTGGAGAACATGGAGAAGAATTTCTTCTCGCAGGACAGCGCGCGTTTTTCGACCGATATTAAGGATACCGGCAGCGCGTATGAGCTTGAAGCGGAGCTTCCGGGCTTTGACAAGAAGGATATCGGCATCGATATAGAGGGCGATTATCTGACGGTCAGCGCGGAGCACAAGGAAAACAAGGACGAAAAGGACAAAAAGGGCAATTATATCCGCCGTGAGCGCTATTACGGCTCTTTCTCCCGCAGCTTTGACGTTTCCGGCGTGGATACCGAACACATTGCAGCCTCCTATAAGGACGGCGTGCTGAAGCTTGTAATGCCCAAGAAACAGAGTGCGCTTCCTGCGGCACGCAGGCTTGAAATTGAATAAAACCTGCGCTGTTTGGGGCGGCGGTCCTGAGGACTGCCGCCCCTGATTATGTCCGCCGCGATCATGGCGCGGCCGATGATGATATTTTGCACAAAATCCTCAATGTGTAAGTGTAAAAGGTTACATGAACGCTGTATAATAGCGCTATAAACCGAAAGGAATGAAACCACAAATGATGCGCGAAGACAAACCGTCGAAAAAACCGCTGATATATTATGCGATAGTGGCCATGCTTGTGCTGCTTTTGCTCAATGTGTTCGTTTTCCCGTTTTTGCTCAACGAACAGATAACGCAGGTCGGCTATGACGAATTCCTCACCATGCTCAACGCGGGCGAGGTGCAGGAGGTCGCACGGGATGAGTCCGAAGGCACGATAACCTTCACCGCAAAGACCGAGGGCGAAGAGAGACTGCGCTATTATGAAACGGGCATCTGGCCCGACGACGGTCTGCTTGCGCGGCTTGAAAGCGCGGGCGTCAAGTTCTCCGCCTCCATACCGACGCAGACCTCGCCGCTGCTTTCCTTTATAATTTCATGGATACTGCCGATACTGATATTCTCCTTCATCGGCAGGCTTCTCTTCTCAAAGCTTGCGCAGGGCGGCATAGGCGGCGCGAACGCCATGGCCTTCGGCAAGTCGAACGCCAAGGTGTATGTTGAGGCGCAGACGGGAAAAACGTTTGCGGATGTTGCGGGCGAGGATGAGGCAAAGGAAGCCCTGACGGAGATCGTGGACTTTTTGCACAATCCGGAAAAATATTCGGCGATCGGCGCGAAGCTGCCCAAGGGCGCGCTGCTCGTCGGCCCTCCGGGCACGGGCAAAACGCTGCTCGCAAAGGCCGTGGCCGGCGAGGCGGAGGTGCCGTTCTTCTCCATATCCGGTTCCGAATTCGTGGAAATGTTCGTCGGCATGGGCGCCGCGAAGGTGCGCGATCTGTTCAAACAGGCGCAGGAAAAAGCGCCCTGCATAGTTTTTATCGATGAGATCGATACCATCGGCAAAAAGCGTGACAGCGGCGGCCTCGGCGGCAACGACGAGCGCGAACAGACGCTCAATCAGCTTCTCACGGAGATGGACGGCTTTGACGGCAAAAAGGGCGTTGTGATACTTGCCGCGACAAACCGTCCCGACACGCTGGACAAGGCGCTTCTGCGCCCCGGCAGGTTCGACCGCCGCATACCGGTGGAGCTTCCGGATCTTCAGGGCCGCGAGGCGATTTTGAAGGTACATGCCAAGGAAGTCAAAATGGCCGGGGATATCGACTATAACGCCGTGGCGCGCGCGACCTCCGGCGCATCCGGCGCGGAGCTTGCGAACATAATCAACGAGGCGGCCCTTCGCGCGGTGCGCATGGGCAGGAACACCGTTGAGCAGAACGACCTTGAGGAAAGCGTCGAGGTCGTGATCGCGGGCTATCAGCGCAAGGGCGCGGTCATCGCCGGGGATGAGAAGCGGATCATCGCATATCATGAGATCGGCCATGCGCTCGTCGCCGCAAGCCAGAGCCAGTCCGCCCCCGTGCATAAGATCACCATCGTGCCGCGCACATCAGGCGCGCTCGGTTACACGATGCAGGTGGAGGAGGACGAGCGCGTGCTCATGACGCGCGAGGAAATGATGAACAAGATCGCCACGCTGACTGGCGGCCGCGCCGCGGAGGAAGAGGTTTTCGGCAGCATAACAACGGGCGCGTCCAACGATATAGAACAGGCGACACGCCTTGCGCGCGCCATGATAACCCGATATGGCATGAGCAATCAGTTCGGCATGGTCGCGCTTGAGACCGTGACGAACGAGTATCTCGGCGGGGACGCTTCCCTTGCATGTTCCGCGCAGACTGCCGCCAAGATAGACGCGGAGGTCGTGGACACCGTGCGCTCGCAGCACGACAAGGCGCGCGGGATCCTGAGTGAAAAGAGGGAAGTGATGGATAAGCTTGCGGCGTATCTGCTGGAAAAGGAAACCATCACGGGCGAGGAATTCATGAAAATACTCGGCGAGGCCTGAGCCCCGGAAGGGATATGACAGGCAGCCGCGGCAATTGCCGCGGCTGCTTCTGCATCCTGTCTGCGTAACGAACAGGGAGCCTTGCGCGATGAAACACAAGGCTCCCTGTTGTATGTTTGATGCTTATGAACGCGCTGATATATCCATCGCGCCGAATTCAGCGATTGGTCATTCTGTCACCCAGGGGGTGCCGTCCTTCTTTGTGAAAGAACCGGTGCAGACCTTGACGAAATCAATTATCCAGCCAATGCCGCATGCGCCGCCCGTGAAGAGCCATATCAGACCTGTGCCGGTTTTGCCTGCCATGAACCTGTGTACGCCAAGGCCGCCGAGGAAGAACGTGATGAGAATCGCAGTGGATTTTTTCATGAATCAATACCTCGCAATAATAGTTTTCGGGGTCAATCATAACATACAATGTTCCCCCGACATTTTGATATAATATCACATAATATTCCAAATGTGAATATACTCATGTAACAATAATGCAATATATATAATTAAATTTTGGTTCGCACTCTCGCGTGCGGGCGCAATGATAGGGCATCGCGCAGACGATTGACCGCAGGTTTTTTTGGTGGTACGCTGTACCGGTAAATCAGCACAGAAAACGGATTGAGGAGGAGCTGCGCACATGGGCTACATGGATATCATCAACGCCATGAAACGTTACGGTTCAAGCGAACGCGAGATCGTGCTCAACGGCATAGGCGTTGCACCGGAGACGATAAGCGAAAACGTCATAATCGCCCCGTGGTGGGAGCCGAGACATTTTCCTGTTTGGCAAAACGCAAAGCCTGTGCAGGAAGCGGAGATAGACGCCGTGCGCATATGGAACATCCGCACACAGGCCGGCGGCGAGCTGACATATATAAAAACCGGCATAGGCGCGCCGGTGTTCATGGATGTGCTCCTTTGCCTTGGCCTGACGCCCTGCAAAAGGATACTTTTCTGGGGCTCCGTGGGCGCGCTTGACAGGGCGATGGAAATAGGCGACGTGGCAATACCCGAATACAGCGTATGCGGCGACGGCGCGTCGAGATATCTTATCGGCGGCAGCATCGCCGCAAACGATCCTTTCGGCAAAAAGGAATATCCTGACGCACAGTTCAACGCGCGCCTTCAGCGCGTCGCCGAAAGGCTGTGCGGCGGGGCGGGCGTCGCGCTGCACGGCAGCCGCAATTTCAGCATAGATACTATCGCCGCGCAGTTTGGTCATCTCGACGAGATAATCGCAATGGGCTGCAACACGGTAGAGATGGAAACGGCCTCGGCGTTTGCCGCGGCGCGGTTGATGAACATACCGCTTGCGGCCGTGTTTTCGGTTTCGGATAATACGGTGGCCGGCAAATCGCTCATTTCCGGCCGCACGGAAGAGGAGCGCGCGCGCCGCCGCAGCATCAGAGCACAGCTTTTCCCGCAGATCGCGCAGGAGCTGTTTTTTAATGACCGATAAAGGAGGAAATAGAATATGTTGAATGAAAAAACAAGGAAACTGTTGGGCATAGGCGTGATCGCCGCGACTGCGATACTCGCCGTGGCGGGTTATTTCATCCTGCCCGAAACGCTCGTTATGCAGGTGAGCGCGGGCGGGCAGCCGTCAACCACAATGCCGAAGCTTATCGGCCTTTTGATCCCCATAGGCATAAGCGCGGTGTTCGGCGTGCTGTTCGTCAAGGACGGAAACACCAAATGCGGCATCGGCGCGGGCGCGGGCCTGCTGGCGATGGTGCTGATTTTTATATTCAACATTTGACGGGGTATCGCAATGCGTATCGATATAATGACCATTGAAGATTATGATGAGCTTTTCGCGCTTTGGGTCGCAACCCCGGGCATGGGCCTTTACGATGTGGACGATTCACGCGAGGGGATCGCGCGCTATCTTGAGCGCAATCCCGAAACATCCTTCGTCGCGCGCGACGACGACGGCCTTCTTATGGGGGCTGTGCTTGCCGGACACGACGGAAGGCGCGGCTTCATCCATCATACCGCCGTCAGGGAGCAGTGCCGCAGACGCGGCGTTGCGCGCGCGCTGACGGACAGGGTATACGAGGCGATGCGCGAACAGAAGATACCGAAGGTGTTTCTTGTCGTATACAAGGATAACGATGTGGGCAACGCGCTTTGGGACGGCCTTGGTTATACCGTGCGCGAGGACATATTTTACAGGGATTTCGTGCTTATGCCGATGAAGAGGATCAATTTGTGAAATTTTAGCGTGATGCGGCCTGAATATTGAAAACTACTCGCACATGCGATATCATTACAATGTAATTTAACGTGCGGGCAACAGCGCTGCATGTTGAGAATACACGGGAGGTAAGCATATGGTAACGAGTAGGATGAGACTGTCAAAAATTTGCGCGCTGGGCGTGGTTTTCGGGCTGTTGCTGATGCTTTGCGCAGCGGCGATGGCCGCGGCTGCAACCAATGTTGAGACCACGACCGTTCAGGTGACGAAGCAGTGGATACTTGGCCAGACGGGCGATCAGCCGGCGAGCGTTGAATTGCCGGAATCGATAAGCGTCAATCTGATGGTGACCGGCAACAGTACGCCGGTGAAAACGCTCACACTCACTGCGCCTCAGGGAGGCGGATACGAATGGACGGGATCGTTCACAGATGTTCCCGTATATGACGCGGCGGGTAATATTATCACGTATTATGTGACGGAAAACGCTGCGGGGCTTGACGATTATCTGAGGCAGGTCACCCAGCAGCCGCTGACCGTGAACACGGCGAGCATAACGGGCTTCGGAACGAAGGTAACCCCCGCGTCGAACTCGACCTATTCTATAGGCACATCCAGCATAGTGGTCGCGAAAAAGGGCGGCAGCTATGACGTGTGGACCAGGACTTCCGTTGACGCACGCCAGCAGCAGCAGCTCATCGACGGTATAAATGCCGCCAATCTGCAGGGCCTCGGCAAAGATCTGAGCGCAGGCAACACGACGTTCAAAAGCGGCAGCGGCGCGGTGTTCGCAGATAATAAGGGCACGGTAACGCTGACGGTGGGTACGAACGGAAACGCGCAGATCGAATTCAGTCAAACGTCGGTATGGAGCCTGTTTTACAGCGGCGGCATGAACACGACTGCGGCGCATGGGGCCGTGATCGTCAACACATACAATCCGCAGGCTACGCCGACTCCAACGCCGACTGCAACGCCGACAATCACGCCGACAGCCACGCCGACTGCAACGCCTACGGCCACGCCGACAGCCACGCCTACGGCAACGCCTACGGCCACGCCTACGGCCACGCCGACGGCCACGCCGACTGCAACGCCGACAATCACGCCGACAGCCACGCCGACGGCCACGCCGACAGCTACGCCGACGGCCACGCCGACAGCTACGCCTACGGCCACGCCGACGGCCACGCCGACAGCCACGCCTACGGCCACGCCGACGGCCACGCCTACAGCCACGCCGACGGCCACGCCTACAGCCACGCCGACGGCCACGCCTACGACAACGCCGACGGCTGTGCCGACAATTTCGCAGACACCCGGCAATCCGCCTGAAATACCCGGCAATCCGCCGGAGATACCTCTCGGCACTCCGGCAACGGGAAGCGGGAACAATACCGCGGCGTATATTCTTGCCGCGGCGGGCGCAGCGATGATCGTGGCCGCGTGTATCCTCAAACGCGCGGGAAAAGCAGAGAAATAACATAACTGTAAAACTTCAAAAAGCCGTCCGGGCCTGATATGTTTCCGCCATCCGTGAATGGGGGAGCATACCGGCCGACAGGGCGGCTTTTGCATATCCGTGCATTCTGAGACTGCTTCCGCGCAGTTTATTCGTGTATCGGGTTCAACGCTCAAAAGCCGAGCGCGGCACGCTGGGCCAATACGGCGCTGCGCTTCGCGTCAAGATTGTCTGCCGAAAGCTCGTGCACGAGGTATTCGGGTCCCACAAGCTCGATGAACGCGCGCGCGGCCGGGTCCGAGACGGGCAGATGCGGGTCGATCCGCCTGACCCATGCGTAGCTTTGGGCAAACCGTTCGTAAAATCCGGATTCGGGCGTTATGCGGCGGGAAAGCATATCGCGCACGACGTCGCCAGTGACGCTTTTGTGCAGATGCACGCCGTATATAAGCTTCGCGAGCTCGCCGTGACGTTTTACGGCGTCGCTCACATATTCAAACGCCTCAGCCTCGTTTCGCAGCGCGAGGTTTGTACACATGAGATGCCCCGTGTCAAGCATTATGCCGGTATTCGCGTATTCCACAAGGCCGAGCATACGCTCCGTCTCATGCGGGTCGACGAGCGTCATGCCCGGGGTGGAGAGGTTTTCAAGCAAAAGGCGGAAGGTATAACCGCGGCCGTGCATGGCGGCGTTCAAAAGCGCGGCGGACGTCTCGATGACCTGCGCGTCGGTATGCTCAAAGCGCCGGGTGAGTATCTCCTCGCCCGAAACGTCGGAAACGTGGAAAACCGCGTATCGCGCGCCGAGCGCCTGCGCCCTGTCCATGTCCAGACGCAGCAGATCGATATAATCCGCGGCGGTTTTGCAGCGGTAATAGCCGTATGCCGTTTCCCATGTGCCGAAATGCCGCTTTATATAATCTTCGTCGTGAAGGAAAAAACCGATCCATTCCGGATAAAACATGAGATGATAGCCCACGGCGGCTTCCGGCGTCGCAATGCCTCCGGCGCCCGGCGCGCAGTATATGAATTCAGCGCCGTCGCAGCCGCATTCGCGTATGTAGGCGCAAAGACCCCCGGCGTCACGCAGCGGGGAGAGCAGCTCCATGCTTTCGGCAAGGCTCACAAGCTCCGTCATGTTCAGCCTTCAGGTGACTGGAAGCCCAGTCCGTAAGCGGTCTCAAACGGGCAAAGCACCACGATCGCGGATTTGTCGAGCCGGTATACGATGCCGCGAATGCGGCAGCCCTCAGCGCGCGAGCAGGCGCACATGAGGATTTTTCTTTCCGTGCCGGAGAACATGCCCGTGCCGTTGACGGCGGTGACGCCGCGGCCGATGCTGTCCATTATCTCATCGGATATCGCCTCTCCCTGACCGGTCACGATGAACGCGACCTGACCCGCGGTGAAGCCGGCTGTGATTTTGTCGATCACCGTCGTGCAGACAACCGTCATCACAAAGCCCTGCAGCACCGCGTCCACGTTGCCGAACACGAGCCCGCCGAGAATTATCGTTATCCCGTCGGATATCACGCCGAGCGTGCCTATTGATATATGCGGATGCTTCTTTCTCAGGCTGAATATGATAAAATCCGTGCCGCCCGTTGAGGAACCGCGCCAGTATATCAGCGCGAGGCCGACCCCGGCAAGGCCGCCGGCAAAAAGCGCCGCCATCAGCTTGTCGCCCGAATATGCGGGCAGCAGCGGGAACACGAAGTCCATGAGGAGCGTGCTTATCGCGATGGTCTTTACAGAGCGGAAAAGGAAGCCCCGACCGAGGGTCTTGAGGCAGATGAGCACGACCGGTATGTTGAGCGCGATCGTGCAAAGACCGATCGGAAGATCTGTGTAATGATTGATTATCACCGCGAGGCCGGCGATGCCGCCGGGTGCAAATTCCGCTTTTGCGGCGAAATTATAAATGCCCGCGGCATACAGCGAGCCGCCGATTATATCGAAGAGTATATCCTTCAAAAATTCCGTAAGCTTCTGCTTCGATGGCAATTTGATGCGCATATGCGTTACCTCCTTGCGGATTTGTTGCGTTGATCCACACGAATAATATCATTTCCGGGGGCGCACCACAACCCCGCGCGGCTTGATAAAAGGCTTATTTTGCACAACGTGCGGTTGTAGACAATACATATCCGATATGAAAAGCTGCGGATAAAAACGCCGGCGGCGGTGGGCTGACAGCCCACCTGCAAGGCGCGCAAAGATGTTACAATTTGCATACATAAAAGAGGCGCAAATTGCGACCGGATCAACATGCAGGAGGGAACGAATATGCAAAGAAAAACTGCTGCGCTGCTTGTGCTCGTCATGCTTGCGTTCGCGCTTTTAGGCTGCGCCGCGCAGGATCCTGTGGTGGGCAAATGGCAGGATGAGAACAAGCTCGTCACGTTCGAGTTTGAAAAGGACGGAACGGGAACGCTGTATGTATATATAGCCATGTTCAATTCCACAACCAAGAATGAGATCGAGTATACCTGCGAGGGCAACACGGTAAAATGGCGTTTCGCGGGCGGCACGGAAGACTATTCCGAAATGACGATGGATGGCGACACGATGGAATACGAGGAATTTAACGTCGTGCTCATCAAACAGTAATATTTGGCAGGAGGAATAACATGGATCGCGAATATACGCTCAAGGGTCTGAAATGCCCGTATTGCGGCAGTGAAAACATATCCGTGAGGGGAGCGAAGGGCTCAATGGGCAAAGCGGCAGCTGCGATGGCCTTCGGCGCGGTGGGCGCGCTCGTGGCCTCGTCTTCGGTTTCGGACACGGCAGAGGTCGCCGAGATGCAGTACAAGTGCGAAGAATGCAACAAAAGCTTCGAGGCCATGCCGCTCACGGCGAGCGAGGAGGATACGCTCGAGCAACCGTGCAGCGTTACATTCATCCGCGAAAGCAGCATGATCGGCGCGGCGGTGGTGCAGGTCGTATACGTAAACGGCGTGAAACTGGGCGTCGTCAAAAACGGACAAAGCATCCAATTCAGCGTGTCGAACAGGTATAATACGCTTTTTGTGACGGACGCGACCGGGATCGCGTTTCCGGATGTGATGCGTTTTGAAGCTGCGCCGGGCGCCGCCGTGACATTCAGGTTCAACAGAAAATTTCTTGACGCCGGCGGCGGGCAGGCAGTACAGTCGCAGCCGGGCGCGCCGAAAAAGAAAAAGCACGGCTTCCTTTTTGTTCTTGGCATAATAATGCAGACGATCGGTTATCTGCTTGCGCTCGGAATGTTCAGCTCATACATAAGCGACACCGGCAACACCGACTGGAACGGCGCGTGGCTGGGCGTGGTGGGATTCATCGTATTCATAGCGGCGGGTATTCTTCTCACGAAAAAAAGCAGGGTCAGATGACGGCGTAAAGAGAAGCTCCACACGAATGAATTTTTCAATATTCGCCGAAAGATTGTCTGAAGCGTCAGCAGACGAGCGGTAAAAAACCTCGGAAACGGCCTGTTATCAAGCCGTTTCCGAGGTTTTATCTGGAGCTGATACCCGGATCCGGACCGGGGACCCCGTCATTACCAATGACGCGCTCTACCAACTGAGCTATATCAGCATCATCCGCAACCCTGCCGGGCGTCGAACGTATAACATTATAACGAACGAGGGCGCTAGCTGAGCGAACCGGCGTGCTGCCGCCCGTGCCGGAGCACACGGATACGCTCATACCCGGATGGCTGGGGGCGTTCCTCTTATGCCGCCGCGTTACGGATCGGGGATCCTGTTGCGCGGTTTTTTTGACGTCTTATACCGGACTGGTATTCACGCTGTGCAGATCCGGAGGCGGGGCCTGTCGGTATGTCCGCCGGAAAAGCTGCTTGCCTTTGGCGAATGCCGTTGCCGGAATGAAAACGTTACTGTTGATCGTATGGCGCGGTCGGAAAAATTCGTGGTCATTTTGACTGTTCCGCTTCTGCAGGCCCGTTTGACTTTTAGAAGCTTCTTGTAGTAGCATAATACAATACAGTTTAGCTGCAAAAGATAACAAGCAAGAAACGGATAGCCATAGAATTCCCATAAACCTTCAAAAAACCGGGGATTTGCGGGGAGATGAGCGCCTTCGATGAGCATACCGACAACTGCGATATAAGCTTCGTGATGGATGAAAACCATCAGGTGCTGTACTATTCAGATTTCCTAACGGAAATCCTTTGGGGTTTCAGAAAACCCAATGACCCGAAAAACCAATTTGACTTATTCGACAACCGCCCATATTACACGGTTTCAATAGTTCTGTAACACCAACCCGTATGAGAGCATATGTTTTTCACATGTTTTGATCTTATTCACAACGCAGTGTTTATACTGGCGGCAAGTTGGGAGGACGCAATGAATGCAGAATATGCGGATGTGATTCTTACGCCGAGGGCGCAGCTGATGCCGATTGCTTTGGTAGCCCAATCAGCAAGTATTTTGGTACAGAACGCTGATTCCCTTCGCAAGACGATCGATGAATTCGTGCTGAGCAACCCCATGGTGGAACAGGCGAACCCGGATACGGATGACGAGATGGACAGCCTGTTGGACCGTTGCCGGGGCCGCGGCGAAACGCTTGCGGAACAGCTTTACACGCAACTTCGCATCAATGAGCAGGATACTGCCGTGTTATATGCGGGATGGTTCATTATCAACAGTCTTGACCGGGACGGCTATCTCAGGGAAAACGAGCAGGAACTGATCCGCACGATCGGCTGCAATTACATCCTGTATCAAAAGGCATTGCGGGCAGTACAAGCGCTGGAACCTGCCGGCATAGCAGGCAGAAACCTTTCTGAGTGCCTGAGCATCCAGCTGCGGCGGCTGGAAAACAGGAACCCGCTTGCCGAGATGATCGCGGATAGATATCTGGAAAAACTGGCGACGCATACGTTGACGATAGAGGGCTGCACGGCTGAACAAATTGCGAAGGCTTCCGAACTGATCCGTTCGCTTGATCCCCGGCCTGGGCTTGCCTTTGATGAAACGCCGCCTCTTTATATTTCTCCGGATGTATGCGTGTCAATACTGGATGACGGTCATATAGAGGTAAGGCTGGTCAACCAGCCCCTGTCTCCGATATTATCCGATCAATATGCCTCTTATATCAAATCGGGTAACGACATGGAGCGTCAATACATACAGGATAATTTAATGTATGCCAGAAGCTTTCTTTATGCGCTGGAGCAAAGAGGAAAGACATTGCTGCGTATTGTTGCTTATGCGGCCGATACCCAAAAAGAGTATTTACGGCACATGGATCTGCATCAATTGAAGCCGCTCAACTTTTCGCGCACAGCGGATGCTCTCGGCATCAGTGTGCCCACGGTGAGCCGTGCCGTTCAAAACAAGTATATGGAGTACGCGGGACGACTGTTCCCGATAAAAAACCTGTTTTCCAAAGGCGGGTGCTCAAATGCTTCCAGAGAAGCCATCACCGCACGGATTGAACAACTATGTCTGGACGGCGAAAACATGTTGACCGACAAAGCCATAGCCGAGGCGCTTTGCGAAGAAGGAATAATGATCTCACGAAGAACCGTAAACAAGTACCGCAATTTTTATCTCGCAAAGCAGGCGGACGGATACAGCAAATGAAATCTGGAGGCATACATATGCGTTTAAAGATAATGTCGTTCCTGTGCGCGGCGGCTATATTGTTTTGCGCATGGATCTCCCTGCCGACTAAAGCAGATGCCGTCACGACGAATATAAAGGTTGCGGTGGAGTGCAATCTGATCCCTTTTCAGTTTATTGACGACGCGGGAGAAGTTGCCGGTCTGCATGTGGATATGATGAACGCCATCGCAAAAAGCAATAATCTATCCGTTGAATACATACCGTTTGAAACGACAAGCGATGCGGTAAACGCATTGCTGCTGGGGACCGTGGATGCAATCCTCGGCGTTTTGCCAAGCGACTGCAGCGACGGACAACTGGTTTTGACCAATGATATTTCATCAGCCACCATATCGCTTATTGCCAATAACAAATACCTGGATCTTGTGTTACAGCCGCAATCGAGCGACAGCAGATATACTACCGCCTTTGAGCTGGGCACAATACCTCTTTCTCAGGTTTATGAGCTGGACACAATGTATACCGTGATCGTCGGAGACCAGCCGCAGCTTTATCACAACCTCATAGACGGACAGATTAACACGATTATCGCGGTTAAAGAAAGCATACTGTATCAGTTCGAACATGACAGCAGCAATTTGCATGGATTATATACGGTCGTGAACAACTACATGGGCACGGTGAATTATTCCATCATGCTGCGGAAAAACGACCGGGCGCTGCAGAACATGTTCAATTCCAGTATCTCCCTTTTGCGCAACAGCGTTGATTATGACAAGATGGTGGAAACCTGGCTGCCAAATGCCGATCTTCTTGCCGCGCAGACGCGCATTGGCAAGCTGACCAAAACAACTCTGCTGATTCTGGGCATTGCGATAATTGCCGTGTCAGGCATTTATGTATGGAACATGAAGCTCAAATCCATCGTGAATGAAAAAACCGGGGAGATAGTGCAGCAAATGCAGTGTCTGGAACAGGCAAACCGACTTCGGAACCTGCTGATCGAACATTCGCCAAACAGCATATTGCTGCTTCAGGCGAACGGCGTTGTGCTTCTGATGAACCCCAGAGCGGAAAAGGTATCAAACTACAACAAAGAACAGAATACAAAATCCACAGCGAATGGGAATCTTCGCATGAAGGATCTTGAGGTGTTCGGGGACATCTGGGAACGCATCAACCAGCCGGATATGCAAAGAAGCATGATCAGCTCCTCGGTGATCAGTCTCAAGAAAAGAGCCGGTGAAACAACTGTTTTCCGATATCAGTATTATACCTTGAATGCCGATCGGGATATGGTGCTTATGGTTGAGGACGTCACCAAGGAAGAAAGAGAAAGGACAGAGGGATTTGAAGCAAATAAAAACCAAACGCTCAACCGCCTGATCGCGGGTATTGCCCATGAGATCAAAAATCCGTTGATGTCGATCCGGGCTTTTGCATCGATTATTCGCGAACAGGGCGGAGACGAGGCATTTCAGGCGTCATTTTCCCGTTATGTGCCGCAGGAAGTGGACAGGATCAATCGGTTGATTGAATCCTTGATCAATTACGCGCGCCCCGTGAAAGGCTTGCAGGAACATCTGGATGTTGCAAAGCTGATGGAGGAATGCGTTTATTTGACTCATGCGTCCGCCAAAGACAAACGTATCAAGTTTCACAGTGAAAGCGATGCCGAGGCATTCATATGCGTGAACCGCGATCAGGTCAGACAGGCAATTATCAATCTGCTGATCAATGCCATTGAATCGGCCGCTCAAAAAATCACATGCCAGCCGGAAACCACTCCGGCCATATATACAAAAGTATATATTGCGACCGGAAAAGTTTGTGTTGAAGTTATGGATGAGGGGATGGGCATGAGCGAGGAAACCTTGAAGAACTGTACTGAACCGTTTTATACCACAAAGAAAACCGGCACAGGCATGGGCCTTTCGCTTGCAAAACAGTTTGTTTGTGAAAACAAGGGTATGTTTGAGATCGAGAGTAAACCTAATGAGTATACCCTGATTACGTTAACTTTTGAGGAGGATCGGAATAAATGAATCCGTGCGTTTTTATTATCGACGACGAACCCAGCATATGCGCATCCCTGGCGCTTGCGCTAAAAAACCAATATCGGGTAATGACGTTTGACTCTGCCAAAAAGGCGCTTGAAAAAATAGAACACGAGAGCGTGGACATTGTGCTGCTGGATCTTCGCATCGGAGAAGAAAACGGCATTGAAGCGTTGGCGGAGATCAAGAAGATCGATCCGCATATCGAAGTAATCATGATGACGGCATACGGTACAATCGGCACGTCCGTAGAGGCGATGAAAAGCGGAGCTTTCACCTATTTGACAAAACCCATCGATATAGAAGAATTGAAAGTGGTAATGAAGCAGGCGTGCGGGGTCAGAAAACTGAACGAGCAGATAACCTACTTATCCGACGAACTGCGCAACCACAGGTATTATGATGAAATAGTCGGAGAGAGCGAACCCATGCAGAGGGTATACTCAATGATCGACAAGGTTAAGGATATCGTAACCAACGTGCTGATCACGGGAGAAAGCGGAACAGGTAAGGAACTGGTGGCAAAGGCAATTCACAATACAGGCAAACGCAAGAACGAGCGTTTTATAATCGTAAATTGCGCGGCTATCCCAGAGAACCTTCTTGAGCTTGAGTTTTTCGGATATAAGAAGGGAGCCTTCACAGGCGCCACACAGGACAGGAAAGGGAAGTTCGAGCTTGCGGATAACGGAACGCTATTTCTTGATGAAGTCGGCGATATGCCGGTCGGCCTGCAGGGGAAGCTTTTGCGCGTTCTGCAAAGCAAGCAGTTTATGCCGCTGGGGAGCAGTCAATCCGTGAGCGTAGACGTACGAATTGTGTCGGCAACAAACCGGGATCTCAAACAAATGATTGAGGAAAAGAAGTTCAGGGAGGATCTTTATTATCGTCTGAACGTAATCGAGATAAAACTGCCCGCCTTGCGGGAACGCCGCGACGATATACCGGCACTGTGCAGCTATTTGCTGAATCAGTTTTCAAGGGAACTGAACAAACCGTTTAGCGGAATAACACCATCCGCAATGGATATGCTGACGAAGCTCAATTATCCGGGCAACGTAAGGCAACTGGCCAACATTCTCGAATATGCGGCCATTGTATGCACCCGCGACGTAATAGACATAAAGGATTTCCCCGAGGATATCGGACGGGAAAGTATGTCGGCGACAAAGGGAAGCACGATCGACGGATATCTTTCCAACACGAGCCTTCAGGAAATTGAGCGACGCGCCATTGAAGCCACATTGAACAAAAACAACGGAAAACGCAGCCGGAGTGCCGAACAACTTGGCATCAGCAAACGCGGGCTGCTGAATAAAATCAAGGAATACGGACTGGAGACCAGCGGGCAGGAGACGGAAGAAGAATAATTTGCGCGGCAGAGGTAATTATTGCACTGTTCACATAAGAGAAATGCATTATAAAACTATGAACAATCTGTGAATCTAACGTGGCACGATTTTTGCAAATAATATAGTAAAGGTGAAGAGCCTATAATTTGTTAGGAGGAAAGTGCATGAAAATCTCGAAATTGGTTGCAATGTTGCTCTGCGCAGTAATGATCGTCAGTCTGTTTGCAGGCTGTACCGACAAGCAAACCAACAATGAACCCGAACCTGATGCAACGACAGTCCAGGGGTCTACCGAAACTGCTGCCACAACGGCTCCCGAAGAGGTCAAGTACAAAGAAGAAATAGTGATCGCAATGGCGGATGAGTTTACCACCATTGATCCTACTGAGACCACTTCTGAAACCAACCAGATCGTTCAGGATATGGTGATCGACATGCTGACCGATACGGACCTGACAACCATTGAAAACTCTTGCGAGTTGCTTGAAAAATGGGAGATGGTCACTCCGGATCATTGGAAATTCACCTTGAAGCCCGGTATCAAATTCCATGACGGCACAATCCTGAATACAGACGATGTTTCATTTTCCTTTGATCGCGCCAAAGACAAACCGAATGCGGCGAATTACATTGCCAAGATAAAGGAATTCGTCAAGATAGACGACCTGAATTTCGAGATTTACCTTACCGAGGGCAACGTGGATTTCAACTACGTCCTTGCCGTGAATGCCCTTTCCATCCAGTCCAAGGAAGCATTTGAGACCATGCCGGAGGAAGAGGCTGTAAAGATTGGTACCGGCGCCTGGAAGTTTGAAGAATATGTTTCCGGCGACTATGTATCATTGGTCCGTTTTGATGAATGCACGCTCTATCCCGTCCCCAACACCAAGCGCATCGTATTCCGAATGATTCCCGAAGCTTCCGCGCGTATGATCGCCCTTGAAAACGGTGAAGTTGACGTAATCATGTCCCCGAGCCCCACCGATTACTCACGTCTTGCCGAGAGCGATGATTATCAGCTTATCACCAC
Source organism: uncultured Clostridium sp. (assembly GCA_964487565.1). Classification (GTDB taxonomy): domain Bacteria; phylum Bacillota; class Clostridia; order Christensenellales; family CAG-138; genus Phil1. The sequence continues at coordinate 81,057 of CAZARN010000003.1, forward strand.
TACCGGACGCGGTCAGCATTTTATTGGCTTCAACCTCCAGAATCCCACATCCATTGTTGCAAACCAGAAATTCCGCCTTGCTGTTGCAAAAGCGATCAACAAGGAAGAAATGATCATTGCCGCATGGGATGGCTATGCCCAGGTTTCTACCAGTATGATGTGCCGCGATATGGAATATTATTCTGATATCGAGGGAATAGGCTACGATCCCGAAGGCGCTCAGGCGCTGTTTGATGAACTCGGCTGCAACGGTTTAACCATAAGTCTTGTTACCTCAGATGCAAGCCACCGTGTCAAAATGGCTGAGAACTTCCAGGCTCAGATGGCGAAATATGGCATAACCGTAAATGTTGAATACATGCAGCAGGCCGCATTGATAGAGAAATTGGTCTCTGACGGATCCACTTCCGGCGTTGAAATCTACATTTGTTCCTGGACGCCCGGCAAAAACGCAGACTATATGTTCCGCAATCCCATCCATTCCGCGGGCGGTCGCAACTATTCACATGTTATGGATCCTGACATCGATGCTTTGATCGACGCTGCCGCGGCGGAAGTCGATGTTACAAAACGCGCCGAAATGTACAAGCAGCTTCAGGAAATCCTTACCTGCGAATTGATCCCCTGGGTGCCGATCGCGCAAGCGACCCTTACCATGGGCGCAGCTGCCGGCGTTGAAGGCATTTTGCTCCATCCGGCTCTGGTTCACAGCTTCAAGCAGGTTCAGAAAGTTATCGGCTAACCAAAGGCAGAATCTATAAAAAGTAGAACTTATTGACGGAATACAAGTCCCCCCGATAAGGATGACAAAATCGGGGGGCGTGTTCCCTCATGCACAAAAACGCGGGAGGAAGTTATGTATCGTTATATTGCCAAACGGGTACTCATGATGATACCCGTGCTGATAGCGGTTTCCTTTGTGGTGTTTTTTCTGATGGATCTTGCGCCGGGAGATATCATATCTTCCATGGCCCCTCAGGATGCTACGGCAGCGGAAATTGAAATGCTTCGTAAAGAACTCGGCCTGGATGGCTCTTTGATCGAACGATATATACGCTATATAGGAAATTTGGTCAAAGGCGATTTGGGCGTGTCGCTTTCCATGAAACGTCCGGTCGCGGAATTGTTTTTTGAAAGATTCCCGGCTACTTTAAAGCTTGCGATCGCGAGTATCGTGGTCACGTTGATCATATCCATTCCCTTGGGGATTGCATCGGCAACACATCACCGCTCCTGGCTTGACGGAGTCAGCATGGTTGCGGCAATGCTGGGTGTTTCCATGCCGAGTTTTTGGCTGGGTCTCTTGCTGATTATCGCTTTCTCTTTGAAGCTTGGCTGGCTTCCCTCCGGCGGAAGCGGCAGTTTTCTTCATATAATTTTGCCTGCGGTCACGCTCGGCGCGGGGCAGGCCGGTCACATGACGAGAATCACAAGATCGTCCATGCTGGATGTGATCCGTCAGGACTATCTGCGTACCGCCAGGGCAAAGGGCGTGAGCGAAAAGCAGGTAATCCGCAAGCATGCGCTCAAGAATGCACTGATCCCGATTATTAACGTATTCGGTACGACATTTGGCAATTCTCTTGGCGGCGCAGTGGCGATAGAAACAGTATTTGCATGGCCGGGAGTGGGCAGATTGACTGTCGCCGGCATAAATTCCCGCGATATGACACTGGCTACGGGTTGTATCATCATGTTTACAATTTTTATGACAGTGACTATGCTCCTGGTCGATATCGCATACGCATATGCGGATCCGCGCATCAAGGCGCAGTATACCAAGTAAGGAGATAAATATGGAAGCGAGCAAGGCAAACACCATATATGATAAAAAAGAACTGAGGAAAATCAAAAAACGCTCACTTGCTGCAGAAGTATGGCGGAATTACAAGAAAAGCCCCAGCGCCATGGTGGGTCTTGTGTTGATTACCCTCATAATACTGACTGCTGTGGTTGCGCAGTTTATCTTTAATTACGACACTGATATCGTGCAGCAGGATCTGACGCAGCGCTTCATCAGTCCATGCCTGGAACATCCGCTCGGTACGGATCAGTATGGGCGCGACGTACTGGTACGCATCCTTTATGGCGCGAAATACTCTCTGGCCGTTGGAATAGTATCGGTGTTTGTTTCATGCGTGATAGGCGCGTCACTGGGCCTTATCGCAGGCTATTACGGCGGCGTGGTCGAGAATGTGATCCTGCGAATATGTGAAGTGTTTATGGGAATTCCTTCCGTGCTTCTGGGCATTGCCATCATGGCTGCCTTCGGACAGAGCATTACCGTGCTGATGCTGGCCGTCGGCCTCGTTTATATGTCGGCGTTTGCCAGAACAGCCAGAGCGGCGGTTCTTCCCGTGCGCGAGGAAGAGTATATTGAAGCGGCCCGAATTTCCGGAGTGAGCGATATGGGCATCATCTTTAATCATATTCTGCCCAACTCGCTGTCGCCCATCATCGTGCAAATCACAATGGGCGTTGCAAATGGTATTCTTACGGCTTCATTCCTCAGCTTTCTGGGCCTCGGCGTTCCGGTCCCGGCGCCTGAATGGGGAGCGATGCTTTCAAGCGGCCGCGAGTATATCCGCGATTACAATTACCTTTCTCTGTTCCCCGGCCTTGCAATCATGATCACCGTGCTTGCCTTCAACCTCATGGGAGACGGTTTGCGTGATGCCCTTGATCCGAAGCTAAAGCAGTGACGAGAGGTTCGATATGAATATGAATGAAATTGCAAATAATGATCTGGTGTTGAATCTTGAAAACCTTTTTGTCCGGTTTGAAACGGAAGACGGTGTTGTGAACGCGGTCAACGGTGTGGACTTGAAGATAGAGAGAGAAAAAGCAATAGGGCTGGTCGGCGAGACGGGCGCGGGTAAAACCACGACAGCTTTGTCGCTGCTTCGTTTGGTATCGACTCCTCCGGGCGTTGTGGAGTGCGACAAACTAGAACTTAACGGCAGAGATGTTCTGAACATGAGCGTAAAGGAACTGGAAAAAGTCCGCGGCAAGGATATCTCAATGATTTTTCAGGATCCTATGACGGCGCTGAACCCCGTTCTTACCGTCGGGGACCAAATCGCGGAAAGTATTCATCTGCATGAAAACGTCTCTTACGTCGAGGCACAGCGCATGGCGATGGATATGCTTGAACTCGTTGGCATATCCGGCGAACGCGCGGGCGAGTATCCCCATCAATTTTCAGGCGGCATGAAACAAAGAGTGGTGATTGCAATAGCTCTTGCCTGCCATCCGCAATTATTGATCGCGGATGAACCCACAACAGCCCTTGATGTTACGATTCAGGCTCAGGTTCTGGACCTGATGAAAAACCTAAGAAAGAAATATCACACCTCCCTCATTATGATCACGCATGATCTTGGTATTGTGGCGGAGGTGTGCGATGAAGTCGCGGTTATGTATGCCGGCAATATTGTTGAGAAAGGTACGCTGGAAGATATCTTCAACCATACGCGCCATCCATATACGGAAGGTTTGTTCAACTCACTGCCCAACATCAACAACCGCCGCATGATGCTTACTCCCATCAAGGGATTAATGCCTGATCCTACCGCTTTGCCGGAAGGTTGTCCATTCCATCCCCGCTGCCCGTATGCAGACGAAAAGTGCAAGCTGCCACAGGAGAAAAAGTTCATATCGAGTACGCATTATATTCGTTGCTGCGCTTACGACCGGCCTGGATTCCATATTGAACGGAAGGAGAAATAAACCGTGGCTGACAACATACTTGTGGTGAAAAACCTGAAGAAATACTTTAAAACCAAAAGAGGGATGCTCCATGCCGTCGATGATGTGAGTTTTACTCTTGAACGCGGTAAAACATTGGGCCTTGTGGGAGAATCGGGCTGCGGCAAATCCACGACCGGCAGAACGATTTTGCGGTTGATTGAGCCGACAAGCGGTGAAATCTACTTCGAGGGGCAAAATATCCCGAAGCTGTCGAAAAGCGGGCTGCGCCATATCCGTAAGGATATGCAACTGATTTTTCAGGATCCATATTCGTCGTTGGACCCCAGAAAAACAGTGAGCCAGATTATCAGCGAGCCGATTATTGCAAACAGAATTTTGAAAAGCCACGCGGACATTGACGCACGGGTAGCGGAATTGATGTCAACCGTAGGATTGGCCACGCGCCTTTTCAACACGTATCCTCATGAACTTGACGGCGGCCGTCGTCAGCGCATAGGTATTGCCCGGGCCTTGGCCATGGAACCCAATTTCATCGTGTGTGACGAGCCGGTCTCAGCCCTTGATGTTTCAATTCAGGCGCAGATCCTTAATCTGCTCAAGGAATTACAGGCAGAGTTTCACCTTTCCTATATTTTTATTACGCATGATTTGTCGGTTGTGAACCATTTTTCCGATGATATTGCAGTGATGTATCTCGGAAAGATTGTTGAAAAGGCACCGGCCGAGGAGCTGTTCCTCAATCCGATGCATCCATACACAAAGGCATTGCTTTCCGCGATTCCAATTCCGGAGCTTGGAACTCAGAAAGAACGTTTGATCATCGAGGGCGAGATCACGTCTCCGATTAATATGCCGGATGAGTGCCGCTTCATAAAGCGCTGCCGCCATGCCGGCGAAAAGTGCAAGGTTATTCCACCTCTTGACGAGGTCAGCCCGGGCCATTTTGTGGCTTGCACCAGACTCGCTGAGATTTAGAACCGAAAAGTGAAAGCGTAGTCCTGCCGGGAAGCACGAACGTGCAGATTTTGCGTTATGGCGGTTTTGCGTGAATTCAATGAATGGCTGCGGTCGGGGAAAAACAGGGACCGTGAGGACTTACTCCGTGGCATATATTTTGCAAATATTAATGTAGCTATACGCTAATTAAAAAGTTTGGAGGGAAAAAATATGTTATTCGGCATACTCAAAGACACCAAAGACGGTGAAAACCGCGTAATTTGCACCCCTATAGAGGTAGCAAGCATTAAAGCCGCCGGACACGCTGTATTGGCACAGAAGGATTGCGGCGCCGGCGCCGGTTTTTCAGATGAAGAGTACGCGAAGATGGGCGCGGTAATTGTTGATTCGGCCGAAGAAATCTGGGCAAGATGCGACTTCATTGCCAAGGTGAAGGAACTTGAACGCAGAGAATACCATCTGCCGCGCAAAGACCAGCTGATTTATTGCTGCATTCATCCCGCCAGTCATCCCGAAGAGGTTCAGGCGATTCTGGACAGCAAGTGTATCGCGATAACCGCCGAGGACAGCCACAGGTATGGTTCTCCGAACTGCGAAGCGGCGGGCAAGCAGGGGGCTTTGTTCGGCCTTGAAAGCATGCTCACCATCAATGGCGGCAAGGGGAAGTTCGTAAGCGGTTTTGCCGGGGCGCCCGGCATGAACGTTCTTATTCTGGGCGGCGGCATGGTGGGGCAGGGCGCGGTTTCCGTGTTGCATGCGCTGGGCGCCAAAGTGACGGTTATGGACATAAACGTCGGGTTGCTTAGAATGCTGGGTGATAAGTATCACGGCCAGATCGACACCATGTTCTGCAATCAGGAAACCATTGCCTCCGTGCTGCCGAGAATGGATATGGTCATCAACGCGGTGAAATGGCCCAAGCAGCGTAAAGACTTCCTGATCACAAAGGAAATGCTCAAACTGATGGAGCCGCGCTCCGTTCTGGTTGATATATCCACTGATAATCCGGGATGCATCGAGTCAAGCCATGAGACCCACCACAGCGATCCGCGTTATGTGGTCAACGGCATTGTGCATTTTTGCGTCAGCAACATTCCCGGCGCTGTGGCGCACTCCACTTCCGTATCGCTTGCGGCGGAAACTCTTCCCCTGCTGCTTAATATCATGAATAACGGCCTCGCAGAAGCCTGCGTGAGCGATGGATTCATTCGCCGCAGTTTGACTGCATATAAAGGCTACCTTACCCACGAAGAAACCAGCGCTGTCCAGGGACGTCCATGGATCAAGCCCGAAGATATCCTTAACATAGCCCAAAGGAAGCTTGACCCTGCGCCCGCGGCCACAACGACCAGGAGCGACAACTTCATCAAAATGTAAAAATTGCATTTAGAAAGAAAACGCTCCCGCAATTCAGACGATTTTGATGCAAGCACCGCGGCGCGGCCGCCGTTGTCGATATAAGAAGCCGGGGGAAGCATATGAAATTTACAACTGATTACGAGCTCGAGAATTTTATACTTGATACTCAATGGGACGATCTGCCGGCAGAGGTCAAGGAAAGGATGAAGGGTTGCCTGATCGACCTTATGGGGGCCTTGATTTCCGGCAGTAAGAGCAAACAATTTGAGGTGGGGCTGGCACTTGCCCGCCGTGTGTTCCGCAGCGGTGACGTTGCCGTGATCGGCGCGGGAGACCGATTTGATTTTCTCGGAGCCGCATCTGCCATGAGCCATGCCTCCAACGCTTATGACATTGACGACGGTCATAATATAATTCGAGCCCATCCGGGAACTTCGTTCATTGGCGGCGTTTTGGCTGCTGCCTATGAAAAAGATTTGTCGATGAAGGATTTTCTCACTGCGCTTTATGTGTCATATGAAGTCACTATCCGCATGGGAAGGGCTGTCATGGATTATTATCAGTTTGCCCATTCCAGCGGTACGTTCGGCGCGGTGGGCGTAGCTGCGGGTGTTGGCCGAATCTATGGCTTTTGCAGGGAAGAGCTGAACAATGCGCTTTCAATTTCGGAATTCAATGCGCCTTTGGTGCCTGCTATCCGGAGCGTCGAGCATCCTTCGATGAACAAGGACGGCGTTCCCTTTGGCGTTATGATCGGTGCTTTGGCGGTGATGGATTCCATGTCTGGCTTTACGGGCAACAAGAATTTGCTGGAAGCCGAGGAGTACCGGCACTATCTGAACGATCTTGGTGAAAAGCATGAGGTAATGAATTTATACTTCAAACCTTACCCGTGCTGTCGTTGGGCGCATCCGGCCATTGATGCGTGCCTTTCCCTGCTTCAGGAACATGCAATTGTTCCCGAAAATATCGCATCGGTCAGAATTTATACGTTTCAAAGAGCGACGCAGCTTTCGAAGGGCGTTCCTACCTGCGCGGATGAGGCACAGTACAATATCGCATATCCAGTAGCTTCTTCGCTGGTAAACGGCGGCTTTTCCATCGCGCAGGTTGAGCGGACTGATGATCCGGCGGTTATCGAGATGATGAAGAAGCTCTCTTTCCATTGCGATCCGGTACTGGAATCGGCTTTTCCGGACAGGCGTTTGTGCAGGGCTGAAATCGAACTGGAAAACGGAAGCGTTTTTTGTTCCGAAATACATGAGCCGCGGGGGGAGCGAACGGATCACATAAATTGCGAATGGCTCAGCGATAAGTTTTGCCGTACCACGGAAGGAATCCTGTCCGCGGAGAAACAGAAGCAGATATTGTCTGCGTTGTTAAGCGACGGAGGTACGGTGCGGCCGTTGGTGGACGGAGTCAATGCCCGCTTGCTTAGTAAGCGACGGGAGAAATGAATTTGATTGCCGCCCGGGCCGGCGGCCGCTGCAGACAATGAAGGGACAGACGGCCATACCGGCAAACAAAATTATACGTTTACAATTTTCAAAATAAACAATTTTACGGAGCTTTCGGGCAAAAGGAGGATATTCAAATGAAAATCAAAACGCTAGGTTTCCCGATGATCAGAAATTTCCCCGGCGACATCAGAGATTTTACGCCGAACCTGTTCGCTTATCTGAACAAGTTCAGCGAAATTTCGATTGTTGTGGAAGAAGGTTACGGAGCAAGACTGGGATACTCTGCCCAGGATTATCTTGACGCGTGTCCAAGAGTTAAATTTGCGCCTATGCAGGAAGTGTATCGGCAGGATATGATCGTGATCCTGAAAAATCCCGATCTGGATAATTTGGAATTGCTCCGGGACGGCGCCAGCCTCTTCACCATGATCCACTATGATACCAGACCGAACTGTGTTCAGCTGATCAAACGCAAAAAACTGAACACGTTCTCGATGGATGCTCTTGTGGACGATCAGGGGATCCGAACTTTCGTTGATTATTTCGGAACTGCATACGCCGGCTGCGAGCGCGCATTTGCGGTTTTGAAAGAGACCAGGGTGGATTTTGCCAGTACGAAAAGGAAGCCTTTCGTTGTAACGATCCTTGGAGCCGGCGGCGTTGCGCAGGGATGCGTGAGGGCGTTTGAAGTCCTTGGCGATGCGGAATTATTCAAGAACAAGCTGCCCGGTATCATCACCCAAATCATCACAAGAAGCATTACTGCGGATTCAGAATATCTCAGCGAAGTGCTCTCCAAAACTGATATTCTTGTGGATGCAACGAAGCGTCCCGACTCCAGCAAGATCATAATATCCAATAAAGCGCTTGGCAGCCTCCCGGCTGACGCCATCATCCTTGACCTTGCCGCGGATCACTATGACGTCAGCGTGAATCCGCCTCATGTCAAGGCTCTTGAAGGCACGCTGAAGGGTACACCCAACAAAATGGTGATATACCCAAACGATCCGGAGTATGACAAGATCCCTTCTTTTGTGGATGCAACCAACCGCCGTATTACTGTGAGCTGCGATGCCTGGCCGAGCACACATCCCGACCGCTCCATCAGGTATTATGAAGGTCTTCTCAAGAACTATTTGAACATACTGCTTGAGGACGATATTTGCTCACTCGATTCCAACAGCAACAACGTATTTGAACGCAGCCTGTATCGTTCGACTATTGCTTACTTTTTGCAGAATCAAAAATAAAGACGCATGATTGGATTGCAATCATCGTGGACGGTCAAAAAATCCCGGGCGCGCCGGGCTTCGGCCCCAATGACGCGCGGGAGCGCGACATGCCGGTAATGACGGTATCCACAGACTGTATCCGAATTACCAAAGCCAAACAAAAAACAGACCCGATTGGGTCTGCTTTTTGTTTGGAGCTGATACCCAGATTCGGACTGGGGACCTCGTCATTACCAATGACGCGCTCTACCAACTGAGCTATATCAGCATCATCCGCAACCCTGCCGGGCGTCGAACGTATAACATTATAACGAATGAAAGCGAGTTATGCAAGCATAATTTTAGGTTTTTTTGACCCCGTCGTCATGACACTGACTGAACCAGATTATCCCGTTGCGCGGACAGGTCATTATGCGCGGGTCAAAAGCTGCGGGCGAGAACCCGAAGCGCGGCAGCAAAGGCGCAAGCCCCGGCGTGATCTCGGCCTCGATCGTCGTCTGGGGAAGATCTTTCGCGCGGTAAAGCAGCACGCGGAATGTGAATTCCTCATAGGGGAGCGCGCAATACGCTTTTGACACCGTCATACGGTCGATGCGCAGCGCGTCGGAAACGGGATAAAGCCGTCCGGAGGCGATCGGCGTTCCGTCCTCCTCGGAAACAAAAACGTGCGCGGCATAGTCGTCCATCGCGTCAAAGCCGGCGCCGGTTTCGCGCCGCAACGCCTCTATGCCGGAAAAATCCTCGCGTCCCATGCTCCAAAGCGCCTTAAACATCAAAAAACCTCCGGGGAAATCTTTGTTGAATCATGTTACACCAAATCGGGGATATTGTAAACGGCAAGGATATGTTGTAAAATCATTTTACAGTAACTGAAAGGCAGGGCAACCCCATGGAAGACGAAAGGGATTTTGTAACGTTCACCGATGACGACGGTAACGAGTTTGAACTTGACGTAATCGATTATTTCGAGTATGAGGACGAGGAATACGCGGTTCTCATGGATCTTTCCTCGGAGTGCGAGGATGAGGAATGCGATTGCGAGCATGACGTCTATATCATGAAGATCATCACCGAGGGCGACGAGGAGAGCTTTGTCCCCGCGGATGAGGATAAGTTCGACGTCCTGGCCGCCATCGCCGAAGAACGCCTCAACAGCGAGTGCGATTGCGACGACGATGAGTGCTGCTGCGACGACGAATGCGATTGCTCGGAGCATGAGCATGAGCACGGTCATTGCGACTGCGGCTGCAATCACGAGAAATAATCAGAGAGCGAAAACGCAACGCCCCGCGCATTGAAACGCGGGGCGTTTTCTTGTTGCGCCTTACCGTTTCGCAAGGTTTGCACGGGGCTCATTGTATGCGCTTTTTCGATATGATATAATACGCACATTCAGTGATAACGGAGGTATTTATTGTGGATAACAAGGCGCAGGAATTCGTCTGGAAGGACAGAAAACGCATCATACTCGGCCTGCCGTGGACGTTCACGCGCTACCGTCTCACACAGGAAAAGCTCATTATCGACACGGGCTTCCTCAACAGGCGGGAAGAGGAGATACGCCTTTACAGGATATTGGATATAACCCTCAAGCGCCCGCTCGGCCAGCGCCTGTGGGGCCTTGGCACGATACATCTTTGCACGGCGGACAAATCAACGCCGGAATTTGATATCCGCCGCGTGAGGGATTCGCGCAGGGTGAAGGAAATGCTCTCCGACATGGTGGAGCATGAGCGCGATGAAAAGCGCATCGCCGCGCGTGAATTCATGGACGGCGACGATATGGATGACGACGGTATACACTGAAATCATCCTGAAAGACCGCCTTCGCTTTGCATGGCGGGGAAAGGATATATAATATGGAAAACAAACGCGCAGCCGATTACAGACGCATTGCACGCGGCGCGCTCACGGGCGCGTGGGGGCTTTGCCTTGCCGTAACGCTTGTCGCGGTGATAATGGGCGGAATGAATCACGGCGGGGCTTCGGTAACGATAACATTCGACGCGCAGGATCTTTCAACGCTTTGGAGCCGTAACGGGTTCAATCTGGCGGCGCTGCTTTCAAGGTTCGGGCTTTCGGACGCAGTCGCGCAATTCGCGGCGGCCGCAGCGAGCATAGGTTCGATGCTTGCCATCATCCAGCTCGTGCTCGGCGGCGCGGTGGAGCTAGGCCATAACAGGTTTTATATGATGCGCATCCGCGGCGAGGATCCGAAGTTCCCTGTGTTGTTTTCACGTTTTGAGATTTTCGGACGCGCCCTTGGGCTTAGCCTTTTCATGACGCTGTTCATCGTGCTGTGGTCGATGCTGCTGGTCATACCCGGCATCATCGCCTCATACAGATACAGGATGGCGCCGTATCTTATGGCCGAGAATCCCGGCATGGGCATACGCGAGGCGGTGAACGAGAGCAAGCGCAGGACTGAGGGCTTCAAATGGCGCTGGTTCTGCCTCGATTTCAGCTTCATCGGCTGGGGCCTGCTCTGCTGCCTGACGCTCGGGATCGGTTTCCTGTGGCTGAACCCGTATATTGCTGCGGCCGACGCCGCGTTCTTCCTTGACATAATGGGCGGGACGCAAAACGGCGCGGGCACAGGCGGCAATACGGCGGAACCGGAGTTTGAATATTCAGACCCCGACGGGACGCAGAGACTTTGACGGGGTTCATTGACGCGGGAGGCTGCCGATGGATATAACCATTCAAATGAGGAGCGTTGAGCTGCTCGTAAAATTCCTAAAGCACGACATTGCGAACATACCGCCTTACGGCTATTCCGTACAGAAGGATAAATACCTTCCGGGCAGAAGCGCGCCTGTGCATCTTCCGAAAAGCACGCCGGAGGCGGAGGGCGTTTCCTCCAAAGCGGTGGAAAAGTTTTTTGCGGACGTGGGCGCCGAGGCCGATACGATCGCCGCGCACGGAATGCTGGTAATGCGCCACGGCAAAGTGATCGCGGAGGGCTGTTACGCGCCTTACCGCACGGATGTGCCGCATATGCTCTATTCGATGAGCAAAAGCGTCACAGGCGTTGCCGTCGGCATCGCGGTGGATGAGGGGTATCTTTCGCTCAGCGAGAGGCTGATCGATATCTTTCCCGAATTCACCAGCGCGGCGCAGGCAAAGATCCTTCGGGCGCACACGGTGTGGAATCTGCTCACGATGAGCAGCGGCAGCCGCTTCAACGAGGTCGGCTCCATGCTCGATGAAAACTGGACGCGCATGTTCATGGAATCCATCCCCAAATTCGAAGCGGGGACGGAATTTGAATACAATTCGCTCAACTCGTATATGCTTGCGGCGATCGTTGTCCGGCGCACGGGCATGACGCTCACCCAGTTCCTGACGCCAAGACTTTACGAGCCGCTTGGCATTGCGGATCACGAATGGGAGAAATGTCCTCAGGGCATAGAAAAAGGCGGCTGGGGCCTTTCGCTCACGATGGAGGACGCCGCGAAGATAGGCGAGCTTTACATGCGCGGCGGCGTGTGGAACGGGCGGCGCATACTCAGCGAGGCATGGTGCCGCGAGGCTACGCGGGCGCAGATGAAAACGCCCAACGGCGAGCTTAAACACGGTTACGGTTATCAGATATGGATGGCGGACGACGAGGGCTCCTTCCAGTTCAACGGGGCGTTCGGTCAGTATGTCGTGTGTATGCCCAAGTATGACGCCACGGTCGTCATATTCTCGGGCAGCTCGAACCTGTTTGCCCACGGCACGCTCACCGCACATATAAAGGAGCTGTTTTCGGGCGTGACGCAGCAGCCGCTGCCGCGCGACGAGAGCGCCTGCGCGGCGCTTGAAAAGGCGCTTTCCTCATTGGTGTTCAAACCGGCCGCCGGGGCAGGCCTTGGCACGGATAAAGCCGAATTTTCACGCATCGCGGAGCTTCTCGACGGGCGTGAATACGTCCTTGCGGATAATACCGGCGGACTTTTCCCGCAGACCGTGCAGGCCGTACACGGCAACTATACCGGCGGCACGGATATGCTCCGGTTCGAGAAGCGCGAGGGCGGTCTCGCCGTATATCTCTATGAGCGCGACGAGCGCAACGCGGTTTTCATCCGCGAAGACGGTTCGTTCGCATACGGCGCGGCAACGATGAAGGGCGAGCGGCAGCTTACCGGCACGCGCGCGCTTTGGAAGCTCGCGCCCGGCGGGATACGCATGACTGTGATCTGCTCCTTCATAGAAACGCCGGATACGCGAATATTTGACCTGTCCGTAAAGCAAAACAGACTGCATATTTTATTTGATGAGCGACCGTCACTCAACAGGGTGGTGGATATGCTTTTTGAGCTTGTGGGTATATCCCAGGTGGCATACCTCAAAAAGATGTTGCCCGAAATGAGGCGGGAACACGTGGATAATCTGGTGCGCTCGATGACGGTGCCGCAGGCGGACGGCACGATCGTCAAGCACAACGAGGAGATAAGTTAAAAAACTAACAATTCAAAAGTGATGCATAAAAATTATGAGTATGCTATAATACGCGGTGAAGCGGTCTTTGCCGCGTATTTTGTGTGTAAAATGCTGTAAATATACCCATCATTCCGAAAGGCAGGTGCTTTATTTGCCAAAGTATTCCTTCAAGGGCGGCGTGCATCCACTGCATGAGAAAAAAGAGGGAAAAATGCCCACAAGGAACGAAGCCATAAGAGACTTCGTATCCGACGCGGTGGTCATCCCCATGAACATGCATCTGGGCGCGCCCTCCAAACCCTGCGTTGCGAAGGGCGATCACGTCAAGGTCGGTCAGCTTATCGGCGAGCCGGTCGGCGGTCTCGGTCTGCCCGTACACGCAAGCATTTCCGGCGAAGTTACGGCTGTGGAGCCGCGGCTTACCCTGGGCGCAGGCCCCGTGATGTGCGTGTGCATTCAGAACGATTTCGCTGACGAATGGGTCGAGCTTAAAGGTCTCGGCAACGTTGAAAACTGCGATCCGGCGTGCATCGTTCCCGCGATAAAGGCGGCGGGCGTGTGCGGCATGGGCGGCGCGAGCTTCCCGACGCATGTCAAGCTTACCCTTCCGGAGGGCAAGACCTGCGACACGATCATTCTCAACGGCGCGGAGTGCGAAACGTTCCTCACGGCGGATTTCCGCCTGATGCTGGAGCATCCGCAGCGCATCGTGGACGGCCTTCGCGCGGAGATGCGCGCGCTGGGCGTCAGGCGCGGCGTCATCGCGATCGAGGACAACAAGCCGGAAGCCATCGAGGCCATGCGCAAGGCGGCTGCCGGGCGCGACGGCGTCGAAGTTGCCGTGCTTCGCACGAAATACCCGCAGGGCGGTGAAAAACAGCTCATCAACGCGATAACCGGTCGTCAGGTACCGAGCGGAAAGCTTCCAATCGAGGTGCATACGATAGTGACGAACGTCGGCACGGCCGCAGCTATCGCGGACGCCGTGATCGACGGCAAGCCCCTCATCGAGCGCATAACAACGGTCACCGGCTGCGTGGAGCATCCGGCCAACCTGCGCATCCGCGTGGGCACGATCGTGGGCGACGTCATCGGTGAGTGCGGCGGCTATTCGGAAGAACCCGGCAAGCTCGTGCTTGGCGGCGGTATGACCGGCCTTTGCGCGCCGGACGACAACGTGCCCCTCACAAAATCCAGCGGCGGCGTGGTCGTATATAATGAAAAAGACGCGAAGAGCGTTGAGGAAGAACCCTGCATCCGCTGCGCGCGCTGCGTGGAGGCATGTCCTATCGGCCTCAATCCCTATCGCATAAAGCATTTTGCGGACGCCGGCGATCTTGAAGGCGCAAAGGCGAACAACGTTATGGACTGCATCCTCTGCGGCTGCTGCTCATATGCCTGCCCGTCGAGAAGGTGGCTCACGGCTTCCTTCAAAGTAACAAAGGACGCAATCGCTGCCGCAGCAAGGAGGAAAAAGTGATATGAAGCTTTATCTTTCGACCGCACCTCATATCCGCTGCCCGCAGAGCACACGCTCCATCATGACGGATGTGATCATCGCGCTGGCGCCTGCCACGATCGTCGCCATATGGTATTTCGGCCTCAACGCCGCGATATCGGTGGCCGTCAGCACATGCTCCGCGGTGCTCTTCGAGTTCCTTTGGCAGAAGCTCACCCACAAGACCGTGCGTATCGGCGATATGTCGGCCGCGGTCACGGGTCTGCTCGTCGGCCTCAACATGCCCGGCAACGCGCCCTGGTGGCTGCCCCTCATCGGAAGCTTTCTTGCGATAATCCTCGTCAAGCAGCTTTTCGGCGGCATCGGCGACAACTTCGTGAACCCGGCTCTTGCGGCCCGCGCAATTCTGCTTGCAAGCTGGCCTGCGCGCATGAGCTCTTTCGTCGCGCCTTCATACCTGGTCCAGGCGGACGCCGTGGCGGCGGCTACAGCCGCTTCCGCAGGCGCGGACGCCGTGGCGGCGGCTACAGCCGCTTCCGCAGGCGCGGACGCCGTGACCGCGGCCACACCCCTTGCCGGCGGCGAGTACAACTTGACGCAGCTCCTTCTCGGTCAGATCCCCGGCACCATCGGCGAGGTATGCAAGATCGCCGTGATCGTGGGCTTCCTGTATCTTCTCGTGCGCCGCGTCATTTCATGGCGCATACCGGTCACGCTCATCGCGGTGTTTGCGCTGTTCATGTGGATATTCGGCGCTGATCCGCTCACAAGCGTGCTTTCCGGCGGCGTGCTCTTCGGCGCTGTGTTCATGGCGACGGATTACACCACAAGCCCCATGAGCGAAAAAGGCCAGTTCATATATGCCGCGATGTGCGGCCTCATAATCGCCGTCATCCGCTCCTTCGGCAACTATCCGGAAGGCGTGACATACGGCATACTTGTGATGAACGTGGTAACCCCGCTTATCGACAAATATATCAAGCCGCGGCTTTACGGCCGCCTGAAGGAGGAGAAAGCCGATGGCAAGTAATAACAAAAACCTTTCATCGGTGTTCCTCAACGGTATAATCACCGAGAACCCGACGCTGAGGCTGGTGCTTGGCACCTGCCCGACCCTTGCCACGACAACGAGCGCGATAAACGCGCTTGGCATGGGCGCCGCGGCGACGTTCGTGCTTATCGGCTCGAACGCGGTCATATCGCTCCTGAGGAACATAATACCCGACAAGGTGCGCATCCCGGCGTTCATCGTCGTCATTTGCACATTTGTTACCATGGTTCAGATGATAATGCAGGCGTTCGTGCCGGAGCTTTACGCAAGCCTTGGCATGTTCATCCCGCTCATCGTGGTCAACTGCATAATCTTTGCCCGCGCGGAAGCCTTCGCCAGCAAAAACGGCGTGCTTGCCTCCGCTGTGGACGGCCTTGGCATGGGCATAGGCTTCACCCTTGCGATAACGGTCATCGGCTGCATCCGCGAGCTTATAGGCAACGGTTCCGTGTTCGGCATCAACCTTCTCGGCGCCGGTTACGAGCCGATGCTCATCACAGTGCTTGCGCCGGGCGGCTTCATCGTGTTCGGTCTGGTGCTTGGCATTTCAAACTACTTCACCCAGAAGGCCGCAAAGAAAAAGGCCGCTGAGAAAGGAGTGATCCACGCATGAGCGAGATTGCAAAGATACTTCTTTTCATGGTGAGCTGCGTGCTCTCCCACAACTTCATCTTCTCCCGCTTCCTCGGCTGCTGCCCGTTCCTGGGCGTGTCGAGCAAGGTGGAAACGGCGGCGGGCATGGGCCTTGCGGTCACGTTCGTCATGGGTCTTGCCTCGCTGTTCACCTACCTCGTATACAAATATGTTCTCATGCCGCTGGGCCTCGAGTATCTGAACACAATATCGTTCATACTCGTCATCGCCTGCCTTGTGCAGCTCGTTGAGATGTTCATCAAGAAGAGCAGCCCCTCCCTGTATAAGGCGCTGGGCATTTATCTTCCCCTCATCACCACCAACTGCGCGGTGCTGGGCGTCACCATCCTCAACGTCAACGAAGGCTATATGGTGGCTGATCTCGGCCTGCTCTATTCCATACTCAACGGCGTGTTCGGCGCGCTGGGCTTCCTGCTTGCGATCGTACTGATGGCAGGCGTCCGCGAGAGGCTTCAGACCTCGAAGATTCCGGAATGCCTGAAGGGCTTTTCAAGCTCGCTCATCATCGCCGGCCTCATGAGCATCGCATTCATGGGCTTCGCGGGCCTGGGCGGCTAAGGAGGATACAGCAATGAATTGGATCCCGGTTATATTTGCTTTCGGCGTGCTCGGCATAATGGGCCTCGTGTTCGGCATAATGCTGACCGTTGCGGACAAGAAGCTTGCGGTTGAGACCGATCCGCGCATCGCCAAGGTGCGCGAAGCGCTCGGCGGCGCCAACTGCGGCGCCTGCGGCTATGCCGGCTGCGATGCGTTCGCGGAGGCTGTGGTGCTTGGCAAGGCGAAGCCGAACGGCTGCCCCGCGGGCAACGCCGCGGCTGTGGGCGAAGCGCTCGGCATAAAGGTCGAGGAAGGCGAAAAGATGGTCGCCCGCGTGATATGTCAGGGGCATAACGGCATCGCGAAGGAACGTTATGAGTATGACGGTTACAGGAGCTGCACGGCCGCCGCCGCCATGGCGGGCGGACCGAAAATGTGCTCCTTTGCCTGCATAGGCCTCGGCGACTGCATGAAGTCGTGCGCTTTCGGCGCGATCTCAATGGAAAACGGCATCGCGCATATCGATGAAAACAAGTGCAAGGCCTGCGGCAACTGCATTGATACCTGCCCGCGTTCCGCCATACGGCTCGTCCCGGCGGAGGCGAAGGTTATGGTGCTTTGCCGCAACAGCGACACCGGCCGTGTCGCCCGCGCCGCGTGCATGAAGGCCTGTATCGCCTGCGGACGCTGCGTCAAGGAGTGCAAGTATCAGGCGATCACCATTGAAAACGGTTTTGCCACGATCGACGTTACAAAGTGCACCCGCTGCGGCGAATGCGCCAAGGTATGTCCCTGCGGCTGCATAATGGACTATACCGTGAACGACGGCGAAGAAGAGTCCAAATAAACAAAGGTCTCGATCAAGTGAAAATGCGGGCCGCCCATATTCGGGCGGCCCGCTTCGGTTCATTCAACATGCGCCGTGGATCCTGAACGCAGGTTCAGGGATAAAAGCCGTCATTCGGCGTTAACTGAACAAATTTGCGAGCGCCGCGTAATCCTCCTCGTTCATAACGCCGTAACGTCCGTCTGTGCCGTACTGGATGGCCGGGCGACCGTCAATGATGTAAGCATAGTATTCGGCAACATCGTTTGAGGACGTTATGATCTCCCGTATGCGGAAGCAGCTTTCGATGCTTTCGATGGCGGGGCCCTGATAAGAGGCCGATTTCACCAGATAATTGTCTATCATACGGCGGCAAAGCTCATTTTCGTCTTTTCCAATCGGATAGGCGCGTATCAGCTGTTCTTTGCCGAAAGCGAGCCTTGATATCATGTATGCGTTTTGTTCCGCATCGGCGAGCTGCATCTCAAGCAATTCATCGATCTTCTCTGCCGACGCGCCGAACTTCAGGATGTTTCCACCGGCCGTGTAATCTGCCCATGTGCGCGAATAATCTTCCGTGATACCGTCTGTGCCGTCCGTGACGGAGAACTCAATGCTCGTCACTTTTTCGCTCAGGGCGAACAGTATAAGCGCCTGCCTTGAAAAGGTGTTTGCGTCAATGACATTGCTCAAATCATTGAGGCCGTCCGCGTCCGTCCTGAATTCGACGCCAAGCCGGCCGTCATCGATGTGCGACAGGAGGACGTTCGGCGACGAGTTCAACATATCGGGGTATTCCAGCGATCCGACCGATTCGGTCAGTTCGGCGTCACAGTCGCTGCGCCCCGAACCGTTTTTGAACAGCTTTCGCGCATAGGACGAACATGCCGGCGTCCGCATACAGCATGCCGAGAAAGCGGTCGCCAATACGCCGAGGACCAGACAAACGGCCGTCTGCCGCAGAATTAGTCTGTATTTCATGATCTGATCTTCCTCTTTCATTTATATTCTTATTATAGCACCCGCGGTTTCCGCCTGCATTATTCGCTTTTTATGGCTTCAAGCGCGGATATGCGCACGGCTTTGTTGGCGGGATAGTAGCCGGAGCCAAGACCGATGCAGATGGAAAACACTATCGCGAATGCCAAAAGCCAAAGCGGGATGACCGAGATGCGGCTGCCAGGCGTCGTCAGGACCGTTAAAATGGCGCCGGGCGATGTTATAGCATCCTTGTTGGATATGATGTTCATGAGCACCGATATCAGCACGCTCACCACGCTGCCCACAAGGCCGCCTATTAGGCCGATCGCCCCCGCCTCCATGAGAAAAAGCGTGCGTATGTCGTGTACATAGCAGCCGAGGGCCTTCATTATGCCGATCTCGCGGGTACGCTCGGATATCGACATTATCATGGTGTTGGTTATGCCAAGCGCAGCGACGAACAGCGATATCGCGCCGAGACCGCCAAGCATCAGCTGTTTCTGGTGGGCTTCCTTTTCCATGGGCTTGCGTATGCTTTCCATGGAACTCGTCTGGAAGCCCATCTTTTTTATCTGCTGCTCCACACCCGCAACCTTGTCTATGCCGGACACCTTGACGAGCACCGTGGAATAGGTGCTGCCGCGGTTTATCGACTGACCGGCGGACTGCATCGCCTTGTCGATGAGGCTCTGCAATAGCTTTATGTCCATTATGATACCTTCGGAGGTCTCATAGCCCTTGGAATAGTCCTCCTTGACTCTGCCGGTAATTTCAAGCTGCATGCTGACGGGCTTGGCTTCGCCGTATGTGAGCTCTAACGTGATCGGAGTTTTTGTGGCGTCGAAGTAAGCGTCGGGCGGCTCACCCACGGTGCCGTCGTCGTGATACATGCTGTAAAGGTCCACGGTGTTTGCGCCTTCGGGGCGCATGGTGTCCTTGAAGCTGTATTCAAAGTACTGACCGACAAGCGCCGCGTTCTGAGAGCCGACGGGGATGTTGTCCCCGGCAAGGAGCTTGTAGCCGAGCCTGGGTATCGCGTCTGCGTCAAGGCCTGCCGCAGAACCCCAATCGGCGACGTAACGTCTGTCGGTTCCGGCATAAAGCTTCAGGGACACGCTGTCGGCGCCGAGCTTGGGCGTTGCCGCCTCGACCCCGTCAAACGAGGAGAATTCCTTGACCGCGGCCGCGTCGAGCTTTTTGCCGCGCTTGCCGCCGGATTGCGGGGATACGTTGATGATCGTAAGATCGCCCATCTCCGCGAGCGTTTTTTCCTGGGTCTCCTTCATGCCGATACCTATCGACACCATGATGACGATGGAGCAGCACCCTATGAGCACGCCAAGCACCGTAAGCAGCGTGCGTGATTTCCTGCGCAGCAGGTTCTGCACGCACATGCGGATAAGATCCTGCCTTTGCATGTTTTAACCCTCCGCGTCGTCTTTCCACTCGAACGTGGACTTGCGAGCGCTTTTCTTTTTGGAAGACTTTATTTTTTTGACGGTCAAGACCGTTCCGCCGCCAAGCAGCGCAACGCCTCCCAGAATATACCATATCAGGCCGCTGCTTTTGGGCGTTTCTTCGATCTCGACGGGATTGCCGTCAGTCGCCGGATCATATGCCGGTTCATCCACTGTCAACGATATGGGTATCTCCTTGGTTTGCAGCTTGCCGCTGGCGTCCTCATATGTCAACGTGACGGTGGCGTTCACGGTTCCCGCGGCGTCGGGAGTGAGCACGAAGTTTATGCTGCCGCTTTTGCCGGGCTCGAGGTTGCCTATGTTCTGCACGCTTCCGAGCGCGGGCACATTGACGGTGAGCTTGGCCTGCACGTTTGACACGTCGCTCTTGCCCTTGTTCATGTAGTTGAGTGAAACGGTGGTTTCATTGCCAACGGTAACGCTCGCGGGCAGGGGGTTCAGGGTCACGTCAAAGCGGTCGGGCTGGAATATCTGTATGGAAAGCTTCTGCGTTATGGTGACGGGAGAACGCTTGTTGTTGTCCACATATTCGTATTTGAATGTAAGCGTCACTTCGGCCACGCCGGGTTTCGCGGAGGGCAGCGCCAACAGCTTTACCTTCTCGCTTTTGGCTTCTTCTTTTCCTATTGCAGCGTAGTAGAAGGTGTTTGACGAGTTGGAAAGACTCAGCCCCTCGCCGGGCTCAATTGTCATGACCACGTTTTCCGCCTTATGTTTGGAGCTGGTGTTCATGAAATCGAGCGCAAGATCGAATTCGGAGCCTGCCGCGATCAGCCCGCTGCCGTCGCCGAAGGTGTATTTCTGCAATATAATGTTGGGCTGCGGGCCGTCGGGACGGTTGGCGTCAGGCGTCGTGGTCCTGGCAAGGAGGTTCAGTTTGTCCGAGGCAGTGCCCTGAACACTGGCTTCACCGTTGAAATAGTTGAACTTCGCTTCGACCGATATAGTCTGCTGCTCGGCGGATACGGCTTTTGCGACCCTGAAACGCATGGGTATGCTGGCCACACGTCCGGCCGGGAGATTCCCTATCGGGAAAGAGGAAGCGTTTTCGAGGAGCAGCAGCGCTTCCGACGTGCTTATGGTAACGAGCGCGTTTTCCATGTTTACGTTGCCCATGTTGGTGAACGACAGCACGATCGTCACCTCGTCGCCGGCGTTAAGGGCGGGCACGTCGCTTCTGGATATGCGAAGGTACGGCGCGGGTATGGCGGAAGGCGCGGGAGTCGCGGTGGGCTGGGGGGCGACATATTCCTCGCATTCGTATATGGTCACCTCGCCCTGCGTATACACGGCGGCTTCTTCGCCGATCTTTCGCTCGCCCAGCATGAACCTGAACGTCCTGCCGCTGCCGGAATACACGCAGTCAGGGAATGTCAGCTTCATTTCAAGCGCCGAGTCGCCCGTGGAGGTCACCTTGGCCGTGGGCTGCGTACCCGTCGAAAAGCTGTCCACAACCCGGCTGAGGTCGAGCGGGAACGAGAGGTCAAGCTCGCTTGTTTTGAGCGCTGTGTTCTTTATTGTAAGCTCGATGCTTGCCGTATCGCCCTTTACGAGCCTGGTCACGGGGTTGCCGCCGCGAAGCACGCGGTAACCTGTGACGACGATGTCGCTTTGACCGGTTCCCGCGGACGTCGCAGTGCCTTCTGCGGCAGCGATGGTCGACAGCGACAGTATGAAAACGGCTGCCAGTATCAGGGACGTTACTCTTTTGATGCGTGAACTCATGCTTTTGTTGCCTCCGTATTGCGGTTTATCTTTATTCCCACGATCTCGCCGTCGAGGAGGGAGACTATGCGGTCTGCATAATCGGCCATTTCCGGATCGTGCGAAACAAGCACTATGGTCTGGTGGTATTCATGCGCGAAGCTGCGTATCATGTCCATGACCTCGACGGTGGTCTTCGAATCGAGGTTGCCCGTGGGTTCGTCGGCGAACACCACGGCGGGTCTGGCTATGAACGCCCTTGCTATGCCGACGCGCTGCTGCTGTCCGCCGGACATCTGCGAGGGATAATGGTCAAGCCTGTGCGCAAGGCCAACATCCTTGAGCATACGCGCTGCGGCCTTTTCGCGCACTTCCTTAGGAACGCCGCGAAACATCAGCGGCATTGCCACGTTTTCGATTGCAGTCAGCGAGGGGAGCAGGTTATATGACTGGAACACGAAGCCCAGATGCTCCTGACGAAACCTTGCGAGCGCGTCCTCATCAAGCTCGCCTATAGGCACGCCGCCTATGGAAACGCTGCCGCCGGTGGGCCGCTCCATGCCGGCAAGCTGGTTGAGCAGCGTGCTTTTGCCGGAGCCGGACGTGCCGAATATGCAGCATATCTCGCCCTTTGGGATGCTCAGGTCTATACATTTGAGCGCCACTACGACCTCGTCGCCTACGGCGTATTCCTTGCGAAGCGAGCGCACCTCGATGATACCCTTCTTTTTCCCGGCTTCCATGCAGCAAATTCCTTTCAGCGGACGTTATGGAAAATATTGTAAGAGCCAAATATAAAGAAAACCTTCCCCCGTTTATTAAGATTTATTAAGCGCGCCAAAATACGGCGCAAATAAAAAAGAGCCGCCTTTCCGGCGGCCCGCGCGATGCGTGTTTCTCAGCTGTTGTTTTCGTCCCACACAGGCAGCTCCGTGACGACCGTGAAAACGCCGCCGTCCCCGAATGCCAGGAACCGTCCCTTGTGCTGCTGTATTATCTTCTCGCAGGTCTTGAGACCTATGCGGTTGCTCTCGACGGCGTTTTGCGCGTTGATCGCGTTTTTGACGGTAATGCGCACCCAAACGTGTTCGAGGCTGAGCTCCATTTGAACGGGCGCGCCGGAGTCGGCGTATTTTTTGACGTTTGAGGTGATGTTTTCAAATACGCGGGCAAGCCGCGCCGGATCCGCCTGCACATCGGCGCGGAAGGCCGAAAGCCTGAGCTCGGTTTGAAAGCCTGCGCTTTCAAGCTCGAAGCTGTGCTCCGTCAAAAGCTGGGAAAACAGCTCGTATGCGTCCATACTGCGAAGCTCCGCGGGCAGTTCGCTGCCCGAGCACAGGGCGTACTCAAAAAGGGTGTCGGTCATTTCCTTTATGCGGTATACCTTGTCGCGGCTCGCGGATATGAAGTGAAGCAGCTGCTCGTTCGAGGAATACTGCCCGTTTTGTATAAGCTCGATATAGCCCAGAAGCGATGTGAGCGGCGTGCGCAGGTCGTGTGACATGGCTGTGACTAACGCCTGATTCGCCCGTATTGCCTCAGCTTCGCCGTCCCGCCGCTCAATGAAGGAGCGACGCATGTCGTCAATGCCTTTTGCAAGGCTCGCGAGCTCGTCGTTGCCCTGAACGGTTATTTTGTATTCAAGATCGCCGCCCTCAAGCACCGAAAGCTCGCGCTCGAGCAGCAGAATATAGCGCAGCCGCCTGCGCACAAGGCACACAAACAGCGTGACGAACGTGAAAAACGCCAGCGCGCCGCAAACGGCGTCGGCTATGCGGTAGTAATAGGTGTAATAGCCGTAATTCCAAATGTATACAAGCGCTTCGCCGTCGGCAAACGATATGGGGTAAAGCCTGTTCATTTCCTCCGCGGTAAGCTGGTATTGCACGCTGCCGTTCTCATCGACGAGCTCCCCGTCGGAATAGAGCATGATAAGAAAGCTGGTTTCCGCCCCGGGGACATTCTGCAATTCGGCAACATCCGTGCTGGAAAGCGCGTTGCTTGTGACATAACGCTGTACGACCGCCGCAGCCCGTTCGTTTTGCCGGGATTCAAGATCCGGGTCCATGCTGATGCGGTCAATGATATGGTTGGCTCCGGCGCGGGCGATGAAAAACACCGCAAGCGCCGCGCATACCGATAACAGAGCGTGCAGCGTAAGCTTGACGCCGAGACGGTTGAAATGCAGGCGAGACTCAGTCAATGTGATAGCCCCTTCCCCAAACGGTCTTTATGACATCGGGATATTGTCCGTCGGCGGTCAGCTTGCGCCGGAGATTTCGTATATGCACCATCACGGTGTTGTTTGAGGCATAAAAATACGGTTCGTTCCAGATGCTTTCGTATATGTTCTGCGTGGAAAATATCTTTTTGGGGTTGGAGGCGAGCAGCAGCAGTATGCGAAACTCTATATCAGTAAGCGACAGGTCGCTGCCGTCCAGCTCCACTTTGCCGTTTTCGGGATATATGACGAGGCCGCCGACGGAAATTTTTCCGGCTTCCGCAGGCCGCGGCGCGTCATCGGAGGCATATTCGCGGTATCTTCGCACCATGGCGCGCACCCGGGCGGAAAGCTCGCTGTATCCGAAGGGCTTTACAAGGTAATCGTCCCCGCCTGCCGAAAACCCCAGGACTTTATCCGCCTCGCCGGATTTCGCCGTCAAAAACAGTATCGGAGCTTTGGTTATTTTTCTTATTTGCTCGCAGGCGGATATGCCCGAGCAGCCCGGCATCATGACGTCGAGTATTATGAGGTCGAATCCGCTCCCGGCCGCGTTTACTGCGGAGGGACCGTCCACGGCTTCGACCACCTCATAACCGGCGCCGCCGAGTAGCAGCCGCACCACCTCGCGAATATCCGCGTCGTCGTCCGCTATCAGTATCCGTTTTTTATCCATATCGCCCGTCCCTTCGGCATCGCCCGCGCGGGGCTTTGCAGCGTGGTATTCTTCAGCTCTTATAATACTGCCGCCATCATAATTTATTTGGTGACTTTTTCTTAAAGTTTTATTAAGTTATACAGTCATCGGACACGGATATTATTGGCTAAAGAAAGGCTTTTGTCAATCGGCGGCGTTTATGTTGTTCCGCAGCCGCCCGATCAGGCATATCCGGGCGTTTCCTGCTTCGCGTCAAGATCATTGTACGGCCATTACCGGCATGATATAATATATTATGTTAAGGACGGTATTTCATCTCCGCCGGCGTTCGCGGCAGCAGATCACGAAGAAATAATCATCCGTGGAGAGACAGTTCATGAAAACGCCGCCTTTTATCGAAAAGAAATATTTCGCCTCGCTGCCGTCATCCGTGGCAAGGCTGTGGAATATGCGGGAGACCCTGCGTTTCAGGAATATTCGCTGCAGCCGGCTGCAATATTTCTTTGTATTTCCGCTTGCGATGATATTTGCGAACCTCCAGGAGGTATTATTCATAAGCGACGTCCGTTTATTCGGCCTTGATGCGTCCACCCTGTCTTCCGTCGCATATTGCCTCGGGGCGCTAATCATTTATATTTTCTCCGGGAAAAAGAACATATCGGTCATATCAAGACTGTCCGCTATACTTTGCGCGGGAGGCGTCCTCATGTGGATCATCCTTCCTGACGGCGTGCCCGGCTTTGCTTTTGCGATGGTGTTCATGGCAGGGATCGGAGGGTGCGCGGTAAGCGGCGGATACGCTTATGCGTTTGTGCTGAACAATACGGAGCGGTTTTTCGGAGCGGTTTTGATCACGCTTTTCTATGGGTTGACGAAGATCGTTGCGGGGATCCCGCTGCCTTCTCCCGTGTGGCTGCGTATATCCATGCTTCTGACGGTTGCGGGTTCCGCCGTATGTTCAGCCGCATACCGGCAGGCGGATTTCGAGCATGTGCAGACCGGGAAAGACAAAAAAACGGATCCCGCGGTCGGTCTAATGATGTATTTCTTCATCTCCATGTATTTTACAGATGCGTTCAACTCCTATATACCCGGCGCGGCGGAGCCGGCCACGATACTCATATGCGGCGTTTCGGGCGTCGCCGCCGTTTTGCTGTGCGTTTTGATGCAGTTCTTTCTGCGGCGCAGCGTATGGACGATCTGTAATTTGTTCTTTATCGCTTTGGTCGGCAGTTTCGCCCTGCTTTATGCGCCGGACGGCTCTTTCCTCCGCGTGATAGCCGCTTCGCTGCACGGGCTGCAGCTGACGGGATATCTTGCCGGGCTGTATCTGCTCGGTTGTGTTCTCAACAAATCGGGGGATTTCAGAATGTTCAAGCAGATAGTTGCCGTTGTTATGCTGGTCGGCGTGCTTGCATACCTCGTGCCCGATCTGCTGGCGGATATGCCGCTTGTCCTTCACGCGACGGCGATGATCGTTTCCGTGATCCTCTTTGTCGTTTTTTTGATGCTGTCCCCGGCTTACTCCAGCTATCTTTTTTCAGCGGACTGGTCCGATGATCTGCGAAGACTTACCATGTCCCGCGCAAACCGGCAGACCGGACAGACGGATATGTTCCGTGACCTGAAACTTACGCCGCGGGAAAAGGAAATCGCCATATTGCTGATGCAGGGATATTCCGTAAAGCAGATCGCCGCGGACATAGGGATCTCCTTTGATACGGCAAAATATCACATAAAAAATCTGTATAAAAAGCTCGGTATCGGCAGCCGGTACGAGCTGCACAGCAGACTCGCGTCTTCGGGAAATGACATCCGGGAGCGTGACGGCGTGTAAATGATCCGTGCGATAAACCGCGGGCACGACGCCCTGCCGGAGAACGGCAGGGCGTTTTTTGCGACCCTACCCAAAGAGGTAGCTATACAAAGCCTGTTCGATCACAATAGAATGGAACATGCGGAAGGAGGGAACGGATATGAGCGCTTCCAAATTCGACGGTATTCTCACTCCGAGGGAGCAGAAAGTGTTTGTCCTGCTCTTAAAAGGGATGAAAGGAAAAGATATCGCTGCGGCGCTCGGCATCAGTCTATCCGGAGTGGGTTTCTTCACGAAGAAGATCTATAAAAAACTCAAAGTACACAGCAAGCCCGAACTGATAATCCGGTATGCGCGGGAAACAGACTGATCGTTTGATGAGAGGATCAAAAATATGAAACGGTTCTTATCGATTTTGCTGGTCTTTTGTCTTTTTATAACATTTCTGCCGGCACGCACCGTGACAGCCGGCGGCGCGGTATCATCCGTGCCGATGCTTTCCACGCCTGTTTATACATCCGACGATATGGCGGATCTTTCCGCGGTGCCTGAATTTGAATATGAATTTCTTCCTGCGGGCGAAAAATGGATAAACATGGCCGCAAACGACGAGCCGGCGACCTTCAAAGATGTTTCGTATGAATTGGCGGACGGGGTCGTCGTGCTGCAAACCACTGTTTCGGATAAGATAGCTTCCGCCGGTCAGCTTATTTCCGGCAGCGCCGTTCAGCTAAAGCCGCCGGAAAAAATAATCCGCGACGGCGGGTATATCGACCGGGGCATTTTGGATCAGGTTTTGTCGTACAGCGGCGGGACGGCCGACCCCGGCACTGTCGTGATCGACCCGCAGGCGGGCACATCATTCAAAATCAGCGCCAGCACGGCGTTCCCGACCGACTATGGCGAGGCCTCCCTTGATAAACAGGCAGAGGCACTCGAAAACACATACATGATCGAGCAGCCGCGCATAAACGAGGTGTTCAGTGATTTTTCGATCGGCGGCAAAGACGGCGAAAAAGTCGGTTTGACGCGCGGAAACATCACCGGCTTCGCCGAAAATGTCGAGGCCTGCGTCGTGCCTGACGGCGCTGTAAAAACCATGTCCTTCGGGGATGCGCTCAAAGACTATAAATATCTGACGGGGGATAAGCTTATCAACCTCCAGTTCACGGACACAAAGCTGACTGCCGGCGGAAGCGGAGGCAAACAGCTTACGGTCACGCTGAGCGGGGGACTTGGCATCAGCGATATCGAAGTCGACGCGAAATATTCCGCGTTTGGCGGCTATCACATGATCATGAACGTGGCGGAGGAGTTCTATCTTGTCGCCGAAGTACAGGGCACAATTCAGGAGGAGGTCAGGATACCGCTGCTCGGCATTGACATTCCGTTCGGTATAGGACGTGTGAGCGGAGGGCTTTTCCTCATATTGGGCGTCGACGGAGATATTCGGATCGAGGCCGAAGCGCGGGAGTATACGTCGGCCAGAATGGGCGTGCGCGGGAAAACGTACTTCGGGTTACCCGTCAGCGCAAAAGGCGTGTTCAATAAAGAATTTCTCAAGGACGGCGACGTGGATATCGCCGGCAAGATCGACGGATATGTGAAAGTTGGCCCGCTGCTCGAGATCTCTTTATTCGGTTTGGATCTCGTCGGCGCCGGGGCCTTTGTGGGCGTTGGCCTGCGCGTTGAAAAAGACGGCGGAAAAAGCGCTGAAAACAACGGCCAAATGCTTGATATCAACCTATACGCCTCCCTCCAAATATACATAAAAATCATCGGGAAAACGTTGAATCTCATCAATTGGACGCCGTCGCTGCTGCACAAGCGCCAGCAGGATACCGGCGGATATCGCGTCCACATTGAGGAAGCGTATATCGAGATCGGGCGTGTCGGCGGCTATATTGAGGATACGCGCTCGAGTTCGGACGAAGGCGTCCGCGTGCCGCCCGGCATCAATTACCGAATACTTGTGTATCCAAGCGGCGTCGATCCGCAAACGGCGGCTGAATCCGATCTGCGAATTTATCCGAAGAGCGGCTGGCAGCAAACCAGCAACGAAGGCGAATTCTTTTTTGAAGAACCCGTAACGATGCTCAAAAAGGGAGATCGGGTCGCGGTGCAGTTCATGATAGGCAACGAAGTTTTCAGATCGGACCCCGTGGAAGCGCTGTTCCCGTATGACACGGTAACGATCTCGGAAGCGGATTACTTCAACGACTTCGTCACAGGAAGCGTCGCGCCGATCAAGGTGATCGATTACGCCGCGCAGCAGGTGGCAAAACCTGGTGATCCCGCCGATCCGCCGGAAATGCAATACAAACTGGATTACTATACCGGCCCGATATTCATTCAGGGGCTGTGCGGCCGGATGATGAGCGTCAATGCGCACAATCCGTTGAATCAGGAGCTTATGCACAGCGAAGTGTATATGCCCTTCGGACAGGGCGGCATCGTGACCGTCATGACGGACGAGCGGGGCAACTTTGACAGCCGCAATCCGCAAATGCTGCCGGACGGGGAATACGCGCCCGTATTCAACGGCGAGCTGCAAATACGGCCCGGTGCGACCGTTCTTGGAAACGGAAAATTCGATTACAGCAAAAATAAAAACATTTCTGCCGTTAAAGTATCGTTCGACCTCAGTCTGTTCGACTATACCGACGAACCGGCGGGTTATACCAATTCGCATACTATACTGATCAATCCCACGCATCCGCTCACGGTTTCAAGAACCATCTCGTTTGTCGAAGGCTCTTACAAACGCTATAACGACGGAGATAAGATCGTCGACCGAATGCAGTTCAATGAAACCGTGAACATCATCAACAGCGGCGGCACGCGCGCCGTTACAAATCAGGAAGTGCTCGCGTTTTTTGAGGAAGGATGGACGACGCAGGATATTGCCGAATACGCGGACGGCAGGTTCTGGGGGAGCGAAGGCGACGCGCCCGTTCTGAGCCAGGCGGTCAGCGGCGGCAATTTCACCGTCAGTACTGTTCTTGACGATAACGGAGATCCCACGTCCTCCGTGAGCGTGAGCAATCGCGTAATCGTGGAATGGGTGTGGCAGGAGCATCCCCTTCCCACGGAAATAACCAGCGAAAACCACGCCGCGGTGATCGCCGGAGACAGCTTTCAGGCTGCAGGCAAAGGCATATGGCCGCTTGTCTGGAGTTTGTCCGACGCGCCGGAGGGAATAACGATAGACCCGGCGACCGGCAGGATCTCCGTTTCGGACAGCGTGAACGCGCAGGATTATACATTTAAGGTTCGACTGGAGCAGGATCCGAAGTACTTCAAAACGGAATTGCTACGGACGCAGCCGATGTCCAATGCCTCGTATGTATTCGGGTTCAATAAATCCTCCCTGCAGGCGATCGCCGATTTTTACCGCGACAACAAGGCGAACCCGGCGATGAAAGGCGATCCTCCCGTCAATTACATCGGACATTATCCGGCGCCGGCCGCCGAGCAGCTTTTCACACTCACCGTTACTGAACCCGCGCAGACGCCTGCGCCCATGCGCACGGCGCCGGATATCGCCTCCGCGTATCACGGGTATCGCTTTACCTTGACGCCGGGTATCGAGGATCTGTCTGTTTTGATAACCGCCTCGGGTAGCGCGCCTGTCGTGTGGTCGCTGGCGCCGGCAGGCGACCGCCGCATCCCTGCCGAGATAGGCATAGACGCTGCGACCGGAGAACTGACGATACTCAAAAGCATACCGGAAGGCGTTTATTATTTCACGATCAGGGCGGAGAACGATGTCGGAAGCGATACGCAGGACTGCGTTGTTACTGTCACCGATACGCGGACCGCGCCGATAATATCGGAAGAAGAACACGGCTATATATTCACCAAACTCGTGGGCGGAGGTGATCTAACCGTCCCGGTCACGGCGTCGGGAAGCACGCCCGTTTTCTGGCATCTTGAGCAGATTGGAGAGCGGTATATCATACCGGACGAGGTCGCGATCGATATAAACACGGGCATACTCACCGTTAAGGAAGGGATCGAACCGGGCACCTACTACTTCGTCATATATGCGGAAAACGACGCCGGTGTTGACACACAGGAATGCACGCTGAAGGTGGTGTCATCGCTGTTTCCATATTCGCCGATGCGTCCGCGCATTTCCATGCCGTCCGACAACGCGGGCCGGGTGATATTGCTGGATGCAAGCTCGGGGTCAGGCGTTCCTCCGATCACCCAAACCTTGCCGGCAAACAGCACGACCATACGCGTTGACCATATCCGCGACAGGTATACATACGACAGATTTCACGTCAACGGCGCGGAATTTATCCGCTGGAACTCGGTTTTCAAACTGAATATCGAGGGTTCACCGGAAGAAGTCGTCTTTTCGGCAAACGCGAAGATGTGCGACAGTTATCATATCTATATCGATATGAGCGACCCGGAACTGCTCAATATCGTCACGGATATGGGTAAAAGACTGCAAAACATAGAAGACGCGAAGGATAATCTCGGCGAATATCTGCAAAACGAGGTCGATCAATATGTGACCGACCCGTGGAACGACGAGTCGCTGCGGCTCAACGGGATGCCGGCTGAATTTGCGCCGTTTGATTTGAACGGACACAGCCTGTTGACGGAGAGCACGCTGCTCGACTACGGCGTGACGGTAAACGCTGTCCTTTCATCAAAGGGCGGGACCCACAGCGTTCAGCTTGGGGGAACGAACGGCACAAGCGTGACAGGAGCATTCTTCAGCGCGCTCGCGCAGGCTCCCTCCGCAGTTCTAGAATTCCGTCAGGAGGGCGCGAACATAAAGTTTTTCGGCAGCGACGTCGGGAACGCCGCGGAAGGCCTCATGTATGATTTCGGCTTCGTTCCCATGGCCGAGCACGAGGAACAGATGAGGGCTGCTCTTCCCGACGGACAAAGCGCGTTTTTCTATTCATTCATCGGGCACGGAGAATTGCCGGGTGTGGCGACATTCTCCGTTACCACCGATATTGCGGAGGGCACGAAGGTGAACGTCTACAAGTTTGACGCGGCGACAGGCGGATTTTCACTGATAGCGGGGGATATTGCCGTGGGCGCCGGCAGCGTTGTGACCTATAAAAACGACACGCTGTCCGAATATCTTATCACAACAAATACGATCGACGGCGCGCAGGTATCGGACATGGTGGGCCGGCAGGGAGGAGAAAACAATGTCTTCCGTCCGGTGTTTGCGATCATAGGCATCGCCGCGGTCTGTTCGGCACTGGCCGTTTGGGTTTTCCTGCGCCGGAGAAAACGGGCGGGGAGCGTTCAATGACCGCGCAAGGAAAAGACAGGCGCGACGCGAAAAGCCGAATGACGTTCATTGAGGACGCAAGCAAAAGACTGTTCAAGGAAAAGATAAGCGGCAATATGCCGGAGAGCCTTTTCAAGAAGCTGCTTGCCGATTATGAGCGGGAGCTGTCCGAATTGGAGGACAAATGCCTTGACCTCCGACAGAGCGCTTAAAGAGGCCGCCAATTCCGGGGCCGATGTGTAAAGCTGGATGAAGCTGATAAACAATGCGTTTCCATTGACCGGCTCGACCTGGCCACCGCGTTTCGTCTGATAGACCAGGTATCCGTCCGCGAACAGGACGACAAGCGGGGCCATAAGAGCCAGAGCATACAAATCAAATACAATTTTGTGGGATGTTTGAGCTGACATTTTCCAAAGGCTCCGTAAAAAGCATTATGAGCCACGAAATAAATCGTGGCTCATAATGACTTGGCGGAGAAGCGGGGATTTGAACCCCGGCGCCGATTACCTCAGCCTACTCCCTTAGCAGGGGAGCCCCTTACAGCCACTTGGGTACTTCTCCGCGCTGTAATGATCTGCGACGGGCGATGTGCGGTCCGTTCGGTAAGCACCGCCCTTTCCGTCAAATAGGATGACAACCGAACGCTGTCTTCATATTTGGCGGAGAGAGAGGGATTCGAACCCCCGGTGCCTTGCGACATCACCGGTTTTCAAGACCGGCTCCATAAACCACTCGGACATCTCTCCTCGTCGGCTTGTGTATTATAGCAAATGCAGCGGCCGGGTGTCAAGCACATCGGCCAATTCGCGCGCATCAGAGACCGCCGGGAATTTCCCTTGAAAGCAGGGCGCGCCTCGCCTTCCAATCGGGCATCACGCTTTCTATGAATGCGTAAAAATCTTTCCCGTGACCCGAATAGAGAAGATGGGCAAGCTCGTGCAGCACGACATATTCAACGCATTCATAAGGGGCGCGCAGAAGATAGCAGCTTATGTTCACGGCGGCCTTTTGTTTGTTGCAGCTTCCCCAGCGGGAGGTAGTCCTGTGTATGGCAAGCGACGGGTACGGCGCGCCGCGCGCTTCAAGCACGGGATAGTAAAAATCGAGCGCTTTCAGATAAACGGCTTTTGCGCGCTCCCGCCGCCAGCGGGTGAAAAGCGCGTCCAGCGCCGCTGTGTCATACGGGTCGCGAACCGTGAACACCAGCGCTCCTTCCGCCTCAAAAACGCGCGATTCGTCTGACGCGATCACCTTCACGGGCGTTTCGGCGCCGAGCAGCCGTATGGAGATTCCGTCCGCTATATGCGCGCACAGGGCGGATCCGGGAAGCGCCGCGGCGGCGTCAAGCTTTGATACGATCCACTCCTTCCGGGCGTCAACAAAGCGCATTACGCGCTCCGAAGACGTGCGAAGCGGCGCGGACACGCAAACGCGCCCGTCGGGATATACCCGCAGGCGAAGCGTCTTCATCTTCTTATAGCGTATGTCAAGCTCAAAGGTGCGCCCGAGCGCGGAATATGCATTAATCATACGCGGATTATACCATTGCAGGAATTTTGAAGCAACCGGATGCGCTTTCGCGAGAAATATTGTATACTCAACGCATGGAAAATACGGAGGTGCGACGCATGAACACCGTGCTTGTGATCGACGGTCAGGGCGGAAGGATAGGCTGCCTGATAATCGAGGGTATAAAGGCTGCAGGGGCCGCGGTGCGGCTTTATGCCGTGGGCACAAACAGCATCGCCACGGCCGCCATGATGAAAGCGGGCGCGGACAGGGGCGCGACCGGAGAAAACGCGGTGATCGTCAACTGCCGCAGCGCGGACGTGATAATCGGGCCGCTCGGCATCGTGGTTGCCGATGCGCTCATGGGCGAGATATCGCCCGCGATGGCCGCGGCCGTGGGTCGGAGCGCGGCCGAAAAGCTGCTCATACCGATAAACATGTGCAACAATGTGGTGGTGGGCGTTGCGGAGCAAAGCGTAAAGGAGCTTGTCGCGCAGGCGGTTGCGGCGGCGCTCAGGGTTTGCGGAGCTTGACATGCCGGGCGGCATACTGTAAAATCATCGCATAACGTTTATCACGAAGATAAACAGCTTCTGTTTCTGCATTGAAGATTTCGTGCCACGAAGGCCGAGTACCGGCGCAGCCGGGACCCCGCTTTTGCGGCATTTTTATTTGCGGAGGTAAAGATTTTTGTCAAACACAAAAAAACTCATCTTTGCGGCGATGTGCGTCGCGCTGGGCGTGGTGCTGCCGATCGCCTTTCACAGCGTACCTCAGGGCGGGATGATATTTCTTCCCATGCACATACCTGTGCTCCTTTGCGGAATGATCTGCGGCTGGCCGTACGGGCTTGCCTGCGGCGTGCTGACGCCTGTGATCTCGTTTGCAGCCACCGGTATGCCGAATGCGGCAAATCTGCCGGGGATGCTGTTTGAGCTTGCCGTATACGGCCTTACTTCCGGCCTGTTGATGAAATTCGTGCGCACGGGCCGCATGGCGGCGGACATATATATTTCGCTCGCGTGCGCGATGCTTTTGGGCAGACTGACGGCAGGACTTCTCAACGGGCTTATATTCCGCGCGGGTCAGTATTCGCTTGAAATGTGGACAGGCGTTTCCTTCGTCACGGCGCTGCCGGGCATCGCGATACAGCTTGTGCTGCTTCCGCTTGTGGTGATCGCGCTCGAGCGGGCGAAAGTCGTACCAAAACGGTATCCGCAAAACGCCGTGCAAACGCAGACGAAGTGACGCGGCGGCGCCTCACACGCCGCCTGTCGGGTGAACGGCCCGGGCAAGGGCGGGGCGACCCGTGCTCGGCTACCGCCCGCGGAATTTCATCCGTCGGCGGCGGATATCGTATTTTGTGATTACATGTGTTATAATTCGGTCGGCTTCAAAGCTTTACGGCCTTTGATTCGGCAACGGCCCGTTGCGCCTTTGGGGTATTGTGCAAACGGCGGATCTGTCTTAAAAACGATGAGCGCGAACATGGGGGTGATGCGCTACGGTAAAACCGAAAGGGCAAACCCTGCGGACGTTAAGCGTCGTCGCGGCGCTGATATTCGTCGCCTGGCTTTTCAGACTGTACGGGAAGATATACACGCCGTATCAGGCGCTCAGCTTCGCCCGCACATTCATATATCTCGGCCTTTTTGTCGCGCTTGGCGTCTCTTTCGGACGGCGGATCGTACAGACGCAGGTGCGGCGTTATCTCATCGCCGTTTCCGTGCTGATGGTGTTCTGGATATCCGTGCGCACAGTCAAATACTTTTTCAATTTCGACCCGGTCGTGGGGCGATACCTTTGGTATCTTTTCTATGTGCCCATGCTGTTCATCCCGCTGATGATGCTGTTCGTATCCCTGTCTTTGGGTAAAAACGAAAATTTCAGGCTGCGCAGATTGCCTGCGCTGCTCTATCTGCCGACCG
The DNA here is from genome assembly GCA_964487565.1 of uncultured Clostridium sp. Taxonomy (GTDB): domain Bacteria; phylum Bacillota; class Clostridia; order Christensenellales; family CAG-138; genus Phil1. Next base: position 116,298 of record CAZARN010000003.1, read on the forward strand.
CCGCCCTTCTTCTGCTCGTGCTGACAAACGACCTGCATCAGACGGTGTTCGTCTTTCCGGATGACGCCGCCGTATGGACGGACAAGGATTACGGTTACGGTCCGCTTTTTTGGGTCTTGTCAGGCTGGGAATACCTTTGTACGCTCAGCGCCATCGGCGTGATCGGGGCCAAAAGCCGCGCGCCGAACAGCCGCCGGTTCATCTGGCTGCCTTTCGTGCCGGCCTTGCTGCTGCTGTTATACAGCGCGCTTTATATGGCCAATACGCCGTGGATCAGGTTATATATCAGCGATATCGCGGTCACGCAGTGCGTGCTTTACGCGGCGACGCTGGAGAGCTGCATAATGTGCGGGCTCATCCAATCGAACTCCGGTTATGACGCCCTGTTCGCCGCATCCTCGATCCGCGCGCAGATCGCGGATGAAAATTATCGCGTCCGGTACTCCTCGGAGCCTGCGCCGGACAGGGAAAGCATGGAGCGCGCGGCGTCAAAGGCCGTGCTTCTTGACAGGGACACGCTGCTCAAAAGCCATTCCATCCGGGGCGGAAGGGTGTTCTGGCGGGAGGACGTCACGGAGCTTGCCGATGTGCTCGAACAGCTTGAGGAAAACCGCAAGGAGCTTGCGGAGCGCGCATACCTTGATAAAGAAAACTACGAGACCAGGCAGAAGATCAGCAGCCTGCGGGAGAAAAACCGTCTGTACGACCTTTTGCAGCGCCGGACCCGCGCGCAGAATGACGTCATATGCACGCTCATTGACGAATACGACGCCTGCGGCGATGCTGAGGGACGCAGAAGGCTCCTTCAAAAGATATCCGTCGTCGGCGCATATGTGAAACGCAGCGGGAACCTGCTGTTCATCGCCCAGCAGAACACGCGCATACCCGCGCCTGAGCTGACCCATGCCGTTGAAGAATCCTTCGGCGCGCTGGAGCTCAGCGGCGTGGAGTGCGGGCTTTTTGCCGACTTCGGGGATGATGCGTTCCTTTCGGCGGACGAAGCCGCACGCATATACGGCTTCTTCGAAACGGCGATCGAAGCGGCGCTGGACGATCTCAGCTCGGTCATGCTCTATATAATGACCGACAGCGACAAGGCCCGCGTCAGAATTGAGATGGAAAGCGGCACGGATATGTCCGCGCTTGCGCAAAGCGGCGTCGCCGTTTCCCGCGAGGACGGCATATGGGTGCTTTCGGCATCTGTTGAGACGGGAGGCGCCGCGCAATGAGAGCGTTCCTCGATTCGTCATACATCTGCCGCTTCGTTTTTCTCGTCACGCTTTTTCTGACGATGCTCGTCGCGGGGTTCCTGATCTTTCGCACATATGCCTCGCGAAGTGCGCGGCGGACTGTGCCGTTTGACGCGGCATGCTGGCTTGTCATGTTTATACTGATGTGCATGAGCTGCGGCGAACACATGCACGTTGAGGGCGACGAACCCGTGCGCTTTTTGCCGAACCTTCCAATGGGCGTGCTGTGGGGCGCTTTAGCGGTGATCGGCCTGTATTTTGCATTGTCGAGCGCAATTTATCTTCATCTGGACAGGAACAGGCTGACGCACGGCTCCATCAAGGAGGCGCTGGACAATATCCCGATCGCCGTCTGTTATTTTTCATCAACAGGCATGGTGAAGCTGTGCAACAGACAGATGAACACGCTTTATCGCGCCATGACGCAAGGCGATATCCAGACGCGCCGCGATCTGGGCGATGCGATCGAAAGCAGCGTGAAAACGGGCCGCGTGTCGCGCGTTTCGGGAGAAAGGCCGGTATATCTTTTCCCGTACGGGAAAGCGTGGTATTACACCGAAAGGGAGATCACCGCGCAGGGACGCGGCTATACGGAGTCGGTTTTTGCCGACGTGACCGATCTGTATGAAAAAAGACGCGAACTGGAGCGGCAGTCGGAGGAGCTGCGCGAGCTGTCCCGCAACATAAAACAGCTGTCGGACAGCGTGCTTGAGATGACGCGGGAAAAGGAGATATTGTCCTTCAAGACAAGGCTTCACGACGAGATGGGCGCGGGGCTTGTGGCCGCCCGTCAAAGCCTTGTCGGCGATCACGGCGCGGAGGATATCGACGCGGCCATCCGTCTGTGGAGAAAAGCCGTCCGTTTTATCCGCTATGATAACGGGCTGCCGGAAACCGGGGATGATTATGCCGAATTTGCCCGCGACGCCGCCTCCATAGGGGTCGAGGTACTGCTCACGGGCGCGCTTACCGAGAACAGCGCGGCGCGGGAAGTGTTCCTTATCGCCCTCAGGGAGTGCTTCACGAACGGCGTCCGACATGCGGGCGCGACGAAGATCTACGCCGTGACGACTGAGGTTGACGGCATGGCGGTGATGACGATCACCAACAACGGCGACGTGCCGAAGGGCGATATTGTACCCGGCGGGGGGATCAACAACCTCCGCCGCCATGTGAGCCGATGCGGGGGCATAACGGAGATCCGGTCGCAGCCGGTGTTCGCGCTCACCGTGCGGATACCGGTGGGAAAGGAGAAAACGATATGAAACAGGTGCTGATCGTGGAGGATCAGCGGATGCCGAGGGAGAATATGGAACGCGCTCTCTCCGACAGCGGACGCTATGAACTTGTCGCCTCCATCTCAACGGCGGAGCTTGCCATCGCACAGTGCGCGAGGCGGCATACAGACCTCATCCTGATGGACGTCTGCACGCAGGGATCAAAGGACGGGATCGACGCGGCGGCGGATATTAAAAAAGCGTATCCCGAAGTCAAGATCATCATAGTGACCTCCATGGTGGAGGAAAGCTATCTGGAGCGTGCAAAGGCCGCAAAAGCGGACAGCTTCTGGTATAAGGACATATCGCCGGAAAGCCTTATCGACGTGATTGACCGCACCCTTGCGGGCGAGCGGCTTTTCCCGCATGAAACGCCAATGGTGAAACTCGGCCAGGCCAGCAGCGCCGACCTTACGCCGACGGAGATCCGCGTGCTGCGGCTTGTGTGCAGGGGCATGGAATACAACGAAATCGCAGAAAAACTCAATATCGGCGTCCGGACGGCCAAATATCACGTTTCAAACATACTCTCCAAGACAGGCTATGCAAACCGCATACGGCTCGCGATCGCCGTGACAAGCAAAAGGTTCATCATACCAAAGCTGCCTGAAGAGCAGGAATGAACCGAACAGAGCGGACATGATCCGTTTCATCCCCGGCGCCTTCGATGCGCGGGGGATAATTTGTCTTCAAAAGCAAAACAGCGCGGCAATATAAGAAAAATTGCACTTTCGGACGGGGCGCATATCGGCCGTAACTGATACAGTATCATTGACAATAGCAGCAGGATATACATTTCAGCTTGCCGGAGGTAATAAAGATGAAAAGAGTCGTAGTTGACATGCACAACGGCCTTTTTGCGGACGCAATCGCGCAGGCGCTCCGGGGCTTTTCATCGGATTTCGACGTGGCGACAAGCGACGGGCCGGAAAAAACCGCGGAGCTGTGCGAGCTTACGTCGGCCAATATCCTCATCATGGAAGTGACGGCATTTTCACCGTGGGATATGGATGAACGCATGAAAGTCCGCGACGAGGTGAAAAGCCGCGACCCGGCCTGCAAGATCGTGTTTGTGGTGGATGAGAACAGCGAAAGGGAGCTGGCTGAAAAAGTGCGGCAGGCCAAGAAGGACGCGCTCATCGATCAGTTCGTCTACGGATCGATCTCATCCACTTATCTCGCAGCGATCATGGATACGCTGTAAACGAAGCGCAAATCCCGCCGTCGCTGCCGCGGGAGCGCTTGTCACACAGAAGGGAGAAGACGAGAACGATGAAGAAAAGATTTTTGTGCGCGTTGAGCCTTGTTATGGCGCTTCTATGCGCCGGATGCGGCAAAGCGTCCGAAAAAGCGAAGCCCACGACCGTTACCCTTTGGCATGTATACGGCGGGCAGGCGGATTCGCCGCTCAACGATCTTATCACGGAGTTCAACGAAACCGTGGGGCTTGACGAAAACATCCGTGTCGAAGTGACGAGCGTGACAAACACGAACACCATCCACGAGGGCGTGCTTGCCGCAGCGTTCAACGACCCCGGCGCGCTGGAGCTGCCGGATATGTTCGTTTCATATCCAAAGACGGTGCTGGCAATGCCGGATGAAACGATACTTGTGGACTACTACGATTATTTTTCCGATGAGGAGCTTGCAGGCTTCATCCCCTCATTTTTGGATGAGGGCGTGGTGGACGGCCGTCTTGCCGTGCTGCCGGTCGCAAAATCCACAGAGATACTTTTCGTCAACAAAACCGCATTCGACCGCTTCTCGGCAGCAACCGGCGCGAAGCTTTCACAGCTTGAAACCTGGGAGGGACTGTACCGGCTTGCCGAAGACTATTATGCGTGGACGGATTCCCTCACGCCCGATGTGGAAAACGACGGCAAGGTGTTCTTTGTCCACGATTATCATTTCGATTATTTTCAGGTGGGCGTGGAATCCCTCGGCGAGGATTTCTTCAACGCGGCGGGCGACGGTCTTGCCTTCGGCCCCATGTTCAACAAGGTATGGGAGCCATATGCAAGGGCGACGCTTGAGGGCGGCGTGTGGCTGCAAAGCGGCTATGCCACGGAGCCGCTGCGCACGGGCGACGCCATCGCGTCGGTGGCTTCATCGGCAAGCGTGCTGTATTATTCGGACACCGTAACATATACGAACAAAACGAGCGAACAGGTGGAGATCATCTCCATGCCATGCCCGACGTTTGAGGGCGGCAGCAAGCTCGTGATGCAGCGCGGCGCGGGTATCTGTACTGTGAAATCCACGCCTGAGCGCGAAAAAGCCTGCATCACATTCCTCAAATGGCTGACTGAAGCGAAAAAGAACGTGGAGTTCGTCACGAGCCTCGGCTATATGCCGGTGAAGACTGAAGCGTTTGATTATCTGCCGGCCGCCGTTGAAAAGCTGACCGATCCGAAATATATTTCTCTGTATCAGGCGTTCATCAAAACGCAGCAGGAGTATACGTTTTATACCCCGCCCAAGATAAAAAACTACCTTGACCTTGAAACGCGGTTTGAGGAACAGGTGCGCATCAAGCTGTCCGCAGGACGCTATGCGTATCTTGAACATAAAACGCCGATCGACGGGCTTGTCGGCAGCACGCTTGAAGAATTCAAGAAGAGTTATATTCGATGAAGCCTGACGGCTCAAAAGGCGGTGGGGAGATGCTTGAAAAACTCAACGAACTGCGCCTTGCCATGGCACAGGTGAAAACACAGGGCGTCAGTATGCGGCGAATGCTGAACCTTTACTGGCTGAGTATGGTGCTGGCCGTTTTTGCGGCGCTGCTGCTCATACTGAGCATTGCGGGTGTATATTCAAATACGGACAGGCAGCTTTGCGAGTTTCTTTCCGTCCAGCAGCAGAACACGGTGAAAAACCTCTCCGATCATATGGATGCGCTGGAAGCGCAGTGCGTGACCCTTTCCGGGCAGCTCACGGAGATCATCACGGATACGCTCACCGCAAACGGCAGCAGCTTCGACGCGCTCAATAATAATGAAGCGCTCATCACAACGCTGGAGGAAAAGCTCTATACGCCTGTATACACCTCAATGCACTCCTGCGCGTGCAGCGGCGTTTTCGTGGTGCTCAACGCCACGGCCAACACCCATACCTCGGATACGACCTCGTTTATGGGGCTGTATCTGCGCTATTCAGACCTGAACAGCATCTCCTGCGCCAACAAACACATGGTCTATTTCCGCGGCATGCCGGAGATCGCCCGCAGGGAACAGATCCAGATGCACAACCGCTGGAATCTCGAGATCGACACGGCGCTCATACCCGGCTGCAAAGAGCTGATGACCGCCAACGTCGCAAGGCTTGCCGATCACTGCATATGGACGGAGCGCATGGAGATCAAGGATACATGGGAGGATGCGCTGCTGCTGCTGGTCCCTGTGCTGGACAGCGACGGCAAGGTCTGCGGCGTGTGCGGGATGGAGCTTTCGGAGCTGTATTTCAGGCTTTCCTACCCGGCGGCCGACAGCGACTACGGCAGCATAATGACCGTGTTAGCGCCCGTCGAGGGGAGCACGCTGTCAATGGGAAAATCCATGCTCGGCGGCGGCACGGACCTTTCCCCGGAGGGCGCGATGACTTTTCGCACGGGCAGGTATTACAACACATATTCCACGGGCGCCGCGGAATATCTGGGTCTGCATCAGGTGCTGCCGGCTGAATCATACAGCGGCAGGCCGCTTGTCGCCGTGACGCTTATCTCGGCTGACGCCTATGAGCGCATTGCGGCGGGGACGCGCGCCGCGTGGATAATCGGCAGTCTTTCGTTCCTGCTCGTCATGCTGCTGCTTTCGCACTTTCTCTCAAAACGCTTCACAACGCCCATCACGCAGCTTTTGAGCGCGGTACAGGCGGAGACCCCGCCCGACGTGCGTTCAGGCATTTCGGAGATCGATCAGCTTGCGGACTATATCCGCATGAAGGCGAAGACCGCGCCGGGAACGGCCATGCCGCCGAATATCGACGCGATGCTCAAAACCTTTGTCGACAGACTGACGCAGCTTACCATAACCGAGAGGGAGGTGTTCGAGCTGTATGCCAAGGGCCTTGATACCGACGAGGTGGCAAAGCGCTCGTTCATCAGCGAAAGCACGGTCAAGAAGCATCTCAACAAGATCTATAAAAAGCTATGCGTTTCATCCCGCGGCGAGCTTATGCTGTATATCGAGATACTGCAAAGCTGCGGCCTCCTTGAACAGCCCAAGCAGCGGGAAAGATAACTGTAAGGCACGGACTGAAGCGATTCAGACCGTGCCTTTTTCATGCTCACCGGGCCGTTTTGCCGGTATTATGACGGTTATCGCGCCGACGGATCCGACCTGCCGGCAGGCAGAGTTTCTGAGAATCTGACGGGCAACGGGCTTTTTTGATGCGTTCCGATGATTTTTTCCATCCATATCATATTGTACCAGCGGCCGAATTTGCAGCCGCATTCATGGAATTCACCGACCTTGGAAAAGCCCAGATGCGCATGGAAATCGGCGCTGTTTTTATCAAGACGGTCATCCTCAACATCCGGGTATCCTATGCAGGCATAGAGATTGAGGATACCCATTTCACAAAGCTTTTCTTCGAGTGCTTCATATATCATGCGGCCAAGGCCGCATTTTCGTGCGTTGCGTTCAAGATAGACCGTCGTTTCACAGGACCAGTCATAGGCGGCCCGGCCCACAAACGCACCCGCATACGCATAGCCTTGAATAACCCCGTCCGTTTCAATAACAAGATATGGATACTTTTCCATAGTGCGTCTCATGCGGCTTTGGAATTCGGCAAGAGAGGGAGCGAAGTATTCAAAGGTAACGGCCGTATTCTCAACATAATATGTATAGATCTCCAACAGGCGTTCAGCATCTGCGATAACGGCGTTTCTTACGATCGTATTTTTCATTTGTGCATCTCCGCAAAATCTATTTGGCGGCCGCTCCGGTCATATGAGCGAACCATAATGATAATTATAACATCGATTGTCTCTCTCCGCTTGTCCGGATGCTTCGACATAGTAACCTCAAAGTTGCCGGTTGCCGCAAAAAAAATAAGTTGCCAAAAAGTTGCCGGAACGGCTTTCGGTAATTCGATTTACATATTTAGGATAAAGAAAAAAGCTAGATGTAATCTAGCTTTTCTTGGTAGCGGCGATTGGATTCGAACCAATGACACCCCGGGTATGAACCGAGTGCTCTGGCCAACTGAGCTACGCCGCCATATGAGATGCGCACATCAAATGGTGTGCGCATCAATGGTTGCGGGGGAAGGACTTGAACCAACGACCTCCGGGTTATGAGCCCGACGAGCTACCAACTGCTCTACCCCGCGACGCTTGCCGCTTGACGGCAAACGTTATAATATCATAGTGTGCCGTTGGGGTCAAGAGTTTTTTTGCGGTATGCAAAACCAAAGCACGGCGTTGTGTTACAGCATGAGACACAACAGCCAATATTTCGATGTAATCTTTTGCGCAAACTATTGTGACCGTACAGCCAGATGATATATAATAAATGAAAATACTGAACGCTTTCGGAGGTTATATGAAACGAGCCTTGTGTTTGGCGCTCTGCTGTCTTGTTACAGTCATGGCGGGCGTGCCGGCGATAGCATCCGGTGTAATGAAGAGCGATGTTGAAACGATACTAACAACAATAAGTACCAATGTTGCGCAAACAGAAGAGATCGCTTCGAGCGTTCAGAAGATAATCGCCTGGCAGCTTGAGGGATCGAACGAGGAGCTTGCGGCCTATAAGGAGGCCGTGGTCAACGGCACGGAGTATGAGGACACGGGCAGCAGCGATGAGGAGATCGCGGCCAAGGCCGATGAGCTCGATATTTATATCAACCGCGTGTCCGCGCTGAGGGGCGAGGTGGACGCGCTTCAGGCAACGGGGCTTACAAGCGTTGATAAAACCATCGATGCGGCGAAGACGTATTTTTCAAAGCTTGAAACCGCGCTGCGCGATCTTATGGTGATATTCGACTTCTATTTTGCCGAGCAGGACGCCGGTCAGGTGCTTGCGGAGTATAATGAAAAAACCTTCACGGATGACGCCGAGGCCATATCGGAGCTGTATTATGTGATACAGCAGATGACGGACGCGATGGACAAGATCGACTGTCCGGTTTTCATGCAGGAGTGTTTTGACAAATATATAGGCACGACGCGCAAGTACCTTGCGGTGCTTGAGACCATGTATACGGCCGTGCAGATCGAGGATGTTCTGAGGAGCACCTCGGCAAGCTATCTCATAGGGCGGATGGATATAGAGATCGCCAATTGCGAGATAGAGCTTACGGAGCTTTTCAATCTTCAGTATGAAAAGGTCGACGAGCGTCTCAACGGCAACATCGCGACGCTGCGCGCCGAGCTCGTCAAAAACTGTGAGACGCTTATGGGCGCGCTGTAAAGGAGGGGCAAGCGATGGAGAACATATATTGCAAAAATTGCGGTATACAGCTCAGGGGCGGTGAAACCTTCTGCCCGATGTGCGGCGCTCCCGTAACGCCGGTCGGTACCGGCGATCAGGGCGCCGGCGCATATATCGATCCCGTGACCGGAAGATATACCCCTCCCGGACAGGTTTATTACACACCGACGGATAATCCGGACGCATACGGCACAAATCAATATGCGCCGGGCGCCGCGCAGACGAGCTTCCGCGGGGCGGACGCGCAGCCCGCGGGCGGATATCAGTCCGGCGAGACTGAAAAAGCCGGCGCGAAGAAGGGGATATTGATCGCCGCCATAGCAGCGGGCGCGGTGACGCTTATCGCCGTGCTGGCGATCGCGCTTTCGGGCGGGTCAGGCGCTTCGGGCGCAGGCACGTCCGGCGCGGGTTCCGGCACAGGCGGCGGGGCTGGGCTGGGCCTTTTCAGCCACGCGCTTTCCGATGACGACCTTCCCGAAGTGACGTATTCATACCTCACCGATGAAAAGAACATAGAGGTCGATTTTGCCGTGGCCGACACCGTATATCCAAACCTGTATTCCACGATGGACAGCATCGTGAATCTCACGGCCACATCTGAGGGCGGGGAAACGCAGGCCATGGTCAGGGTGGAGATACCGGGCTTCACGCAGCCGTATGAGCAAAAAGTGCTGCTGAGCGAGCAGATAACAAAACTGTATATCAAGCCGGCGCTGCTCACGGGCGACCTTGATCTTTCATCATCCAAGGACGCGCAGCTGAACATCTCCGTGACCGATATCGACACGGGCAAGGTCTACACGCAGGAAACGCGGCAGGTCAAGCTGATGAGCGTATACGATTTCTGCCTTTCGGATGACGAATTCGGCGATTATAACCGGTATGACCTTCTCGCGTGGCTCACGCCGGAGTCCGAAGGCATACTCAAGCTTCGCCGCCTGGCGATAAGCTGGCTTGAAGCGTATACGGACGGCGCGATGAATTCGCTTCCCGGCTATCAGATGACCTGTTTTTCCGGCGATGAATACTATCTCAACGTGATCTATCAGGTGCTTGGCATTCAGGCCGCGATGAGCGAGTCCGGCCTGCGTTACAACATGGGTTCGTTCTCCATGACGGAGGGCGCGAATCAGCGCATACTCCTTCCGGACGACAGCCTCAAAAGCGAAAGCGGCGTCTGTATTGAAACGGCGATAATCATGGCAAGCGCGATACAAAGCGCGAACATGCACGCGATGATAATACTGCCGCCGGGACATGCGCAGGTCGCGATCGAGGACTGGAACAACAGCGGCGATTACTGGCTGCTGGAAACCACGTCGCTTCCGTTCACTGGCAGCTCAAGCGATATCGACAGCTTCCTGCTTTATCTTGACTCGGACGAATGGCTTTCATATCTGGCCGATCCCTGGGGCGACGGCTCCGGAGCGTGCTTTGTGCTCGATTGCGACATGGCCGCGCCGCTGGGCATAATCGGTTTCAACAACTGAGCGCATTATGTTATAATGATCCCGGATGCTGTCGCATCTGGGATTTATATTGCATGGAGGTTTTATGAAAAAGATTCGCCTTGGCCGCACGGGACTGATGGTTACGGATGTATCGTTCGGCGCGCTGCCCATCCAGCGCATCGACGCGCAAAGCGCGGTTAAGCTTCTGAGACGCGCATATGACGGCGGCATAAATTATTTTGACACCGCGAACATGTATTCGGACAGCGAGTATAAGCTCGGTCTGGCGCTTTCGGATGTGAGGCACGATATCGTCATATCCACAAAGACGGGCGCGACGGACAAAAAGACCGCCCTCGCGCACATAGAGAACAGCTTAATGATGCTCAGAACCGATTATATCGATATCCTGCAGCTGCACAATCCCGCGGTGCTTCCGGACAGGGACGACCCGGACAGCGCGTATGCCGCGGCGCTTGAAATGAAGAAAAAAGGCTTTGTACGCCATATCGGCATTTCAAACCACCGCATGAACATCGCCGTTGCGGCGATAGAATCCGGCGATTATGAAACGCTGCAATTCCCGTTCAGCTATATCGCGTCGAAGGAGGAGCTGAAGCTTCCCGGCCTTTGCAGGGAAGCCGACATGGGCTTCATCGCGATGAAGGGGCTTGCGGGCGGCCTTTTGAACAACGCCGCGGCCTGCGCGGCGTTCATGAGGCAATATGACAACGTGGCGCCGATATGGGGAATACAGCGCGAAAGCGAGCTTGAAGAGTTTCTCGCCCTCGGCGCAATGGATGAGATACCGGTCACGGCGGAGCTTGAAGCCGTTATGGAGCGCGACAGGAAGGAGCTTTCGGGCAATTTCTGCCGCAGCTGCGGCTATTGCCTGCCGTGTCCTGCCGGGATAGATATCCCACAGGCCGCGCGTATGAACTGTCTCATCCGCCGCGCGCCGATGGCGCAGTATATGACGAAGGAGTATCGCGAAAAGATGCACCGGATCGACGCATGTCTCAACTGCCGCGCGTGCGCCTCACGCTGCCCGTATCAGCTTGACACGCCGAACCTGCTCAAGCTGATGCTCAGGGATTATGATGAAATGTATGAAAAATACGGTGAGAAATAAGCTTCACCATCGCGAGGCCTCCGGCAGACAGTGCGCGCGCGCGGCCGTCAGTCCGCGGTAGCCTTCAGCTTTTGCCGAAAAGCGCCGCAGGGCGAAGCCCGACGAGCGAAGGGCGTTATAGAGCATGACGTCGTCAATGAACGCCGTGTCGAACTGGCTTTTGTGGCATTCGAGCGCGCTTCGCCGCGCGGAGGCGAAACCGCGCACCGAAATGAATGCGTTCGGCCTGTCCGTGCCGTAAAGATAAAGCGCGCGCGGCTCGTGCGCGCCGTTGACGCCGACGGACGCCATAACGGAAGCGTAGGGCGCAAGGCAAAGCGCGTATTTTGCGGCGCGGCCGGTCTTTATGTGATCGGCATGGCATTCCGAGATCACGTCCGGATCGGGCGCGAACACCGCATCGGGCTTGAGGCGGACGATCTCCCGCGCTATCGCGCGGGCGCATTCGTCCTCGCCGTAACAGCCTGCGTCCGAAAAGCCAAGGCACGATACGCCGCTGACGCCGAGCAACGCCGCGGAAGCCTCAGCCTCCGCAAATCGCCTTTCGGCAAGCGCGCGGCCTGCAAGCGAAGGGTCGGCCGTGCCCATCGCGCCGTCGGTCACGATGAGGAAATATACCTCCTTGCCCATTGAGACGAGCTTTTTCACCGTCGGCGCGCAAAACACCTCGATATCGTCCGGATGAGGCCCGATGAACAAAAAACGTCCGAGACTTTCTATGCGCGGCAGGGGGAGCCTGCTTTTGAGGATGAAGTCAAACATTTGTCAAGCCTCCTTGTGAAAGGATGAATAAAGTATAACACCGGCGGCGTGCATTACGCCATGGAGAAAAAACATGATAGATCCGCGCTGTGCATTTTCAAAAAGGGGAATTGTTGCGCTTGTGCTGCTTCTTGCGGCGCAGTTTTTTGCATACCTTGTGCCGACTGTATTCACGCAGTATCTCACGCTGCACGACATAACCCTCCCGCTTGACGCGAAGATACCGTTCATACCGGCGTTTTTGATACCGTATGTGCTGGTTTTCATCGAGTGGGGCTATATTTATATGCTTTCTCCGTCCATGGGGGAGGAGCGCTTCGGGCGTTTCCTCGCCGCGATCGTTATGGGGCTTGCGGCGGCGTTTGCAACGTTTTTGCTTTATCCGACGACCTATACCCGGCCCGAGGTCACCGGCGACGGCTTTTTTGCGTTTGCCATGCGCACGATATACGGCGTGGATCAGCCCTCGCGCTGTCTGCCGTCGCTGCATTGCTTCCTCGTGTGGATGGACTGGCGGCTAGTTTCGTTTGATGAGCGCGTGCCGAAATGGCTTCGCGTCACGACTTTTGCCCTTATGCTAATAACGCTGCCGACCACGCTGCTCGTCAAGCAGCATGTTGTCGTCGACGTGCCGGCGGGGGTTCTTCTTGCCGAGGCGGCGTGGCGCATTGCGCCGAAAACCGGGCTTCCCGCCGCGTTATACGCGCTGTATGAAAAAATCGCGGGGCGTGTGGCGAAAAAGCTTTGATATGCACATAAATTTCACATTGACGTCACGCCGCGCGCGGGCATCGGATCTGCGCGCGGTGCTATAATTTTAAGAAATTCTGAATTTCCCGGAGGATATGAACCAATGCCGACCCTGAGCGCAAAACGACCGCTTACGATATTCGTGTGCGTGATACTTGTGATAACGCTGGGCGTGATCTCTTTCACCAAAATGCCCACGACGCTCCTGCCTGAGTTTGAGCTTCCGTATGTCGTCGTGTATGCGACATATCCGGGCGCGGGGGCCGAAAAGGTCGAGGCCGCGCTGACAAAACCGCTCGAGGGGGCGCTTTCATCCACAGGCGGGCTCGAGAACATATCGAGCATTTCCTCCGACAACCTTTCGCTTATAATAATGCAGTTCGCGTATTCCACGAACATGGACAGCGCGCTGATCGAAATGAACGGCAACATAGACCTCATCAAGGGTTATCTTGACGACGCGGTATCGTCGCCGACGCTCATGCGCATAGACCCTGATATGCTGCCGGTGATCGTCGCGGCGGTGAGCGTTGACGGGCTTGACGCGGCGGGAACATCCGATTATGTTGAGGAGACGGTCGAGCCGGCGCTTGAGCGCGTGGACGGCGTTGCCGATGTTTCCGCGACGGGGCTTGTAAGCTCCACCGTGCGCGTCACCTTCGATGAGAACAAGCTTGACGCTCTTCAGCAGAAATTCGACGATTCCGTGCGCGATGGTTTTGCGGACGGATACAAGCAGCTCGAGGATTCGCAGGAGGAGATAACCTCCGGCGCGGACGAACTTACAGACGCGGAAAAAACGCTCAGCGACAGCCGCGCAAAAGCGGATCGCGAATTTGCCGCCAAGGCAAAGGAGCTTAAAAGCGCGCGCGCGCAGATCGAGGACGGCATAGCTCAGATCGACGAAGGCCTTGCCGCCATAGACGCCGGATATGCGCCGGAAAGCCAGCGCGCGGAGCTTGAGGCGCAAAAGACCGCCCTTGAGGATAAGCTCAAGGATGTGGAAGCGGGCGAGGCGGCGCTCAAGCAGGCGAAGAAGGAAACATACGCGAAGCTTGACGACGCGGCGGCGCAGCTTGAGGATTCAAAAACGCAGCTTGACGACGCCAGGACCCAGCTTGAAGACGGCCGCAAGGAGCTTGACGATGCGCTTGAGGCGGCGCTTGACGCGGCGGACGTGCGCTCGATGATCACGCAGTCCATGCTTTCGGGCATAATAACCGCGGGCAATATATCCTTCCCCGCAGGCTATGTCGTTGAGGACGGGGAGAAGCTTTCGGTGAAGGTCGGGGCGGAGTTTGCCTCCCTGGATGAGATAAGCGACCTCATGCTGTTTGACAGCGGCGATGTTGCGGGCGAGGTGCATGTAAGCGACATCGCAACGGTCGAGCTTACGGATGATTCCGGCGAAAACTACGCGAAGATAAACGGTCAGGACGGAATACTGGTGACCGTCAACAAGCAAAGCTCCGCGGGGACGACGACCGTATCCTCGGACGTGCGCACCGCCATCGACAAGCTTGAGGCAAACGGCGACGGCGTGAACGTGACGGTGCTTTCCGATCAGGGCGTCTATATAGAGATCGTCGTCAAAAGCGTGATCGAGAACCTCCTCATCGGCGCGGTGCTCGCGATCCTCATCCTGCTGCTCTTCCTTCGCAGCGCGCGGCCGACGTTCATCGTCGCCGTGTCAATACCGGTGAGTCTGCTTCTTGCCGTAACCCTGATGTACTTTTTCGACATCTCGCTCAACCTCATCTCGCTTTGCGGGCTTGCGATGGGCGTCGGCATGCTCGTTGACAACAGCATAGTCGTCATAGAAAACATATACAGACTGCGCGCGGAGGGCATGAGTACCCTTCAGGCGGCGGTTCGCGGCGCGAAGGAGGTCGCGGGGGCGATAACCGCCTCCACGCTCACCACGGTGTGCGTGTTCCTGCCGATCGTTTTCACGGATGGGCTTTCAAAAGAGCTGTTCATGGATATGGGCCTTACGATAGCCTTCGCGCTCATCGCTTCACTCATCGTTGCGATGACGTTCGTGCCCGCCGCCGGCAGCATGCTGCTTGAGCGCGGCGCGAAGAAGGAAACGAAGGTATACGAAGCTTTCGTGAACGCATACGAGCGCGCGCTGCGCTTCACGCTGCGCCACAAGGCGTATATAATCATCATCGTTGTGGCGCTGCTCGGCGTGAGCGTCTACGGGGCGTTCACGGCCGGTACCGCGTTCCTGCCGGAGAGCGACAGCTTGCAGCTCATCATTTCCGCATCGGTGGACGACGGGTATTCACAGGATGATGCGCGAAGCCTCATGGATGAAACGGCACAAAGGATACTTTCCGTGGAGGGCGTGTCGGACGTCGGCATAATGAGCGGCGGGATGAGCTTCTCCTCCGCGATGGGCAGCGGCTCGGGCGGCAGCTATTCGATATACGCGGTGCTCGACGAGAACAGATCCGTGACAAGCATGGAGATATCCCGCGAGATCGAAGCTAAAACGGCGGATCTGCCCTGCGAGATATCGATAGTCAGCGGGAGCATGGATATATCCTCGCTGATGGAAAGCGGTATAAGCATAGACATCGAGGGGGATGATCTTGATGAGCTGCGCACGTGCGCGCGCGATATCGCGGATATCGCGGCCTCCGTGGAGGGCGTCGCGTCCGTCAACGACGGCATCGGCGAAACCACGCCCGAATATGTGATAACCGTCGACAAGCAGGCGGCAATGAGCTATTCGCTGACGACGGCCCAGGTTTACAGCGCCGTGAGCACGGCGCTCACGGGTGAAACCACCGCGACGAGCGTCACCGTCGGCGGCACGGACGCGGATATCGTGGTGGCCGCGGCGGAGGACGCCGCATATACCCGCGACACGCTTTCCGATCTTATGATCGAGGGCAAGAACAGCGACGGTGAAAGCGTTAAGGTGCGCCTTGGGGATATCGCCTCCTTCAGCGTGGGCGAAAGCCAGCGCAGCATCAAGCACGATCAGGGCACGCGCACCCTTTCGGTGACGGCCGCCGTGGATTCGGAGCATAACATCGGCCTTGTGAGCAGGCAGCTTGAATCGGCCCTTGCCGCATACGACCTGCCGGACGGCTATACGATGCAGATATCCGGCGAGAGCGCAACGATAAACGATACGCTTTCAGACCTTATCGATATGGCGCTGCTTGCGCTGCTGCTGATATATCTTATCATGGTGGCGCAGTTCCAAAGCCTGCTTTCGCCGTTCATCGTCATGTTCACGATACCGCTTGCCTTCACGGGCGGACTGCTGCTGCAATGGGCGTGCGGATTTGAGGTGAGCGTGATCTCCATGCTGGGACTTCTCGTGCTTTTCGGCGTGGTGGTCAACAACGGCATAGTGTTCGTGGATTGCGCGAACGGGATATACGCAGAGACCGGTGACAAGCGTGAAAGCCTTGTCGCAGCCGGGCGCAGGCGTATGCGGCCGATACTGATGACGACGCTCACGACCGTGCTCGCGCTTGTCACGATGTGCTTCGGCCTCGGCACCGGCGCAGACCTGTTGCAGCCGATGGCGGTGGTTCTTGTGGGCGGTCTTGTTTACGGGACGCTGCTCACGCTTTTCATCGTGCCTGTGTTTTATGACTTGCTTCGCCGTAAACCGCCCCGCGTGGTGAAGGTGGACGAATAAACCGAAACGGAGAGGGAAATGCCGGATACTGAGCGCGCAAAGCGCGCATTGGAGCTTTTCGGAATGAGCGGGGACGAGATATCCCCCATCCGCGAAAACGAGAATCTTATATTCAGCGTCACACAGGGCTGCGGGCGTTATGCGCTGCGCATACATCAATGCGCGCCGGGCTTTGATCCCATGCCCTTCACCGCCGCGCCGGCAAAGCAGCAGAGGGAAGCCGAGGGCGAGCTTCTGTGCTGCCTTGACGCGAGGGGGATCCGCGTGCAAAAGCCTGTGCGCGGCCCCGATGGCAGCTTCGTGCAGACTGAGGCGGAAAGCGGCGCGCTTGTGACGCTGCTTTCATGGCTGCCGGGCGAAACATACAACGCGCTTTATCCCGAAGGCGATGTGCCGGAGGACGCGGCGTTCGCGGCGGGGCTTGCCGCGGGCGCGCTAGACAGGACGACGAACGCGCTTGTGGCGCGGTTTACGCCCGTGCGGCCGCGATACGGGGTCAACGTGCTCCCTATCACCGCAGAACGGCTGCGCGCGGCGGCGGACGCGGGCGATATCGGGGGCGAACAGCTCATCGATATGCTCTCTGCGCTTGACGCGATGGCGCCCCGGATGCGTGCCGCCGCGGCCGAGCACGGCGTCGCCGTATGCCATGCGGATATTTCCGCGGGCAATCTCATTTACAGCGAAAAGAAGGCGTCACTCATCGATTTTTCGCTTTCGGGCATATCGAGTCCGTATATGGATCTTGCCTCGCTGCTTTCAAACTTCATCCGTCCGGATGTTCGCGCCGTGATGGCCGCGGGCTTTGAGGAGGGCTTCGGCAAAAAGCTTCAGCTTCGTCATGCGGAGCCTTTCTTCGCGCTGCAAATCCTGTTTTTCATATCGATGCTCCACGGCAACGCGACCGAATGGGACTGGTTTCCGATCGCGTGCGAACGCTGGTGCAGGGATGTTTTTCGCCCGTTTGCCGCGGGAAAACCCTGTCTTGACATTGCAAATGGCCAAACGCGGTGATATCATGATTTTTAAGGTCTTTTGATCACACAAAAAACTGAATAACGGAAGGGAGGACTCAAATGGCGAAATTCCAGAGAGAAGACGACATCTACGGCTACCATATCCTTCGCAACGAGGATCTTGAGGCCATCCATGAGGCGACGCTCTCGCTGATGGAGGATTACGGTCTTCAGATCCATGGCAAAGAGGCGCTGGATATCCTCGAGGGGGCAGGTTGTTCCGTGGACAGATCCATCGATCGCGTAAGGTTCCCGAGAAACATCGTAAACGACGCAATCGAGCTGTGTCCGGCGGAATTCACGCTTTGCGGCCGCGATCCGAAAAACGATACGCTCGTGGGCGGCAAAAGGGTTGCGTACAAAAACTTCGGCACGGGCGTGAAGATCATCGATCCGTATACGGGCGAGGTGCGCGATTCCACGAAGGAGGATCTCGGCAACGTTGCGCGCTTTGTGGACTCGATGGAGGAGATAAACGTGTTCTCCATCGCGGTCGCCGCGTGCGACGTGAATCAGGAGGTCAAGGCGCTGCACGAGGCGGAGGTGGTGTTCAACAACCTCACCAAGAACTTTGCGCACGACCTTGAAGGCGTGGCAAACACGCAGCGCTTCATCGACATGGCGGCCGTGATAATGGGCGGATACGACAAGCTCCGCGAACGGCCGATAATCACCATGGGCGCCTGCCCGAACAGCCCGCTTGAGATCAACAAAAACGAGACGGATATAATCATCCTCTCGGCGCGGCACGGTCTGCCGATCGATATACTTTCGATGGGCCTTTGCGGCGGCACGACGCCCGCGACGCTTGCGGGCACGCTCGTTTGCACCAACGCGGAGATACTTGGCGGCATCGTCCTCGCCGAGACAGTCAATCCCGGCAACCCGATACTTTACGGGACCTCAACCACCATTATGGACATGAAGACCGCCACAAGCCCCGTCGGCGCGCCGGAACACGCGATGTGCGGCGCCGCGGTGGGTCAGATCGGTCATTATTACGGTATACCGACCAACGTCGGCGGAACGTAGGGCGACAGCAAATGCTTTGACGAGCAGCTCGGCCATGAGAAGACGATAACTTCCCTTCTTCCGGCAGTCACGGGCAGCAACGTCATATACGGCATGGGCATGTTGGAGATGGGCATGACGATGAGTTACGAGCAGCTCCTGATCGATCAGGAATTCGTGAAGATGATACGCCGCGTTTTGCAGGGCATCGCGGTGAATCCGGACACGATCGCGCTCGACGTGATAAAGGCGGTAGGACCCGCCGGAAATTACCTCTCGCAAAAGCATACCCGTCAATATATGCGAAGCGAGCTTTCGACAACAAAGCTCATCAACCGCCGTATGCGCGATAACTGGGTCTCGCGCGGCGCGAAGGATATCGCGGCGACAGCGCGCGAGGAGGCGATTCGCATACTTGAGACCTATAAACCCACGCCCCTTGCGCCGGATGTGCAAAAGCGCATCCACGATATTGTGCTCGAGGGGGAGGAAGAAGCCGCCGAAAGGCACAGGTCAAAAGCATAACGGAACAAATGACACGGCCGCCCCGTATGGGACGGCCGCCTTTCATGCTTCAGACGGAGGCTTCGCCGCCGCCGTTATCGTGCGGCTCCCCGGCGGATGCGTCCTTTGCCGGCGCGGGGAGGCCGACCGCCTTGAAATAAAGCTTTTCAACACCCGCTTTGAAGCAAAGCGGAACGGAGATCACCGCGCCGACCGCCGCCTGCAATATCTGATAAGGGAGCTTGATGAGCGCGTATTCCGGCGTGCTGTATATGTACGCGCGGCCGAGCGAATAGCCGACGATCATTATCACCGCGCCCACCGCAACGCCGACGACGGCCGCGGCGGTCTTGTGCCTGCCGCCGAAAAGCCTGTGGGCGAGAAGCGATATGACGAGCGCCTGCAGGCCGTGCGTGACGAGCGAAACGAACATCGGCGCCGGATAGAATATAAGATCGCCTATGAATGCGCCGATCCCGCCCACGGCAAAGGCCGGGAAGGGGGGCAGCAGTATCGCGGCGGTGCAAATGATGATATCGTTGAGATACACATGACCGCCAGGCACAGGCACGCCGAACGAGCTCAGCGCGATATTCATCGCCATGAACATGGCGGTCACACAAAGCATTTTGACTGAATTACGGTTCTTTTCTCCCATGATGAGGCGCCTCCTTGACACAAACTCTTTATACTGATATTATATCCGAAATTGATATTATGAAAATTGCCAAATAAATATTAAATTATAAGGTCAGATATGCTTACCTATAACATGGAGAACAGGGGCGCAAGCTCCAAATTCGAGTATCTTTACACCCTGATAAAGGCGGATATCAGGGCGGGCCGTCTGCGCCCGGGCGAGCGTATGCCGTCCAAGCGCGGGCTTGCGGAGCATCTGGGCGTGAGCGTGATAACCGTTGAAAGTGCGTATGCGCAGCTCGTCACCGAGGGATACGTCACCTCGCGCGCGCGAAGCGGCTTCTTTGTGAGCGAAACGGGTATACCGCCGCTGTTTGCGGCTGAAAAACCGCCCGCAGCCATCCGGTGTGAAAAACCGGACGCGCGCGATGTTTCGCCGCAGCCGGCGTTCCAGTTTTCAGCGTTCGCACGCATAATGCGTCAGGTGATAAACGAATACAGCGGGGGACTTTTGCAAAAGCCGCCGCACATGGGCTGTCCGGAGCTGAGGAACGCGATATCGGAGCATCTTCTCGGCTATCGCGGGATGTATGCGCCGCCGGAGCGGATCGTGATAGGCTCCGGCGCGGAATATCTTTATGTGATGCTTTCACAGCTTTTCGGCCGGGGAACGGTGTTCGGCGTGGAGCATCCGTCGTATGAAAAGATACGCCTCGTGTATGAAGCCTACGGCGCGGAGTGCGAGCTGCTCGACATGGATGAAAGCGGCATTTCATCCGCGAGCCTCAACGCCACGCGCGCGAACGTGCTGCATGTGACGCCGTATCACAGCTATCCCACGGGCGTAACCGCAAGCGCGGGCAAGCGCAGGGAGTATATCGCCTGGGCGAACGCCGCGGACGGGTATATAATCGAGGACGATTTTGACTCTGAATTCAGCCTTTCGCGCAAGCCGGCCGAAACGGTCTATTCCATGGACGGGTCGGGAAGGGTGATATATATCAACACCTTTTCAAAAAGCCTCGCGCCGTCCATGCGCATGGGATATATGATACTGCCGGAGGCGCTTTGCGCGCGATATGAAGAAAAGCTCGGGTTTTATTCCTGCACAGTGCCTGCGTTTGACCAGTATGTGCTGGCGGAGTTCATCGCGCAGGGCTATTTTGAAAAGCATCTCAACCGCATAAGACGGAGAATGCGGCAGACGAAGGAATAAAAAAACCGCCCGGGCGGCTTATCTGCGCGTCCCGGGCGATATGCTGAAGTTTTATTTGACAAGATAACGCTCGAACCAGTCCTGCATCTCCTTGAGGCGGCGGATGCGGTGCAAAGGCTTGCCGCTGCGGGAAAGCTCGTGATTCTCGCCGTGGAAAAGGCAAAGCCTCGCGTCGACGCCGTGATAGCGAAGCGCCGTGAACATCTGCAGCCCCTCCGCCATCCAGCAGCGATAGTCCTGTTCGGAATGGATGAAAAGCGTGGGCGTTGTCGCCTTGTCCGCGTATTTCACAGGCGAATGCCACCAGAGCTTTTCGACGTTGTCCCACGGGGTGGAAAGGTTCTGGTTCGCGTTGAAAAAGTAGCCGATATCGGTCGTGCCGAATTTTGATATCCAGTTGGATATGCTCCTTTGCGCGCAGGCTGCGGCGAACCTTGACGTATGGCCGATTATCCAGTTGGTCATATAGCCGCCGTAGCTGCCGCCTGTCACGGCGACGCGCGCGGGATCTATGTCCGGATGCGTTTCGAGCACATGGCCCGAAAAGCGCATAAGGTCGTCATAATCGACGGTGCCGTATTTGCCGCGTATATCGGCGAAGGCTTCGCCGCGCCCGTCGCCGCCGCGGGGGTTGCAGTAATACACGAAGAAGCCGGCGTTCGCAAACACCTGCATCTCGTGAAAATATCCGCCGCCGTAGGTGCCTTTCGGCCCGCCGTGTATCTCGAACACAGCGGGGTATTTTTTGCCGGGCGTATAATCCGCAGGCTCCATCACAAACCCTTCCACCGTGCAGCCGTCGCCGTTGCAGTCGCAGCGCGCGGGCTTTACCGTGCTGCATTCGCCGAGCCATGCGTTGAAGCGCGTGAGTTTGCTCCCCATGAAGCCCGAATAAAGCTCCTGCGGCTCACTGTCGCTCATGCAGACGCTTATCACGTTTTCGCCGTTAACATCGAAGCTGTTTATCGCGTTGTCCGTTTGGGCAAGGACGGTGCTTGAGCCGTCAAAGCCAATGCTGCGCACGCGCGTGCCGGTATGATATGAGGCGGCGTATATTATGCGCCCGCCGCGAAGCATCACGCTTTCGCCCCCGCCGAAGCAGCAGTCGGAGCCGGGGCAGCCGCCGGGCTCCTCATCCCCGTCAAAGAGCATACGCACCTCGCCGTTTCCGGCAAGGGTATAAAGCGCCGGGTTGGACTTCAGCTCGTATATGCCGCGCCACGGCTGACCGAAAAACGCCACGCTCCCCTCGTGCACGAAGAGCATGTCCGCGCACCAGCCGGCGTCGGGCAGCAGGCATGAAAGCGCGCCGCTTTGCACGTCATAAACAAAAACGGAGGAGGTGAGCTGCATCTTCACGTCGAACCGGCGCGCGAGGAAGTATATCCTGTCCCCGCCGATGCAGAGGTTCCAGACATTTGTCAGCTCGTCCGTCACGACGCTTGCCTTGCCGGTTTTGGGATCGAAAATATAAAGCCTCGTGCGCATCCGGTTCGTAAAGGAGCCTCCGTTTTCCCAAACGGGTATCTCCTCCATTACCTGATAGTCGGCTTCGCTTTTCACGCGCTTTGCAAGGAGCTGTTTGCCTGTTTCGTCAAGATTTGAAAAATCAGGGTCGCCCGCGTTATACACAGCCGTGACCGCATAGCTGCCGCAGGGGAGTTTTTTTATTTCGGATACGGCAAGCGGAACGGTGAACGCGCGCTCGGCCTCGCCGCCGTCGACGCTTATGCGAAAATACGACGTCAGCTTTTCGCCGTCCTCGCGGCGCTTCGCATATGACGGGTCGCGGTCCGCGGCAAAGAGGATATGCGTGTCGTCCTCGAAGAAATATGACGATCCGTCCCCGCCGGAGGTGAGCTTCATCACGCGGCCGTCCTCCGAAAGCCATATGTCGCTTTCGTAACCGTTCCTGGCCTCCACAGCGCGGCTGACAACAAACGCGGCCCGTTTGCCCGTCGGCGAAAATGCGGGTTTAGCCAAAAAGGCATAATTGAAAATGTCGTTGCGTTCAAGCTTGCGCATAAATTGCTCCTTTCACAGATACAAAAGGTGATACGGGTATTATAACACAGGACGTTGTGGTAAAATATATATCATCCAATCGGCGGGAGGCGCATTATTATGATCTATACATATGACGATTATCTGCGCGCGGCGCAGGCGGTGCGCGGCAGATACAGGCAGGTCCCCGAGTATCTGCTCATTCTGGGTTCCGGACTGGGCTTCATGGGCGACATGATGGAAAACGCTGTGGAGATACCCTATTCATCGATACCGGGTTTTTGCCCGTCGACGGCCCCCGGCCATCGCGGCGTGCTCCTTTGCGGAAAGCTCTGCGGCAAAAACGTTCTGATGATGCAGGGGCGAATGCACAGGTACGAGGGGTATGACACGGCGCAGATCGGTTTCCCGGTGCGCGTCGGGAAGCTGCTCGGCGCGCAGAAAATGATCGTGACAAATGCGGCCGGCATACTCAATCCGGATTTCAGGATCGGGGAGCTGATGCTGATTTCCGATTATCTCAATTTTTCGCAGGCAAGTCCGCTTGCGGGGCCTAACATAGCCGAGTTCGGCGTGCGTTTCCCCGATGTGTGCAACGCATTTGACAGGCAAAGCCGCGCGCACGCGAAGGAGATCGCCCAAACGCTGGGCATGACGCTGCGCGAGGGGGTTTATTGCCACGCGATGGGGCCGCAGTACGAGTCGCCGGCGGAAATACGCGCGTACAGGATGCTCGGCGGTGACGCCGTGGGCATGTCAACGGTGCCGGAAACGATAACCGCCGCGCATTGCGGCATAAAAACGCTCGGCATATCGCTGCTTTGCAACTATGCGGCGGGCATGACCGACAACCCCGTGACGGAGGAGGAAGTGCTTGAGGCGGCCGAGCGCGCGAAGCCGTATTTTTCAAAGCTCGTTTCGGAATACATCAAAAACTCATGAAATAAAATAATTTGCCCCCGGTCGGAACGACCGGGGGCAAAATTCAACCGCGCAAGTCGGTTATGTTTCGTCGCCTACGCCGAGCACGTCGCGCGCAACGCATATGCCGGTGACGCTCGCCTGCATGAGGCCGCGCGTTATGCCCGCGCCGTCGCCGATCGCGTAAAGGCCGGGCACCGCCGTGCGGAAGCGCTCGTCCACGGTCAGCTTGCAGGAATAGAACTTGACCTCCACGCCGTAAAGCAGCGTGTTCCTTGAATAAAGGCCGGGGGCAAGCTTGTCGATCGCGCGAAGGGCCTCGATTATGCTGGTGAGATGCCTGTGCGGCAGCACGAAGGAAAGATCCCCCGGCACCGCGGTTTTGAGGGTGGGGACGGTCGTGGATTTTGCAAGGCGGGATGCGTCCGTGCGCCTTCCCATAAGCAGATCGCCGAGGCGCTGCACCATAACGCCGCCGCCGGTGAGCATGTTGCCGAGCTGCGCGATATAATTGCCGTAACGTATGGGTTCGCCGAACGGCTGCGTGAAGCGGGTGCTCACAAGCATCGCGAAGTTCGTGTTCTCGGTGCGAAGGGCCTGGTCGTTATAGCTGTGACCGTTGACGACGGCTATGCCGCCTTCATAATGCTCCTCGCTCACAAGTCCGCCGGGATTCATGCAGAAGGTGCGCACCTTGTTTTCAAACGTGTCCGCGTAATAGACGAGCTTCGCCTCATACAGGGGCTTTGTCAGATGATCCATTATGGAATTGGGAACCTCCACGCGCACGCCGATATCGACCTCGTTGTTGGACATGCCGATGTCGAGCCGCTTGCCCTCATCCTGGAGCCACTGCGCGCCGCCGCGCCCGGGCGCGGCAACGATCGCGGAGGCGTAAGCCTCGCCCTCTTCGCCGCGGCAAATGTATTTCACGCCGACGGCGGCGCCGTTTTCCACGATGATCTCCTTTGCCGTGGTCGAGGGCATGAAGGTGAAACCGCGCTTTGACATCAGATGATCATACATGTTGCCAAGCACGACCGCCGCATATTCCGTGCCCATGTGACGCACGGGGCAGCGCACGAGATGGATGTTGTATCTGCTCGCTTCATATGCGATCTCGGACACGCGCGGGTCGTTGCGCCCGTGCACCGTGTCCGGCGCGCCGAAGCCGACGTATTTTGAATCGGCATAATCGATGAGCCTCTGCGCGCGCTCCTCGCCGATATATTTGGTGATGTTGCCGCCCACCTCATGGGAAAGGGAGAGCTTCCCGTCCGAAAAAGCGCCCGCGCCAGCCCAGCCGCTCATTATCGCGCAGGGGTTGCAGTTGCAGCATTTGCCGGTGGTTCTCGCCGGGCATTTGCGCTCGGATATGGCCTTGCCGCTGTCCATGAGCAGCACCTTCATGCCGTCGTTTTTGTCAAGCAGCTCAAGCGCCGTGAATATGCCCGCGGGGCCTGCGCCGACGATTATGACGTCATATTCTTTCTTCATACATCCTCCGGTTTTTGTCATAAGCGTTGTAATTATATATATAAGCTATGCTTAGATATACATTCGAGTAAATTATAATTGCTTATATCCCTTGACT
Organism: uncultured Clostridium sp.; assembly: GCA_964487565.1. Taxonomy (GTDB): domain Bacteria; phylum Bacillota; class Clostridia; order Christensenellales; family CAG-138; genus Phil1. The sequence continues at coordinate 141,929 of CAZARN010000003.1, forward strand.
ATGATATACTACAACACCGGGATTGTCAAAGGGTTTCACGGAAATCCTGGCCATGCCTTAATTTATTTGGTCGGAGGGGGAAGAGAATGAGCACCACCGTTTCAAGGGGCGTCCGCGCGCCTATCATCCGTCAGGGGGACGATATTGTTGCGATCGTCGCGGACAGCGTGCTCCGCGCGGCGCAGGAAGAGGGCTTCTCCATCAACGACAGGGACGTCGTGTGTGTGACGGAATCCGTCGTCGCCCGTGCGGACGGCAATTTCGCGACCGTGGACGATGTCGCTTCGGACGTGAGGGCGAAGTTCCCCAAGGGTCATATCGGCGTGGTTTTTCCGATACAGAGCAGGAACCGTTTCGCGGTGCTGCTTTCCGGCATAGCCCGCGGCGCGAAGGAGATCACGCTTCAGCTCTCCTATCCGTCGGACGAGGTGGGCAATCATCTCATCAGCGAGGACGCGCTTGACGCTTCCGGCGTGAATCCGTGGACGGATGTTCTTTCCGAGTCGGAGTTTGAAAGCCATTTCGGCAGACCCTCGCATCCCTTCACCGGAATGGATTATGTCGCATATTACAGGCAGCTCATCGAGGCCGAGGGCGCGAAGGCGCGCATAATATTCGCAAATCACCCGGAGGCGATACTCGCATACACCCATGACGCGATCGCCGCGGACATACACACCCGCGCGCGCACCGCGCGGCTCATCAAGGCGGCCGGGGGCGAGAACGTGTATACCCTTGCCGACATACTTTCAAAACCCGTCAACGGCAGCGGCTTCAACCCTCAGTACGGACTTTTGGGCTCCAACCGCGCAACGGACGACGTGATAAAGCTTTTCCCCAAAAACGCGCAGCATGTGGCCGAGGCCATACAGAAGGAAATGCTCGCGCGCACGGGCAAGCGCGTTGAAGCCATGGTTTACGGCGACGGCGCGTTCAAGGATCCCGTGGGCAAGATCTGGGAGCTTGCGGACCCCGTGGTATCGCCCGGGTTCACCGAGGGGCTCAACGGTCTGCCCAACGAGCTCAAGCTCAAATATCTTGCGGATAACGATCTGCGCGACCTTTCGGGCAAAGCGCTCGAGGATGCGGTGCGCGACGCTATACGCAAAAAATCGCGCGAGGACAACCGCCGTGTGATGGCCTCCATGGGCACGACCCCGCGAAGGCTCACCGACCTCATCGGCTCGCTTTGCGATCTGACCTCAGGCAGCGGGGACAAGGGCACGCCCGTGATCCTCGTGCAGGGTTATTTTTCAAATTACGCGGACTGACCGGCCGCGCCCCCCGCGGCGGAAAGAAGCATGTGAATGAAGGACAAAAAGAAGCCCGCGCTCTCGCAGGCGATGCTGTTCATACTGCTCTTTGGCATTGTGAGCCTGTTTTCGGATATGACGCACGAGGGTGCGTCGAGCATCCGCGGGGCATATCTTTCATTGATGGGCGCGTCCGCGGCGACGATAGGCTTCGTTTCGGGCCTTGGGGAGCTTATAGGCTACTCCATGCGCTATGTGTTCGGACGACTGACGGATAAAACCAAAAAATACTGGCCGATGACGATCGCGGGCTATGTGCTTGATATCATCGCGGTGCCTGCGCTTGCGCTCGTGGGCGAGCACGGCTGGGTGGCCGCGTGTTGTCTGCTTGTGGTGCAGCGCATGGGCAAGGCCATCAAGAAACCCGCAAAGGACACGATAATGTCCTTCGCCGCAACGCAGGAGGGCGTGGGGAGGAGCTTCGGCATACAGGAAACGCTCGATCAGATCGGCGCGTTCATAGGGCCGGTGCTGCTCTATCTTGTTATGCTCTTCAAAACCGAGGGAACGGTGTTCGAGACATATTCGTTCTGCTTCGCGGTGCTTGGCATACCGGGCGCGATAACGCTTATCCTTCTGATAATTACAAGGCTCAAGTTCCCCAATCCGGAGCATTTTGAGCCGGAGCCAAAGGAATTCGTCCCCTTCAAAATGAAGAAGGAATTCGTGCTCTACATCGCGGGCATAAGCCTTTTCGCCTTCGGCTTCATCGATTATTCGATAATCATCATGCACGTTTCGCGCGCGTATACCTCCATCGCTTCCGGCCTTTCACAAACCGCTTCGCTTGTCAACACCGGCACCATACCGCTGCTCTATGCGGGGGCGATGCTCGTGGACGCTGTCGCGGCGCTGTTTTTCGGCTTCATGTATGACAAAAAGGGCGTTGCGGCACTCATCTGGTCAACGCTTCTGTCCGCGCCGTTCGCGGTGTTTGTGTTCATGCTCGATTCGATCCCGGCTGTGCTTGTGGGCATAGCGCTTTGGGGCGTCGGCATGGGCGCGCAGGAGTCGATATTGAAGGCCGCCGTCTCTTCGATGGTCCCAAAGTCAAGCCGCGCCACGGGCTATGGCATATTCGAATGTTCCTTCGGCGTTTTCTGGTTCCTCGGCAGCTGGCTGCTGGGCGCGCTTTATGACATAAGCGTCGTCGCGATGGTTATCGTGTCCGTCGCGACACAGCTTGCGGCGATCCCCCTTTATCTCGCCTCGTCCCGTCGCGCGAAGCGCTGCGGGTGAGAAGGCGTTACGAGAATGCAGCGGGGCCGCGGCTTTTGCCGCGGCCCCTTGACGTGTGCGCTTTCGCTTCAATTCTTCACATATCCTGTTTCAAGGTCGATCACGTTGCAGAGCGCCTCGCCGCGCTCGAAACGGATGAGGTTGTCAAGCGCTATCGCTTTGATCTTTTCAAGCGACTGAGGCAGCGCGTAAAGGCCCGAGACATGCGGCGTGATGATGACGTGCTCCATCCCCCAAAGCGGATGCGCGGCGGGAAGCGGTTCGGGATCGGTCACATCGAGCCCCGCGCCGTATATTTTGTGCGCCTGAAGCGCGTCGACGAGCGCGTCCGTATCGATCGCGCTGCCGCGGCCGACGTTGAGCAGCACGGCGCTGTTCTTCATAAGGCGAAGCTGCTCCCGGCCGATCATGTGCCGCGTTGCGTCATAACCCGGCAGGCAAAGCGCCACGACGTCCGCGCGCGGCAAAAGCTCGTCGAGCGAATCCCGAAGGTACTGCTCGTCGATACAATCCGGCTTTGGACGCTCGTTTCTTCTCACGCCTATCACATGGCAGCCGAACGCCTTCATCTTCGCTGCAAACGACGTGCCGAGATCCCCCGTGCCGATTATCAGCACCGTGCTGCCGCAGGCGACGAACATATGCTCGCGGCGCTTCCATACCCGCGCGTTCTGCTGGGCCATGTATACGTCGAGCCTTTTTTGCAGCGCGAACAGCATCGCCACCATATGCTCGGATATCGCCATGCCGTATGCGCCCGTCGCGTTTGTGAGCGCGCAGCCGTCCGGCAGGACGCCTTTCTGGCAAAAGCCCTCCGTACCCGCATTCTGAAGCTGCATCCAGCGCAGCTTTTTCGCAGCGCTGCCGATGAGCGCCGCATCCACGTTGCCGATTATCGCATCCGCGTCCGCAACATCCTCCGCGCGCACGTTTTCGGGCTCCATGAAGGTAAGCTGCGCCCCCGGCGCGGCGTCAGTGAAGTTTTTCCTGTCAGCTTCGTCCGTTTTGAGGACGACGATCACCTTTTCCATCTTTCCTCCGTCAAATGTCCAGCTTGGGCGGTTTGTCGAGCTCGTCTGAAATATATTTGCCGTTCTTTTTGCGCTGGCGCACGCATTCGCTCAAAAGATACTCTATCTGCCCGTTTATGGAACGGAAATCATCTTCCGCCCATGCGGCGAGGGCGTCGTAGAGCGCCGGAGAGAGACGAAGCGGCACCTGCTTTTTCTGCGGTGCGTCCATTTTAATACAGACTTCCGGAATTGACAACAGGCTGCGCGTCGCGGTTGCCGCAGAGCACGACGAGCAGGTTGGATACCATCGCGGCCTTGCGCTCGGCGTCAAGCTCGACCACGTTGTTGGCGCTCAGGCGTTCAAGCGCCATCTCCACCATGCCGACAGCGCCGTCCACGATCATCTTGCGCGCGTCAATGATTGCCGAGGCCTGCTGACGCTGGAGCATCACGGCGGCGATTTCCGGCGCGTAGGCAAGATAGGTTATGCGCGCCTCGATCACCTCAAGCCCCGCCTCCGAAACCTTCTGCTGTATCTCGTCGCGTATGCGGGCGGCCACGATCTCGCTTGAGCCGCGCAGGCTGCCTTCGTCCGCGATGCCGTCGCCGGTGGTATCCACGTTGGGCGCGACGTCATAGGGATATACGCGCACGATGTTTCTCAGGGCGCTGTCGCACTGGAGGGAAAGATATTCCTTATAGTTGTCAACATTGAAGACGGCTTTCGCCGTGTCGACAACGCGCCACATCACGGCGATGCCGATCTCAACCGGATTGCCGAGGCAATCGTTTATCTTCTGGCGGTTGTTGGAAAGGGTCATTATCTTGAGGGATATCTTGTTGTTGGCCACTTCGACCGCGGCCGCGCCCGGCTGCGCGAGCAGCACCGCCTTTGCGGAGCTGTCCACATCCCCGCTTTGCGAAAGGTGTGTTTTGGCCGCCGGGTTCACCGTCGTGCTGAACGGATTGACGAAATAGAATCCCTCGTTTTTGAGCGTGCCGACATATTTGCCGAAAAGCGTCAGCACCAGCGCCTCCTGCGGCTTCAACACCTTCAAGCCCATGACGAATATCCATCCGAAGCATATCCACACGATCGACACGATGAAAAGCACGGGCGACCTGCCCGCATCCATCATCATGCCGCCGAAAACACAGCCCGCCACCGCCGCTGTGAAAAGCAATATCAGCAGGAGCATGACCGCCATGCCGTTCTTCTTGTTGTTCAAAATCTTTTCAGTCATGTTATAAATACCTCCATTTCATGTCATAATGATATCATTTTGATATCATTTCGTCAAGCGCTTGACACGAAGGATTTTCGCATATATAATGGTATTTCAATAATGCGATGAGCGGGATACACGGTTGTTCACGCCCGAAAGCGAGCCGCGGACGGTGAAAGCGCGGCGGGAAACGGAAAAACACGCATCACCCGTGAGTGCGGAGCATGAAAGCGCGAATGCCGCGCCGCGTAAGCCCCGCCGGGCAGCGCCCGTTAAAGCGCTTGAGAGGGCATGGCCGAACATGCCAACTCGGGTGGTACCGCGCGATTCCGCGTCCCGTGCAGGGATGCGGTTTTTTGTTTTTTTGAAATCAAACAAGGGAGAAGAGAGATGTACAAGAAAGTCCCCACAACGCTCGACTTCGTGGAACGCGAGAAGGATACGCTCGACTTCTGGAAGAAGAACGAAATATTCAAAAAGAGCGTCGCCCTGCGCAAGGGCGCGGAGAAATTCACATTTTACGACGGGCCGCCCACAGCCAACGGCAAGCCGCATATCGGTCATATACTCACGCGCGCGATAAAGGATATAATCCCGCGTTACCGCACGATGAAGGGCTATGACGTCATGCGAAAGGCCGGCTGGGACACGCACGGCCTGCCTGTCGAGCTTGAGGTTGAAAAACAGCTCGGGCTTGACGGCAAGGAGCAGATCGAGCAATACGGCGTGGAGCCTTTCATACAAAAGTGCAAGGAATCCGTCTGGAAGTATAAGTCCGAGTGGGAGAGCATGAGCGACCGCGTGGGCTTCTGGGCGGACATGGAGCACCCGTATATCACATATGAGGACAACTATATAGAATCCGAGTGGTGGGCGCTCAAAAAGATATATGAAAAGGGCCTTTTGTACAAAGGCCACAAGGTCGTGCCATACTGCCCGCGCTGCGGCACCGCGCTTTCAAGCCATGAGGTGGCGCAGGGCTATAAGGACGTGAAGGAAACCTCCGCGACGGTGCGTTTCCGCTGCAAGGATGAGGACGCCTCATATCTTGCGTGGACGACCACGCCGTGGACGCTCCCCTCGAACGTCTGCCTTTGCGTCAACGCCGGCATAACGTACTGCACCGCCGAAAAGGACGGCGAAAAGTTCATACTGGCAAAGAGCCTTGTGGAAAGCGTTTTGGGCGAGGGCGCCTCGATACTCAGCGAATATCCCGGCTCCGCGCTTGTCGGACGCGATTATGAGCCGCTTTTCGAGTGCACCGCCAACGCCGCCGCGAAGACGCACAAGCGCGGCCATTATGTGATCGCGGACGATTATGTCACCGCGGACGACGGCACGGGCATAGTCCACAACGCGCCGGCGTTCGGCGAGGATGACTATCGCGTTTGCAGGGAGCATGATATGCCCTTCGTACAGCTTGTGGATACGCACGGCAACATGACCGCCGATACGCCGTGGGCCGGCGTCTTCGTGAAGAAGGCCGATCATATGATACTCGACGCGCTCAAGGCGTCGGGCGCGCTTTTCGCCGCGCCGGAGTTCACGCACAGCTATCCATTCTGCTGGCGCTGCGACACGCCGCTCATCTATTACGCCCGCGAGAGCTGGTTCATAAAGATGACCGCCGTCAAGGATCGCCTTATAGCTTATAACCGCAGCATAAACTGGATGCCCGAAACCATCAGGGACGGCCGTATGGGCAACTTCCTTGAAAACGTGGTCGACTGGGGTCTTTCGCGCGAGCGGTACTGGGGCACCCCGCTGCCCGTATGGGTGTGCGAGGACTGCGGCGAGACGCATGTCATAGGCAGCCGCAAGGAACTTCTCGAGGCCGCCCCCGGCACGCCGGAGAACATAGAGCTGCATAAGCCCTTCCTCGATCCGATAACGTTCAAATGCCCGAAATGCGGCGGCGTGATGCGGCGCGAAAAGGCTGTCATAGACTGCTGGTTCGACAGCGGCTCCATGCCTTTTGCGCAGTGGCACTATCCGTTTGAAAACAAGAAGGAGTTCGAGGAGCGCTATCCAGCCAACTTCATCAGCGAAGCGCTCGATCAGACGCGCGGCTGGTTCTATACGCTGCTTGCGATATCCACCTGCCTTTTCGACGAGCCGAGCTTCAAAAACTGCATCGTGCTGGGCCTCGTGTGCGACAAGGACGGGCAGAAGATGAGCAAGCACAAGGGCAATGTGGTCGATCCGTGGACTGTTCTCGATACGCAGGGCGCGGACGCCGTGCGCTGGTATTTCTATACCGGCTCAATGCCGTGGCTGCCAAGCCGTTACAGCGCGGAGGCCGTGAGCGAAGCGCAGCGCAAGTTCATGGGCACGTTGTGGAACACTTATGCGTTCTATGTGCTCTATGCCGATATAGACGGCTTCGATCCCACGAAACACGCCCTGAGGAAAGAGAACCTTTCCGCGATGGACAGATGGCTCCTTTCACGCCTCAACAGCCTTGTTGCAACCGTGGACGATCATCTGGAGCATTACCGCATAACGGAGGGCGGGCGCGAGCTTGCCCGCTTCACGGACGATCTTTCCAACTGGTATGTGCGCCGCTGCCGGGAACGTTACTGGGGCAAGGACATGACGACCGACAAGGAAGCCGCATACATGACGCTTTATACGGCCCTTCGGACAATGGCGCTCATCAGCGCGCCGTATATACCGTTCATGGCGGAGCAGATATATCAGAACATCGTGCGCAGCGTGGACGCATCCGCGCCCGAGAGCGTGCATCTTTGCGATTACCCCAAGGCGGACGCTTCCCTTATCGACGCGGAGCTTGAGCGCAACATGGATGAGGTGCTTGAGGTCGTGGTGCTGGGCAGGAGCGCCAGAAACACAGCCGCGGTCAAAAACCGCCAGCCGCTTGCGCGCATGTTCGTTGAGGGCAAGGCGCTGCCCGCGATGTATGTCGATATCGTTTCGGAGGAGCTCAACGTAAAGAGCGTGGAATTCGTGAACGACGCTTCCTCGTTCATATCATACAAGGTCAAACCGCAGCTAAAGACCCTTGGGCCGCGTTACGGCAAGGTGCTGCCCAAGATAAACGCTTATCTTCAGGGCGAGGGCGTGGGCGACTTGGTGGTCGCCGCGCACAGGCAGGGCCGCCCCTATGAATTTGACCTCGACGGCACGCATGTTTCCCTCGCCGAGGAGGATGTGCTCACCGAGCCCATGCGCAAGGCCGGCTTTGTCAGCGAGACGGAGCGGGATATGTCTGTTGTGCTCGACACCAACCTCACGCCCGCGCTCATAGACGAGGGCTTCGTGCGCGAGATAGTCTCCAAGGTGCAGACGATGCGCAAGGAGGCGGGCTTCGAGGTGACGGATCACATCGTGCTTTCGCATGCCGGCAGCGCGCGCATCGAGGAGATCCTCGCGCGTTTCGGCGCGGACGTCGCGTCCGATACGCTTGCCGAGAGCATCGTCGCCGGAAGCGTTGACGGCGCCTATGTCAAGGAATGGGATGTGAACGGCGAAACGGTCACGCTCGGCGTGAAGAAAGCCGCCTGCTGAACCCGATGAAGTCAAGGCCGCGGCGCTGTAAGCCCGCGTGATCGCAAAAAGCAAACCCCCGCCTGCGCAATGCAGACGGGGGTTTTGGTTCAAAAAGATATATAAGGGCTGCCGCCGATCGTGCGAATGCGTCCGCCCGGATCGGACAGGTAAACAAAAGAAACTGCCGCGCATGGTTTTTCTTCCGGGCGTTCCGGCATTGCGAACACCCGGATTGTGACGCCGCGGCTTTTTTGCATATGCCGTGCGCCTTTCTAATACATATATACAGACGCATGATCGGAAGGAGAGGGCATATGGAATTTATATACGGTGATATCGGACTCACCCCGCTGAATTCGCTTGTTACGGCGGAGGCGGAGGTGGAGGGTGAGCTGCCGCTGCCGGAAGGGCGGCGCGCGGCTGATACTGAGGTGCTTGCGAGCCGCGGCTTTGTGAGTGTGACCAAATGCACAGCCGCGCAGGACGCTGTGGTCACCGAGGGGCGTGTGCGCGTTCAGCTTGTCTGCCGGGATACGTCATATCTGCCCGGCGAGGGCGAAGGCGCGGCCGCGGGGCTGTTTGCCTTCAGCACGTCCGCTTCGTTCCGGCACACGGCGCAGTGCGACGGGGCGAAGGAGGGTATGCGGGCCGAGGCATATGCAGAAATGCTCACAACCGAGGTCGCGACAGGCGCGCGGCTGGCCTTCAACGCGGCCGTGGAGCTGAAGATCGCCGTTACGGAATGCGCCGGGAGAAGGACGGTTGCCGAAGTGCGCGGCGGCGACGCTGAGTTTTTGAGGGAAAAACGCAGGAGCTGTCGCGTGGAGACGCTTGCGGATTTTGAAACGCGCGTGCGCGGGCAAACGTCGGCGCGCGGGATAGAGCGCGTGCTGTGCACGCAGGCGTTTGTGAACGTGAGATCCGCCCGCGCCGTTTCAGACACGGCCTTTGTGGAGGGAACGGCGTCCGTCGCGTCGCTTGTGCAGACCGATGCGGGCGGGCTTGATTCTTTCACGGCCGGATTCCCGGTATCGCTTGAAATTCCGCTTTCCGCCGCTGCGGAAGGGACCGTGTTCGCTCACTCCGTCTGCGCCGAAGCGGAAGCATATGTTTCCGATGCGGGCGAGATGTGCATGGAGATCGCCTTGCGCACAACGGTATATGATGTGTGCGATAACGAATGCGAGGTCAATGCCGACGCCTATATGCCGGGCGCACAGTATCGCGCCGTGCGCGACAGTCTCACCGTGCTCGATCGCATGGAGCCTGAAGCCGTCGTGTGCCGCGTTGACGAGCGCTTTGACCCGTCCGAGGGCGTATCCCAGGGCGCGCCGGCCGTTGTGCGCGCGCTTTGGTGCGCGGCCTCTCCGGTTGTGACGTCGTGCACCTCCGGGGACGGCGCGCTGCGCGTCGAGGGCGTGCTGGGCGTGAGCGCCGTATACGAGGCGGAGGGAGGAGCGATCATGCGCGCGCAGACGCAGTTTCCGTTTGAAGGCGCGCTTGAGTGCGCTCTGCCGCAGGATGCGGCCGCCTTTGCGAGGGCGCAGCTCACGCAGTGCGCGCTTTCGGCCTCGGGCGGCAAGCTGGCGCTTTCGGCGGATATTTGCGTTGCGGTCTTTCCATATGCGGCGGAAAATATCACGATACTCACGGGCTTCGAGGAGCGGAAGGCGGACGTCGGCCCGCGCTCGCTCATCCTGTGCTATGCGGGTGAAGGCGAAACGCTGTTCTGCGTTGGCAGACGCTATGACGTGCCGACGTGCGCAATAAAACGGCCCACCGGCGCGACGGGCGAGCCCGTGTGCGGAGAGCCGCTGATCTTTATCGGAAGGGCCAAAGCTGCAGATTAAAGCTCGTACATATCGCCCACGATATTGCGGTGGGCAAGGGCGATGCGGAAGTCCCCGTCCCGGATGTCGGCTGCGCGAAGCGCTTCGCGGACGGTCTCCAGGGCGAGGGCTTCATAATTGTTGTCGAGCGAAAGATGCGCGAGCACCGCGCGGCGGACCCCCGTTGAGTAAAGGCGGATGAGCGCCTCCGCGCAGCCGTCGTTTGAAAGGTGGCCTTCGGGGCCGAGGATGCGCCGCTTGAGGGGATAAGGATAGCTGCCGCATTTGAGCATCTCAACATCGTGATTGGATTCGATCATGATGAGGGCGCTGCCGGCCGCCGCCGCGAAAAGATTGTCGTTGAAAGCGCCGATATCCGTCATCACGGTAAGCTTTGACGCGCCGTCGGTCAGGCAATAGCCCACCGGCTCCGCCGCGTCGTGCGGGATGGGGAAGGGATAAATGTTGAGCGAGTTGATGAAGAAGTCGCGCCCGGTTTCAAACACGCGCATGAGCGCGGGCGGGATCTGGCCGGTGACGCCGGCCATCGCACGCATCGTGGCGGCGTTTGCGTAAACGGGCGTTTTGTATTTTCGCGCGAAAACGCCCACGCCCGCAACATGATCGCTGTGATCGTGGGTGATGAGTATACCGCCGATGGAGCGCGGATCGATATCGCGCGCTTCAAGCGCCGAGGTCACGGTTTTTCCGGGAAGTCCCGCGTCGATGAGGAGCCTTGTGCCGCCGCCCTCAACAAAGGATACGTTGCCGGAGGAACCGCTGTAAAGCGGGCAAAAACGCATCATATGGCCTCCGAATCCGGCCTCACATGCCGAAGATTATACCAACCGCAGCAGCGAGCGCGATATATATGAGCGGATGCAGGTCGCTGAGCTTTTTTATGTTTGAAAGGATCATCAGTACCGCGAAGAGCGCAAGCTCCGGCAGATTGAAAACGCCCCAAAGGCCGTTTTGCTCAAACGCCGTGAAGGTGAACAGCACGCCTGCCATCACGCCCCACGCGGCGGAAGCGATAAGCCCGGACGCCGCGGGGCGAAGACCGCCGAACGCATCCGAAACGAGCGCGCTGTCCTTATATTTGGCGATGGCGCGCGCGATGATCGATATGATGATGAAGGAAGGCAGCACAAGCGCGAATGTGGCCATAAGCGCACCGGGGACGCCCGCCGCGTTGAAGCCCGCGTATGTGGCGCAGTTTATGCCCACGGGGCCGGGCGTGGATTCCGCAACGGCGATCATATCCGCAAGCTGCGCATGGGTGAGCCACGGATATTTGTCAGCCATGGCGGAGAGGAAGGGGATCGTCGCAAGACCGCCGCCGACCGCAAAAAGCCCCGCCTTGAAAAATTCGTAAAACAGCGTGAGATATATCATTTCGCGCGCCTCCTCACAAGGCCGGAAACTATGCCGAAAAGGGCCGCGGCCACGACGGGTATCACGGGCGACAGCTCGAACACGGTTGTGAGAACAAACGCCGCGACGGCTATCACAACGGCGGTCCAGCTTTTGACGTTTGAGCGGAGGAGCTTTATCACGGCGTTGAGCATCAGCGCGCACACCGCCACGCGGATGCCGGCAAAAGCGTGCTGCACGGCCGGGATATCCGCGAAATTCGTGAGCAGCATCGCGATGACGAGGATTATTATGACGCTCGGCGCGACGACGCCCACGGTCGCCGCGGCGGCGCCCGTAAAGCCGCGCTCGTTCGTGCCGATGAAGGTCGCCGTGTTCACGGCGATCACGCCCGGCGTGCATTGGCCGATCGCGAAATAGTCTGCGAGGGTTTCGTCGTCGACCCAGCCGTGCCTCTTCACGCATTCGCGCTCAAGCATGGGCAGCATCGCGATCCCGCCGCCGAAGGTGAGAAGCCCTATGCGGAAAAACGCCGAGAAAAGCTCCCAAAGCGTAGTGCGCTTTTTTGTTTGGTTTTCAGGTGATTTTTCAGTCTTTTCCATATTTTCCTTTGTCGTTTTCAATGGTTTATTTATGGTACGGCTCGCCCCTAATTATGCGGAAAGCCCTGTATATCTGCTCGAGCAGCATAATGCGAAAAAGCTGATGGGGGAATGTCATGTCCGAAAAGCTCAGCTTCATATCCGCACGCGCGAGCGCTTCGTCCGAAAGGCCGAGCGAACCGCCGATCATGAAGGCGACGCGGCTTCTGCCCGAGGTCATAAGGCCGTCGAGCATGGCGGCGAACGCCTCGCTTGAAAGCTTCTTCCCGCCGGGCGTGAGCGCGACGGCATAGTCGGCGTCGCCGAGATGCGCGAGCACGCGCGCGCTTTCCGCGTTCTTTACCTGCGCGCGCATGGCGTCCGAAAGTTCCTCCGGCGCCTTTTCGTCCGCACATTCAACTATCTCAAGCTGTGTGTAGCGCGAAAGCCGCCTGACATACTCCGCGCACGCGGCGGCAAAGTATGCTTCCTTAAGTTTACCAGTGCAGAGTATCCTTATCATTTGCGTTCTTCGTCGTCGTTCAGGGCGCGCCTCTTTTTCTCGTTCTCGCGCTCTATGGCGACGTCGGTGCGGTTCTTCGTGTAATCCACCCCGGAGAAGCCCTCGCCGATGACCTCGCTCGCGTTTGTCAGTATGGCGAACGCGCGCGGATCGCTGCGCTTGACGATATCCTTTATCTTGTATACCTCGCGCGGGCGCACGACGGTCATCAGTATGCTTTTGGACTGATGCGCATACATGCCGACGCCGGGGAGCATCGTCACGCCGCGCTGCATGTCGCGCATTATTGCGTCCGCGATGGCGTCGGGTTCATCGGTGATTATGTAAAACAGGTTCGCCCGGTTGAGACCGTGGATTATAAGATCGCTCACATACGAATAAAGCGCGATCACGATCGCCGCGTAAAGCCCCATCTCAAAGCTTTTGAACACGATCATCGAGGTCAGCACCACAAGACCGTCGACCACAAGATACATCGTGCCGAGGGTTATGTTTTTGAATTTTGTGACGAGCATTTTCACAAGAAGATCCGTGCCGCCGGTCGAGCAGTCCGCGCGCGCCATCACTGCCACGAATATGCCGTAAAGCACGCCGCCGCAAACCGATGCCACAAGCAGATTGTCCGTCACGCAGGGTATGAACGCGAGCAGATCCGTCGTTCCCGAATAGACAAGCGCCGCGATGATCGTCGTTATCATGTAGCCGCGATCCTTGACAAACGCAGCCCAGATGAATATCGGTATGTCGCAAAGGATGACGAAAAGGCCGATCGGTATATCGATGAAATTGGTCACGATTATGCCAAAGCCCGTAAGACCGCCGCCGGCGATGTTGTTGTCCGCAAGGAAAAGATGCAGCGTCACCGCATAACCGATGTTTGCGATAACCATAAGCAGCATCCGCTTCATGTACTGGCGGATCTGTTCCTTCGTGTATTTTGCCCTGAGCTTTTCCATCATACGCCGTGCCTCTTTCTGCATCCCGGGCAGGTGCCCGAGGTCAACTGTATCAGCAGCATCCTTGTTTGTCAATCAATGAAAAAGCCCCGTTTCCGGGGCGTTTTATGCTATGCGACGGCATTTGACGGCCGGTATTTCAATTACAGAGGAAGTCTGCGTGTGACCGCCCTCTTCGCGCGCACGGCCGCATGCGTCGTCACTCGACGGAGAAACCGTTGTCGGAGAAGATCGTTTTTGCCGTGGAGGAGGTGAGATAATCGACAAACGCCTGCGTCGCATCCGGATTGTCCGAGGTGGAGAACAGCGTCAGGGCATAGACCGCGCCGGTGTCCGCCGCAGAGATCGTGATCGCCGGATCGGCGGCTTCGTCCGTGGAAATGAGTACGTCATAATAGGCGCCGTCCTTTATCTTCGCGTTGAGGGATTCGGTATCCTCAAAGCGGAAAAGTATTTCGGAGCTTTCGTTGGCGTTGGGGTTCTTCTCTTTATCTGTATAGGCCACGGCGATATCGGTGAGGGCGGTTTCAAGCGTCGCGTCGGCGAATACCGTAACCTCATATTCGGATTTGGTCGCAACGGAACTCGTGCAGCCGGAAATGAGCGCTGTGAGCATAAGGACGGCCGCAATGAGAGCGGAAAGCTTTTTCATGATATTCTCCTTTATGTTGTTTCTCTGCCACATTATTGGACTATTGTATCATCCGCGGGCAAAAAACACAATCTTGCGGCAAAGGTTTTGCAATTGCCGCTTGCCGAAACCGCCCCGGACGCATTACAATATCACAAATACTTCCACAGAACGGATGGATCAAATGGAAAATAACGGTAAAAAATACGGTTGGATAAGGATAGGGGTATACGCGCTCCTGTTCGCGGTTATCGCTGCAATATTGTACTTTGCGCTGCAAAGCATACTGCCGGGCTTCTTTGACATACTCAGGGACGGCGATCAGAAGGCGATCGAGGATTATATCCGCTCCTTTGTGGGCATTCGCGGCATCGCCATGACGCTTCTTCTGCAGTTCGTGCAGGTCATAAGCATAATCTGCCCTGGCGGGCCGATACAGGTCGCCGCGGGCGTCGTGTTCGGGATGTGGCTTGGGTACGCCGTGTGCGAGGCGGGTTATCTCGCGGCCAACGTGCTCGTCTTTCTTGCGGCGCGAAGGCTCGGCTCCCGCATGGACAGGATATTCCCCGTGGAGGGCGGAAGCAAAAAGTTCCGCTTCATCAGCGATTCAAAACACCCGGCGTTCATGGTGTTCATGGGCTGCATAATGCCGTTCATGCCAAACGGCATCGTGCCTTATGTCGCCGCGCGCACAAATATAAAGACGGGCCCGTTCGCGCTCGCGGTGCTTGTGGGGTCAACGCCCACATTCATCATGCTTTGCGCGATCGGCAACCGTCTTCTCAAGGGAGATTTTGTCATCGTGGCGATCATCGTGGCGGTGTTCGTCGCGGCGGTGGTGCTGCTGGTGGTGAAAAGGGACGCCGCGGTTGCATTCGCGGAAAAGGTGCGGGAGCGACTGAGCAAAAAGAGCGACAAATAAGCGGTTGTCCCCGTCAAGTGTCCGAGATCTCATCCCGGACGCTTTTTATTTCGTCGATGAAACGCTGCTCGTACACGCTTGGCGTGTGATCGGAGGCATAAACCAGCACGTCGCGCATGACGGGAGCATCCGCGCAAGTCTTCTCGATGAGACCGTTGCGCGAGAGCGTCGCCGCCGGCACGGGCGAAACGAGCATATAGGACTCAGGCACCCTGTCCAGAAGATCGAACTGACTTCCGCGTTCGCGCACATATATCCGCCTGCGTGCGCCAGCGCGCTGTTCCGCGGCGTCGGGATGGGTGATCTCGATACAGTCGCGCAGCATCGTCATCCAAAGCTTCTTTTCACGCGCGAACTGATTCGTCTCACCCATCAGCACGCGATAGCGGAACTCCCATATCAGCTCGCTTTTGAGGCCGCGCTCCGCGATCTGACGCGCGTAGAAGCCTTCCTGATCGCTCGCAAAGCGTATAACGGCCATATCGTAATCCTCCTCGGCAATGCCGGAGAGGGCGTCCGTGTTGTTCGTTTCGGTAAAGGATATGTCAAGCGGGGCGGCCTCGCTCAGCGATGCGACAAACGTGGCGAAAGCATAAGAAATATAGCTTGCGCGCGGCACGGCTGCGCGGAAGCTCATATGCACGGGGCTTGGCGCGTACATGGCCTCGATCTCGGCGATCTGAGAGAGCAGCTCCTTTGCCCGGGCGAAAAACTGCACGCCCTGCTCTGTCGGGGCGACGCCGACGGGCGAGCGCTTGAACAGCCTTATGCCAAGCGTATTCTCAAGCTCGCGGATCGCCTTTGAGAGGTTCGGCTGACTCATATAAAGATTCTCGGCCGCCTTTGTGATGGAGCCCGTGCGTTCGACCTCCACGGCATATTTGAGATGAGTGATGTTCATTTGTCCTCCTGCAATTTCTGGGCAAGGTGGTGTGAAAGCAGCGCAAGAGAGCAGGACATGTCCTCGTTGCGCACGATTATATCGCCCGGCAGCTCAAGCCTTATCGGGGCGAAATTCCATATGGCGAGCACCCCCGCCTCAACAAGCCTGTCCGCCACGCCCTGCGCCGCCTCGGCGGGTACGGTTATGATGCCTATATGCACCTTGAGCCTTCGCACGAGCGGAACAAGCTCCTCATAATCGGCGATATACACGCCGTTGACGCGCGTGCCGATCTTCGCTTTGTCCCTGTCGAACGCCGCAGTCAGCTCAACCCCGCAGGTCTTGAAACCGTCATAGTGGATGAGGGCGAGGCCGAGGCTTCCGACCCCCACCAGCACCGCGCTGTCAACGCTGTCAAGCCCGAGATACATATCGATATCCGCGATGAGCGCCTGACGGTCGAAGCCTAGCTTCGGACGTCCGCCGCCGCTGCTCACGGCGGCGAGGTCCTTGCGGACCTGTATCTCGCTTTTTCCGAGCGCCTGTGCCA
Organism: uncultured Clostridium sp.; assembly: GCA_964487565.1. Classification (GTDB taxonomy): domain Bacteria; phylum Bacillota; class Clostridia; order Christensenellales; family CAG-138; genus Phil1. The sequence continues at coordinate 158,479 of CAZARN010000003.1, forward strand.
GCCTGCCCGCGGAAATATACTGCATATCCTCGCACGCGCCGCTGATGAGATATGCGTGATACTCCGGCAGGCGCACGAGCGTCTGCCTTGATATCGGGTGCAGGGCATTGTCGTTTGCCATTGGCTTCCTCCGGTTTTCCATAATAAATATAATAGATAGAAAACCCTTTATCGGTATTATCTTATCGATAGGCGGCCGTGTCAAGTGCCGCGTCCGCAAAAAGCGCTCCGGCGCGACGCGCGGCGGACACGTTAAATTTACACGGAATTATTATATGTATAAAAATAACGTTGACATCCAGCAATACAGGCCTTATTATGTTTCTAACATGATGTTAATAATCATGTTGCCTCAATACTTGTTTGTGCGGACGTCATATCAGTCCGCGCTCGACAAAAAACAAAGAAAGCAGGAAAACAGACATGATGAAAAAGCTACTTGCATTGGTCCTGTGCCTTGCTATGCTCGCAAGCCTTGCGGCATGTGCTCAGGGTTCGACCGATGAACCCGCCGCGGGCGGAGAGACTGCCGGCGTGACTGCCGGCGGCGAAACTGCCGCAGCGACGGCCGGCCCCGAAACGACCGCTGAACCCGAAAGCGACCTGTATGTTGCGGACGGCACCTTCCGTTATGTTTACGCTTCGGAAGTGGGCACGCTCAACTACATAAAGACCGGCACCACCGCGGACATGAAGCCCGGCGCCAATTTCGTCGATACGCTCATCGAGTATGATGAGTACGGCGTTGTCAAGCCCTGCCTCGCGCTCGACTGGAGCACATCCGAGGACGGCCTCGTATGGACGCTCAACCTCAGACAGGGCGTGAAGTGGTACACCTGCGATCTCGAGGAGTACGGCGAGACCACCGCGAACGATTTCGTTTATGCGATCAAGTGGATACTCGATCCCGCCAACGAGTCCTCAAACGTTGACCTCGTGTGCTCCGTTATCAAGAACGCGCGTGAATACTATGACGGCACCATCACTGATTTTGCAGAGGTCGGCGTCAAGGCGCTTGACGATTATACCCTTGAATATACCCTCAGCGACAACTGCCCGTATTTCCTTTCGATGCTCAGCTATGTCGCCTTCATGCCGATGAACGAGCAGTTCGCGCTTGAGTGCGGCGAGCTTCTGGGCACCAGCCGCGACACGCTGCTTTACAACGGCGCATATTACTGCACGAGCTTCGAGCCGCAGAGCGAGTTCGTTTGGGAGCGCAATCCGAATTACTGGGATGTTGAGAACGTTCACATCAAGACCGTCTCCGGCAGATACAACGCCGAGGCCGAAGCGCTTGCGCCTGAGATGTATCTGCGCGGCGAAATTGACGAAGCCCAGATCCCCGTGGATATCCTCGCCTCCTGGATGGCGGACAACGCGACCAGCTCCATCGTGCGCCCGAACAGGCACACCTATGACGCGATGTGGTGGTTCTTCGATTTCGATCCGCATTTCGACGAGCCGTATGACAACGATAACTTCAAGCTTGCCGTCAACAACAAGGCATGGCGTCTTTCCATCGTTTACGGTCTTGACAGGCTCAAAGCGATGAACTGCTATGATCCGTACAGCCCCGAGGAATACATGATGAACACCGTCACCCCACCGGATTTCGTATCCGCGAACGGGCTTGACTTCACCGTGACGGGCGAGCTTGAGACCGTCACCAACACCGACTGGTTCCAGAGCGAGACCGCCCTCCAGTACAAGGAGCAGGCGATATCCGAGCTGACGGCGGCCGGCTGCGTGTTCCCGGTTGTTATCCCGTATTATTACCGTGTGGATCAGGCCAACCAGGATCTTGTGGCGCAGGTCGTCGAGCAGCAGCTCGAAGGGCTCCTCGGCACTGATTACATCGACATCGTGCCCATCGCCGGCCCTGCCAACAACTATAACTCCGAAGTGCGCGACGCGGGCAAGTACGGCTTTATGGAAGAAGGCTGGGGCCCGGATTACGCCGATCCTTACACCTATGCGGAGCCGTGGGGCCTTTCCTGGAGCTACAACAACCGCTCCATGTGCACGCAGCAGGAATACCTTACCGGATATGTTTACACCCAGGCCGACTATGACAACGGCGTGATCGACGACGAGACCTATGTCGGTCAGCAGCAGCAGATATACGACAAGATGGTGCAGGAAGCGCAGGCCGAGAAGACGGATCTTGCAAAGCGCTATGAGCTTTTTGCAAAAGCCGAAGCATGGCTCATCAACGAGGGCATCGTGATCCCGTTCCGCGTGTTCTCCTCCGGCTATGTTGCGAGCAAGCTCACCGTGTTCGACGGCGAGTATTCCTCCTTCGGCGTGTCGTCCATGCGCTACAAGGGCAAGAATCTGCTCAAGGAAGCGATGAGCCTTGATGAATATCAGGCACAGTACAGCGCCTGGCAGACCGGGCGCGAAGCAGCGCTTGCAAACGCCGAATAACACATAACAACACTCCCTTGTGATACGCGGGAGGGGGCAGCGGCGGGGGCCTTTGCCCCGGCAGGGCCTCCCCCCGCGTTCTGTACCGTTGCGTTATTTATGGAAAGGGAACGCCCCGCGTAAAGCCGGGGCGGGGTATGCCGCAATGCTCAAATATATCGGCAAGCGCACGCTGGGCGCGATTTTATCGCTGCTCGTCGTCGTGTCGCTCATATTCGTCCTGCTTCGCATGATGCCCCTCGAGGGGTATTTCGGCGCGGAGTACGACAAGCTCAGCCCCGAGGTCCGCGCGAGCATGCTCGCCGAAAAGGGACTCGACCAGCCGATCGTCGTTCAGCTCGCACAGTTTTACAAGGGGCTTTTGCACGGCGATCTCGGCGTTTCGTGGATATACCGCGAAAACTATCCGATAACCAAAATACTCGAATCGAAAATACCCGTTTCGCTGCGTATCGGCCTGATCTCCATGGCGGTATCTATACTCATCGGCATACCGCTCGGCATAATGATGGCGCGCAGCAACGGCAAATTGGGCGATAAGCTCGGCACGGGCTTCATCGTCGTCATAGAAGCGCTGCCGGGGGCGGTGCTGCTCCTTTTCGTTCAACTTTATTTTTCAAGCTGGCTCAAGCTGCCGCTCCTGTTCGACAAAAACAACTGGGTATCATGGATACTGCCTGTCGTGTCCATATCGCTTATCAGCATCTCGACATACGCGATGTGGATGCGCCGTTATATGATCGACAACATGAACATGGATTACGTCAAGCTCGCCCGCGCGAAGGGCGCGTCGGAGGGCAGGATAATGCGGCGGCACCTTTTCAAAAACGCGTTCGTGCCGATGGCGCAGTTTTTGCCCGACTCCGTGCTTTCAACGATAATCGGCTCCATCTATGTGGAGCATCTGTATTCCATACCCGGGACAGGCGGCCTTTTGATCGACGTCATCCAGCGTCAGGACAACACCATGGTTCAGGCGCTCGTCATCATATATGCCGCGATAGGCATCATTGGCATGTTCCTCGGCGATGTGCTCATGGCGCTGCTCGATCCGCGCATCAGCTTCACAAAGAAAGGGGATGACCGTTGATGGCAAGAAAGAAATGGAATCCTCAGTTCCGAAGGATGGAGGAGTTCAACGATCATGTCGAAGAAGGCCTGCGCCGCGAAGCGTCACTGAAAAAGAAGGCCGCGCAGCCCGTGATCGACACAGTGGATCTTTCCCCCGAGGAGGTCGCGGCGCTTGATCCCGCGGTGTTCAGAAGGGCGAGCTTCGACGAAGCAAACGCCGAGCGCGCGGGGTATTCGAATTATTCCTACTGGGCGAGCACCTTCAGGAACTTCTGGCGCAACAAGGTCGCGCGCGTGCTGATCGTCGCGCTGCTTGCGGTGCTTCTCTTCGCGTTCATACAGCCTGTATTGCCCGGACAGAAGGATGCGTATACCATCAACAACGATCCGACGTCCGGCCTTCAGCTCATGAATCTGCCGCCTTCTTCGGAATACTGGTTCGGCACGAACGCCATCGGTCAGGATCTGTGGTCAAGGGTCTGGGCGGGCACGCGGACCTCGCTCATGATAGGGCTCATCGTCGCCTTTTCGGATCTCGTGTTCGGCATACTGATAGGCATGATATGGGGCTATGTGAGGAAGCTCGACAAGGTGATGACCGAAATATACAACGTCATCAGCAACATACCGCAAACGCTTATCCTCATCCTTGTAAGCTATATATTGAGGCCCAGCATGTCCACGATAATCATCTCAATGTGCGTTGTGGGCTGGATGGCGATGGCGCGCTTCATCAGGAATCAGGTCGTCATATTCCGCGACAGGGATTTCAATCTCGCCTCCCGCTGCCTCGGCACGGGGACCTTCCGCATCATCGTGCGCAACCTTCTTCCTCAGATGGTATCGGTCATCATGCTTGAAACGGCGCTTGCGATTCCGGGCGCGATCGGCGACGAGGTGTTCCTGACATATATCGGCCTCGGCCTTCCCACGTCGCAGGCGTCGCTTGGCAACCTCGTCGAAGCCGGCCGCGTGCTGATGATGCAAAGAACGTTGCGTTATCAGCTCATTTTCCCGGCGGCGGTGGTCGCGTTCATAACGATCGCGTTCTATATAATCGGCAACGCCTTCTCCGACGCCGCCGATCCGCGGAACCATGTTTGAGGAGGTGTGAATGATGGAAGAAAGAGAAATCATACTCTCCGTGAAGGATCTCAACGTCAAATTCAGCCTGCGCGGGCGCGATCTGCACGCGATAAGGGGGATATCGCTCGACGTGTACAAGGGCGAAAGCCTCGCGATCGTCGGCGAATCAGGCTCCGGCAAATCGGTGCTCACGAAGAACTTCATCGGTCTTCTTGACAAGAACGGCAGGATAGAATCCGGCGAGATACTCTTTGAGGGCATGGACCTTGCGAAGTTCAAGACCGCGCGCGAATGGGCGAAGATACGCGGCAGGAAGATCGCGATGGTCATGCAGGACCCGATGACGAGCCTCAATCCGCTCAAGAGCATAGGCTGGCAGATAAGCGAGGCGCTCATACTCAATCAGGGCATGAACAAGGCCGAGGCCAAGGCCCGCGCGATCGAAATATTGGGCGACGTGGGCATAAGCGAGGCGGAAAGACGCTACGACCAGTATCCGCATGAGTTTTCGGGCGGGATGAGGCAAAGGGTCGTCATCGCCATCGCCGTGGCGTGCGGCCCGGAAATACTCATCTGCGACGAACCGACGACCGCCCTTGACGTGACGATCCAGGCGCAGATACTGGACCTCATCAAGGATCTCAAAAAGCGGTATTCCATGACGACGATCTACATCACGCACGATCTCGGCGTGGTGGCGAACGTGGCCGACCGCATCGCGGTGATGTATGCCGGGGATATCGTTGAGATAGGCACCGCGGAGGAAGTGTTCTTCGATCCGCGCCATCCGTACACATGGGCGCTGCTTTCAAGCCTGCCTCAGCTTGGCGAGAAGGGCCGCGAGCTGTTTTCCATAAAGGGCACGCCCCCGAGCCTTTTCGGCGTGATAAAGGGCGACGCCTTCGCGCCGCGCAATCCGCAGGCGCTCGAGATAGACTTCATGGCACGCCCGCCGTATTTTGACGTGACGCCGACGCACAGGGCAAAAACCTGGCTGCTCGATCCGCGCGCGCCGAAAACGGAGCCGCCGGAGGTGATAAAAGGCTTGAGGTATCTCGGAACGGATACGAAGGAGGCCGAATTATGAGCTATCGCGATAATATAAAAAGCCGCGAGCCGCTTGTGTCGGTGCGCAATATGGACGTCACATTCGGCAGCGGAAGGAATGCGTTCAAGGCCGTCAGCAACGTGAGCTTCAACATATACAGGGGCGAGACGTTCGGCCTTGTGGGGGAATCCGGTTCCGGCAAAACGACGATAGGGCGCGCCATAATAAGGATCAATCCTCTCAGCGCAGGCAGCGTGCTTTATGACGGGGAGTGCATATCGGGCAGGATATCGCGCGAGCTTGACCGGCGTGTGATCGAAAAAATGCAGATGATATTTCAGGACCCGATGGCGAGCCTCAACGAGCGCGCGAAGGTGGACTATATCGTCTCCGAAGGGCTTATAAGCGTGGACAGAAAAATGAGCCGCGAGGAACGCGAAAAAAAGGTTACGGACGCGCTGCTCGACGTCGGTCTTCTGCCGGAATTCGCGTCCCGCTTCCCGCACGAGTTTTCGGGCGGTCAGCGGCAGAGGATAGGCATCGCGCGCTGCCTTGTGATGAACCCGGAATTCATCATCGCGGACGAGCCGATTTCGGCCCTCGATGTTTCCGTGCGCGCGCAGGTGCTCAACCTCATGGCGAAGCTCCAGCAGGAGCGCGGACTCACCTACCTTTTCATCGCGCACGATCTTTCCGTGATGCGCTTCATCACAAACCGCATCGCGGTCATTTACAAGGGCGTGATCGTGGAGCTTGCGGATACCGCCACGCTTTTCGCGCATCCGCTGCATCCTTACACAAAGGCGCTGCTTTCGGCCGTGCCGGTGCCGAATCCCCTTGTCGAGCGCGAAAAACGCATCGTCGTTTACGATCCCGCGTGTCACGCTTACGCGCAGGATGAGAAAATACTTTGGGCGGAGATCGAGGCAGACCATTTTGTGCGGGGCAGCGAACGCGAGCTTGATGAATATGAAACCCGGCTTGCGCATATGAGCGCACAGACTGTAAAATAAAGGAAGTTATTCCCGGACATTTTTTTCACGAAGCGCGCATGAGGTGAAGTATGTATCAGGTTTCGGCAAGATCGCAGACGGATATGAAGCTGCACAATCTGAAGCTCGTCTACGACATGATAAAAAACGAAAGCCCCATTTCAAGGGCGGCCATCGCAAAGCGAAGCGGCCTTTCGGCCACAAGCATGACGCGGATAATCGGCCGTCTTATCGCGGCGGGTCTTGTGAGCGAACGCTCCACCGCGGCAAACGAGGGCAAGGGCAGACCGGGCACGATGCTCGATATCCGCGCGGATGCGGGCATGTGCCTTTGCATTGACGCGACGGTCAACCGCAGCAAGGTCGCGCTGATCGATCTTGCAAACACCATATGCGCTTACCGCGAAATACTTATCCCGGCGAAAACGGATTTCAGGGACGTCGTGCGCGAGCTTGACGCGCTCCTTCCGGAGCTTTGCCGCGAGGCGGGCGTCGACCGCCGCCGCGTGCTGTGCTGCGGGATGAGCGTATCGGGCCATGTTATACAGCAGACGGGCTTCATCGCGGCTTCAAGTCAGTTTGAATGGTTTGACATCGAGGCGGGACGCATACTTGAAAGCGTGCTTTCCATGCCGGCTTATGTTGAAAACGACTGTAAGGCCGCCCTTATCGGCGAGGAAACGCTGCTCGACAACGAGGCGCGCCGCAGCGCCAACATCGCGTATATCAAGCTTGGCTGGTGCGGCGTGGGCAGCGCGGCCATAATCGACGGCAGGCTCGTGCGCGGCAGCCGCAACGCGGCGGGCGAGGTTGGCCATTTTTCGGCCATGCCGGAGGGCGACGTTGAAAAATGCGAGCACAGGGGCTGCTTTGAAAACGTGATAAGCGAGGCGGCCGTGGTGGCGCGCGCGCAACGCGTCAACGCTTCATACGGCTCGCTTGAGCGCATCAACGAAGGCCTTGCCGCGGGCGACGGGCGTCTTCGCGCATTGATCGACGAGGTGTGCGAGTATATCGCCATCGCGATCAACGATATATCCTGCGCGTACAACCCGGATACAATCGTGCTCAACGGCAACCTTGTGGCCGGGTGCGATTACTGCATGCGCGCGGTGCGCAGATATCTTGCGCACAGACTGCTCAAGTCCGTTCAACCCAACCTCACCGTGCGACTTTCAAAAAAAGGCACAAACGCCGGACTGTACGGAATAGGCTGCATCGCCGTGGAGGCGGCGGTCAGGCGTTTGCTGGCATCAACGGAGGAGACCGAAGAGAAAAATGCGAATATTTTGTGAGAAGGATTACGTTTCACTTTCCCGCCGCGCGGCGAATATCATAATCGGCGCCGTGAACAAAAAACCGGATTGCGTGCTTGGCCTTGCAACGGGTTCGACGCCCATCGGCGTTTACGACATGCTCTCGTCAGCCTGCGCCGCAGGCAGGGTGTCGTTTGCGCGGGTGCGCACGGTCAACCTTGACGAGTATATGGGTCTTGCCGCGGGCGACCCCGCGAGTTATCGCGCGTTCATGAACGAGCATCTTTTCCGGCGCATAGATATCGATATCGCGAACACACATATCCCCGATGCGTCAGCGGGGGATGAGAACATCAGGTGCGCGCGTTACGACGCGCTCATCGAATCGCTCGGCGGCGTCGACCTTCAGCTGCTTGGCATAGGCCGCAACGGCCACATCGGCTTCAACGAGCCGTCGCCGTATTTTTCGGTCGGCACGCATGAAGTGGAGCTTTCGCAAAGCACGAGACGCGCGAACGCCGCGTTTTTCGGCAACGACGAGAACGCGGTGCCGAAAAGCGCGATAACCATGGGCATCGGCGGCATAATGAAGGCGCGCAGCATATTGCTGCTCGCTTCCGGCGAGGCCAAACGGGAAGCCCTTACGCGGGCTGTACGCGGCAACGTCGATCCGATGGTTCCTGCGAGCGTGCTGCAGCTTCACGGCGATGCATGCGTAATATGCGATTTCCAAATTGATTGAGTTTCAGAACAGGGGGGATTACATATGGAAAAACAATACAGGGTCCTCAGCATCGGCGCCCATCCGGACGATGCGGACACGAGCGCGGGCGGGCTTTTGCTCAAACTGCGCGACGCCGGCTGGGAGGTGCGGCTCCTCTCTGTCACGGACGGCAGCGCCGGGACATACGATCTCAACGTGACGCGCGCGCAGCTTGCGGCGCGCCGCCGGGCGGAGGCCGAAGCTTCCGGCAGGATATTCGGCGGACGGTACGACGTGATGGACAACGAGGACGGAAGGCTGCTGCCGACGCTTGCGCTGCGCGAGGAACTCATCCGCTATATCCGCCGCTTCGCGCCGGACGTGATCCTCACGAACAGGCCGAACGATTATCACGCGGATCACAGGAGCACTTCGCTTCTCGTGCAGGATGCGTCGTTCCTGCTCACCGTGCCCCGCGTTTGCGACGATACGAAATATCTCAACCACACCCCGGCGATACTCTTCTGGGGCGACGGCTTCAAAAAACCGTACCCGTTCGAGCGGGATATATTGGTTCCCGTTTCGCAAAAGCGCGTGGACGATCTTGCCATGATAGCCTCGTGCCACGAGTGCCAGTATTTCGATTGGATGTATTGGCCGGATCATACGGATAAGATCGCGTGGCCGCGCGAGAAGCAGGTCGCGGATCTTGCCGCGCGCTACCGCAGGGGACTTGCGCAGGTGAGGGACGAGGCGGAAGATGCGCTCACTGCGAAATACGGCGCCGATACCGCCGCGCTGATCACGCATCTCGAGTGCTTTGAGATAAGCGAGTACGGCGAAGCGCCGTGCGCGGAATTCCTGAGGGTCGCAGAGGCGGCTGAATGAAAACGGCGCGGGGACGCATGAAGCGTCCCCGCTTTTTTCTTTTACAGGCTGTCGCCGAAATCGCTGCGGAACTTCCGGGCAAGTTTTTCCTGCCAGTCGCCGACGGGCTCGAGCCTGCCGAAAAAGAAACGCAGGCAGGAGGGCTCCTCCACGAAGCGGAGGCCGCCGATGATGTCCCTGTTTTCAAACAGCCAGCCGATCCTGTCGACGGCGTATTTCACCTGCGAAAGGGTGAATACGCGCCTGGGCATTGCAAGGCGCACAAGCTCCATCGCGGCGACGGGCTCCGTGCCGTCGTCCTCGCGCTGCTCGGAAAGGGTGCCGCGCTCCATCCCGCGCACGCCCGAGGCGATGTAGAGCGCCGCTGCAAGCGAACCCGCCGGGTACTGATGGTCGTCGACGTGCGGCAGGAACTTTCTCGCGTTGATGTGGCAGCCGAGGCCGCCTGCGGGCGTCACGACAGGCACGCCGCGGCCGATAAGCTCATCAGTCATGAAACGGATGAACTGCGGCGCCTGACTGATAACGTCGATATCCATCGTTTCATAAAGACCGACGGTGATCGCTTCCATCTCGCGCACGCTCATCCCGCCGTAGGTAAGGAAGCCCTCGTACATCGGCACAAGCTCCCGCATACGCTCCATAAGAGCGCGATCCCTTATGCAGATGCCGCCGCCGCGCGCGAAGCCGAGCTTTCTTGCAGAAAAGTATACGATGTCAAATTCATCCGCGACAGCGCGGGTGATTTGTGCAATCGACATATCGCGGCAGGCTTCCTCCCGCGTTTTGATGAAAAACAGGTTATCCTGCAAAAGGCTCGCGTCGAGGATGGCGAGTATGCCGTTTTCGCGCGCGATGCGACAGGCCGCGCGGCAGTTTTCAAGGCTGAAGGGCTGTCCGCCGATGAGGTTCGTGCCGGCCTCCATGCGAAGGAAGGCGATTTTTTCGCGCCCGAGGCGCGCTATCGCGCCGGAGAGCCTGCCGAGATCGATGTTGCCCTTGAAGGGGAAGCTGCTTTCGGTTTTTATGCCCTCGTCGGTGAAAAGCTCCTCGACCCTGCCGCCGAGCGCGGTTATGTGCGCTTTTGTGGTCGTGAAATGAAAATTCATCAGCGCGGTGCTGCCGGGCGTGACGAATGTGCGCGCGAGTATGTGTTCCGCCGCGCGGCCCTGATGCGCGGGGAGGAAAAACTCCATGCCGAAGGTTTTCTTGAGCGCGTTGTGCAGTCTTGTGAAGCTTTCACTGCCGGCATAGCTGTCGTCCGCGATCATCATGGCGGCTTGCTGATTGTCGCTCATGGCGTTAACGCCGCTGTCGGTGAGCATATCCATGAAAACATCCCTGTTCTGGAGGAGGAAAGTGTTGTTGCCGGCCGCCTGCATCGCCGCGAGCCTGTCCTCAACGGGCGGCAGGTTGAGCTTTTGCACGATGCGCACCTTGTGCATTTCAAGAGGGACTTCTTCGCCGCTGAAAAATTTTACGTTTGCCATTTTCATATCTCCTTTGGAAAAAATAATAAGCTTTATCAAACCGGCGCCAAAGGAGAATATAAAAAGCCCGTCCTCCCTTATCAAGAGGACGGGCGCCGAATCCCGTGTTACCACCTCAGTTCACCGGATCCTCGCGGAGCCGGCCTTTTCAAGTACCGGCCCGAATGGGGGTGGATACTCTATCGCTTTAACGGGCGAACCCGTCCCGGTCTACTGGGCATTGCTGCCGTTTGGCGGGAGGCTGCTGGCGTGTATTCCCATGCGGCGGAACATTGACTTGCATCAACCGTCAACTCTCTGCGATCCCCGTTCAAGGTACTCTTTCGCCGTCAAAGCCATTGCGCAAGCTGCGCTTTTCTTTTGATAGGCGGTATGATAACTCAAATAATATATTCTGTCAAGGGCTAAAAAATATTATTTTTCGATGTCGAAAAGCTCGCGGATCTCCTGCGCGGGGCCGAAAAGCACGATGCTGTCGCCGTCGATGAGGCGCGTTGCGCCGTCCACGGGATCGGCCGCGTTGTCGCCGCGCTTGCGCAGCATGACGAGTATGCTGCGCTCCCGAAGGCCGGCCTCGGCGACGGTTTTTCCGCGGAGGGATTCCGGCAATGTGTGCGCGTGTACCTGGGCGATGACCATGCTGCCGTATTCGTCGAGCAGCGCCATGTGGTTTTCGCCCTGACGGAACATGCGCCTGTCGGCGCGCCGCTCAATGAGCGCGTCAAACTTTTTGCGAAGCGCCGTGTTCCTGCGCAGCAACAGCAGCAGCAACAGCGCGAGGAGCGGCCACGGCAGCGCGACGAGTATGTTTTCAACGTCGACGAACTTCATCGTGAGGAATATGTTCACCACGGAGGACACGATCGTCACCGTGAAGGCGTAACCGAAGATCATGATGAAACGGGCAAGCCTGCGCCTTTGCCTTGAAGAGGCGACAAGCTCGCTCTCGCGCGTGGTATAGCCGGAATTCGTGAGGAGCGAAACCACCTGAAAACGCGCTTTTTCCTCCGTGAGGCCCGTCATGCGAAAGAGCACCGTGAACACGTCCGCAATGAGAACATAAACAAGAATCAGCGCCGCGAAAAGCAGCGCCGCGCCGAAAATACCCATACGCTCACCGTCCTTTGCGCCCATTATAGCATGAGCCGGGGCAATTGATGAACTGACATATTTTGGCGCGCGCGGCGGAAAGCCGGCTTGTTTTGCCGAAACGGAACTTCCTTTGGCGAAGCTGATGCAATTCGCATTGAAAAAGCGCATCATACTGCTTGTCACAGGAGGTATGTATGCGCCTGATTTGTGCTTTAATTTTGCTTTGCGCGCTCTCGCCGAGGGCGCTTCCCGCGGCGCCGCCGGAGGACGTCGTGGTCATCGTGGATATTTCCGGCCTGGACAGCGAAAGCGCCGCTGACGAGCCGTGGCTTTGCGCGCCCTGCATCAACCCGGAGCACTGCTATCTTCGCCCCTCGCGCGTGCGCGACACGGCTGAAACATACAGGGCGGCGGAGGGCGGCGGGCATACGGAGGACGAATATCGCTTTGAACGCGCGTTCATATTCGAGGAGGCGGCGCGCGGATGGCGGCCGTGGGAGGAACATTTCGAGAAGCTTCCCTGCGGGGGATACGCGCGCGTCACGGGCGAAAGCGACTGCCTGTTCGCGCGGGATCTGTGCGTGGAGAACGCCTGCGCCCTTATGACGGAGCTGATCGCGCGCGCGCCGTCCTGCCGCGTCGCGCTGTGCGAGGCGGGCGAGAGGTTCGACGAGCGTTTTTGCGTGAATTTTACGGGGGATGAGCAGAAGCTGTGCAGCGGGCTTCTTGCGGCGCCGGCTTCGGCCGCGGCCGATTTTGAAACGGCGCTGCGCAAGGCTTCGGAATACATATCGCGGCGAAACGCGGATGCGCGCCGCGCGCGCAGCGTCGGCGTGATAATCGTGACGGCAAACAAGGATGCTGCAGATGAATACGCGGGCTGCGCGTTGATATTCGATGTGCTTGAAGATGACGCCGAAGCGTTCCTTAACCGTTTGTTCCCGCCTGCGGCGGCTCAGGCGCGAGGGGCGCTTCGCCCTTGGCCCACCTGCCCCGCAGGAGAATAACAAGCGTGATAAGACCGCGCACGCTCAGGTCGCCCGCCATGCCTATCCATGTTCCGGCAAGGCCGAGATCCGTATAGCGCGTCATGATAAAGGCGATCGGTATGCGCACGGCCCACATGCCGATGAGGCAGATGATGAACGGCGCGCGGGTCATTTTGGCCGCCCGCAGCACGCCCGAACCCACCTGCGCCACGGCGAAAAGCGGCTGGGCGAGGGCCTCGATCTGGAGGGCGGCCGCGCCGATGAGGATGACCTGGGCGTCGGGCGTTGCGATCGAAATGAGGAAGTCGCCGCAGAAAAACAGCACGAAAGCCATGCCCGTCATGAATATGCAGCAGCCGATCACGCACATCTTCGCAAAGCGCTTTGCAAGCTCCGGCTTGTTCGCGCCTAGCGATTGGGCAACGAGCGTCGTCACGGCGGCGGAAAAGCCGAAGGCCGGCATATAAGTGATCGATTCGGCGGTGATCGCGAGCGAATGTGCCGCAAGCGACGCCGTGCCGAGCGTTGTGACGATCGCCGTCATCGCGAACTGGCCTATATTGACGCTCATGCGCTCAAACGCCGTGGGCGTGCCCAAACGGAACATATCCTTCCACGGGCCGGGATCAAAGCGGAAGCTGTCCCTGAGCGATATGCGGCATACCGCCTTTTTGAGGAAAAGCGCTCGCATGAGCATGATGCCGGAAAAGGCGATCGCTATCGCGGAGGCTATCGCGGCGCCGGACACGCCGAGGCCCGCGCCCCATATCGTGAACGATCTGCCGAAAACGGCCACGGTCCTTGTCGGATATATAAAAAAGAAGTTGAGCACCATGTTTATCAGGTTCGTGGCGGAGTTGAAGATGAGCGGGGTGCGCGTGTCGCCCGTGCAGCGCAGTGTTGCGGAACATATCTGCACGCTCATGTTGAACACATATGAAAGGCTGATTATGGAAAGATATGACGTCGCATCCGCGCGTATTGCCTCTTCGCCGCCGAGCCATACGGGCAGGTAAGGCGCGGCAAGCTGCATGAGCACGGTCATAAGCACGCCGCAGATGCCAATCGCGAGCACGCTTTGGCGCACGACGCGCTTCGCGTCCTCAACGCGCCCGGCGCCGATGAAGCGCCCGATCGGCACGGAAAAACCTATCGATACGCCGGCGAAAATGCCGTTGAGCAGCCATGTTGCGGGATTCGTGAGGGCCACGGCCGCCGTTGAGGATGCGCCGAGCACGCCGACCATCGCCGTATCCACATAATTGACCAGCATGATGAGCACCTGCTCGAGCATTATCGGCCACGCAAGATACCATATTGTGGCAAGAGGTTTCCTGCTTTCGTCGATAAGATCGTTTGTCATCGATATCATGTGCCTTTCATGTGAAATGTGTGTTACAAAAGGGATTATAGGCTTTATGCTCGATTGTGTAAAGGGGAGCGATGTATTATAATCTAACCATATTCAGCAAAATGGACGGTATTTCCGACACAATGGATCTGTTTGAAAAAAACGCCGCACGGCGTGCGCCGCTTGCCGAGCGTATGCGTCCGCGCACGCTTGACGAATTCATAGGGCAGGAGCATATCGTGGGGAAGGGTAAGCTCCTTCGCCGCGCGATAGAAACGGACACGCTCACAAGCTCCGTCTTTTTCGGGCCGCCGGGCTGCGGCAAAACGACGCTCGCCTCCGTCATCGCAAATCAGACCGGCGCGCGCATAGAAAGGCTCAATGCGGTCACAGCGGGCGTCAAAGAGGTGCGCGCCGTGATAAGCGAAGCGGAAAAAAACCTTTCGATGTATGGCGTCGCGACTTATCTTTTGCTTGACGAATGCCACCGCTGGTCAAAAACGCAAAGCGACAGCATACTGCCCGCGCTTGAAAAGGGCGTGATACGCTTCATCGGCTCGACGACCGAGAACCCCATGGTTTCCATGACGGCGGCCGTTGTCAGCCGGTGCAGGCTGTTCCAGTTTTTCCCTCTCACTGCGGCGGATGTTTCGCGCGCGATGCGCTGCGCCCTTTCGGACAGCGAACGCGGGCTTGGCAACTATAAGGTGGAGATCGCGGAGTCCGCGTTCTCGCACATCGCCAACACCGCCAACGGGGACGCGCGCTGCGCCCTCAACGCGCTTGAGCTTGCTGTGCTGACCACGCCGCCGGAAAACGGCATAATACATATTGACGACGCCGTGGCCGCGGAGTCTGTGCAGAAAAAGGTCATCAACGTCGACGACGAACAGTTTTACGATATGCTTTCGGCCTTTTGCAAGAGCTTGCGCGGCGGGGACAGCGACGCCGCCCTCGCGTGGTTCGCGCGGCTCATATATGCGGGCGTGGACCCGCGCATAATCTGCCGCAGGCTGATCGCCCACGCCTCGGAGGATGTGGGCCTTGCAAATCCGCAGGCGATGGTGCAGGCCGTGGCCGCGGCGGACGCGCTTGAAAGGATCGGTATGCCGGAGGCGAAGCTGCCCATCGCGCAGGCGATAATATTCATCGCGGAAAGCCCGAAGTCCAATTCCGTAGCCCTCGCGATTGAAGCCGCGTTTGACGACGCGCAGCGCGTGCCGGACGAGCCTGTGCCGCAGCACCTGCGGGACACCTCATACAGCGGGGCCAAGGCGCTTGGCGCGGGTCGCGGCTATAAATATCCGCACGATTATCCGGGCCATGTCGTCGGGCAGGAATACATGCCCCTCTCCGTGAAGGGCAGACGCTACTATATGCCTGGGGAGCTTGGCAACGAAGGCAAGATAAGGGAAAACCATCTGAGGCGGGAAAACAAGGACGACAACAAATGACGAACGCGAAAAGAATGAGGAGGTAGATCGGTTTGATCGAAAAACGCATCGTTGAAAACGTTCTGGAGGCGGCGCTTGCAACAGGCGGCGACTTTTCAGAGCTGTTTGCGGAGGACACGGAGCAGAACAACCTTGTGATGACCAACGGCAAGGTGGAGGAGGCAAGCTACAAGCGCGTCAGCGGCGCGGGCGTGCGCGTGCTCGACGGGGCGCGCTGCATATATGCGTATACCTCCGACACATCGGAAAAGGCGCTCATGGAAACGGCAAAAGCCGCGGCGCAGGCGCTCAAAGCCGAACGTAAATGCGATCCGCGTCCGTTTGAAGCCGTGCGCCGGGGAGCGTACGAGCCTGAAATACCGTATGACACGGTCAAAAACGCCCAGCGCATCGCCCTCATGAGGCGCGGCGCGGAAGCGGCGAAGGCCGCGTCGCCCGAGATCACGCAGGTGACGACAAAATACCTTGACGTGGATCAGCGCATAATGGTCGCAAATTCCACGGGCGTGCGCGCAGAGGACAGGCGTCCGCGCGGGCGTGTGTTCATACAGGCCGTCGCCATGAAGGACGGCGAGGCGCAGGTCGGCTATCGCGCGCCGGGCCGCGGCGAAGGGTTCGAGCAGTTCAGGCATTACGACATGGAAAAGCTTGGCGTCACGGCGGCTGAGACCGCCGTGCGTATGCTGCACGCGCCGGAATGTCCCGCCGCGGGCGCGGTCCCAGTGGTGATAGACGGCGGCTTCGGCGGGGTCATACTGCATGAGGCGTGCGTGCATTCGCTTGAGGCGACGAGCGTCGCCAAGGGCAACAGCGAGTTCTGCGGCAAGCTCGGTCAGAAGGTCGCAAGCGATATCGTGACCGCCGTTGACGACGGCACAATGCCGGGCGAGTGGGGGAGCATACGCTATGACGACGAGGGCACGCCTTCGCAAAGGAACATCCTCATCGAAAACGGCATACTTAAAACCTATCTTGTGGATCTGAGGAACGCGCGGCTGATGGATCATCCGCTCACGGGAAGCTCCCGCCGCGAAAGCTATTCTTACGCGCCGACCTCGCGCATGACGAACACCTTCTTCGCGCCCGGCAGCGACGACGATGAGGAGATGCTCCGCACCATGGGCACGGGGCTTTACGCCGCTTCCATGGGCGGCGGCAGCGTCAATCCCCTGACAGGTGAATTCAACTTCGCCGTGAACGAAGCGTACTGGGTCAAGGACGGCAGGATATTCTGCCCCGTGCGCGGGGCGACGCTCATCGGCCGCGGCACGGATGTTATCAAAAGGATCGACCGCATCGGCAAAAAGATGTGGATGGAGCCGGGGATGTGCGGCTCCGCCTCGGGCAGCGTGCCGACAAACGTCGGACAGCCGAGGATAAGGGTAACGGAGATCGTGGTCGGCGGGAAAGGAGGCGCGCTCTGATGGATTTTGATGCGTTCAAGGAGGCCTGTTTCAGTGAGGCGGCGGCGCGCGGCTGCGGCGATGCAGAGATATATTATGCGCAGAGCACCTCTTCATCGGTGGATGTGCTGGAGGGAGCCGTTGAAAGCTATGAGGTGAATACGGACGGCGGCGCGAACCTTCGCGTGAAATATGACGGGAAGAGCGGCTATGCCTTCACACAGAAGCTCGACGAGCCGGATAAGCTCGTCATACGCGCCATAGATAACGCTATGGCGGTCGAGACCGCGGACGAGCAGCCCATGCAGGGCAAAAGCGAATACAGGACGATAAGCAGGCCGCAGAAGCGCGCGGACGAGCTGACAAACGACGGACGCACGGAGCTTGCGCTCGAGCTTGAGCGCACGGCAAAAGCGGCCGACAGCCGGGTCGTGCGCGTGATGACATGCACCGTTGCCGAGCAGCAGACGAGGATACGCATAAGCAACACAAGGGGGCTTGACGCGGCGGATGAAAGCCGCATAGCTTTCGCGGTGCTGGCGCCCGTAACAAAGGTCGAAGATGATGTGCGCACGGCTTATGCATTCCGCACGGGGGATGAGATATTCGATATCGACGCGCTTGCGGCGCAGGCCGTGGCCAATTCCGTCATGCAGCACGGCGGCGCGCCGGTTGCCGCCGGCAAGTACCGCGTGCTTATCCGCAACGACGCCATGACGGAGCTTATCGCGGCGTTTTCGCCGATGTTTTCGGGCGAGGCGGCGCAAAAGGGCCTCACCCTGTTTGCGGACAAGCTCGGCGAGAAGATCGCCGCCGATATCCTCACAATAACCGACGATCCGCTCCTGAAGGGGCGCGAACGCCCGTTCGACGGGGAGGGCGTGCCGAGCGTGATGACGAAGGTCGTGGACAAGGGCGTGCTGAGAAGCTTCCTCTACGATCTCAAGAGCGCAAAAAAGGCGGGCGTGGCTTCCACCTCAAACGGAGGGCGCGCGGGCGCGGCGGCTCCGGTGAGCGTTATGCCTTCAAACTTTTTCATCGAGCCGGGCGTTGAAAGCTATGACGCGCTTGTCGAAAAGCTTGAGGACGGCCTTGTGATAACCTCGATGAGCGGCATGCACGCGGGCTTGAGCACAGTTTCGGGCGAGTTTTCGCTGATAGCCTCCGGCCTCCTTGTGGAGGGCGGCCGCGTCGTGCGCCCGGTCGAGCAGATAACCGTGGGCGGTTCGTTCGTGGAGCTTATTTCGTCGGTGACGGATATCGGCTGCGACGCATACTGGAGCATGCCGGGCAAAAGCAGCTTTTCCGCGCCGAGCATGCTCTTTGAGGGACTGATGGTATCCGGAAAATGAATCGGCGCACCCGCGCGGCGCGCACGACGCGCCACGCGGGCGCCTATACTTTGACTGATCGCGAAAATAATGATAGAATATATAAAACTGAAGACAGGCGGCGTACAGGTAAGAATAATGTGAACAAATGCGGTTGAAAGGCAGGTACTGCCATGTTCCGTGTGGGAGACAGAATATGCTATCCCATGCACGGCGTCGGCGTGGTCGAGTCAATTGAGGAGCGTGAGGTGCTGGGGACGGTCTCGAGCTATTATGTGCTGCGCTTCACCATCGGAAAGATGACCGCGATGATACCTGTCGAAACGGCGCAAAGCGTCGGCCTGCGCCATGTGATCTCCAAAGAGGAGTGCGAAAAGGTACTTTCTTTCCTTCGCGAGGAGCCTTGCGAGGAAAGCGCGAACTGGAACAGACGCTACCGCGAAAACTTTGAAAAGCTGCGCGGCGGCAACATATATGATGTGGCGGACGTGGTCAAGTGCCTGCGCAGACGCGATGAAGAAAAGGGTCTGTCGGCGGGTGAAAAGAAAATGCTCAGTTCCGCGCGTCAGGTGCTCATCGCGGAGCTTGCCGCGGCGAGCGGGCGTGACGGGGACGAGCTTTTCCTTTCGATCGGACTGTAATTTTGTAATCAAGAGGTGATGCCGCTTTGGCAAAAAAAATAGCGCGCGGCGTGCTTACGCTCATCGGGGCGGGCATAGGTGTCGCAGTGATCGAGGCCATCAACGAGCTTCTGATGTTCTTTGGTCTTGCGGACATGCACAAGGTCCTCATGGAGTGGGCGCTGATGCTCATCTTTGTGGCGGGGGCGCTTATATTTGCAATCATAATTTATTTTTTGGCCCCGCGCATGATCGAGAGCTTCTCACGCTTCATAAGCGCCGTTGAAAACAAGCTTTCGGATATGTCCATGGCGGAGATATTCTTCGGCGTGGTGGGCCTCATCGTGGGCCTTGTGATCGCGTTTCTGATGAGCACGCTGACGGCGAAAATGTCGCTCAACTGGCTCGCGTTCTTCATAAACGCAGTCATGTATTTTACCTTCGGATACCTTGGGTGGACGGTCGTCACAAAGCGCAGGGGCGAGATAAACACCCCTTCCTGGTTCAAGCGCAGCTCGAGGGACAAGGCCGGCAAAACGAGCGCCGTCGCGCGGCCGAAGATACTCGACACCTCGGTGATAATCGACGGGCGCATCGCGGACATATGCGGCACGGGCATAATCGAGGGAACGATAATCGTGCCGGCGTTTGTGCTGCGCGAGCTTCGCCATATCGCGGACAACGCGGATCCGCTCAAGCGCAACCGCGGCCGCAGGGGTCTTGACATACTCAACCGCATGCAGGAGGAGCTTGACATACCCATAAAGGTCGTCGAAAACGATTATGAGGACATACCGGAGGTCGACGCAAAGCTTATCAAGCTCGCATATGACATGAACGGGGTCGTTGTGACGAACGATTACAATCTCAACAAGGTGGCGGGCGTGCAGCGCGTGCCGGTGCTCAATATAAACGAGCTTGCAAACGCGATAAAGCCTGTGCTTCTTCCTGGCGAGGAAATGAACGTTTCGATCATGAAGGAAGGGCGCGAAACAGGTCAGGGCGTCGCGTATCTGTCCGACGGCACGATGATCGTCGTCACGGGCGGGCGCAAATATCTCGGCGAAGAGGTGGCCGTCGTCGTGACGAGCGCGTTGCAGACCTCGGCCGGCAGGATGATATTCGCAAAGATAAAGGATGAATGACAAGCCCTGCCGCCGCGCGCGGCACGGACATTTCAAACGAAGCATACAGGGGGAGCCGGGCGGGGAACCGCATCCGGCTCCCGTCCATATCGGGCGAAACCGCGCGGGCGGACACAGCGCCGCACGCAAAGTCAGGAAGGACGCGCGCGGAAACGGTATAATCGTATAAACACGGGAGGAAGAGGATGGACTGGATAACCGGCATCGAGCGGGCGTTGGATTATACCGAAGCGCATCTGACGGACGAGGTAAATTTTGAGGCAGCGGCGAAGGAGGCCTGTTCGTCGGCGTTTCACTTCCAAAGGATGTTCACGATGCTGTGCGGTTTCACGCTTGGGGATTATATCCGCATGCGCCGTATGACGCTTGCCGCGGAGGAGCTTATGCGCACGGACGCGAAGGTGATCGATCTCGCCCTCAAGTACGGCTACGACACGCCCGAAAGCTTCACCCGCGCGTTCGCGCGCTTCCACGGCGTAACGCCGAGCGAAGCCCGGCGCGGCGGCGGTATAAAGTCGTTCTCGAGACTTTCCGTAAAACTTATTTTATCCGGAGGAAACACCATGGATTACAGGATCGAAAAGAAGGACGCGTTCAAGGTCATATGCAAAAAGAAACAGGTGACAAAGCCGCAGGGCGACACAGCCACGGCTGACATTTCGGCGTTCTGGAACGAGTGCGGCAGCGACGGCACCATGCAGGAAATTTGCAAATACGCCGATTTCGCGGCGTTCGGGGGGATACTGGGCATTTGCTTTTCGGGCGAGATGGCGGACTCAGGCTTCCCATACGGCATAGGCGCGCAGTACAACGGAAAGCCGACATGCGGCGAAAAGCTCGACATCGTGGAGATACCTGCGCATACCTACGCCGTGTTCAAGTGCAGGGGCAAAATGCCGGATGCGTTCAAGGCCACATACAAGAAGATATGCACGGAGTTTTTTCCGCAAAGCGGGTATGAATACGGCAGCGGCATAGAGCTTGAGGTCTATCCGTCGGATAACGTGACGGATCCGGATTATTCGTGCGAGATATGGATAGCCGTCAACGAGAAAAAATGAGCCGCGGCAATGACGCGCGAATATACGGCATAAGCAAACAGCACCCTCGCGGGTGCTGTTTTCATCATGGCCGCGCACACGGCGGGAAGCTTATCTGACGCCCATCGTATACCAGATGACGAGCGCGTATATCTTGATCGCGTCAATGAAGTCGTCCGCGGTGACATATTCGTTGATCGTGCCGAGCAGCCTGTAATCGCCAGGGCCGTAAACGGGCATAACGATGCCTGTTTTGGCGACGACATGCGATGCGTCCGTTCCGCCTTCGCTGCCCGTTATGCGAAGCTCTGTGCCGCGCACGAGGCGCTGCGCTTCGCGCACGGCAGAAACCACCTGCGCGTCCCGCGGCAGCTCCACGGGCGGACGCCAGTTATCCCATTCGCGAAGCTCCGCCTTGAAATCCGGATCGGCGGCATGGAGAGCATCGAATATATCCTGAAACTCCGCAAGCACCTTTTCCTTCGTCTCGCATGGGACCATACGGCGCGTGACTGTCACACGGCAGCGGTCGGGCACGAGATTTGTGGCCTCGCCGCCGTCGATGAGGGTTGCAAGCACGCTCGGCGGCTCAAGCAGATCGTGCTTGAGGGTGGGATCGGCGCGCAGCTTTTCGTTGAGCGAGGTTATCGCAAGCACGAGCTTCGCAGCCTTCTCGATCGCGCTTATGCCCAGATACGGCCTTGCGCCGAACGCGCCGCGCCCGATGACGGTGATTATCACGCGGAAAACGCCCTTTGTGGCCATGTTTATCTCATCAAGATCGGTGGGCTCGCAGTTGAGGCCGAAATCGTCCTCGCGCTCCTTCTTTATGTAGCCGTGCTCGAGCAGCCACAGCATACCGTATTTGCCGCATATTTCCTCGTCGCAGACGCCCGTGAACATCACCTTGCCGCGAAGGGGCAGCTTGAGCGCGTTGAGCACAAGACCCGCAAAAAAGGAGCTGAACGTGCCGGATTTCATATCCACGGTGCCGCGGCCGAATATCTTTCCGTCCTCCATGTCGGCCGAAAACGGCTTGTGTACCCACTGGCTCTCCTCCTGAGGGGCGATAAGATCCATATGCCCGTTGAAGGTGAATGTGGGGCCGTCCTCGATGCCGCGCAGATATGCGAGAACATTCGGATGATCGGGCGATTCGCCGACGATCTCAACATCGTCGAAGCCGCGTGCCCTGAGGCCCGCAACGAGCGCTTCCGCAACGCCGCGCTCCTGCCGCGTGAAGCTCTTTTCGCGCACAAGCTCGCGGAAAAACTCCACCAGATCGTCCCGCCGCGCTTCGACGGCGTCGATTATTCTTTTTTCAACAGCGTCCATTTTTTGTCCTTTCATGATCCGTGATCCCGGAGGTGTCGTTCATCATCTTCACACCAAAAACGGTTTTTGTCAATGAGTGACGCGGCGCGAAGGATGTGATACAATCATGAAGAAGCTTATTTGGCGGCATATCATCTTTACGGAGGAATTTTTAATATGAACGACGCAAAAACGAAATTCAAGGCGCTGCTTGCAAAGATGCACGCATATAACCACGCCATGAGCGCGCTCAATTATGACGCGGAGACCGTGATGCCGAAAAAAGGCGCGGAAGATCTTGCGAAAACACTGGGCGTGCTTTCCGAGGAAAGCTATCGCCTTTCAACGGGCGACGAGATGCGCGAGCTGCTTGCAAGCCTCGGGCAAGTGAAGGACGAGCTTGATATCGTCACGAGGCGCGAGGTGGAGGAGCTTGATCTCGAGCTGACAAAGCTTTCGCGCATCCCCATGGAGGAATACGTTCAATATTCCATGGATGTGAGCGCCGCCACAAACTGCTGGCGCACGGCGAAGCTGCAAAACGATTTCGCGGCTTTCGCGCCCTATCTTGAAAAGATCGTCGCGTACAACAGGCGCATGCCGCGCTATATAAAGCCCGAGATGAAGCCGTATGACGCGCTGCTTGACGAGTTTGAGAAGGATCTCACCATGGATACGCTCGACGTGTATTTCAAAAACGTGCGCGAGGCGCTTGTGCCCGTCGTGCACGCCATCGGAGAGCGCGGCGTTCAGCCCGATATGGAGCCGCTGCACGCTTCATTCCCCGTCGAGGGGCAGAGGAAGCTTACGGACAAGCTCGCTTCCATACTCACGATCGACAGGGATCGCTGCGCCATAGGCGAGGTGGAGCATCCGTTCACCGGCGGGACAAGCAAAAACGACGTGCGCCTGACCACGCATTATCATGAAAACGACGTGCTTTCAAGCTTTTTCAGCGTCGTGCACGAGGGCGGTCACTCGATATACGAGCTGAATACCGGCGACGAGCTGGTCGGCTCCCCGCTCGGCACGGGCGCCAGCATGGGCATACACGAAAGCCAAAGCCGTCTTTTTGAAAACATGATCGGCAGGAGCCGTGAATTCATCGAGCTTGTTTATCCGTCGATGGCGGAGATATTCCCGCAGCAGATGAAGCGCATCTCGCCCGAGCATCTTTACCGCGCGGCCAATTATGCCGCGCCCTCCCTCATACGCACGGAGGCGGATGAGCTGACGTATTCCATGCACATAATGGTGCGTTACGAGCTTGAAAAGCAACTCATCGACGGTGCGCTTGAGGTGCGCGACCTGCCCGAAGCGTGGAGAGCGCTTTACATGGAATATCTCGGCGTGAAGGTGCCCGACGACACGCAAGGCGTGCTTCAGGATTCGCACTGGGCGGGCGGCACGTTCGGGTATTTCCCGTCATATTCGATAGGCAGCGCCTACGCCGCGCAGATATATGACGCAATGGCGCATAGCGTTGACATAAGCGGCGCGATACGCTCCGGCGATCTGTCGCCTATAGTCAGGCATCTCACCGAGAGGATATATCGCTTCGGCTGCATCAAGAAGCCGGCCGAACTGATCCTTTCAGCCTGCGGCGCCGAGTTTGATCCCTCGTATTACACGCGCTACCTCACCGAAAAATACACCGCGCTCTACGAGCTTTGACAGACCGGAGGGAAGGCTGACATGCCCGTTTTCATAAAAAACGAGAATATGCGATGCGTGACGCCGCTCGACAACACCTTCATATGCGATCACATGCCCAAGGCGCCTGGGGAATATGTCAAGGTCTATATTTACGGGCTGATGCGCGCGCTTTCGCCGGGGGAGGATAACGAGAGCTGTCCGTTCACGGATGAGCAGCTTGCCGCGGCGTACACATACTGGCAGGGCGAAGGGCTTGTGCGCGTGGTTCAGACAGACCCGCTGAGCGTTGAATATCGCGAGGTCGGCGCGCAATACTCCGGCTCGGCAAGGAAATACGCATCCCTCGTCGCAAAGCTTACCGAGGCCGCGGGTACCCGCGTGTTTTCCGGGCATGAGCTTTCGGAAATATACGACTGGATAGAAACGTTCCGCTTCGAGCAGGACGCCGCCGTGCTTCTCGTTTCAGACAGCATAGCGCGTCACGGCGCGCGCGTGAGGCAATGGCAAATGAACGCGGAGGCGAAGCTTTGGGCGGATAACGGAATAATGACCGTTGAGGATGCGCGCGCGTTCATCGCGAGGCGCGACGAGCGCAATCGCGGCGCGCAGGCGGTGCTTGCAAGGTGGAAGCGCCCGCGCGCGGCCACCGAGGACGAGCTTGCCCTCTATGCCAAATGGAGGGAGGACTGGGGCTTCACGGACGAGGCGATACTTGGCGCGTGCGCGGAGCTTACGGGCGCGGAGAAGCCGAGCTTCAAATATCTCGACGCGGTGCTCGACACATACCGCATAAAGGGCGCGATCACCGCGGAGGCGGCAAACGCCGTGCGCGCGCAAAGAGACGCAACGGGCGAGCTTGCGCGACTGATGCTGGCGCGGGCGGGTGTGGAGCGCGCGCCGACGGCGGCGCAGAAGGACGACGTGGATCTTTGGCGCAACAGATGGCATATGGACGCGGAGCTGCTGCTGCTCGCTTCGGACGCCTCAAAAAACGCGGCGCAGCCCTATGCCGCGATAAAAAAGCTCGTCACCGCCTGGCATGAGACGAATATCTCCGACCTTGCGGCGGCGCGCGCGGATATCGAAAAGCACTCCCGCGAGAACGAGCGGCGCGACGCAGCAAAAAAAGCCCGCGCGTACGGCAGCGGACAGAGAAAATACACCGAGGAAGAATTGAAAAAGATAGGCGTTGATATCCTTGACGACTGACGCGCGGCATTGCGCATCAAATATAATATATCCCGCATAAACGGGGCCGGAGGCGGTTGACTTCGGCCCCGCGTGATGTTATTTTCATCATAACATAAACAGGCAGATCGCTGTTTTCAACGGAGGTTTTATCGCATATGAAGCTCGATTCACTTGAAAAGATCAATTCGGCCGCAAAAGCCCATGACGGGGGCCGCGTTGCCGTTGCGGCCGCGCATGACGGCGATGTGCTTTCCGCCGTGGCGCGCGCCGGGCGCGAGGGCATATGCTCTGCGCTCCTTTTCGGCAATGAGAAAAAGATCCGCGCCATACTTGAAGAGCTCGGCGAGGATGCGGCAAACTACGCCATAACGGACTGCGCGACCGACGCGGAGTGCGCCGCGGGGGCTGTGGCTGCGGTCGCCGCGGGCAAGGCGGATTTTCTGATGAAGGGACTGCTCAACACAACGGATATGCTCCGCGCGGTGGTGCATAAGGAATCGGGGATGGTGACGGACAGACTTCTGAGCCATGTCATGTTCTATGAAACGGATGATTACGGCAAGCTGATCGCGGATACGGACGGCGGCATGAATCCATATCCAGATCTTGATAAAAAGATCCTTATATTGGAGAACGCGGCGCTTCTCATGAAGGCGCTCGGCTATGGCAGGATATACGCCTCCTGCGTGTGCGGAAGCGAGGTCGTGAGCCAAAAGATACAGGCGACGGTCGACGCGCAGATGATCGCGGGCATGAGCGAGCGCTGGGACAAATACGATATGAAGGTGATCGGCCCCGTGGGGCTCGACCTTGCGGTAAGCCCGACCGCCTGCCGGCACAAAGGCTTCACGGCCGAGGGCTGCGGCGAGGCGGACATACTGCTGTTCCCGACCTATGAGGTGGGCAACAGCGTGGGCAAATCCCTGACCTATTTCGCGGGCGCGAGAAGCGCCGGGATAGTGCTCGGCGCAAAGGCGCCCATCGTGCTCGTCTCGCGCGCGGACAGCGCGGATGTCAAGCTCGCCTCGATCGCCCTTGCAACCGTCGTCGCGCGCACCGGCGTTTTCGGGGCCTGACGCGCGGCGATTGCCGCGACGGGCGCGGTGATGGTATAATGAGCTATTACCGCAGGAGGTGACAGTATGCTCAAAAAAGAGGGTATCGATCTTTGGAACGCGCTGCGCTTCGGGCTCGTGTTTTCCGGCGGCGGCGCAAAGGGCGCGTATGAAGCGGGCGCTGTGCGCGCCATGCGGGAGCTTGACGTTGCGGACAGGGTCTACGGTGTTTCGGGAACAAGCGTGGGCGCGCTGAACACGCTCGTGTACGCAATGGATGACGGCGCGGAGCTTTCAAGCCTGTGGGAAAACGTGAGCCTTGCGACGGTAGTGACGGCAAAACAGCCCGAGAACCGCGGGATTAGAGAGGTTTTTTCGCAGATAAGCGCTCAGATAAGCGACAGCGAGGGAGTATGCACGCAGGCGTCGCTCAGGCGGCTGATCGGCGAAACGGCGGATTTTGAAAAGATACGTTCGCACCGCGCCTCGCTTTATGCCTGCGCGTATGATATCGAAGCAAGACATGTGGAGTATTTTGACCTCAAAAAGCTCGGCAACGAGGAAATGGTGGACGCTGTGCTTGCAAGCGCCGCGATACCGCATGTGTATGACCCCGTGCTCATCAACGGGAAAAAATACGCGGACGGCGGCATAAACGATCCGTCATACGGCGTGAAGAACAGCGATGTTACGCCCATCGCTCCACTTCAGGACGCAGGGCTTGACATACTCATCGTCATCCATCTTCGCGAGCAGGAAACGCGCGACATCGATCACATCGGCACGACAAGGCTTCTGCACATATATCCGTCGCATCCGCTTGAACCTGTTAAGGGCACGGGGACGATGATGTTCACGCACTCCTCGATAAGGGACAGGATGTCGCTTGGATACAGCGATATGACGTCGGCGCTCGCCGGACTTTTGATGGAATATCTGAGGTGAATATATAAAGGCCGCGGCTTCTGCCGCGGCCTTTTGCTTTTTTGGGGGTTCAGCGCATGTCCTTGAGCGACAGCTGCTGGGAAAAGCTCATCTCAAGCATCCTGCGCGGAGTATGCTCAAAAAGGTTGCTCACCGGCTCGCAGTTGTGGATGGCTTTGACGGCCTCCGCGAACATAGGCGCGGCGGAGACGATGTGGATCTTCTTTGAGCCTTCAACCGCCGGGCAATCCACGGTATCGGTGGAAACGAGAAGCTCGATGGGGCTTTCCTCGATGCGCTTGACGGCCTTCTCCTGCAAAACCACGTGGGAGAGGAAGGCGTATATCTTGTTCGCGCCCTTGTCCTTCAGGCCGTGCGCGACGTCGATCAGCGTGCCGCCGGAGATCGTGAAGTCGTCCACAACGATGCAGTCCTTGCCTTTGACGTCGCCGATTATCTCAAGCACCTTCGCGTTCTCGTCATGACCGGAACGCATTTTGTCGCCTATGGCGACGGGGCAGCCAAGCTCGTCCGCCATGGCGCGCGCGCGTTTCGCGCTGCCCGCGTCGGGGGAGACGACCACCGTGTTGTCGTTCACTATGCCGATATGGTTTGCATAGGCGCAAAGCAGGCTCTGCGCGTAAAGATGGTCGACGGGCTTTGTGAAGAAGCCCTGCACCTGCGCCGCGTGAAGATCCATGGTCAGTATGCGGTCGGCGCCGGCGGTTTCAAGCGCGTCTGCGCAAACGCGCGCGCGGATGGAAACGCGGGGCTCGTCCTTTTTGTCGCCCTTCGCATAGCTGAAATAGGGCATGATGACGGAAACCGAATTGGCGCTTGCACGCTTGAATGCGTCTATATAGAAAAGCAGCTCCATGAACTCGTTATTGGGGTTGAGTCCGATGGTCTGCACAAGATATACATCTTTATCGCGGATACATTCATTTATGCGTACGAAGGTGTTTCCCTCGCTGAATACTATCGTGGTGTTGTCCCCGATTGGACTGCCCAGATAATCGCACATGCGCTTCACGAATTTCGTGCTGGCGCTCCCAGCAAAGATCCTGATCTGTCCGTTACCGCCAAACATTTTACCGGAATCCCCCTTATAAGTACTGCTGTAATTATATCAAAATTCATTTTTTTCGGCAATGGAGGCAATTAGAAAATAAAGTAATTGGCATATACGGAATAAGTCATGCTTATAGAGCTTGAATATCATTTCCGCGCGCGATTCATCAAGGCGATATACAAGCTTGGACGGCCGCGGCAAAAAACGCCTGTTACATACGGGAAAAATGCACTATATTGACGGATGCTCATCCCCCGATAATGCAGGACGGCGCTTTTTCACGCCGTCCCGTCATAATCGTTTGATATAGTCGGAAGCCAGTCCGCGTTGATTTGGCTTTACTGTGCCTTCCACGCGGCTTCGCGTATTATTTCGGAAACCGTGGGATGCGGGAAGACGATGGTGCGCACGGTATCGGTCGTGGCGCGAAGGGCGATGAGGGTCGCCGCCTCGCAAATGAATTCGCTTGAATAGTTGGCGAGCGCCTGTATGCCCAGTATCCGTTTCGTGCCCTTTTCATAAACGAGCTTCATCATGCCGTCGCCGCCCTCGTTTTCGGCAAGATATCTGCCCGAAAAGCGCATCGGCAATGTGACGGTCGCCGCGTCGAGCCCTTTTTCGCGCGCGGTGTATTCGGTTTCGCCGGCGCTTGCAAGCTCCGGATTGGTATAGATGACGGAGGGGATCGCGTTATAATTCATCTCGTCCGCAACGCCCAGCATATCGTTCACGGCGGCCTCCGCCTCGCGGTATGCGGTGTGCGCGAGCATGGAGCGGCCGTTCACATCGCCAGCGGCATAGCAGTCGGGTATGTTCGTCCTCATATGCGCGTCCGTGGTTATCGCGCCGCGCACGGTTTCAACGCCTATCGTCTCAAGGCCGATATCGCGCGTGTTCGCGCGCCGTCCGATGGAAACGAGCGCAAGATCGCAGGCGCACTCAAGCGCGTTGCCGTCCTTCTCGCAGCGGATCACGCCCTCTCCGACCGCCGTAACCTTTGTCGAGAGAAGGAACTTCACGCCCTTCTTTTCATAGTTCTTCTGGAGTATTTTCACAAGGTCGGGATCGTTCGCTCCCGCAATGTGGTCGAGCATCTCGATCACCGTGACCTCGCTGCCCGCGCTGTTGAAATAGCTTGCAAGCTCAAGCCCGATCACGCCGCCGCCGATCACGGCAAGGCGCGCCGGTATCTCCTTGACGCTTAAAAGCTCACGGTTGGTGACGGCGAAGCCGGACGCGAGCGCGTCCGAAAGTCCGGGTATGGGCGGCAGCGCGCTTGAAGAGCCCGTCGCGACGAGCAGCCGTTTGGCGATATACGTTTCGCCTGCGGCTTCCACGGCAAAGCCTTCGTCCGTTTTGCCGGTGATCCTGCCGCGGGCGGAAACGAGCGTCGCGTTCTCCGCTTTGAGCGCGGCCTTTACGCCTGCGACAAGCGTGCGCACGACCTTGTCCTTGCGCGCGACGGCCTTCGCGTGGTCGATGGTTATGTTTTCGCAGGATACGCCGTATTTATCGCCGTGGGCGGCGCCGTCGCGGAGCTTCGCCGTGTAGAGCAGCGCCTTTGTCGGCACGCAGCCCTCGTTGAGGCATACGCCGCCGGGGTTGCCCTCCTCTATGCACAACACGCTGAGACCCGCGGCGCCCGCGCGCTCCGAAGCGAGATAGCCTGCCGGGCCGCCGCCCAGCACGATGAGATCGTAAACCATAGTAACCCTCCGATGTCAATTTTGTGCGGCAAGCCCCATCTGGCTCACCACCATGTCGTAATAGCGGCCTTTTGCCGCCATCAGCTCCTCATGATTTCCGCATTCGGCAATGCGGCCGCCGTCAAGCACCATAATCCTGTCCGCGTCGCGTATCGTGGAAAGCCTGTGCGCGATGAGGAAGGTCGTGCGGCCCTCTCTGAGGCCGAGAAGCGACTGCTGGATATCCTTTTCGGTTTTCGTATCCACTGAGCTTGTCGCCTCATCCAGGATGAGGATCGGGCTTTTGCACAGCGCGGCGCGGGCGATGGCCAGAAGCTGCCGCTGACCCTCGCTGAGGTTGTCCGTGCTGCCGGATACCATTGTAGCATATCCCTCGGGCAAACGGCGTATATAATCGTCCGCGCGTGAAAGCTTTGCTGCGGCGATGACCTCCTCGTCCGCGGCTTCCGGGCGCGAGTAGCGTATGTTATCCATTATGGTGCCTGAAAACAGGCAGGTGTCCTGCAAAACGACGGAGAAGCAGCGGCGGAGGCTTTCGCGCCTTATGTGAAGTATATCGGTGCCGTCAATGCTTATCACGCCGTCGTCCGCGTCGTAAAAGCGGGTAAGAAGATTGACGATCGTGGTTTTGCCGCTGCCCGTTTCCCCGACGAGGGCCACGGTCTCGCCCGGCGCGGCCTCGAAGGTGACGTTTCGCAGCACGGGCCGGTTTTTATCATATGAAAACGAGACGTTGTGAAAGCTCACCGCGCCCATCGGGGAGTCGAGCGGCACGGCGTCGGCTGCGTCGGGCGTCTCTTCGGTCCTGTCCAGAATATCAAACACTCGCTCCGCGCCCGCAAGCGCCTGCTGTATGGAATTGAAAAGCGAGGCGATGTTGTTGAGCGGCTGCGCAAACTGTTTGGAATAGCTCAAAAACGTGACCACGGTGCCTATCGCAACGCCTTCGTTCACGCTGAGAAGCCCTCCCGCTATCGCGGTGAAGGTGAAGGTCAGGTTGTTGATGACGTTCATCAGCGGCATCATGAAGCCCGCCCAGGTATGCGCGCGGTACGCGCTGGAATACAGCTTTTCATTGATGGCGTGGAAGCCCGCCCTGGCCTCCTCCTCGCGGGAAAACGCCTTTACCATCTTCATGCCGAGGATGTTCTCCTCGATCACGCCGTTGAGCGCGCCGAGGCTTTGCTGCTGCGCGAGGAAGAACGCGCGGCTCTTCGAGGCGATGAGCCGGGTGAGCGCTGCAACGAGAGGCACGCACACGAGCACGACGAGCGTCAGGCGCAGGTCGAGAAGCAGCATCAGCGCAAGCGAGCCTGCAAGCGTCAGCGCGGAGGATGTGAGCTGCGTTGCGCTTGAGGCGATGGTGGAGCTTATGCTGTCAACGTCGTTTGCAAGGCGGCTCATCGTGTCTCCGTGGGAGGTGGTGTCAAAAAAGCCGAGCGGCAGACGCTGTATTTTGTTGAAAAACTCGCTCCTCAAGGAATGGACGAGCCTTTGGCTGACGCGGAGCATGATAATGCCCGAAATGGTGTTCGCGACATATCTTCCCGCGTGCAGCAGGGCGATGATGAGCAGTATCTTCAAAAGGACCGAGTTGTCGAACACCGCGTCCGGAACGGCAAAAACATCAAAGGCAAGCCCCGTGAAATACGGCACGGCCACCTGAACGGCCGACGCCGCCGCCGTGAGCAGCACCGCCGCAAACACCGCTTTGCCGGAGCGCATGAAGATCCTGAGTATCCGCATGAACGTGCCGCGGGCGTTTTTCGGCTTGTCGCCGGGCGCGAAACGCGCCGCGCCGCCGCGTCCGCCGGTGCGCGTGTTCATGCTGGGAAGCTTCATCGAGGAGGTCACCGTGTTATTTGCCATAGCCTGCCTCCGTGAGCGCGCGCGGATCTATCTGGGAGCGGTATATGTCCCTGTAAACCTCGCAGTTTTCAAGAAGCTCGCTGTGCGTGCCGAAGCCCGCCGCGCGGCCGCCGTCAAGCACGAGGATCCTTTGGGCGGACATGGCCGTCGTGCAGCGCTGGGTGATATACACGGTCGTGGAGCGGCGCTTGAGAAGACCGCTGCGCACCCTTGCCTCCGTCACGGCGTCAAGCGCGCTTGTCGCGTCGTCAAGCACGAGCACGGGCGCGTTTTTCAAAAGCGCGCGCGCGATCGAAAGCCGCTGCTTCTGTCCGCCTGAGATGTTCACCCCGCCGGAGCCGAGGATGCTTTCAGCACCCTCCGGCATATCCTCCACGAAGCCGGCCTGCGCCGTTTCAAGGGCGGAAAGCTGCGCTTCGGGCGAGGCGGATGAATCACCCCAAAGTATGTTGCTGCGCACGGAACCGGAAAAGAGCATCGGCTTTTGCGGCACGATTGCGACGCTCCTTCTCACGCGCGCGGCGTCCGTGCGGCTGATATCGCAGCCGCCGATAAGTATCCTTCCGGAATCAAGGTCATAAAAACGGAGCATGAGATATGCAAGCGTTGACTTTCCGCTGCCCGTCGGCCCTATCACGGCAAGCGTCTCGCCGTCGTCGATCGAAAACGAAAGATCGCGGATCACAGGCTCGCCCGCGCTTCCCGGATATGAAAATGTAACATGCTCGAAGGCGACGCTGCCTGAAAGGGGAGCGGACGCATCTGCGTCCCGCGCGTCCGCGTTCGCGGCAAAATCCTCCTCGCCGGAAAGCACTTCCTGCACGCGCGCGTTTGCGGCTTTTGTGCGCACGAACACGTTGAATATATTTGTTATCGTCAAAAGCGACGTTAAGATCTGAGTCATGTATATCGTGAAGGCCGAAACGTCGCCGGGCTGCGTCGTGCCGGCGACATACTGCCCCGCGCCGAGCTCGATCGCAAGCACTGTGCCGAGGCCCACCGCAAGCGTCATTATGGGGGTTATGAATGTGATTATCATTTCAGCCGCGACGCCGCGCTTCATCAGCTCGTCGTTCGTTTTGGAAAAGCGGTTTTCCTCCTCATCATAAGTGCCGAAGGCCTTCACGAGGCGCACGCCGATGAGATACTCCTGCATGAAGGAATTGAGCGAATCCATCGCGCGCTGCAATTTGCCGTAACGCGGATAGGAAAGCTTCATGCTCACGACTATGCACGCGGCGACGATCGCCACAACCGCGTACATTATGAGCGAAAGACCCGGGTTGAGTATTGTCGCAAGCACGATCGAGCCTATGCAGGTGACGGGCGCCTTCATGAAAATGCGCATGAGGCCGTTGACGAACTGCGTGATCTGCTGCACGTCGTTTGTGAGGCGCGTGATGAGGGAGCCCTGCGAGATCCTGTCCGCGGCGTGCTCCGAAAAGCGCATTATTTTTGAAAAGAGGTCATAACGAAGATCCGCGCCGATCCGTTGGGAAACGCGGCTTGCAAGCATGTTGCGCGTGACGGCGAACACCGCGCCGCAACAGGTAACGAGGAGCATCCAGCCACCGTAGCGCAGCACGTCGGCCACGCTGGATCGCTCGATGCCCTCGTTGATGATCTTTGCCATTATTGTCGGGCCGAGAAGGTCGCACACCGCCTCGCACGCAACGGCTAATATGCCCGCGAACAGCGGCAGCTTATAGCGCCCGAAGTATTTTTTATATATGTCCATCGGGCCTTCGCGCGACGCTCAGATCGCGCGGGTGTAACGGCGCAGCCATTCGCGTTCGTCGCGGTCCATCAGCGGGGCGAGCTTTTCAAACACGAACGCATGGTATGCGTTGAGCTGTTTTTTCTCCGTCTCGTTGAGCAATTCCGGATCGATCGCGTCGAGGTCGATGGGCGCGCAGGTGAGCGTTTCAAAATACATATACTGCGCGAATTCGTTCTTTTCGCCCTTGCGGCAGAGGATCAGGTTCTCGGTGCGTATGCCGTGGCTGCCCTCGAAGTAAAGCCCCGGCTCGTCGCTTGTGAGCATACCCTCCTCAAGCACGCAGGAATCCGTCTTTTCGTCGGGTATCTTCCAGCGGAAGCTGTTCGGCCCCTCGTGGACGTTGAGAAGGTAACCCACGCCGTGACCCGTGCCGTGCTTGTAATCAAGCCCCGCGCTCCACAGTGGCTCCCGGCATATGGCGTCGAGATTCACGCCGCGGCAGCCGTATGGGAAGCGGGCGTTCGCAAGCGAAAGCATACCGCGAAGCACCAGCGAGAAGTGCAGCTTTTCCTCATCGGAAAGCGGCCCCACGGCTATGGTGCGGGTGATATCGGTCGTGCCCTCATAATACTGTCCGCCGGAATCGACGAGAAGGAAACCGCGCGACTCGACAGGGACGTTCGTCTCCTCCGTCGCAAAATAATGCGGCAGGGCGGCGTGCTCGCCGTATGCGCATATGGTATCGAAACTCAGTCCGAGGTTCCCCTCGGTCTTATAGCGCAATTCGTCGATATATGCGCCGGCGCTCAGCTCGTCCATGGGCGTTTTGCCGATGTTGTCCTTCACCCATTTCATGAAGCGCGTCACGGCAAGTCCGTCCTTTATATGCGCTTCGCGCACATGCTCCATTTCAACGGCGTTTTTGACGGCTTTCGCGAGGCGTTCCGGGTTTTCCGCGTCGATTATTATGGCGTCCTCGGCGAGGATGTCGTAAAGCGCGTAATTTACCCTTTCGGATGAAAGCAGCACCGCGTCGCCCTCCTCGAATTTTGAGGAGAAGTCGTATATGTCGTTATAGGGCAGTATCCGCACGCCGAGCGAGTCGAGATAGGCGGCAACGCCGTCGTCTATCTTCGCCTTGTCAACGAACAGGAAGGCGCAGTCCCGCTCCACGATGAGATATGATATGACCACCGGGTTGCAGGGGACGTCCGAGCCGCGGATGTTCAAAAGCCAGGCGATGTCGTCGAGGCTTGTGAGCACATGCGCGTCCGCGTCGTGCGCTTCCATCGCGCGGCGAACGTCCGCAAGCTTTTCTGCGGCGCTTTTCCCGGCAAATCCGCAGTCGAGCACCCATGCGCGCCCGACGGGCAGCGGGGGACGGTCCTCCCATATTTCGCCCACGAGATCGAGCGTGCTTTCAAGCGCGATGTTTTTGGCGCTCAGCGTGCGTTCGGCCTTGAGCGCCCACTGCGCGCTCACGGTCCTTCCGTCAAAGCCGAAAGCGGAACCCTCAGGCAGCTTGTCGCTGAGGTATTCCATTATCGTGGGCACGCCCTCCTCGCCCATCTTCATGAGCGTGATCGGCGCGTCGGCGGTCTGGCGCGCGGCCTGAATGAAATAGCGCGAATCGACCCAGAGGGCCGCCTCGGCGGGGGTGACGACGAGACTGCCCGCCGAGCCGGTGAATCCGGTCATGTATTTGCGCGCCTTGAAATGCTCCCCGACGTATTCGCTCAGATGGAAATCGTCGGTGGGTACAAAGTATGCCGATATATTGTGTTGGCTCATCAGCGCTCTCAGGCGCGCAAGTCTGTCGGATATGGGGTTCATCTGTGCGGCAGCTCCTTCTTTGCAATGCAGGCGAGGACGAGCTTCACGGCGCCTTCAACGTCGCGCATGTCGCAGGTCTCGACGGGGGAATGGATGTATCGCGTGCCTATGGATATGCAGCCCGCAAGCACGCCGCCCTTTGTGCGCTGCACGGCGCCCGTGTCGGTACCGCCGCCGCGGAGCACCTCGCGCTGGAAGGGGATGCCGGCCTCCTCGGCCGCGTCCGCCATAAACTTCGTCATGATGGGGGCTACGACCACTGAGGAATCCATATACTTGACCGTGGGGCCGCAGCCGATCTCGACCGCCATGGGCAGCGCTTCGGGCGTATCGCCGGTGCCTGTCACGTCAAGGCTGATGCCGAGGTCGGGATACACGCCGTATGCCGCCGTGCCTGCCCCGCGAAGGCCGACCTCCTCCTGAACGGTGAAGGCATAGTACACGTCATGCTCGCTCTTGTGCTGCTTTATCGCGTCCACGAGCACGGCGCAGGCGATGCGGTCGTCGAGCGTCGGGCTTGATATCCTCGTGCCCATCTCAACGACGTCGCCCTTGAATATGCACATGTCGCCGACGGAGACCTTCGCTTCGGCCTCCTCGCGCGTCGTGCAGCCGAGATCGACGTAAAGCTTTGCCATGGTGACGTCCGGAAGGCCCTTTTCAACGCGCTCGTTGTAGACCACGCCTTCAACGCCGTTTGCAAATATCACGGGCCGCGCGACCGCCATCTGCGGATTCACGCCGCCGACGTTCGACACGCGGGCAAAGCCCTTGTCGTCGATGGCGACGACGATGAGGCCGATCTGATCCATGTGCGCGGTGAGCAGTATCTTTTTGCCGGAGGTGCCGCGCTTCACGGCGATGAGGTTGCCGAGCGTATCGTTATATACCTCGTCCGCATACGGGGCGACAAGCGCGCGCAGCACTTCGCTTATTCCGTCCTCACGCCCTGTGGGGCCATAGGTCCTCAGTATCTTTTTGAGAGTATTCATTTCCATAATCAAAGCACCTCGTCAAATTTTTTTGTCTTGAGGAAAGCGTCCGCAAGCTTCAAAGCGTTCTCGATATCCTTTATCGAGGCAAGGCTCGCGGGGGAATGTATGTAACGGCAGGGGACGCTGATCCCGCCGACGATGCAGCCCTCGAGCGCGTGGTTGATCGCGCCGCCGTCCGTGCCGCCCCTCGCGCCCTGACGGATCTGGAAGGGGATGCCGGCCTCGCGCGCGGTGCGCTTCAATGCGTCGAACATTTTGGGCTTTGTCACGGTGCCGCCGTCCATGAACGTCACGGCGGGGCCTTCGCCCATTCTTGTCACATACTGATGTTCCATGGCCTTTGGCATATCGTTTGCGGTGGTGCCTTCAAGCACGAGCGCCACCTCGGGCGCCGCCGTGTATACCGCGGCTTTCGCGCCGCGAAGGCCAAGCTCCTCCTGAACGGTGAAAACGCCCCAGAAATCGCATGCGTAATCGTTTTTCAGCAACTCCAGCAGCAGCGCGCAGCCGATGCGGTCGTCAAGCGCCTTTGCCTTCACGGTATCCTCGCCGTAGCGCTCGAACTTTGTGATGAAGCTCACCCTGTCGCCGAGCTTAACGCTCTTTGCGGCGTCATCCTTGTCCTTCGCGCCTATGTCGATGTAAAGCTCGTCGTGGGGCAGGGCGCGCTGCATTTCCTCATGGGTCTGAAGATGGATGGCTTTCGCGCCGATGACGCCTTCGACGTTATCGCGCCCGATCACGACGCGCTTCGAAACGCACACGCGCGGATCGAGACCGCCCTGGTCATACGCGATGAGGCCGTTGTCCAGTATGCCGCGCACTATCATGCCGACCTCGTCCATATGGGCGCAGACCATCACGCGGCGGCCGCTGCCCTCTTTGTGGACGATGATGTTGCCCATGGTGTCCACCTTGTATTTGAGGCCCATGCCGTCAAGCGCGGCCTTTATGTACTTGCGCACGCGGCCTTCGTCGCCGGACACGCCGTTAAGATTGGTCAGTTCCTCTAGTCGTCTAAGCATAGCTTTTCCTCCCAGTCCGCGCCGAGGCCCGCGGCAACGCCAGCGATGACCTTCGCGCAGTTCTTGAGCGTGTTGAGGGATATTTCCTCAACGCAGGTGTGCATATAGCGCAGGGGAAGCGAGATGAGGCCGCAGGGTATGCCGCCGACCTGTATCTGCAGGCCCCAGGCGTCCGTGCCTGTCGCCGCGACCGCAACATCCGTGTCCCACGCGATGTTTTGCGCATCGGCGGCTTCGGTTATAAGCTTGAACATGCCGGGATGGATGTTCGCGCCGCAGGTGACAGCCACCTTCTCGATATCGATCGCGTCAAAGGGCTTGGTGCCCGGCGTGGGCGCGTGGCACACGTCCATGGCGATGGCCATGTCGGGACGGATGTTGTATCCGCCGGCCGTCGCGCCGCCGCCGCCGCATTCCTCCTGCACGGAGGCGCAGAACACCACCCGGCAGTCGAGCTTTCTTGATTTGAGTATATCGAGCGCCTCGAGCATCACCGCGATGCAGGCGCGGTCGTCAAAGGTCTTGCCCGCGATGATGTTGTTTTTGAGCTTCATCGGGGGAACGAGCTTGAATGTTACCCTGTCGCCCACACGGACGAGCGCCTTCACCTCTTCACAGGGGAGGCCGGTGTCGCAAACGAGATCGTTCGTGGTATAGGATTTTTTGTTGTCCCCGTCCTTCTGCAGATGGGGCGGCAGCGCGCCGATGACGGCAGGAATCGGCTTCAAACCGTGCACGATCATCTCGCTGCCCGGCAAAACACGGGGATCCACGCCCACCGCGCTGCAAACGCGAAGCATTCCGTTCTCCTCGATATAGGTCACCATGCAGGCCACCTCGTCCATGTGCGCCATGACGAGCAGCGTCGGCCCGTGATCGCCGACGCGCGCATAGGTGTTGCCCATGTTGTCCGTCGTGATGTCGTCCGTATAGGCTTTGTAATATCCCCGGACCACATCGGCCACGGCGGATTCGTCCGCCGTCGCGCCGGATGTTGTGGTCATCCTGGACAGCGCCTCGAATACATCCATAAGCGTTTTACTCCTTTTCAATGTTGTTGGTGTTCCTGTTTATTATAACATGCTTTATGTGTTAAACAATATTTTACTTCATATTGTCGCGGAACACACGCAGCGCGTTCTCGTGGGTTATCATGTCAACTTCGCGCGCGGTGAACGCGCCGTGCATACCCTCCTCGATGAGGGGCAGACCTGCGCAGTCCTTGAATTCAAGCCAGCCGCCGATCCCGTCGAAATCGCTGCCGAGGGCGACCGTTTCGACGCCTGCGACGTCCGCGATGTGGCGCGCGTGGCGCACGAGATCCTTTATATAGGCGTGATCGCTGTTCTCAACGAGGAACTCAGGGCAGAAATTCAGCCCGGTCACGCCGCCCCTGCCCGCAAGGGCGCGCAGCATGTCGTCCGTGAGGTTGCGGTAAATGGGGCAGAGCGCCTTTGCGTTGGAGTGGGATGCGACGAAGGGCTTTTTGGTGTATTTCACGATATCCCAGAAGCCCGCGTCCGAAAGATGGGAGGTGTCCGCGATTATTCCAAGCTCGTTCATCCGGCCGAGGGCTTCGATGCCGAAGGGCTTGAGACCCTTTTCGGGATCGGTCCTGTTGGGGAAGCCGAGGCTGTTTTCATAATTCCAGGTGATGGTGATGAGGCGCACGCCGCGGCGGTACATCTCGTCGAGCCGTTCGAGGCTGCCCTCGACCGGCACGCCGTCCTCAACCGTGAGAAGGGCCGATATTTTGCCCTCCGCGGCGTTTTTCGCGATGTCCGCATACTTGTCGATCGGGGCGACGAGGTCGCTGTTGTCCGCCATTTCCCGGTCAAACCAGTCAGCCGCCGCGTTGAAGAAAGCCCACGGGCCCGCGTCGTCGTCGAAATAGCCCTCGCGGCTCGGGTACTTATCGATATAGAGCGCGAACGCCTGCACGAGGGAGCCTGCCTTTTTGAGCCGTTCAAGGTCAAGATGACCGGTGGGGTTGGAGCGCAGGCGCTTTTCACCGTGGCTCTGCATCACCTCGCACACGATGGTATCGCAGTGCAGGTCGACGAATCTCATTTTGTCGCTCATTTTTTATCCTCCTTGAGCGCGCGGCGCACGTCCGCGCGGAAATCATCCATGTTTTTGCCGTGGAAGCGCCACCAATGCTCCGGGTCGTGATGGTCGCTCGCGGTGCCGCGGCGCCAGCCCTCGTCATGGCTGACGATCTCATCCACGCTTATCGTGGGATACAGGCCGATAAGATACACGCAAAGCGCGACGGCATCGTTATATACCTTGTTGAAATATGCGCCGTAAAACGCCGTGCTGTAATCCACGATGTCAAAATCCGCGGCGTACTTTACGCCCGCGGGCTCGCATATCTCGATCCCGATATGATCGTTGTTGTCCGTGCCGCCGGCGTGCCAGCCGCGGTGATCCCACGGAAGATACTGCATGACGACCTCATCGTCCATGAAGGCGTGAACGCAAACCTCGCGTCCGTTTTGTTCCGTGGCGGGGCGGTTCCACATATCGAACCAGTCGGCGGCGCGTATGCCGGGCTCCGCCGTGCTGTGGATGGTGATGCCGCGCGGCACGATGGTGCGGCCCGCTTTGTAACAGTCGTTTTCGGTCATCAGTTTTGTCACGATGTGGAGCATTTGCGCGTCCTCCGTATCATAATAATGGACTTGTCCTCAACGCCATACAAATTGAATTATACAACATAAGCCGCGCAATAAAAAGATGATAAGCTACATAATTAAACTGATGAAAGCGCGCGGTATTTGTGATAGTATATCAACATGGATAAAAAGAGAATTGAAAGCAATATGCTTCTGCTGCTCACGGCCCTCATCTGGGGCACGGCTTTTGTCGCCCAAAGCATGGCGACGGGCACGATGGGCGCGTTTTCGTTCAACGCCGCGCGTTCCTATGTCGCGGGCGTCGCGCTGTTGCCGGTGATTTTTTTCATCTCCCGTTCGCGCAAAAAACGCGGCGAGGAACCGCCTGAAAAAGCCCCCGGCGGCATGAAAACGCTCATCATCGGCGGCGTGTCCTGCGGCGTTGCGCTCGCTGCCGCGGCCGCGCTTCAGCAGATAGGCATCGCTTACACGACCACCGCCAAGGCGGGCTTCCTCACGGCGCTGTATATCATCCTCGTGCCCATACTCGGTATATTCCTCAGGCGGCGCGCGCATTTCACCGTGTGGATAAGCGTTGTCGTGGCCGCTGTGGGCCTTTATCTGCTTTGCATCAAGGACGATTTTTCGATAGAGTTCGGCGACATGCTTGAGATCGCCTGCGCGCTGGGTTATTCCATACATATAATGATAATCGACTATTTTTCGCCCAAGGTTGACTGCGTCAAGATGAGCTGCATACAGTTCTTCGTGTGCGGGACGATATCGCTCGTGATCGGGCTGATATTCGACAACCCGAGGCCGCAGCTCGCCATGCTCGTCGTCGCGTGGTTCCCGATCCTCTATACGGGCGTGATGAGCTCCGGCGTGGGCTACACGCTTCAGATGATCGCGCAGAAGAACACGCAGCCCGCGGTTGCGTCGCTGCTGATGAGCCTTGAGAGCGTGTTCGCGGCGCTTGCCGGCTGGGTGATCCTCGGGCAGTCGCTGACGCTGCGCGAATTCCTCGGCTGCCTCATCATGTTCGGCGCGATAATCCTCGCGCAGACGCCGGATTTCATCGCCTCGAGAAAGGCGAAGCCCAAGAACGTGCCCGATCCGCAGTGAGCGTGACAGCATCCGAATAAAAAACAGCGCCGCCGGTTTTCATGCCGGAGGCGCTTGCTTTATATATGGCGTTCACTCGTCGGCGAACCTGTATCCGACGCCCACCTCCGTGAGGATGAAACGCGGGCTTGCGCTGTTCTTTTCGATTTTGCGGCGAAGGTTCGCCATGAAAACGCGCACGCTTTTGCTGTCCCCGCCGCCGCAGCCCCATACCTTGTCGATGATGAAGTTGTGCGTGAGCACCTTGCCGCGGTTTGCGATGAGAAGCAGCAGAGTTTTGTATTCCGTCGGCGTCAGATGGATCTCCGTCCCGTCGATCGTCACGCGCCGCTTTTCATAGTCTACGGCGAGATAATCGCACGCGAACTTCGTTTCCGCCTCGCGCGCGCCGGTGGATATGAGGGTGCGCTCGGCCACGCGGATGCGCGCCATAAGCTCGCCCATATGGAAGGGCTTGGTTATATAATCGTTCGCGCCGAGATCGAGCGCGGCTATCTTTTCGCGCTCCTGCCCGCGGGCGGAGACGATCAGCACGGGCGCGCTCGAAATGGAGCGGATCTCGCCGAGAAGCTCCAGCCCGTCGCGGTCGGGGAGGCCAAGATCGAGCAGCACGATATCCGGATGATGGGATGAGAACATGAACATGCCCTCCGCCGCCGTGCCGGCGAGTATGACCTCATAGCCCTCCTTCTCGAGCGAAAGCTCGATGAAGCGGGATATATACCTGTCATCCTCGATAGCGAGGATACGGCTTTGCATATCACTCATGCGGATCCTCCTTTCCGGGCAGGGTGAAATAAAAACGGGAACCGTGCGGAACGTTCGGCAGCACGCCTATGGTGCCTCCGTGCGCATCAACGATGGCTTTGCAGATCGCGAGGCCCAGCCCGAGCCCGCGGTTGCCGTCAACAACGTCGCTGTCGCCTGTGACGAAACGCTCGAACAGGCGCTTTGATATCGCTTCAGGCACGCCGTCGCCCTCGTCGCACACCCAAACGCGCACATTCTCGCCGTCCTTTTCGACGCTGAGGGAAACGGGCGTCGCGGGCGGCGTGTGCCGCACGGCGTTTTCGAGAAGGTTGAGTATAACCTGAACGATAAGCTTGCCGTCCATGGGCGCGGTCACGATATCGGGCGGGAGGGTGACGGTGAACGACCTGTCGTTGAGAAGCCGGCTGATATGGGACACGGCTTCCTGCACGACGTCGTCGACGACCTCCTCCTGACGGTGGATGACGAGCTGCGCCTCGTTGATGCGCGTCATGCTGAGGATGTTTTCAACAAGGCCTGTCAGCCACAGTATCTCCTCGCTCATGTCCGTGGCGAGCTTCCTGCGCTGTTCGTCCGAAAGGCAGGCGTAATCATCCGCAAGCAGATTGCAAGCGCCTGCAAGCGCGGTGAGCGGGCTCCTCAGATCATGCGCGACGGAGCGCAGCAGGGTGGAACGCTGCTTTTCGCGTTCCATGGCCACGCGGATCTCCTCGCGCTCGCTCACAAGATGCTCGCGCTCAAGGGCGATGCCGAGCTGCGTCGTCACCGCCTGAACGATCTTTTCGCTGTCCTCGTCAAGCGAACCGCCGTAAACGCGCAGCTCGCCTAGACGCTGGGTGTCGTTCATGAGGACATAGGGCAGATAGTCGCCGCAAGCCTGAGGCTCCGGCGTATTTTCCATGTGTATGCCGCATTCGCGCCCCGTATATTCGTTGATGAACTGCGCGCCCTTCTCGATCATGGTGCGCGTCCCGCTTGTCGAAAGGAAGCCGGACGCGATCTCATACATCGTGCGGGCCATGCGCTCGTTCTTCGAAGCAAGCTCCATCTGCTGGCGCAGACGTGTCGTCACCGTGCCGGAAACGATCGCCGTCACCAGAAAAAACGCGAGGAGCATGAGGTCGCTTGTGTGCGCTATGGCAAAGGTAAACCGCGGCTCCGTGAAGAGAAAATTGAACGCCATAACGCTGATGAAGGCGGATATCACGCCGCAGATCCTGCTGCTTGTGGCGACGCAGACGAAAAGCACGCCCAGAAGGAACACCATTATCATGCTTTCGTTGCCGACGCCAAGCATGCTGATGAGGATGGAACAGCCGCCTGCCGCGCATACGATGATGAGCGAAACAAGCGCGTTTCTTGCGGCGATTGCGAGTTTCATGCGGCGATTCGACATATAACGACCCTCCGGTACGGCTGATTATATCGCTGCTTTCACTTTTTGTCCACGAGGCGCAGTATATCGCCCTTCGCGCCCGCCACGATCATGTGCTCATCGGGCGCAAATATGTGATCCGCGCTTGTGAGGGGCATCACCTTGTCGTCGATCTTGATGCCTATCACGTTGAGATGATGCTTGCCGCGTACTTCAAGCTCGCTGACGGAGCGCCCGACCCAGCTTTCCGGCGGCAGCACCTCGAATATGGCGTATTCGGGCGAAAGCTCATAATAATCGAAGGCGTTGCGCGACGAGTAACGCATCGCGGTGCGCTGCGCCATGTCGCGCTCCGGATAGA
Organism: uncultured Clostridium sp.; assembly: GCA_964487565.1. Classification (GTDB taxonomy): domain Bacteria; phylum Bacillota; class Clostridia; order Christensenellales; family CAG-138; genus Phil1. The sequence continues at coordinate 202,478 of CAZARN010000003.1, forward strand.
TGACCTCGTCCGCGCCGATCTTGCGCAGAAATTTGGCGTGAATGTCGCGGTCGGTTTTTGAAACCACATACGGCGCGCCAAGCTCCTTCAAAAGCGAGGTTATCTCAAGCGAACTCTGGAAGTTGTCGCTTATGCACACGAAGCATACGTCGAAATTGCTCACGCCGAGCGACCTGAGCGCCTCTTCGTCCATACAGTCACCGATCTGCACGCTCGTCACATACGGCGCGATCTTTTCCACCGCATCCTCGTTGCGGTCCACCACCAATACCTCGTTGCCAAGCTCCGTGAGCTTCATGGCAAGGTGCTTGCCGAAGCGCCCTGCCCCTATCACCAACATAGAACGCATATTAAATCCCCCTTATCCTTATCCGACAATCACACGGCCCACCGCGTTTTTCATGCGCGTGTCGCCGTTATTTTTGGCAACCGCAAGGAAAACCGTCAAACTGCCTAGCCTTCCCGCGTACATGAGCAGTATCAGCGCAAGCTTGCCTGCCGTGCCCGTCCGCATCGTTGCGCCGCCGGTGAGGCCGACGGTGCCAAGCGCGGACGCCGCCTCGAACAGCGCGTCCCCGATGCCGATGCCGTCCGCCGCGCAAAGCACGAATACGCCCGTCAAAAGCATCATAACATACAGCGCGGCATTGCGGTATGCCTTCTGCACAAGACCGTCCTCGAAGCGGTGACGGTATACGTTCACCTCGTCGTGCGCGCGCACCGATGCGATGAGCGCGAGCAGGATCACGGCGAAAGTGCTCGTTTTCACGCCGCCGCCGGTCGAACCGGGACTTGCGCCGATGATCATCAAAAACACGGTGAGAAGCTTCGAGCCTTCGCCGAGCGACGCGATATCGACGGTGTTGAAGCCCGCGGTGCGCGGCGTGACCGACTGGAACAGCGCCGCGAGCACGCGCTCCCATGCGCTCATGCCCGCAAAAACGCCGTCGTCCTCAAGCACCATGAACAGCGCCGCGCCGACGACGATAAGTATCGCCGTGGCGCTCAGCACGACCTTGGAGTGCAGCGCGTACTTTTTAATATGGAAGCCGTGATCCATCACGTCGCCCCAGACGATGAAGCCTATGCCGCCCGTCACGATGAGCGCGATGACGGTGAGGTTCACAAGAGGATCGCCTACATAAGCCGTGAGCGAGGAGAACGGCGCGTTTATGCCCATCAGGTCGAAGCCAGCGTTGCAGAAGGCGGAAACGGAGTGGAACACCGAAAACCATATGCCGCGCGCCGGCCCGAACTGCGGGATGAAGCGCAGCGCGAGCAGCGCCGCGCCGGCGCCTTCGAAGATGAACGCGCCGATGAGCGTGCGCCGCACAAGGCGCACAACGCCGCCGATCTGCATGGAGCTCATCGATTCCGCAAGCAAAATGCGCTCGCGAAGGCCGATGCGCCTGCCGGCGAACATGGCGAACATCATAAGCATCGTCATGAAGCCGAGGCCGCCGGTCTGTATGAGCAGCAGTATCACGATCTGCCCGAAAAGGGTGAACTGTGAATATGTGTCGTATACGACGAGGCCCGTCACACAGGTCGCCGAACCCGCGGTGAACAGCGCGTTGATGAAGGGTATGCTCCTGCCGTCCCTTGAGGATATCGGAAGGGTCAGCAACAACGCTCCCATAATTATAATGGCGGCAAAGCCCACCGTGAGCGTGCGTGTGACGCCCCATCTGCCTTTCATTCCCATCAGACGCTCAGCGCTCCTTTCATCACGACGAGCACGTCGCGCGCGTTCGGCCTTCCTGAGAGCACGCCTGAGCCCGCGGCTTCCTCATACATATCCATATACAGCGAATCGTTGCAAAGCGCAATGATTTTCGCCTCTGGAAAAACGTGTTTCACACGGTTGCACATCGCAAGGTTGTCAAGATCGTCGTGCGAGAGGGCGACGAACGCGGAAAACCCTGTCGTCACGGGAAGCTCCGGCCGCGTCGCGATGCGGAAGCTGATCCCCTCCGCCGAAAGGAGGGCGCAAAGATCATCGTCGGCGCCATAAAGGAGCGCCGTCACACACTCGCGCGTGACCGGCAGAGCCGCCCCGCGAGGGCCTGAAATATATCTGTCCAATTTTACCATGACGAAATAGCCCAGCGCCATAACGCTGAGCGTCGCGATAATAAGCACCGCCGTCATGCAATCACCTGCTTTCCTGTTATTATGATATTACAGGCTGTGTAAAGACGGGGCACCCCGTTTTGCAAAGTGTATTATTTTTGTATAAAGACGCATATATGCATCGCCGGCCGGAAATGCCGCCTGCGCGCAGGGTGAAATTATAAAACATATAAGCCGTCGGGCTTTTAAAAAAAGCGGCAAACAGTTGACAATGTTATGAGGAGATAGTATAATCCAGACGTTGAAGGCTGGAAACGTTACCAGTAACGTTTCCACAAATTTCGACATGAATTTGCAGCATTGCGGCGTCAGGGGATGAGGGAGAGTTGGAGCACCTTACGATAAAGGATATCGCGCGGCTGAGCGGAGCGTCTGTAAGCACCGTTTCGCGCGTGCTCAACAATCATCCGGACGTGAGCGAGGGCATGAGGGTTCGTGTGCTTGAGGTCGTGGGTTCGAATCATTTCGTGCCCAACAACAGCGCGCGAAACCTCGTCATCAGGGAATCCGATCTGATCGCGGTGATCGTGCGCGGCGTTGCAAATCCGTTTTTCGCGCGCATGACCGGACCGATGGAGCGCGCGATCGACGACTACGGCTACACGATGACCCTTCACCAGATAAGCTCGTCCGACGATGAGATAAACGCCGCGGCGCAGCTTGAAAGAGAAAAGCGTTTGAAGGGCATAATCTTCCTCGGGGGAAGGTTCAACTATCTTCCCGGCGAGATCGCGGCGATAAACGTCCCGTTTGTCTGCTGCACATATACGAACACCTTCGGCGCGCTTGCGGACGCGAGCTATTCCTCCGTCGCGATCGACGACAGGACGGAAGCCGCGCGCGCGGTGTCGCACCTCATCGAAAAGGGGCACCGCCGTATAGGCGCGCTCGTCGAAAGACGGGACGGAGGCTCGATAAGCCAGCTGCGCTGCGAAGGATACGAGGCCGCGCTCAGGGCCAACGGGATCGAGCCGGATGAGGCGCTCGTTGCGGCTGCGGGAAGCTTTTCGATGGCGGACGCATACCGCGCGGCGAGGGAGCTTGTTGAGCGGGAAAGGCCAACGGCGATATTCGTGATATCTGATTCGATGGCGATGGCCGCGATGAAAGCGATCGCGGACGCGGGGCTTCGCGTGCCGGAGGATTGCTCGGTGATCGCGATTGACGGCATCGAACAGACGCAGTATTGCGTGCCCACGCTCACCACGCTGGAACAGCCCGCGGACGAGATGGCGAAGCGCAGCGTGGATGTGCTGGCGGGGCTGCTGGACGGGAGCGCGAGGCACGGTCACGTTTTCATGAGAACGAGACTGCGCGAAGGCGGAAGCGTCCGCAGCATAGAAATATAAGCGTTTATAAAGTTTGCGCGCATATCAAGAGCGTGCAGATAAAAAATAAGGAGAGAAAACGATGAAAAAGTATCTTGCGATTCTTATCGCTGTGCTGATGATGGTCAGCCTCTTCGGCTGCCAGAGCAGCACTGAGCCTGAAGCCACCGAGGCCCCCGCGACCACTGAAACCACGGCTCCCGAAGCCACAGCGACAGAGGCCCCCGCGACCGCGGCTGCCGGCTCCGTGTATTATCTCAACTTCAAGCCCGAGGCCGATGCCGCATGGCAGACCCTCGCAGCGAAGTACACTGAGCTGACCGGCGTGCCCGTGACCGTCGTCACCGCCGCCTCCGGCACCTATTCCGAGACCCTGACCGCCGAGATGGACAAGGGCGACGCTGCCCCGACGCTCTTCCAGTGCGGCAATCAGGCCGGCCTTGACACCTGGGGCGATTACTGCCTCGATCTGACCGGCAGCGCCGTTTACAACGAGATGACCACCAATGACTTCAACCTTTTCGGCGAGAACGGCGAAGTCTATTGCATCGGTTATTGCTACGAAGCGTTCGGCATCATCGTCAACAAGGCCCTTCTTGAAGAAGCCGGTTATACCCTTGCGGATATCACCGATTTCGCAAGCCTCAAGGCCGTTGCCGAGGATATCACCGCGCGTCATCAGTCGGGCGAGCTTGGCTTTGCGGCCTTCACCTCCTCCGGCATGGACGGCTCTTCCTCCTGGCGTTTCTCCGGCCATCTGGCCAATATGCCGCTCTACTATGAGTTCCGCGATGACGGCGTGACCGCACAGCCCGCCACCATCACCGGCGCTTACCTTGACAACTTCAAGAACATCTGGGATCTTTACATCAACAACAGCGACACCGATCCCACCCAGCTTGCTTCCGCCACCGGCGATCAGGCTGAGGCCGAGTTCGGCGAAGGCAAGGCCGTGTTCTATCAGAACGGCACCTGGGAATACAGCAACCTGACCGCTGCGGACAAGTTTGCCATGGATCCCGCCAACCTTGCAATGATCCCCATCTACTGCGGCGTTGAAGGCGAAGACAAGGCTGCCCTCTGCTGCGGCACCGAGAATTGCTGGGCTGTCAACAGCCAGGCTTCCGAAGAGAACATCCAGGCCACCCTCGACTTCATGTACTGGGTCGTCACCTCCGACGAGGGCACCCAGATGATGGCCGAGCAGTTTGGCCCCATCCCCTTCAAGAGCGCGAAGGAAACCGAGAACGTGTTCTTCAACGACGCCAACAACTATCTTGCCAACGGCAACTATGTTGTGACCTGGGCGTTCAACTACACCCCCAACGTGGACACCTGGCGTGCGGGCGTTGTCGCCGCGCTGACCCAGTACTCCGCGGGCACCGGTTCCTGGGATGACGTCGTGACGGCGTTTGTGCAGGGCTGGGCCACCCAGTATGCCGCTCAATAAGACTGAGCATAATAACCCGGTGATGTAATTCACATGGGGGCGAGTTAAACGCTCGCCCCCATTTTTTACGAAATAATGGTATAATATAAAAAACAAGTCTGCGGGGGAGGTAGTCATGAAATTTCGAAGAAAAAGGGACGCGGCGGCAATGAACTCATCGCTTATCCGCCGCCCGATAATGAGGTGTTTTCCCATATTCCTGCTGCCGACGTTCGCTGCGTTCTGCATCGGCTTCATCTATCCCTTCTGCAAGGGCGTCTATCTTTCATTCTGTAAGTTCACAACAACATCAAACGCAAAATGGATCGGCATAGACAACTATATCAAAGCCATCGGCGACGCAAGCTTCATGCACGCATTTTGGTATACGGCGCTTGTTGCGGTGGTATCGCTCGTGCTGATCAACGTGATCGCGTTTGCCGTCGCATATGCGCTCACGCGGGGCATACGCGGCTCGAACCTGTTCCGCACCGTGTTCTTCATGCCGAACCTCATCGGCGGCATAGTGCTCGGCTATATATGGTCGATGATTTTCGACGGCATACTCTCGCGCTTCGGCACCTCGATCGTGCTGAGCACGACCTATGGCTTCTGGGGCCTCATCGTTCTTATGCTGTGGCAGCAGATAGGCTATATGATGATAATTTATATCGCGGGGCTTCAGTCCGTCCCCGAGGATATGATCGAAGCCGCCAAGATCGACGGCGCGAACGGCTGGCATACGCTTTGGCACATCACGATCCCAACGGTCATGCCGTCGATCACGATATGCACATTTCTTACCCTCACGAACTCATTCAAGCTTTTCGATCAGAACCTCGTCCTCAACGGCGGCCAGCCTTTCCGGTTCGCCGCGGACGGAACGGTGATCAAAACGACCGAAATGCTTGCGCTCAATATATATAACACGTTCTATCTCAACGCGAATTCCCGCGGGCTTGGTCAGGCGAAGGCCGTGCTGTTCTTCGTGCTTGTGGCTGTGATCGCCCTCATCCAGCTCACCTCAACGCGCAAGAAGGAGGTGCAGCAGTAATGGCAAAGGAAAAGAAATGGAAGATCGCGCTGTCGATCCTCTTCGCGGTGATATGCGTAATATACATGCTGCCCATCGTGACGGTGCTCATAAACTCGTTCAAGACCAACTCCGCCATCAACACGGACACATTCGCCCTGCCCGGCGAGGGTACTTTTGCCGGAACGGACAATTATGTGACGGGCATGAACATCGGCGAATATCCGTTTTACAAATCCGCACTCAACAGCCTTATAATCACGCTTTTGAGCGCTGCGCTGATACTTGTTTGCACGTCGATGGCCGCGTGGTATATATCCCGCGTGGGCAGCGTGCTTTCGAAGATCGTATATTACCTGTGCGTCTTTTCAATGGTGGTGCCGTTCCAGATGGTCATGTTCACCCTTGCAAAGACGGCGCACACGCTGCATCTTGATACGCCGTGGGCAATACCGGTCATATATCTCGGCTTCGGTGCAGGGCTTGCGGTGTTCATGTTCACGGGCTTTGTGAAGAGCATCCCCCTCGAGATCGAGGAGGCCGCCGCGATCGACGGCTGCGGACCGATCAGGACGTTCTTCCTCATCGTGTTCCCGATGCTCAAGCCCATCCTCATCTCCGTGGGCGTGCTTGAGATAATGTGGGTATGGAACGATTACCTGCTGCCGTATCTCGTGCTCGACCGCACGCTTTACAAAACGATACCCATCCATATACAGTACCTGCAGGGCAGTTACGGCCATGTCGATCTCGGCGCGGTGATGGCGCTGATAATGCTGAGCATTCTGCCCATCATCATATTCTATCTGTTCTGCCAGAAATACATCATAAAGGGCGTCGTGGCCGGCGCTGTGAAGGGTTGATAATCAAGCGATATGGAACGCAGCAGCGGTATTCTTCTTCCTGTATCATCGCTCCCCTCAAGGGGCGGCATAGGCACGTTCGGACGTGCTGCATATGAATTCGTGGATTTTCTTTCCGCGGCGGGCCAGCGTTACTGGCAGATACTGCCCCTCGGGCCGACAAGCTACGGCGATTCGCCGTATCAGTCCTTTTCGGCCTATGCGGGCAACCCGTATTTCATTGATCCCGTGCTTCTCATCGAGGACGGGCTGCTTACCGAGGATGAGTTCGCGCGCTATGAGGTCGCGGGCGACGAAGCGAGCGTGGATTACGCTGCGGTTTACAACACGCGCTTCGACCTGTTGAGATGCGCGTTCCTTCGCGCGCGGGAGAGGGACGCCTCGGCCGTGGCCGGATTCGCGGCGCAAAACGCGGCGTGGCTGCCCGATTACGCGCTGTTCATGGCGCTCAAACGGCATTTCGGCATGAAAAGCTGGCTCCTGTGGGATGACGCCGACATAAGGCTGCGCCGCCCGGAAGCGCTCGTGCGTTACGGGGCGCTGCTTGCGGAGGACGTCGCCTTCTTCACCTATCTGCAATATCTGTTTTTCAAACAGTGGGAAGCGCTGCGCGCGTATGCGCGCTCGAAGGGCGTTCTGATGATGGGCGACATGCCCATATATGTCGCGCTCGATTCGGCGGACGTTTGGGCCACGCCGGAAAACTTCCAGCTCGACTCGAGCCTCTGCCCGACGGAGGTCGCGGGCGTGCCGCCGGATTATTTCTCCGCGACGGGCCAGCTTTGGGGCAATCCGCTCTATCGCTGGGACGATATGGCGAAAAACGGCTTTGCCTGGTGGAAAGCCCGCGTTGCCGGCGCGGCGAGGCTGTATGACACGCTGCGCATAGATCATTTCCGCGGGTTTGAAAGCTACTGGTGCGTGCCTGCTTCCGAAACCACGGCCGTCCACGGCCGCTGGGTGAAAGGGCCGGGCGTCGCGCTCGTGCGCGCGCTGCGCGAAGCCGCGCCGCAGATGGATATAATCGCGGAGGATCTCGGGTATCTTGACGCGGACGTGCGCAAGCTCCTTGCGGAGTCGGGCCTTCCCGGCATGAAGGTGCTGGAGTTCGCGTTTGATTCGCGCGAACCGTCGAATTATCTGCCGCACACATATCCGAGAAACTGCGTGTGCTATGTCGGCACGCACGACAACACGCCCATAATGGCATGGCGGCACGAGGCCGCGCCGGACGACGTCGCGATGGCCGTGGAGTATCTGGGCCTCAACGACGCCGAGGGCTTCAACTTCGGCATGATACGCGGCGGCATGTCGAGCGTCGCGGATCTTTTCGTCGTGCAGATGCAGGACTATCTCGGCCTTGACGCGCAAAGCCGTATGAACATACCCTCAACGCTCGGCTGCAACTGGAAGTGGCGCTTGCTGCCCGGCCGGTGCACGGAGGAGCTTGCCGCGAAGATACGCCGGATGAGCTGGATGTACGGAAGACTTGCCGCGGATAGTTCACATTAACTCCATTTGTCACATTGGGATGTTGATGCTATAATGATTTTATGAAAAAGTCCAAGATCAGCATCATACTTTATGTAATAAGCGCTTTGCTGCTTGCCGCGGGCGTGTTTCTTGTGATCCGGCAATATGTGCTGATCCCGGGCGAATATGTTCCGCCGGAGGAATACGCGGCGGCAACGGCAACGCCGGGTGAGATCGACGTGACGCCTGTACCCACGCCGTCGGCGGCGGGAACAGCAGCGGCAACGCCTTCGCCCACGCCTTATGTGAAACCCGTGCCGGTGCGCATCTATTTTACGGATGTTGAGGTAATGTGCGATATCGTGCCTGTGGGCATGATAACCGAAGGGGACCGCAAGGGCCAGATGGACACGGTGGACGATCCGGATCTTGCCGCCTGGTATGAGCCGGGACCCGCCCCGGGCGAGGACGGCAATGCGATAATCAACGGCCACAAGAGCTGGAGGGGCAAGGCCGGCAGGTTCTCGGTGCTGTGGAACATGAAGCTCGGGGACGAGGTGGCGATAGGCTTCGAGGACGGGAGCATTAAATATTTTCAGGTAATGTCGGTGGAGTTCTATCCTTATAATGACGTGCCGTCGACCGTTATGGACATGCAAAGCGATACGCCGCGCCTCACGCTGATCACCTGTTACGGGGACTTTGATCAGGCCGTGGGCACGTCAAAGCAGCGCTGCGTCGTCGTGTGCGAGCCGATCGAAAAAACCGGGGACGCATCCGGACCCACGGCGGAGTAAAACAGAAACATATCGATACAGACTCGCCCGACAGCGGCGCATCAACGCCGCAGCCGGGCGTTTTGCCGCCCAAATGCGCCGCCAATCTTGCAACGGCAGTCAAAAAATGCTACACTATCCGCATTACGATGAAAGGTCGGTGCCCGGATTGGAAATATTGAACACGACGGTATATACGAAAGAGCTCGTGCTTGCCTTCCAGCGCTTCAACGCAAGACTGCTGAAAAAAGCGCCCTGGAGCACATATGCGCTCTTCGCGCTGCTCTTCGCGCTCCTTGTCGTGGGGCTTGTGTATTCGATCATCATAAGGGGATGGATCTATCTTGCGATAATCGCCGTCGGCCTCGTGATCTTCGGCCGCAGGTTCTATTTCCTGTATATAGCCCCGGGACGGAAGTTCGACAAGTCCTCTTTCAGGGATTATTCTCAGCTTTACACGTTCCGCAAGCAGGGCTTTGTTGCCGCCGCCGGGGAAAACGAGCTTAAGCGCCATTATGAGGAGATAATGAACGTATACGAAACGCCTGAGGCATTTTATCTTTATTTCAACAAGGGACAGGCGTTCATCGTGGCAAAGAACGGCTTTACGCAGGGCACTGCGGACGATCTGCGGCGCAGATTGAACGAGAAGCTCACCGCAAAGCACTATATAATGATCAACAGATAACAACGGGGGAAACAAAATGAAAAACGCATACGATATTCTGACGGAGCGCGGCTTTATCAAGCAATGCTCCCATCCGGAGGAGCTCCATGAGCTCATGGGCAGGGAGAAGCTCACATTCTATATCGGGTTCGATCCGACGGCGGACAGCCTGCACATCGGACACTATGTCGCATTGATGACGATGGCGCATATGCAGCGCGCCGGCCACAGGCCGATAGTGCTGCTTGGCGGCGGCACGGCCGCGATCGGCGATCCTTCCGGAAAAACCGATATGCGCAGGATGATGACCATGGAGGAGCTTGACCACAACGCGGCCTGTTTCCAGGCGCAGATGGCGCGGCTGCTGGATTTTGAGGGCGAGAACGCCGCCATAATCGAAAACAACGCCAAATGGCTGCGCAGCCTCAACTATCTCGATTTCATGCGCGACATCGGCGTGTATTTCTCGGTGAACCAGATGCTTTCATGCGAATGCTACAAGCAGCGTATGGAGCGCGGCCTCACCTTCTTTGAGATGGGCTATATGCTCATGCAAAGCTATGACTTCCTCAAGCTCAACCAGCTTCACGGCTGCTGCCTGGAGATGGGCGGCGACGACCAGTGGAGCAATATCCTCGGCGGCGCGGATCTCATCCGCCGCAAGGAGCAGAAGCGCGCATACGCCCTCACGACCTCCCTGCTCACAACGAGCGAGGGCAAGAAGATGGGCAAGACCGAGAAGGGCGCGCTTTGGCTTGATCCCGCCAAGACCAGCGTGTTCGATTTCTATCAGTACTGGCGCAATATCGACGACGCGGACGTTGCCAACTGCATGAAGCTTTTGACCTTCCTGCCGATGGAGGAGATAGCCGCGCTCACCTCGCCCGAAGCCAACATAAACGAGGCGAAGAAGAAGCTTGCCTTCACCCTCACCGCGCAGGTACACGGCGAGGCGGAGGCGGAGAAGGCGAGGCTTGCGACCGAGGCGCTGTTCGGCGGCGGCGGCAGCATCGAGCATATGCCGACGCTTGCGCTCACGCAGGCGGATGTCGAGGCGACGGGCCTTCGCGTGACGGATCTTCTGGTGCTTTCCAAACTGTGCACGAGCAAGAGCGACGCGAGACGCACCATCGAGGGCGGCGGCGTGTTCATGGACGACGAAAAGGTCGACGACGTTTACGCCGCGGCGGACGCTGCGAAGCTTGGGGAGGGCGTCATAATCCGCAAGGGCAAGAAAGGCTTCGTCCGCATAATCGCAAAGTGACGCGCACGGTCACCGTCAAAAACGTCTCTTTCACAGAGAGCGTGATCAACCGTTCAAGATTTATCGGCCAATGCTTCCCTGCCTCGAGCGAGGAGGAAGCATTGGCTTTGCTTGCCGGCGTGAGGGCGGCATATCCCGACGCCTCGCACACCTGTTATGCCTACCGCATAGGGGAGCGCGCCGAAACCACGCGCTTTTCGGACGCGGGTGAGCCGGGCGGCACGGCGGGTACGCCCATACTCGAGGTGCTTAAGGCAAACGGCGTGACGGACGCGCTTTGCACAGTCACGCGGTATTTCGGCGGTATACTTCTCGGCCGGGGCGGACTTGTACGGGCTTATTCCGGCGCGGCGGCGCAGGCGCTTCAGGCGGCGGGACGGGTGGAACGCATACCCGCGCGCGTGTTCGTGATAAACATGGAATATCCGCGCTTCGGCGCGCTCGAGGGCCTTATAAGGGAAAAAAGTTCCGTTGACGCGATCGAGTATACCGATATCGTCAGCGTGCGTACCCGCGTGACCGCGCAGGAGGCGGAAGGCTTCGCGGCGCTCGTGATCGAGAAAAGCGACGGGCGGGTCGTGCCGGAGGACGCGGGAGACGCGCTGGTCACAAGGGACATTTGAACAATTATCAAACAAATCGGCGCATACTATGGCGCGCGGATGCGCTTTATTGTATAATCCATATGGAATATAATGCTTTTGCACCTCGGAGGCTCATGAATAGATGAAACGAACCGGAAAAACCATAATCCTCGCGCTTGCTGCAACGCTTGTTCTCTGCGTTTGCACGGTGGCTTTCGCCGCGCAGTTCACGGCCACCGCTGACCCGTCCGCAGTACCTGCCGAAGGCGGCTCCGCGGTGCTTTCCGTCGCCATATACAACGACAGTCAGTACGCGATGGAGAAGATCGCCATCACGCAGGGCAGCAACCGCTTTTTCTCCGGTACGGACGGCGTCACGATCCCCGCGGGCGAGTCGATGACATTCCAGCAGACAGTCACCGTTCCGGCTTCCCTCGTCGGCACGCCGATACAGTTCAGCGCGAGCTGGACCGAAAACGGAGAGAGCAAATCCGGAAGCTTCGCCGTGACGGTGCTCAACGGCGGCGCCTCGGCGGAAGGCTCCGTTGCGTCGATGATCTCCGCAACGCGCACAGCAAGCTCCTCGCAGGCTTCCCAGGGCGAGGTGATAACCCTCACCTATACGATAACCAACAACGGCGTGAGCGCCGTTTCTGGCGTTTCGATAACCGACCGCGATATTGGCGGCAAGGATCCGATGGTGAAAAACATAACGGTGGAACCGGGCGTACCGTATGTGTTCACATATGAATATACGATGGGGCGCTCGACCGTCACAAGCGCGCCCGTGATAACGTATTCGCAGGCGGACGGCACAACGGGTACCGTGACCATCGAGGAAAAGACCATCGGTATGGTCAAAAGCAAGATAAACATCGAGGTGAACGAGGGCACGCCAACCGCCGAAGGGCAGATGTTCACCCTCAAGCTCACAAACGACGGCAACCAGAAGATAAGCAAGCTTTCCGTGAAGGACGAGCTTGGCAACAGCGTTTCGGGCGAAGCGTTTGCTTTGGCGATCGGCGAAAGCACTTCCTTCACATACACGGTCCAGACGGATGAAATGCGCAACGTCGTTTTCTATGTGACCGGCACGGACGCGACAGGCACCTCCTATTCCGATAACACCACGACATATGTCGTGAGGAAATATATCGACCCGTCGCTTATTGGCATCAAATTCAGCGCGACGGTGGCTGAACCGCTCGACGCTTCCGGCTCCATCTCGATCGATTTTATCGTCGAGAACAGCGGCAGCCTTGAAATGAAGAACCTTGCCCTTTCGGAAGCGGAGTACGGCGTGCTGTATCAGCTCGCGTCGCTCGGTCAGGGCGCGCAAACGATAAATCAGCGCATCGCGGTCGGTTCGCCGCGCGACCTCGTATTCACGATGACTGTCGAGGATCCTTCGGGCAACGTTTACACTTACAATGCGTATATCACGGCGGATTATGTGGGCGTGGAGTCAGAGTCGACTGCCGAGCCTGATGTTGAAATGGCCGGCGGCGACCTTGTGTCCGAGGTGGGCGGTTCGGTTTCAAACGCGCTGCGCACGGTGCTCATCGTGCTCATCGTGCTGACGGTGATCGCCGGCATAACGCTTATCGTGCTGACAAAGCTTGAAAAGGAAGAGCGCCGCCGCATCGCGCGCAGGCGCGCGCAGAGGGAAAAACAGCTTCGCGCGCAGCTTGAAGCCGGCGGGGCGGACGCCGTTTTACCGGGGACCACGCGCATACCGGGCGCGAACGACAGGCAGGGCGGGCCTTATGCAAACATTCCTTCGGGGGATACGAGAAACATACCCAGACAATGAACGGGATCGTGTAAAATGAGACCGCGGAAGCAAGGGCTTCCGCGGTCTTTTGCCCGATTTATCGGGCGGCATGATGAAAACTGTAAATTTTGAAGAAAAATCCATTTGAGACCAAATAATCACCTATCTGTAACCGGGCAGTAACTGCCGGGTGGTATTATCCGATTATACATATGGAAATAGGGGGAAATCGAAATGCTGAAGAAAATTTGTGCCGGGGCAGCGGTTTTTACAGCGATCGTCATGTTTGCCGGGACTGCGCTTGGGGAAACGTACTACATCGACGACGGAGATATCACTGTCAGCCAGGATTCGACAGGCCGCTATGTGAACGGAAGCGCAACGGCGGAAACAGGCGAAACCGTGATAACACAGCATGCCTCCGGAACGGCGACGGCTTATACCGTGACAGTCACGAGCGGGGAAGAAGGAGCGGTCGTCGAGGTCACGCTCAAGGATGTAAATATTGAAGCCGCAGACGCATATACCAAAGGCGTGCAGGAGCATGACGGCGAATC
>CAZARN010000004.1:0-194305 GCA_964487565.1 uncultured Clostridium sp.
ATCCTACGACAGGAGGTCCTTTTTCTCAATGTCCTATTCTTGGGGTTCAGTTCATTCGGCGGGGGGCTGTTTTTTACATGTTTGATGCGCAACGAGACTGCGCCCGCAGGCGCGTCCGGCGCAAGTTATTTCACGGCGCTCAGAAGATCGTTGAGAGCTTCGCTCATGGTGGGATGATTGAATATGCCGTCCCTGATAACGGTGTACGGGATCGACGCATCCATGCAAAGCTTGATGAGGTTTATCATCTCCTGCGATTCGGCACAGAAGAAATGAGCGCCGAGGAACATACCGGTCTCGGTATCGACGATAACCTTCAGCATGCCCTCCGGCTTGCGCAGCACATGCGCCTTCGGGATGGCGGAGCAGGGCAGGGTCGCAACGCCCGTCGCAAATCCCTGATTGCGCGCTTCCTCCTCGGAAAGCCCGACGCGGGAGAGCGGCGGATCGATGAACACGGTGTACGGAACCGCGCCGCGGTTTTTCACCGTGCGGCTGCCGTCGCCGAGCAGCGCGCTTTTTACAATACGCGAGTCGTCAAGCGATATGTAAGTGAACTGAAGTCCGCCTGCAACGTCGCCCATCGCGTAAATATGCGGCACGCTGGTCTGCAGGTGATCGTCGGTTTTGATCGCGCCGCGCTCTGTGAGCGCAACGCCCGCCGCTTCGATGTTGAGCCCGTCGAGGTTCGGTCTGCGCCCTGTCGCAACCAGTATGGCGTCGGCCTCAAGCTCGCTGTGCGCGCCGTTGCTTTCAAGCGCGATCAGGGCAAAGCCGTCTTTGTCTTCAACGGAAACGGTTTTTGTCGATTTGAGGATGCGTATGCCGCGCCGCGTGAAGCTGTCATATACCGCAGAGGCGACCTGAGCGTCTTCACGCGGAATGAACGCTTCCTGATCCTGAATGACTGTGACCTCGGAACCGAAGTTGGTATAGTAGGATGCGAATTCAAGCCCTATGTATCCGCCGCCGATCACGGCGAGCCTGCGCGGCAGACTGTCAAGCTCCATGAGGGTCTCGCTCGTGTATGCGAAACGGCTTTCCCTCAATCCGGGAACAGGGGGGATGAAAGGCCTTGCGCCGGTATTGATGAATATTCTCTGCCCGAACAGCTCCTCGCCGGCGTTGTTTGGATATGAAACGCTGACGTGATGCGGATCGGTAAACGAAGCGCTGCCGGTGAGAACGCTTACGCCGGATGCGATTGCCTTTTCATAGTTTTTCTGACGCAACATTGCGCACAAACTGCGCTTTTGCGCAATCGCGGCAGAATAACGCTTTGCCCTGACCTCAAAGTCGCCTCCCTGCGCGGCGGAGAGCCTTGCGCTGTGTTCCAGGGATTTTGAAGGGATGCATGCGACGTTTATACATGTTCCGCCGTACATGTTCGCGTCCTTCTCGACAATAGCTGTGCTTTGACCTTTCGCGGCAAGCGCGGCTGCGAGCGTTTTGCCACCCTTGCCGAAACCGATGATGATGTTATCAAACCTCTTTTCCATAAAACACACTCCCTTCTCGGATGGATTTATGCAGATTATAAGGCTGAAACCATACGTTGTCCATCACAAAACATATTATGCTGAAACATTACGGCGGCAACCCGCGGCGGCGCTGAAATTTGGCAAACGCAATAAGCGCGGCTTATACTCACTTAACGAAAACATATGATCGACTGCTAAAAAATTTATTGCCCGCAAAAAGGCGCAGTAATATAATCATAAGGGCACCCCAATGCAAAGCAATATTTGCACAACGTCTCCCCCTATAAGGGAGGCGTTTTATTTTTTGATTTTGGAGGACAGTATGACAAAGTATGTTTTCGTGACAGGCGGCGTTGTGTCAAGCCTTGGCAAAGGCATAACCGCGGCGGCGCTCGGGCGGCTGCTCAAGTGCAGGGGATATAAGGTCGGCGTTTGCAAGCTTGACCCGTATCTCAACGTTGATCCGGGCACGATGAACCCTTACCAGCACGGTGAGGTGTATATTACGGACGACGGCGCGGAGACGGATCTTGATATAGGCCATTACGAACGCTTCATCAATGAAACGCTCACGCGCGAGGACAGCGTGTCATCGGGACAGATATTCAAAACCGTTATCGAACGGGAGCGACGCGGCGGTTATGACGGAGGAACGGTGCAGATCGTGCCGCATGTGACCGATGAGATACAGCGGCGTATAGAGCTTGCCGCCGAAAAGGCGCAGCCGGATGTGCTCATCGTCGAGATCGGCGGCACGGTGGGCGACATAGAGGGGCTTCCGTTCATCGAGGCGATGAGGCAGTTCCGTTTCCGCGCCGGGACGGCCAACTGCGCGTTCATACATGTTACGCTCGTGCCTTATATAGGGGCGGCGGGGGAGCTGAAGTCAAAACCCACGCAGCACAGCGTGAAGGAGCTGCTGGGTCTCGGCATACAGCCTGATATCATCGTCTGCCGCGCGGACAGGCCGATAGGTGACGGGATACGCGGCAAGATCGCGCAGTTCTGCAATGTCGCGCCGGAGTGCGTGATAGAAAACATCTCCGCACCTTCGCTGTATTCCGTGCCGCTCATGCTTGAAGAAAACGGACTTTGCCGTGCCGTGACGCGCCGTTTGGGGCTTGAGGAGCGGGAGCCGCAGCTCGATCAATGGCGCGATATGGTCGCGAGGGAGCTGCATCCGGAAAAAAGCTGCCGCATTGCGATCGTCGGAAAATATGTGGAGCTTCAGGATGCGTATCTTTCAATTTCGGAGGCGCTGCATCATGCGGGCGCAGCGCTTTCGTGTGCGGTGGAAACAAACTATATAAGCGCCGAAAAGGTCACGGACGAGAACGCGGGGACGCTTCTTGAAAACGCGGACGGCGTGATAATACCGGGCGGATTCGGGCCGAGGGGGCTTGCCGGCAAACGCGCGGCAATACGCTTTGCGCGCGAAAACCGCGTGCCGATACTGGGCATTTGCCTTGGAATGCAGATGATGGCTGTGGAATTCGCGAAAAATGTTCTCGGCCTTGCTTCGGCCGACTCAACCGAAAACGATCCGGCAACGCCTGATCCGGTGATCTATCTTATAGAAGGGCAGGAAAAGAATCTGAACAACATCGGCGGTACGCTGCGCCTCGGCGGATATGACTGCGTGCTCAAGGAGGGTTCGCTTGCTCAGAGACTGTACGGAAAGAACGTGATCCGCGAGAGACATCGCCACAGATGGGAATTCAACAATGCTTATGCGGAGGCGTTTGAAAATAACGGTATGCACATCACGGGCATGTATGAACAAAAAGCCCTTGCCGAGATCATGGAGCTTCAGGATCATCCTTTCATGATCGGCGTGCAGTTCCATCCGGAGCTTACATCGCGCCCGGACGCGCCGCATCCGCTTTTTATGGGACTTGTGGAATGCGCTGTGAAACGGCTGGGTGAAAGGTCAAACCTTGAAAAAGCGGGTGTTGCCCGCGTTGTCTGACAGGAGCAGCACGCTGCCGTTTGCTGCGGAAAGGCGCGCGCCGGCGACAGGCACAAGGGTATAGTTTTCGGCGCGGAAGAAGCCTTCTTCATCGATATGGCCAAGCGCCGCAAAGGAAACGCCGAAGCTTGACGACATCGATCTGAGCGTAAGCTCCGTTCTGCCGTTGGAGTTTTCGCTTTCAAAAGAAGCTTCGATATCGCCGCCGTCTATCGTGGGATACTCGATGCGCATTTCATGTGAGCTTGCGATGAAGGAACCTTCCGCGCAGCTTTCTATAAGTCTGCGGCGAAGCATGCCCATCGCCACGGGAGACGAGTCGCAGGCGATATAGCCCCGGCCGAGCGCGCACGCGGTCGAGGCCGTTGTGCCGGAACCGGAAAAGAAGTCCGCGACGGTGTCCCCCTCGCGCGAGGAGGCGAGTATCATCCTGCGAAGAAGAGCGGAGGGCTTTTGCGTGGCGAATCCGGTGCGCTCGGGATCGCGCTGGTGCATGTGCTCGATATCATCCCAGACGTCGGAAGGGAATATTGGCGTATCTTCATAATATGTGTATGTTTTGCCGCCGGAGCGGATGGAAAAGCACACGCGGCCGGTTTCATCCACGGTACGCTTCATGTTGTTGCGCTTTTGCGGGCCGCGCGGCACGCCCACGGCGTTTATGTTGAAATAAACCGCGGGCGACTTGCGATAAAAGAATATCGTGTCGTGCTTGCGTGAATAATGCCTCAGGGCGCGACCGCCGGATTTATAGGTCCAGATTATTTCATTCTGAAAATTGGATTCGCCGAAGATCTCGTCCATCATCAGGCGAAGTCTGGCGCTCATCCTGTAATCGATATGGACATAGATCGATCCGTCAGACGCGAGCAGTTCACGGCATGCCTCAAGCACGCGCCGCATCAGCGCAAGATACTCGTCGCCGGAAATATCATCGGAATATATGGGTATGGAAAGCTTCTTCCTGTCGCCGGGCAGCTTGACCGAGAAGCTGTCGCCCGTGCCGAAGGGCGGATCGATGCAGATAAGCGTGACCCTGCCGGCGTATTCTTCGATAAGCGAGGGCGCGATGCTCTCGGCAAGGCCGAGGATAAAACGTCCCGGCCCGCCAACGGGGTATATTTCTCCCTTTGCGGCGATGCCCATGATATGCTCCTTTGCGTTGATCGTATGCAAAAAAGCCCCGGTTGCACCGGGGCTTAAACCGTCAGTTGACCCTGCGGCTGTGCGCGTTTGCGATATGGGCTTCCATAAGGGTTTTTGCGTCGGAAGCGCGGTGCTGTTCGATCGCCTCAAATATGGCGCGGTGCTCGGAGAGGGAATGGGTGGGACGCTCCGGCGTGGTGAGCGAGGACTGGCGCACCTGCCGCGTGTTTTGATGGAGCTGCGCCAAAATATGGCGGAGCACCCTGCTGTCGGACGCGGAATATATCACGTCGTGGAATTCCGTGTCGAGCCGCGCGAGATTCGCCGCGTCGTTTTTTCTTGTATACATTTCCATAAGCTCGATGATCTCGGTGAGCCGCGCAAGATTTGCGTCGTCAATGCGCTCGGCCGCCCAGAAAGCGGCTTGTCCCTCGATCATATGGCGGATCGTGAATATATCGTCAATATCGTGGCTGGTCATGCCCTGAACCATGACGCCCTTGTTGGGAATGCTCACGACAAGATCCTCAAGCTCAAGCTGCTTCAACGCCTCGCGTATAGGCGTGCGGCTCACGTCAAGCTCCTCGGCGAGTTTTGTTTCAACAAGAAAATCACCGTTTTGATAGTGACCCTCTATTATATCCTCACGAATATGAGAATAAACCTTGGCTGTGAGGGATTGCTTGTCGTTTGGATCGAAATACATATTTATGAGCCTCCGTTCCGTAATCAATTGTATGCGAAAAACAACATTATTGCAAGAAAAACACATTTTCAATAACAAGAATTCCGTGCCGTCGGACGTATTACAGGCGAGCTTATGCGCAAATACTAATTGCGGCGGAGGAGCGATATGAAAAGATTTTATCATCATCTGGCGGTCATGGCGGCTGCGGCGGCCGTATCGGCCATGTTTCTTGCAGGTTGCGCGCAGCGTGAAGAATTCCAAACCGTCGAGGAGGCCGTGAACGGCGGCGCCGTGCTCGGCGAAAACATAAATATAGACGGGCTTGATGTTTCCGGCATGGGCGTGCTCGAGGCGAGGAAGCTTTTGCGCGCCGAACAGCAAAAGCGCGTGGATGCGTTTGAAATAACATTCAGCGCGGGGGAACGCAGCCATACGGTCAGGGGCAATGAGCTGAGGATAGAATTCAACACCGATCAGGTGCTTCTTGAGGCGCTTGCTCTTCCGCCAAAAAAGCTGTTTGCGGAGCCTGAGGAAAGGAAGCTTTCCTGCGCCGCTTCCGTGCCGGCGGGCGCGGCTTCACGCTGCGCGTCGGAAGCTGCTGCGGCGCTTGACGCGGCGCCGGTCGACGCCGTCGCGTCATTTGACCCCGAGGCCGGGGGCGGTTTTACATATACGCAGGATCAGACGGGGATAAGCACCGATATCGCGGCGCTTGCGCTCGTCATCACTCAGCGCGCCACAACGCTCGAGGGCGGCGCGCTCGAGGCCGAACACGCCGTGCTTGACGCGCAATACACGCTTTCCGACGCCATGAACGATACGCAGCTTATCGCGGAGTTCACCACCTCGTTCAAAGGCTCGACGTATTCGAAGGAAAACAGGGTGTTCAACATAAAAAAAGCCGCCGGGCTTATCGACGGGGTGATGCTTGAAAACGCGGAGGAGTTCTCGATCAACAGCACGCTTGGTCCGCGCACGGAAAAGAACGGCTGGCGGGAGGCCACCGGAATACGCGACGGAGCATATGTGCAGGAATACGGCGGCGGAGTGTGCCAGGTGAGCACGACGCTTTATAACGCGCTGCTGATGGCCGATCTCAAGATAACGCAGCGCAGCCATCATTCATGGCCGCTGGGCTATGTTGATATCGGGCGCGACGCCACGATATCGACGGGCGGGCCTGACCTTTGCTTTGTGAACACAAGCGGGGCGCGTCTGTTCATACGCGCGTTCACGGACACAAAAAACAAAAGCATCACCGTGCGCCTTTACGGCAGGGCGCTCGCAAACGGCGTAACGATCCGCGTGACGAGCAGCAAGACCCAAACGCTTGAAGATCTTGGAACGGAAATATTAACCGATACATCGCTTGCGCCCGGAGAGGAAAAGATCGTGCGCGAGGCGCGGCGCGGCAGCATGTCGGAAACATATAAGGAATACTATGCCGCGGACGGCACGCTTGTTGATCGCGTGCTCGTGTCGCGCGACAAATACCGTTCGATAAAGGGACTGATGTATATAGGGCCTGCCGTCGCCGCAACGCCGTCGCCTCAGCCAAGCCCTGATGCCGGCGTTACGCCATCACCGGAGCAGACGCCGGACGATAACGGTCAAAACGGTGAAGACGGAAGGAATTACGCTTATTCGTCCTCATCGAGAAAAGAGTAGAATTCAAGCTCCTTCGGAGCGTCTGAAACAATGTAGCGGCCGATAGGCTGGGCGTATACGGTGTATTCCTCATTGCCGTCAAGCCCGAGCACATCGTTGCAGAGCGCCTCGTCAAAAGCGCCGATGCCGCATGTGCCTAGGCCGAGCGCCTCCGCGGCAAGATACACCGCCTGCCCGACATGGCCGAGATCCACCATCGCGATCCTGTGCGCGTATATTCCGTAACGCCATTCGGCGCGGTAAGGAATCATGCTCAAGAAAAGCACGGCGGACGCTTTTGCGGCGAATCTCTGCCCGGAGAGCATATCGCAAAGGGTCGACTGAGCGTCGTCGATCGCATGAAGAAATTCGATGGAATGGTTCATCGCCAGATAATGATATATGCCGTTTTTTAGTCCGGTGACGGAGTTTACGGCAATATATGCTTCGAAGGCGTGACGCGCCCCGCCGGACGGCACCGTGCGCAGCGTCGCATACTTTTTGCCGCGGATGGATTCCACCCCCTGGGAGGCGAAAAGTATGAAGGAAAGCTCATCAAGGGTGAGCGGTTCGCCGGAATATACCCTACGCGTGCGTCGGGACGCGACGAGCTTCGCATAATCGACCGAAAGGTTCAATTTGGAAAAATCGTGCGGCAGCCTGAACGCATTTTGGGTCATCGGCGCCTTCACAAGCGGGGGCTGCGGCAGCTTCTGATCCTGATCGGATACGAAATCCGGCACATCCATGATGCACCGCGTGAAGTTCCGTCCGGCCTCAATCCGGCGTTCTTTTTCCATCTTATCCATCATATCGTCCATCTTAAAAATCCTCCGGATGTAGTTTGGTGTATGGGCATATGCGGCCAAGCCATATCCATGAGGCCGCAGTTACACAGGCAAAAATGACGGCGGCGAGCGCGCCGGCTTCAACCGAGTCAAGAAGGTATCCGCCAACCGCGTTGAAGGCGAGATGCACAGTGAAGGATGCGCGTATGCTGCCTGTCCTTTCAAACACAGCGCACAGCGCCATTCCCATCACAAACGCATAGCATACCCAAATGAGCTGTCCGTGAAGCAACCCGAAAACAAGGCTTGAAAGGATCATCGCGACGACGGGCGGCATTGCGCGGCGAAGCCTTGTGTAAACGATTCCGCGAAAGAAAACTTCCTCTGTAAGCGGCGCGATTATCACGCTTGCAAGCACGGCCACGATACCGCTGCCGCCGATCATTGAAGACTGGGCGCCGTATTCCTCCCAAACGCTTTCGGGTATCGGCAGCATGGAAAGCACCGTGCCGACAAGTCCCGCAAGACACGCGCCGCCGACGGCGAGAGGGATATACGCAAGACCGGGCACGCCGCGCGCGACATGCACCTCCGCAAGGATGTTTTTCTTCCTTGCGGCGAAGAATATCCAAAGGAAGACAAGCGCCAACACATCCGATACGAGCGTGATCAGCATGGCTTTGTCGTATATATATGCACTCAACTGATCCACAAGCGCCGTAATATCGGGGAAACTGTTGTCATAAACATACTGCGCGATCATGCCTGCGCCGCCGATGAGCACGACCGCGAAGCTTACGATGAACTGCATCCCGATGAAAAGCAGCGTGTAACAAAGCGCCCGTCCGAGCGCGGCAAAGACTTTTTTGGCCATGACAATAACACCGCCTGTCAAATCGATATATCATTCTATCATAATTATTATGAAATGCAAAATGAGATACTGCGTTTGATTTCGGGGCATGATATGATATAATCAATAATTCAAAAAAACCTGCGGAGGGAAAAGATATGCTCAATCAGAACCTGAAATATTCACGGCAGGTGCGTGAAGCGCTGTTGAACGGCGCGCCTGTCGTCGCCCTTGAATCGACGATAATATCCCACGGCATGCCGTATCCGAAAAACGTATCCACAGCGCTCGAATGCGAGCGCATAGCGCGCGAGAACGGCGCGGTGCCGGCAACGATCGCGATCATTGAAGGCGTGCCGTGCATCGGACTTGAGGCGGATGAGCTTGAGCTTCTTGCAAACGGAAAAACGCCCATCGCAAAAGCCAGCAGAAGGGATATCC
Source organism: uncultured Clostridium sp. (assembly GCA_964487565.1). Classification (GTDB taxonomy): domain Bacteria; phylum Bacillota; class Clostridia; order Christensenellales; family CAG-138; genus Phil1. The sequence continues at coordinate 9,014 of CAZARN010000004.1, forward strand.
CCGTGCTCATGGCACGCAAAGGCAACGGCGCAACGACCGTCGCCGCCACGATGATACTTGCTTCGCTTGCGGGCATCCGCGTGTTCGCAACGGGCGGCATAGGCGGCGTTCATCGCGGGGCGCAGACCACGATGGATATTTCCGCGGATCTTGAGGAGCTCGGCAAGACGCCGGTCACGGTCGTGTGCGCAGGCGCGAAGGCGGTCCTCGACCTTCACCTTACGATGGAATACCTTGAGACGCACGGCGTTCCGGTGATAGGCTTCGGCACGGATGAGCTGCCCGCGTTTTACACGAGAAAAAGCGGCATAGCCGTGGATTATCGCATCGATACGCCGGAGGAGATCGCGTCGGTCATCCGCATGCAGACACAGCTTGGCTATAACGGTGGGATGCTCGTCACAAATCCCATCCCGGAAAAATATTCGATGGAGCCGTCGCTCATAAACGGCGCGATCGACAAAGCCTGCGCGGAAGCCGAAGCGAAAGGCATTCACGGCAAAGCCGTAACGCCGTATCTGCTTGCGCGCATCGTGGAGCTTACCGGCGGGGACAGCCTGGAGGCGAATATCGCCCTCGTCCACAATAACGTGATGCTTGCTTCGCGCATAGCAAGCGCGCTTGCGTGAGCAAAAAAACTGTACAAAACGGCTTTGATACGATACTATTATAGTATCTTTCAACCGACAGGAGCCGAATTAAACATGGAACGGATACCCGAGGAAAACAAGGCGAACGGGCATACCGCCCCTCAGGACTGCCTTTGCGAGGACTGCACGGTCGATCCGCTCGACTGCCCGCTTGCAAAGGAAGCAAAACACCCGCACCACAGGCATCATCTGTGGATACGCAACATTTTTGCTCTTGCCGCGGCGGTGCTGTTCATGGCGGCGCTGCTCGTCAGCGACAGAAATCTGCTTTTCAAAGCCCTTGCATACGGGCTTGGCGCGCTTGCATACATTGGCGAGCTTCTTGTGATGACGTCCGCATTCAGGAAGAAGCTGCCAAAAAACGAGCTGTTCATGCCGTTGCTTTTCGGGGCGATGTATATCGTGCTTGGCATGAGCTATGCATTGGAAAATCATTATTTCGGCTGAAGCCGGAGGTGACATAAAATGAAAAGCGAATATCTCATCGTGCATAAATCGGCGTTGCCTGAGTGTTATGAAAAGGTGGTCGAAGCGCGCGATCTGTTGCGCTGCGGCAAAGCGAAGGAGGTCAGCGAGGCTGCGCGCATGGCTGGCATATCGCGAAGCACCTTCTATAAATACAAGGATCTCGTATTCACGCCCGGCGAGGGCACTTCCTGCAAAAAAGCTGTGTTGACAATGCTTTTGAGCCATGAGCGCGGGATGCTCGGCCGCGTGCTGAGCGCAATATCCGATACAGGGGCAAACATTCTCACCATAATGCAGAACCCGCCCATCGGCGAGCGGGCAAGCGTCGTCATATCGGTGGATGTGACGGATATGAACCGCAGCGTTGAGGAAACGATCGCGCTTCTTTCCGAGATACGCGGCGTTGAACGCGCCGGCCTGCTTGATATGGAGTGAGCGCGCACCGATATACGATCGCTGACCCGGCTTCGCGGCCGGGCCTTTTTTTTATTTTGTACTGTTGACAAAAGCGCTTCCCCGGCTATAATAACAAATGCGACTGAATCGCAAATCTGCATCGGGAGGGTACGCCGTGAGGGAGTACAGAACGGATCAGCGCACGGCGCTGACCGATTTTTTCAAAAAAAACTGCGACAGACAGTTCACGATCGACGGGATACTTTCCGAAATGCCGGGCATTTCAAAGATAAGCCGCAGCGCGGTGTATCGCAACGTGGACAGGATGGTGCAGGACGGTATATTGTGCAAATCCATCGCCACGGGATCGCGGCGCGCGCTGTATCAGTTCATCCATGAGGGCGAATGCTGTGAGCGGCTGCATCTCAGGTGCGAAAAATGCGGCAGGCTTTTTCATATGGAGAGCGAGGGCGAGGAAGAAAAGCTCAAAAATATGCTTGAAACGAGCGGGTTCCAGCTTGACGAGCGATCGACGGTGCTTGTTGGAACATGCCGCGAATGCAAAAAAAGACCGGAGGAGTTTTGATGAAAAGGATTGCCGCGGCGCTTGTTGCGCTGACGCTGATCGCTGGAATCGCGTCGGGCTGCGCCGCCGATAAAATACCCGCGGGCGACGGCGAGGGGAAGCTTTCCGTGGTATGTACGGTTTTTCCCGAATATGACTGGGCAAGGCGGATCATGGGGGACACGGACGGCGCGGCGCTCACCCTTCTCATATCAAACGGCGTCGACCTGCACAGCTATCAGCCGACGGCGCAGGACATGATAACCATTGCCGGCGCCGACATACTGGTGTATATCGGCGGGGAATCGGACAAATGGGTGACGGACGCGCTCGAGGGCGCGGTCAATCAAAACATGCGCGTGATAAATCTTATCGATATTCTCGGGGATGCGGTACATGAGGAGGAACTCACGCAGGGGATGCAGGCCGATGAGGCGGATGCGGGAAGCGGCGCGGAGTATGACGAGCACGTCTGGCTTTCGCTGAAGAACGCGATGCTTTTTTCAAAAGCGATCGCGGACGCTCTGATCGGGCTTGATCCGGAAAACGCGGAGGCGTACAGGGCGAATCTCGACTCATATACCGATGAGCTTTCGGCGCTTGACGGCGAATACAGGTCCGCGGCGGCTTCGGCCGCGCACGGCACGCTCGTTTTCGGCGACAGATTCCCTTTCAGATATCTTCTTGAGGATTACGGGATAGGATATTTTGCGGCGTTTCCGGGCTGTTCGGCGGAGACTGAGGCGAGTTTTGAAACGGTCGCGTTCCTCGCGTCAAAGGTGGACGAGCTTGGGCTTGACGTGATACTCACCACGGAGAATCCCGCCTCGCGCATCGCGTCAACGATAGCGGAAAACACCGATTCGGGCAGCGTGCGCATACTTGCGCTCGACTCCATGCAGTCGGTCACGGACGAGAGGATAAATGCCGGCGAAACGTATTTGAGCATAATGGAAAATAACCTTGCAGTGCTTCGCGAAGCGCTCGGTTGAAAGGATTATCATGGCATTATTGACGGTGCGCGACGCGGCGCTCGGATATGAAGGCACAAAGGTTGTGGACGGGCTGTCCTTCACGGTGAACAAAGGGGATTATCTTTGCATCGTGGGGGAGAACGGCTCGGGCAAAAGCACGCTCATGAAGGCTATACTGCATCTGATCGAGCCGCTTTCCGGCACGATAGAAACGGGCGAGGAGCTTGACAGGCGCGAGATCGGCTACCTTCCGCAGCAGACAGCCGCGCAAAGGGATTTTCCGGCGTCGGTGCAGGAGATCGTGCGCTCGGGCTGCGTCGGCCGCAGCGGGCTCAGACCGTTTTACACGAAGCAGGAAAAGCTTGCCGCGGCAAAGTGTATGCGGCGCATGGGCGTGGAGGATATCGCCGCGAGGTGCTACAGGGAGCTGTCAGGCGGACAGCAGCAAAGGGTGCTGCTCGCCCGGGCGCTGTGCGCGACGGGAAGACTCCTCTTGCTCGACGAGCCTGTGGCGGGGCTTGATCCGAAAGTGACGGCGGAGATGTACGCGCTCATAGAAAGCCTAAACCGCGAGGACGGGATAACGGTGATCATGATATCGCACGATATCGCCTCGGCCGTGAAATATGCGACGCATATACTCCATGTCGGGCCGAGGATGCTCTTTTACGGCAGGACTGAGGATTATCTGAAAAGTCAGGTCGGACAGGCATTCACGATGGCGGAAGGGAGCGCTTGCAATGGGTGAGGCGTTTGTGCGGCTTGCGCAATACTTTGAATATCCGTTCGTGCGTTATGCGTTCGTGGTGGGCGTGCTGATCGCGCTTTGCGCCTCGCTTTTGGGCGTAACGCTTGTGCTAAGGCGGTTTTCGTTCATCGGGGACGGGCTTTCCCACGTTGCCTTCGGGGCGCTTGCGATAGCGACGGTGCTCAAGGTGACAAACAACATGTTCGTGATAATCCCCGTGACGGTGCTCGCGGCGATATTGCTTCTGCGCACCGGTCAGAACGCGCGTATAAAGGGCGACGCCGCAGTGGCGATGCTCTCCGTGGGCGCGCTTGCGCTGGGCTATCTCATAATGAACATATTCTCGACATCTTCAAACCTGACGGGGGACGTGTGCTCCACGCTTTTCGGTTCCACGTCGATACTTACCCTCAGCAGCGCGGAGGTCTGGCTGTGCGCGGTGATGTCGGTGCTGGTGATCGCGGTGTTCGCGCTTTTTTATCACAGGATATTCGCAATAACCTTCGATGAGAATTTCGCCAGGGCGACGGGCACGCGCGCCTCGCTCTACAACCTCGTGCTCGCAGTTGTGACGGCGCTTGTAATCGTGCTTGCGATGAATCTTGTCGGATCGCTTCTCATATCGGCGCTTTTGATCTTTCCGGCGCTTTCGGCGATGCGCGTGTTCAAAAGCTTCGGCGCGGTGACGGTATGTTCGGCGGCGTTTGCCGTGTGCGCGGCGGCGCTCGGCATCGTGGTTTCGGTCATTGCGGGCACGCCGACAGGTTCGACGGTGGTGGCCGCCGATATCGTTGGCTTTGGCATATTCTCTCTTGTTGGCGCTTTGAAGCGGGGCAATTGAAGCGGCGAAGGCCTCAAAATGAAACAGCGCTGTCGAACGCTCAGAAACTATGCTTTTGCGCGAGCGACCGGAAAAGCTCTGGGGATATCTCCTCGGGCCTTGCCGAAGGCGCGATGCCGCATCGGGCGAGGAGAGCTTCGGCTTCTTCACGGGAAAAACCCGCGGCGCGCAGGTTGTTTGAAAGCGTTTTCCTTCGCATTGAAAACGCTGTTTCAAGCGCGCGCGGCAGACCCTGTACAGGAGAAACGCCGTCCTTACGCTCAAGCATCACAACCGCGCTTTCGACCTCAGGCTGGGGATAGTAGCTTGAGGGGGAAAGCGTCATGACGGTCCTGCAGTCGTAATACAAACGGCAGAGCACGCTGAGCGGGCTGTAAAGCTTTGTGCGGCACTGCGCCGTGAAACGCGCCGCAGCTTCTTTTTGCAGCATGAGCGTCATACGGCGCGGCAAAACGCGCCCGGTGACGAGCTTCATACAGATTGGCGTCGTGATGTAATACGGCAGATTGCCGGCGACGGAAAAATCGCCTCTGACAGCGAAAGAATCGATATCGAATTTCAGAAAATCACAGTTTATGACGGTGAGCGAGGGATCGTTTTCAAATATCTTTTCAAGACAGGCGCACATTTTGCGGTCAAGCTCGACCGCCGTGACATTTGCGCCGCATTCAAGCAGTCCGCGCGTGAGCGCGCCGAGTCCCGGCCCTATCTCAAGCACGGGAAGCCCGTCGCAGCACGCGGAAGCGGCGATAGCTCTCACGGCATCGTCATCCGCAAGAAAATTCTGCCCGAGCGCTTTGTTTGGCTCCATGTCAAACGAAGCAAGGAGCGCTTTTATATCCGCGGCGCTCATCCCATTTTCACCAAAACGGTGACGTTGCGCTTGCGCCCCCAGCGATTCGCGTCGCTGTCGCGCACGAAGAAAAGATCGAGCTGATTGACCGGCGAACCGTCGGCGTTCGTATACTTTCTGAACGCGCCCGTGTCAAGCGCTTTGCCGTAACCGTAACCGGGTACCCATATCTCGGTATAATACGGGATGTAGTAGGTGTTTACGGCGATCGTGCCGAAGCGCGTGTGCGTCCCTGTCGACGTTCTGCCGTCGCTTGAATAGGCGGTGATGTAATCCACCGTCATCTTGACCCAGCCATCCTGACCGGCGGTGGGCTTTTTGCGATAAATGCGCGTATCGCCGTAGTAATTGGTCTGGTAATGGATCTTGTTGCCGTACTTGGTGACCTCGTCCGTGGCGGGGGTTATGACCACCTGATCGACGACCTCGCGCGACACCTGCACGCCGTCCTTTGTCACAACGCGCTGGGTGACCTGTTTCGTGCCGTCGGCGCCCGCCTGCAGAAGGACCGGATCCGTATCGTTATACACGTCGTCGTCATACACGGCGACCTCTTTATAGTTGAGGGTTTTGTATGTTGTGGAATACTCCATGCTGACCGTGACGTGTATGATCTTCATGCCGGGTTTGATATCTTCAAACGCGCTGTGTGAAAGCTCGTCGTCCACATCATATGAAACGCCGGCCTCGCGCAGCGCGTCGCCGACTGTGCCTGACATCATGTGCAGGACGCTGACCTCGTTGCCGGAACGCACGGCGACGGGCACCGCGCGGGTCACGGTTATCGTCATGCCGTCTTCAAGGGTGTCGGTCGCGGCGCAGGAGAGCTCGTCGGCTTCGTTGACGGTGATGTCGTTCGCGCTCAAAAGCGCGGATACGTTGCCGCCGGGGAAAACATGGCAGTTGATCGTCCTGGCGTCCGCCTCAATGGTGACGGATATGCGCGGATCCGGCGCAAATACGCTCGCGCAAAACCAGATTACAGCGCAAAGCGCCGCTGCGGCAACAGCGATATCCGCGACGGTGAGTTCCCACGTACGACCGCCCGGGACGGAGGGTTTTATGCCGTTCCAGAAGGATTTTATATTATGAAAAAGGGTTTCTATGCTTTTTTGTATGCCTTTCATGCAGGCATTATACAATGTTGCACGACATTGTGTCAAATTAACGAATTGTGGCCCCGTCGCCCCGCGTCGGCATTTACATGATCGCCCGCCGCGGGCTATAATGTATCCGTACGCATGAAAGGAATCATTCAATGAAGAAGCTCATATGTTTCATCCTTGCGCTTGCCGTTGCGGCTTCGGCCGCGACCGTGACGGGATGCGGAAACAGCATCCGCGGAACGGGGGAGGAAGCCATTGCAAACTATCTCGAATACATACGCACAGGAGATTATGCCTCGGCATGGGATCTTCTCACCGTCGGTACGCGCAACGAGACGCAGGAGACAAAGTCAGGCAGGATAACGCAGCAGGAATTCATCGATAAATATACGAGCATTTTCTCTGCGCTCAGGATAACCTCCGTCGAGTATTCGGATATTGCATGCTCCGGCGGCGACATACTCTGTTCCGGAACGTACCGCGCGACATACCGCTCGGATTATACGGGCGATCTTGAAAACAGCTTCAAGATCGTTGCACGGAGGGAGGGCGGCGACTGGCGCGTGGAATGGTCGCCTTCGCTCATCTTTCCCGAAATGCAGTGGGGCGACACCGTGCGCATTGCGACGCTTTCCGCGGCGCGCGGGGAGATAATCGCTGACGGTGAAGTGCTGGCGCAAACCGCGGGCGCGGTCTCCGTTTACGCGAACGTGGACATGATCGACAACGAAACGCTTTTTGTCGCACAGGTCGCGCGCCTTGTGGGCATGAGCGAGGAAAACGTGACAAAAGCTCTCGGCAAGGCTTATGACGGCGTTGCCGTGATAAAGAAATTCTACTCTGACGGCCTTTCGGATTCGGTCAAGGAGCAGCTTCTCGACATTAAGGGCGTGGGCATAGACTACGGCAATTACGGCACGAACAGGGAATACCCTTACGGGGAAACGCTCGCCCATCTCATAGGTTATGTCGGCTCCGTGCCAAACGAGAGCGAGGCAGCGCTCAAGACGGAGCTTGACGCCCTCAACGAGGGCCGAACGGAGCAGGACGGGCTGTATACGGCCGACTCGCGCGTGGGCAGGCTTGGCCTTGAAAAGCAATACGAAAAGGATCTGCGCGGCAAGGACGGAGAGCTTGTTTACATCTGCACCTCCGACGGCACGAACAGAAAAACGATAATGAAGCGGGACGCTTCGGACGGACTTGATATCGTGCTCACCATCGATATGGCGCTTCAGCAGCGCCTTGAAGAGGTCATGGATCTCGTGCTTTACGGGGACAGCACGGCGGGCGCCGTGGTGGTGCTCAATCCGAAAACGGGCGCGATACAGGCCATGTGCTCGTATCCGTCATATGACCTCAACCTTTTCACCCGCGGCATATCGGACGGGGATTACAGCGCCATTTTGGACAACGCGGCAAAGCCGCTTATAAACCGCGTCACACAGGGCCTTTATCCGCCCGGCTCCACGATGAAGGTGTTCACCGCGTCCTGCGCGCTCGATCTTTCCGTGCTCGACGAAAACTATGCCTTTGACGAATCGAAGATTAAGGACGATTACTGGACGCCTGATGAATACGGCGCATGGATATGGACGCCGATAAAGCGCACGCATATAAAATATCCCATGGCAGGCGCGCTGACGATGCGCAAGGCCTTCATACATTCCGACAACATATATTTCGCAAACGCGGCGCTTATGACCGGATGGGATAATTTCATGAGCTATATGGAGAAGGTGGGATTCACAGAGACCGTCGATTTCGATATAGGCGTCGCCGCCCCGCAGCTTTACAATGAGGGCACGGAACAAAACTTCAAGCTCCTCGCGGACAGCGGATACGGTCAGGGCGAGATACTGGTCACGCCGCTTCAACTTGCGGCGATGTTTTCGGCTTTCGCAAACAACGGGGATATAATGACGCCGTATGTCGTCAAGGGACTTTACAGGGAAAACGGCATACTCTTCGACGAGGTGACCGAACACGAGATAAGCGCATGGCGCACGGACGTCATCAGCGACGCCGCGATCGCGCTCATCACGCCGATGCTTGAGGACGTTGTTGATCCGGAACTCAACGGCACGGGCAGAAACCTGAAGGTCAAGGGCTGCAAGGTGGCCGCGAAAACAGGCACGGCGGAGATCGGCGACAACAAGAGCCGCGAGATATCGTGGTTCGTAGGGTTTCGCGTGGGCGTCGGGGCGGAGGATGAACGCCTTGTGCTCGTCATGCTGGAGATACCCGCGCAGGAGGAGTACACGAGCCTGAAGTTCGAGATCGCCCGCGCTATGCTTAATATGGGGTCATGACATAAAATATATGCCCGACAAGTGCTTTTTTGGGCGCATCTGTTTGACAACGCACATACCGTGGCGTAAAATTATTGTATGTGGGTCTGCCCGCATACAAGCCATATATTGTGTCTTTCGACACGGACATCATTATAACGGAGGAATCTATGAGAAACAAAGTAATCACCGCACAGCAGGCTGCCGACCTTATACCGGACGGCGCTACAATCATGATGGGCGGCTTCGTCGGCTGCGGCAGCGCGCTCGATGTGATCGACGCCCTGTCAAAGACCGGAAAAGGCCATTTCCACACGATCCACAACGATTCATCAATGCTCAACGGACCGGACGGCGATCCGTATTACAGCTGGGCTAAACTGATCCACAACGGTCAGATGGAAGCCTATATCGGCAGCCACCTCGGCACCAACCCGGAAGCCACACAGCTTTGGGCTGAGGGCAAGCTTCATGTCGACCTCGTTCCGCAGGGCAGCCTTGCGGAGATGATCCGCGCGGGCGGCGCGGGCCTCGGCGGCGTTATCACGCCCACCGGCATCGGCACGCTTGTGGAGGATAGCCCCCTCGTGCGCGGCAAGGTCAATTATGACGGCGTTGATTACCTTGTGATGAAGCCGCTCACGGCTGACGTCGCGCTCATCAACGCATATAAAGTGGACAAGGCGGGCAACTGCTGGTACAAGGGCAGCGCCCGCAACTTCAACCCCCTCATGGCGACCGCTGCGAAGATGGTCATCGTCGAGGCGGAGCACCTCGTGGAAGTCGGCGAGATCGAACCGGAAAACGTTGTGACGCCCGGTATCCTCGTCAATTACATCGTTGTCAGGGAGGCTAAATAATCATGGATAAGAGCAAGATCAAACCGTTTATCGCAAAGCGTGCCGCGCAGGAATTCACGGACGGCATGGTCGTCAACCTCGGCGTGGGCCTGCCCACGATGTGCACCTCATACCTGCCGGAAGGCGTTGAGATCATCGTCCATGCGGAGCTTGGCATAGTCGGCCAGGGCCCTACCCCGGATGAAACCAATATCGACGCCATTCACGTTGTGGACGCTGGCGGTTTCCCGGCCACAGTCATCAAGGGCGGCGCGTTCATGGACAGCGCTTCAAACTTCGCTCTCATCCGCGGCGGCCATGTGGACGCCGTGGTCCTCGGCGGACTTGAGGTCGATCAGGAAGGGAGCCTTGCAAACTGGATAATCCCCGGCAAGCGTATGCCCGGCATGGGCGGAGCGATGGATCTTCTCGTCGGTGCGAAGAAAGTCATCGTCGCCATGGAGCATACCGCCAAGGGCAACCACAAGATCATCGAAAAGTGCAAGCTGCCCTGCACGGCGATCCATTGCGTTGATATGATAATCACCGAAATGGGCGTTATGTATGTGACCAAGAAGGGCATAGAGCTTGCCGAGTATAACCCCGAATACACGATCGATCAGATCCAGGCCGCCACCGGCGCGAAGCTCATTATCAGGGACAATCTGAAGCCCATGGATCTTGAAGGTTTTGAAGACTGAAAAATAAACGCTGAAAAGGAGAACTATAATGGCTAAAGAAATCGTATTGGCGGGCGCGTGCCGTACCGCGATCGGCAAATTCGGCGGTTCCCTTGCAAATACCCCCGCTGTGGATCTCGGCGCCCTTGTCATCAAGGAAGCCATCAAGCGCGCGGGCATAAAGCCCGAGGATGTTGATGAAGTGCTCATGGGCAACGTCCTTCAGGCGGCTCTGGGTCAGAGCCCTGCCCGTCAGGCTTCCGTCAAGGCCGGTATCCCCGTGGAAGTTCCCGCCCTCACCGTCAATAACGTGTGCGGATCGGGCCTTAAGTGCGTGAACATGGCCGCTGCCATGATCGCCGCGGGCGAAGCGGATGTTATGATCGCGGGCGGCATGGAAAACATGAGCCTTGCGCCGTATGCACTGCCCAACGCCCGTTTCGGTTACAGGATGAACGACGGCAAGGTCATCGACGTGATGGTCAACGACGGTCTTTGGGATGCCTTCAACAATTATCATATGGGCATCACCGCTGAGAACGTGGCTGAAAAGTTCGGCGTCACCCGCGAGATGCAGGATGAGTTCTCCGCCTCGAGCCAGCAGAAGTGGGGCAAAGCTCAGGCAGAAGGCAAGTTCGACGACGAGATCGTCCCTGTGATGGTCAAGGTCAAAAAAGATATGGTGGAGTTCAAGGTCGACGAGCAGCCCCGTCCGGATTCAACGGCGGATAAGCTTGCCGCACTCAAGCCCGCGTTCAAGAAGGACGGCGGTACCGTCACCGCGGGCAACGCCTCCGGTATCAACGACGGCGCGGCCGCAATAGTCGTGATGAGCGCCGAGAAGGCGAAAGAGCTTGGCGTGAAGCCCATGGCGAAGTGGGTCGTCGGCGCATCCGCCGGCGTTGATCCCGCCATCATGGGCATCGGCCCCGTGTACGCAACCCGCAAGGCCCTCAAGAAGGCCAATATGGATCTTTCCCAACTCGACCTGATCGAAGCCAACGAAGCGTTTGCCGCGCAGAGCGTGGCCGTTGCGCACGAGCTTGGGCTTGACATGTCCAAGGTCAACGTGAACGGCGGCGCAGTTGCCATCGGCCATCCTATCGGCGCTTCCGGCTGCCGCATCCTTGTCACGCTGCTTTACGAGCTGCAGCGCCGCGAAGCCAAATACGGCCTCGCCACGCTGTGCGTCGGCGGCGGCATGGGCGTTGCGACCATCGTCGAGAAGATATAAAGGTTTCGGAGCATCTGCAAAAGGGGCTGTCCGCAAAAGGACAGCCCCTTTTTTATCCCACGCGCAACGGATGAACCGAAGAAATTGAAAAAGTAAACGCCGGTTCCGCGATCGATCGCGCCCGTCAGCGGTAATAGTTTATTATGACCAACTCCAGCGGCGCGTCACCTGTATTGGCATAGCTGTGTTTCTTGTCCGAATGAAAGCTTAGCACGTCGCCCGCGTGCAAAACATGATCGCCGTCGTCGAGCGTGATCGTTAAGTCGCCTTTTATCACAAGGGTATACTCGTCTGTTCTTTCGCCGTGTCCCTGCGAGGTGTATACGCAGCCGGCAAAAACCGTCATGCGGAACAGCTCGAATATCCTGCCTGACGTATGATGATAGTAACAGCGCAGTTCGCCCTTGCCTTCGTCGAGCTGTTGCACCTGAACGTCGCTGCCGGATACAACGACGCCTCCGTCGACGTTTTTTTCAAGAAGCGCGGTATAGGGAACGCCGAGCGCGTCGGCGATTTTCCATACCGTATTCACCGACGGATTGCTTGCGCCCTTCTCGATCTGCGAAAGCATGACTTTGCTCACGGAGCATATTTCGGACAGCTTGCCGAGGCTTAGGTTGCGCTCAAGGCGTATCCTGCGCAGGTTGTCGCCGATGACGGCGGAAATATCCATGACGATCCACGCTCCTTGCATTGACAAATATATTGTACAAACGTAATATATAATATGTTAATTATATATAACGACGGTAAGATATATTATACGCCGCGTGGAGAGAAGGTCAAGCAGCATGGAAGCGAAAGGGATCGCCGGAACGCAGTTGTTTACAAACGGTGATCTGAGGCGGCTGATCGTTCCGCTTTTTGTCGAGCAACTGCTCGTCGCCCTGGTCGGGATCGCGGATACGTTTATCGTGAGCTATGCAGGCGTGTCGGAGGTGTCCGGCGTGTCGCTGGTCAACTCGTTCAATACGGTCTTTATTTTCCTGTCCACAGCGCTTGCGACGGGCGGCGCGGTAATAATCAATCAATACATAGGCTCCGGGGAAAAAGCGCTCGCCGGCAGATCCGCAAGCCAACTCCTCACTTTTTCGATCGTGAGCTCGGTCGCTTTTTCGGCTGTGACACTCATATTCAACAGGCTGCTGCTGAAGCTGCTTTTCGGCAATGTGGATGACGACGTTATGGCGGCGTGCATAACATACCTTCGAATATCGGCATATTCGTTTCCGGCGCTCGCCGTGTATAACGCGGGCGCCGCGCTGTGCCGCAGCATAGGCAAAACGAGCGTGACGATGTATATTTCGGCATTTGCAAACATCGTGAATATCTTAGGCGACGTGACAGGCGTTTTTTATCTCCACGGCGGCGTTGAAGGCGTGGCTTATCCGTCGCTGATATCCCGCGCGATAATGGCGGCGGCGGTGAGCTTATATTGCATGAGCCGCAACAGGGAGATCGGATACAAGCTCAAAGACGTGCTGACATGGGATCGGCTGCTGCTCAAAAAGGTGCTGCACGTTGCGATACCAAACGGGATGGAAAACGGGATACATCAGCTTGTGAAGGTCGCGCTGAGCAGCATTGTGGCGCTTTTCGGAACATATCAGATCGCGGCAAACGGGGTCGCGCAAAGCATATGGTCGCTTGCGGCGCTCATGGGGCTTGCCATGGCACAGGTATATACCACGGTCATCGGTCAGTGCATGGGCGCGCGCAACATCGATGCGGCGAATCACTATTTCAAAAAGCTGACCATGATAAGCTTTGTGCTTTCGGTGGTGTGGAACGGGCTGATTTTTGCTTTGACGCCGCTGTTCCTGAAAATATACTCGCTCAATGAGGAAACAAAAAGCATTGTGATGACCCTCGTGCTCATAAACAACGTGTTCAACGGCCTTGCATATGCTTTTGCCGGGCCTTTGGGCAACGGACTGAGGGCGGCGGGGGATATTCGCTTCACGATGATCGTATCCGTGACGCTGACCGTTTTTGCACGGCTGTTCTTCTCCGTGCTGTTCGGCATCCGGCTCAATATGGGCGTTATCGGCGTCGCATGGGGCATGAGCATAGATATCGTCATACGGGGCGTGATATTCCTTGCAAGATACAGGACGCAGAAGTGGACGAAATTCCGCTTGATCTGAAAGGATAAAGGGCAAAAAACGCCGGGGATCAAAAACGGGCGCACGAAAAAAGGAGCCTCTATGAAGCTCCTTTTCAATGCCGCGCACCCGTTCTTCGGCCTGTGCGCCCTTCCGGGCGGAATGTGTGGCAGGCGGCTCCGGCCAGGCTGACCCGCGGCACATCGGCGAATCCGCTTAATGCTGCTTCCGTCAGGACCTGACATGATTCACGGCCGCCGATTGCACAGGACCCGGCCATCAACGCTCCTTACCAACCCCGGACCCCACAAGAGCGGGCCTCGGAACGGGAATTGTACCCTGCTGTAGCGGATTGCAGGTATAGGGCACCGCTAACTCCCCGTCTAGCGCGGCATCAACTATTGTACAGTCAAATCCGGCGCTTTGCAAGCACTAATCAAAGTACCGCCCGAGCGCCCAAGAAGCCGTTTGACGCACGGCGTCGTGATCCGAAGCAAGGCAAAGGCGTATTTCATCCTCGAAAAGGCGTTCGCGCGCGGCGAAAGCGATCGCTTCCGCACTCAGCTTGCCGCCGCCGGTCATATTGCGTCCGGCAAGGCCGCGCGCTTCCCCGGTGTCGCCGCCGATAAGGCGCAGCAGGTCGAACGCGCGCTCCACATCGGCGGGAGCGGTCACACACGGCACGTCCGCGTTCTTCGGGCAGACCGCCTGACAAACGTCGCAGCCGAGAAAGGCGGTCAGCTTTTCAAGCACGAAGGCCGGGTGGAGGGGCGTGTTCATGTGATAGCGCAGGCATCGCGTGACGTTGAGCCCGTCCTGACCGATCGCGCCCGCCGGGCAGGCGCGCATACACTCATGGCAGCCTTCGGGACAGCGCTGCCCTTCGATATCATATGAAAGCGGGGCGACGGCGTCCGTCGCCGCGGTGAAAAGCGAAATGCGCGAACCCATGTCCTCAAGCGCCAAAAGGCCGTTTTTGCCCTGAACGCCGACGCGGTCAGCGACGGCGAGCGCGCGGGCGGGGAGCCAGACGGACTCCGCATATGCGCCGGTTCGGCGGAGATCTTCGCAAAAGGCGCGCGCCGCAAAATACGCCTCGTTCTCGGCGATGTAATACGGCAAAACCCGTGAATGCGAATATGGCGCATACCGTTTCACAAGCAGCACGATGCAGCGCGCGCGTGGAAACGCGCGCGCCGTGTCGGGCATCATGCCGCACAGCGTATTCTGCCGCGCCGCCTGCTCCTGCCACAACGGAAGGGAGACCGGCGCAAGAAAATATGCTTTGGCAAAGCCGTGTTCCCGTGCAAGCGCTTCAATAAAATCGTACATGGCTCCATGATAGCCGCACGGTGAAAAAAAGTAAAGATTGACATGCGCGATTGCGCGTCCGGCGGGAGGATGTTATACTTTACAAAAATGCTCGGAACACGGAGGAAATATGGAGATAAGACAGGAGCTTCACGATGTTCTGCCGGAGCTTGCGCGCGTGCGCCGCGAGCTGCACCGCATACCCGAGGAAGGCTTCAGGGAAGAGGAAACGTCCGCTTTTATATATGATTATCTCAAGGCGCTTTCGCCTGATTCGCTCGAACATATCGCCGGTACGGGCGTGAAAGCCGTGTTCACGGCAAAAGAGGCCTCGCGCACAACGGCCTTCCGCGCCGATATGGACGCGCTGCCCTTGACGGAGGCGACAGGGCTTCCGTTTGCGTCCTGCCACAAGGGATATATGCACGCATGCGGTCATGACGCGCATATGGCCGTGGCGCTTACAACGGCGCTTATGGCCGCGCGTCACAGGGAAGAGCTTGATGAGAACGTCGTCGTGCTGTTTCAGCCGTCGGAGGAGGGCGGCTGCGGCGCTGTAAGGATGATAGAGGCCGGCGCGCTCGAGACGCCGCACGTTGACAGGATATTCGGCCTGCACGTCTTCCCGGGGCTTGAAAAGGGCAGGCTCGGCGTGCGCAGCGGACCGCTTATGGCAAGGGCTTCGAGCATCGACATCGCGGTTTTCGGCAAAAGCGCGCACGGGGCGAAGCCGCATCTGGGCAACGACGCCATCGTTGCCGCGGCGCAGCTTGTCACGATGCTTGAAACGCTCGTTTCGCGCAGGATTGATCCGATGGATGACGCAGTGTTCACGATCGGCGTGATAAAGGGCGGGGTAAAGCGCAACGTGATCTGCGACGAGGTGCGGCTTTGCTGCACGATGCGCACGTTCACCGATGAAACATATGAAGCGATGATGCGGGGCATAAACGGGATGCTGCACGCGATCGAGGACGCATTCAGCGTGCGCACGGAGCTTTCCTTAGAGTGCGAGGATTACCTTGCGGTCGTGAACGATGAGGAACTTGCGGCCCAGTTCGCGGCGGCTGCCGGTGACGCCGCATGCGATGTGCCGCGCGTGTGCATAGGTGAGGATTTTTCGTTCTATCAGCGCAGGACGAAGGGCTTTTTTGCCTTCGCGGGCGTTGGCGAGGATGTATCCGCGCTGCATACGCCGACAATGTTTTTCGATGAGGACGCGCTTCTTTATGCGCTTGAGACCTATATGCGGCTTTTGGGCCTCTAAATGACATTAACTCCAATTTTCCACTGCCGCCATATTGTTGTCATAAGAACATTTTATATGTATAATCAATGGACGGCGTGGAGCTGGCGCACACGCTGTGGAAAGAGGAAACATGGAAAATATAATGATTGCCGAAGACGTCCGCATGCCGGTAGTCCCGCTCAAGGGACTTGTCGTGCTGCCCGGAGAGCTTCTGCATTTTGACGCGGGACGCGCGGAGAGCCGCCGCGCGCTCAATACCGCCGTACAGAAGGACGGGCTCGTTTTCGTGTGCGCGCAAAAGGACGCGCGCAAAAATGAAGTTACAGGCGCCGATCTTTTGGATACCGGCGTTATTTGCCGCGTAAGGCAAACGCTTACACTTCCCGGGGACGCGATGCGCGTGCTCGTTCAGGGTATTATCCGCGCGACAGCCGGCGCGTACAGGACCGGCGAATATATGACGGCAGTGGTGCACAGCGTGCACGAGGTGCCGTGCGACGCGCTTGTCGCCGAAGCGCTCAGAAGACGACTCGGCGCGGCGCTTGCGGAATATGCCGGCGTATCAACGCGGATCACGTCGGACGCAGTGGAAACGATAACGCGCACGGAATCGCCCGCGGCATTCACGGACGCCGTGGCAAACGCCGTGATGACAAGGCAGGAGCAGAGGCAGAACACGCTTGACCAGCAGGATTGCGAGGAGAGGATGAAATACGTCCTCGCCGTGGTGATCGCGGAGACTGAGGTCATGCGCATCGACCGGCGCATCCAGCAGGAGGTCAAACAGTCCATCGACAAGAACCAGAAGGAATACTTCCTGCGCGAGCAGATGAAGGTCATCCGCAAGGAGCTTGGCGAGGATGAGGAGAGCGAATCGGATACGTTCATGGCGGCGCTTGAAAAGAAGGCGATGCCGGAGAACATCAAAAAAAGCCTCACGCGCGAGATAGAACGATACAGGGATCTGCCGACGGGTTCGCATGAAGCGCCGCAGATGCGCAGTTATATCGAGTGCATGCTCGAGCTTCCGTGGACGGAGGAAACAAGGGACGACCTTGATCTTGAACGCGCGCGCAAAATACTCGACGAGGATCACTACGGGCTTGAAAAGGTGAAGGAGCGCGTGATCGAGCATATCGCGGTCGCGCGTCTTACCGGCAAGATAAACGGGCAGATACTTTGCCTTGTCGGCCCTCCGGGCGTGGGCAAAACCAGCATCGTGTCGTCGATCGCGCGCGCGCTCGGCCGCAACTTCGTGCGTATGAGCCTAGGCGGCATACATGACGAGGCGGAGATACGCGGCCACAGACGCACATATATCGGCGCGATGCCGGGGCGCGTGATTGCTGCGATGAGAAAGGCAGGCTCCGTGAACCCGGTGCTGCTTTTCGACGAGATCGACAAGCTCACCTCGGATCTTCGCGGCGACCCTTCTGCCGCCATGCTGGAGGTGCTTGACAGCGCGCAGAATTTTGCCTTCCGCGATCATTTTCTCGAGGTGGAATACGACCTTTCGAAGGTGATGTTCATAACGACGGCAAATACGACCGACACGATACCGCGCCCCCTGCTTGACAGGATGGAAGTGATCGAGGTGCCGGGATATATGGAATATGAAAAGACCGAGATCGCCAAACGCCACCTGCTGCCGAAGCAGATGGCGAAGCACGGCCTCAAGAAGAGCCAGCTCACCCTCACGGATGCGGCGATGACGGAGCTTGTCCGCGGTTATACGCGAGAAGCCGGCGTGCGTCAGCTCGAGCGCGAGCTTGCGGCGGTATGCCGCAAGGCTGCCTGCGATATAGGTTCGGGCAAAACGCGCGTGCGGGTTAGCCCGCAAAGGCTCAGGGAATATCTCGGCTCGGCGCGCTATATCTCCAACGCGGCAGAAAAGCAGGCCGCCGTGGGTCTTGTCAACGGGCTTGCATGGACGAGCCTCGGCGGGGAAACACTTGAGGTCGAGGCGCAGGTCGTGCCCGGCAGCGGACAGGTGATACTCACCGGCAAGCTCGGCGAGGTGATGCAGGAGAGCGCGCGCGCCGCGCTGACATTCATCAAGGCCCACGCGGACGCATACGGCATAGATATCGCGCTTGAGCACAGGGATATCCACGTTCATGTGCCGGAAGGCGCGGTGCCCAAGGACGGGCCGAGCGCGGGCATCACGATCATGACGGCGATGGCTTCAGCCCTCACCGGGATACCGGTGCGCGCGGGACTTGCGATGACGGGCGAGATTACAATACGCGGGCATGTGCTGCCGATCGGTGGGCTTCGCGAGAAGCTGCTCGCCGCGGTTCAGGCGGGCATCACGGAAGCGCTCGTGCCGGAAATGAACCGCAAGGATATCGAAGAGCTGCCTCAGGAGATACGCGAGGCGCTCGACATACGCTTTGTGGGCGACGCGGGGCGTGTGCTCGAGCTTGCTCTCACCGAAATGCCGGGGGAAGCAAAAGCGCTCCATGCCGGAGAGTTTTTGCCGGTGAGGACTCACGCGCAGGCAGGGGCTGCACAATGAGCGAATATGAGATAAAAAAAGCCTCGTTCAAAACGAGCGTAGGCCTGGGTGGAAGCGATTATCCGCAAGGCGTGCAGATCGCGCTTGTGGGTCGGTCAAACGTGGGCAAATCGAGCCTCATCAACAGCCTGTGCCGCAACGGAAAGCTTGCCCGCATATCGTCAAGCCCGGGCAAGACGAGGCTGATCAACTTTTTTGATATAAACGACGGCGAATTCTATCTTGTGGATCTGCCAGGGTATGGCTATGCCGAGGCGTCGAAGACCGAACAGGCAAAATGGGCGGAGCTTATCGAGAAATATCTTTCCTCGGGCAACGTCACGCACATTTTCATGCTCATCGACATCCGTCATGAACCCACCCTTGCCGACAGGCAGATGCTGCAATGGATAATATATTACAACGTGCCGTATACGCTGATCGCCACAAAATCGGACAAGATAGCGAAAACGAAACGCCGCGCAGCCGCCAATGCCGCCGCGAAGCAACTGGGCGCGCCGCCTTACGCGGTGCCTTTCTCCGCGGAAACGGGCGAAGGGAAGCCGGAAATGCTCGAACGCATCGAAGGCATACTCGGTGATTTTGCGCATAAGGACTGAAAAGAAAAATATAAGAAAATCGCTATTGACATAAGGATACCTCCTACGCATAATAGTGGAGTAAAAATATCCGGAGGAAATGCTTATGGCTCTCAAAAAATGCCCGCGATGCGAGCTCAATTACATCCGCGAGGGCGAGAAATACTGCGATGTGTGCAAGCGCGAGATGAAGGGAGAAAGCGAACCGGACGACGTCCAGATTTGCGTGGAGTGCGGAGAAAATCCCGCAGTGAAGGGCAGCGAGCTTTGCGCGCGCTGTCTCAGAGAAGCCCGCAGACAGGAAAAGCTTGCGGACGGTGTGGATGATCTGCACGCTGCGGACCCGATTTCCATGCCGATTACAGGCGTTGCGCTCGACGAGATGGAAGTGCCTCTTCCCGCGGACGGCGAGATACCCGAAAACGAGCTTGATGAGATCGACAAGGAACTCGGCGACGACGATGAAGACGAAGAGGACGACGAGGAAGAAGCCGATGAAGGCGACGCAGCAGAGCATGAGGATGATGAAAAAAAGAACAAGTGACGGTATCAAATGAAGATATTTGCAATCGGTGATCTGCATCTGCCGGGGAACTCCCAAAAGCCGATGGATGTGTTCGGACACGCATGGGACGGGCATCCTTTGCGCATCGCCGGGGCATGGCGCGATACGGTGGCGGATGAGGATCTGGTGCTTATCCCGGGGGATATAAGCTGGGCGATGCACATGGCGGACGTTGCGGACGA
Source organism: uncultured Clostridium sp. (assembly GCA_964487565.1). Classification (GTDB taxonomy): domain Bacteria; phylum Bacillota; class Clostridia; order Christensenellales; family CAG-138; genus Phil1. The sequence continues at coordinate 29,167 of CAZARN010000004.1, forward strand.
TATAGGTTATATCGGCGCGCTGCCCGGCAAAAAGCTCCTGCTGCGCGGCAATCATGATTACTGGTGGAACTCAATAACAAAAGTCAGGGCCCTCCTGCCGGAGGGCTGTTTTGCGCTGCAAAACGATGCGTTTGAATGCGGCGGTTTTGTGATCGCCGGAACCCGCGGCTGGACTTCGCCCGGAAGCGCGGGCTTCACGGATGATGATCGCGCCATATATGAAAGAGAGCTCATCCGCCTTGGCATGTCGCTGGACGCGGCTTCCCTCCGCGAGGGCAAACGCCTTGTCGTGATGCTGCACTTTCCGCCTTTCAACGAACGGCGCTCCCCCTCGGGCTTTACACAGCTCATCGAGGCGCACGGCGCGGAACAGCTCATTTACGCGCATCTGCACGACAAGGCCTGCTCCGGCGCATTCGAGGGCGAAAGAAACGGCGTGAATTACAGCCTGTGTTCGGCCGATCACATCGGCTTCGCCCCGCGTCTTATCGCCGCAGATTGAATATCGCGATCTCATTAAGCCTTCCGCCGCGGGAAGGCTTTTTTTTACGCCCGCGCATCCGGCTTCCGGGCGGGACGGCGGCTTGAATTTCATATAAACTGGTTAAAAATTCAATAAAAGTGGTGACAAGTGTGGAGAAGTGGTGTATACTGTGCGTAACAAATGGATAAAGGGAGCATTATATCCATTTGAAGGAAATCGGAGGCGGACGCGATGCTTATCAATTCGTTCGAGCATACCGTGGACGCCAAGGGTCGGCTGTTCATACCGGCCAAGTGGCGCGATGATCTGGGGAGCACCATAATCGTCACCCGCGGACTTGCGGGGAGGGGCGATCACAGGTGCCTTTTCGGCATGTCCGTGACCACATGGCAAAGCTTTGTTGAAAAATTCAAGACGGTCGCGCTTTCGGACGTCGTAACGCAGAATGCGTTGAGAAAAACCTTCGCGATGGCGTGCGAATGCGAGCTGGACAAGCAGGGCCGCATACTTGTGACGAACACGCTGAGACAGCAGGCCGGAATAGATAAGGACGTAACGCTGATCGGGATGGGCAACCGCATAGAGCTGTGGGACACCGTGCGCTGGCAGGCGATACTCAATTCGGATGAGGATATGGATGACGAGGTGCTCGAACATCTGACGGGGCTTGGCATATGAGCGAGTTCAGACACGTTCCCATCATGAAGGAAGAGGTAATTTCGCTCCTCAAACCGGAACGCGGGGGAATATTCGTTGACGGCACGCTGGGCGGCGGCGGCCACGCGCAGGCTGTGCTTGAAAGGCTCCCCGAAAACGGTAAGCTTTTCGGCATAGACCGCGACGGGGACGCGATCGCGGCGGCGGGCGCAAGGCTTGCGCCGTTCGGGGAAAGGTTTGCCGCGCTAAGGGGCAATTTCTTTTGCATGAAGGAGCTTCTGCACGCACAGGGCGTCGACGGGGTCGACGGAATACTGCTCGACCTCGGCGTTTCAAGCTATCAGCTTGACGAGCCGGAGCGCGGTTTTTCTTATATGGAGGACGCGCCGCTCGACATGAGGATGGACAGGCAGTCGCCGGTTTCCGCTTACGACGTGGTGAACGGATACTCGTCGGAGCAGCTATTCATACTGATTAAGAACTACGGCGAGGAAAGATACGCTTCACGCATAGCAAACGCCATCGTGAGGGAGCGCGCGAAAAAGCCGATAGAGCGCACGGGCGAGCTTTCGGAAATAATCAGGCACGCGATGCCGGCTCAGGCAAGAAGAGAAGCCCAGCATCCTGCAAAGCGCACTTTTCAGGCGATACGCATCGAGGTGAATGGCGAGCTTGCGGGGCTTGAAGAAGCGATCGTATCCGCGCACGACATATTGAAGCCCGGCGGGGTGATGGCTGTGATAACGTTCCATTCGCTCGAGGACAGGATCGTGAAGCAGACGTTCAGACGCTTTGAAAATCCCTGCACATGCGATCCGCACGCTCCCGTGTGCACATGCGGAAAAACGCCAAGCGCGAGGGTGCTCACGAAAAAACCTGTTACGCCCGGGGAAACAGAGCTTGAAGAAAACCCGAGATCGAGAAGCGCGAAGCTTCGCGCGATAGAAAAAATATAATAAGCAAAGGCGGCAATGAATAAAATGGCAACAGCGGCAAGAAACGATAAATATGCTTACGCTCCTTCAAGGGTGTATTCGTATTCGCGCGCCGCGGTAGCGGAGGAACTGCCGGAATATGAGCCGGAAGCCGCCCCGCAGCAGCCGGAGCCGCAAAGGAAGACCCATCCGGTGACGCGCACCCGCATCAAACGCGAGCCGACGCCGGCGCTCAGGCGCAAGCAGCGCCTCATGCCCAAGATCCTCAGCGTGGCCACTGTGTTTGCGGCGGCCGCGGTACTCATATATATAGTCGTGCGCTATTCGGCGATAACCGCCGAATGGGCGAATGTGAACGCGCTTGAGGCCCAGATCGAGGAGAGCGAGCGAAGGATAACGGAGCTTGAGGTGCAGCTTGACGAGGCGATAAACCTCGACGAAGCGCGCGACACGGCGCTGAATGCCGGATTGGATTATCCCACGGCCGATCAGATAGTGGATGTTGCCGGCGGGGAATAAGACCGCAAGGAGGACAGCTAATGGGCAGCGGACCGGGCGTTATCAATAAAAAACGGCTTCTGGTGGCGCTTGGCCTGATGGGATTGATATACCTGCTGCTCATCGGCAAGCTTGCAAGCGTGCAGCTTTTCCAGAATGAGGAGCTTACGGATAAGGCTGAAAATCAACAGACAAAGAACACCACTCTTTCCGCGGCGCGCGGCATGATACTGGACTCTACGGGCGTGGTGCTCGCAAGGAACGGGACGGCATACAAGGTGGTCATATGGCCAACGAGCATAAAGGCCGCAGAACGCGAAAGGATCGCGACGGAGCTTTCGGAGCTGCTCGGTATGGATTATGCAAAGGTCCTTGAAAAGGTCAGCGACACCTCCAAACAGGAGATAATCCTCGCGCGGCAGGTGGAACGCGAGACGGTGGACACGATAACCTCGCTCAAGCTCGGCATAGGCGTCGGATACGCGGTGGATACCAAAAGATATTATGCGAACGGCAGACTTTTTTCGCAGCTTCTCGGCTTCACCACCGTGGACGGAGTCGGCCAGGCCGGACTTGAACAGAAGCTCGACGAGTATCTTGCCGGCACGGACGGCGAGATGATAACGGAAACCGACAGAAAGGGCAACCCGCTCGCTTACGGCGTGCAGGAAATGATAGAGGCGACGGACGGCTGCGACGTAACGCTCACGACCAACGCGGTGATGCAGGGCTTTTTGGAAAAGGCGTGCGCGGAAGCGCTCGAGGTGAACGACGCATCGGCGGTGCAGGGCATAATCATGAACTGCAAAACGGGCGAGATACTGGCGATGACCACACAGCCCGATTATGACCCGAACGACCCGCCGCGCGACGATATGACGCTGCTTGCATCGCTCATGCGCAACCGCGTTGTGACCGACGCATATGAACCGGGTTCCACGTTCAAGCTGATAACGCTCAGCGCGGCGCTCGATTCCGGAACCGTCACCATGAACACGGGCTTCAGCTGTCCCGGATATGTGTATGTCGGCAGCGATAAGATACGCTGCTGGAAAAGCGGCGGCCACGGCAGCGTGGATCTCACAAAGGCTGTTGAAGGCTCCTGCAACGTTGCGTTCGTGAATATGGCACTGGGCATGGGCTCGGAAACCTTTTATGATTATTTGAGCGCGTTCGGTTTCGGCGCCGTCACAGGCTCCGGGATCGCGGGCGAATCCGGCGGGATCGTGGTCAACGAGAAATATGTCACGGATTCGACCCTTGCGCGCATAGGCTTCGGTCAAAGCATCGCCGTGACGCCGATACAGCTTTGCACGGCGGTATGCGCCGCGGTGAACGGCGGGAACCTCATGCAGCCGTATGTCGTGGACTGCATAACCGGAGTTGACGGAACGGTCGTGCTCGACAACGAACCGACGGTCGTGCGCCGCGTGATAAGCGAGGAAACATCGGCGCTCGTGCGGCAGATCGCGGAGGCGGTCGTCGCCGAGGGCAGCGGAAAGAACGCGGCGATACCGGGATACCGCGTGGGCGGCAAGACCGGCACCGCACAGAAATACGGCGAGGACGGCAAGGTCGCCGAAGGCAAGCTGATCGCCTCGTTCATCGGTTTCGCACCGGCGGACGATCCCGAATATGTATGCCTTATCCTCGTTGATGAACCGCAGGTCGGCACCATATTCGGCAGCACGGTCGCGGCGCCGTTTGTGAAACAGGTGCTCGAAGAGACCCTCCGCTATGCGGGATATCTGCCCGAGGGGTCGGATACAGGCGCCAAGGTCCCGGATGTTGTGGGGCTGACGATAAAGGATGCCAAGGCGGCATTGAAGGAAGCAGGGCTTGAGGCGACGTTCCAAAGCGATCCGGGCGACACCGTAAAGTCTCAGATACCGGTTGCGGGAAGCACGGTGATGAACGGTTCGGGGGTGCTCCTGTATACCGAGATCATGACGACGGACGCGGATACGAGCGAAACGCCGCAGGATGAAACAGTGAAGGTGCCGGATATCACCGGCATGACGAGGCTCCAGGCGAGCGACGCGCTCAAGGCGAAGGGCCTAAGCATATTGATCGATCCGCCCGACCAGACGGGCAAGGTGATACGCCAGTCGCCCGAAGCCGGAACGCTTGTGGAACCGGGCACGCAAGTGCTGGCAGAATTCTCCGATACCGACATAGGCTCGGGTTGATGAAAGGAATTGCGATGAAACTTTCCGAACTTGCAAAAAATACGGCGTTCATATCCCTTTCGGGCGACGCTGAAATATCGCGCATAGAGTATAACTCAAAGCATGTGCAGAAGGGCGATCTTTTCTGCTGCGTTGTCGGCACCTTCTCAGACGGGCATGATTATGCCGCGCAGGCGGTCGCGTCTGGCGCGTGCGCGCTCATCGTCGAGCATCCGATGGATCTTCCCGCGGCGCAGCTTGTCGTTGAAAACACGCGAATCGCCATGGCGGAGCTTGCGGCCGCGTTTTACGGCAATCCTTCAAAGGAAATGAAGATCGTCGGCATAACCGGCACCAACGGAAAGACCAGCACCACATACATGATAAAGGCCATTGCGGAACGCGCGGGCTATAAGGTCGGACTCATCGGCACGATAAGGAACCTCATCGGCGACCGCGTGATCGAAACCGAGCGCACAACGCCTGAAAGCGCGGATCTTCAGCGCATATTGCGCGAAATGAAGAACGACGGCGTGGAGCTTGTGGTGATGGAGGTGTCGTCCCATTCGCTCGATCAGCATCGCGTGCACGGCATCGACTATGACGTGGGCGTGTTCACGAACCTGACCCACGACCATCTTGATTACCACAAGACGTTTGAAAACTATCTTGCGGCGAAGAAAAAGCTTTTTGCACAGTCCCACAGGGCTGTCGTCAATGCGGACGATCCGCATTTTGACATGATCGTGAAGGACATAGGCATTCCGGTCACGACCTTCGGCATAAGGGAAAACGCCGATTTTTCAGCCACGGAGATCGAGATAACCCCGCGCGGGGTGCAGTTTGACATGCACGAATACAGCACGGAAATGCGGCTCAACATAGGCATACCCGGCCTGTTCAGCGTGTTCAACGCGCTTGGCGCGGCGGCCGCGGCGAAGCTTATGGGCTTCAATGACGACGAAATAAAAGCCGGTCTTGAAAACATGCAGACCGTTTCGGGCAGGCTGGAACCGCTGCCGACAAACGGACGCGATTTCACGGTTCTGCTCGATTACGCACATGCGCCGGACGCGCTTGAGAACGTGCTCACCACGATCAAGGGCTTTGCAAAGGGCAGGATAATCACGCTTTTCGGCTGCGGCGGCAACCGCGACCACGCGAAGCGACCGATAATGGGCGAGATCGCCGGCCGTTATTCGGATCTGCTCGTGGTCACGAGCGACAATCCGCGCGACGAGGATCCGTATAAGATCATCGACGCGGTGATGGAAGGCGTGATGAAGTCGGGCTGCGCGTATGTGGTGATCGAGAACAGACACGACGCGATCAAGTACGCGCTTGAACATGCACAAAAGGATGATATCGTGCTCCTTGCGGGCAAGGGCCACGAGAACTATCAGGAAATCAGCGGCAGCAAACGCCATTTCGACGAGAAAGAGATCGTGGCGCAGCTGCTTGAAAAACCCGAAAAGCGCTGAGCTTTGCGGGCAGGGAGGTATCACGGATGAAGTATGCGATATTCGCGCTGCTGGTTTCGGCGGCTGTGACGATAGCGGTGGGGCCGTTGCTCATACCGCTTCTCAAAAGGCTGAAATTCGGTCAGAACGAACGCAGCGACGGCCCGCAGTCACATTTGACAAAGGCCGGCACGCCCACTATGGGCGGCATAATGTTCATCGCGGGCATTCTCGTGGGAACGCTCGTCTTCACGCTCAGCGCGACGGAGCTTTCGCTCCCGAGCCTTCTTGTTACGGTCGGTTTTGCGCTTGTTGGTTTTCTCGACGATTTTCTGAAAATAAGATATAAGAACACCGTCGGCCTCCGTCCTTATCAGAAGATAATCGCGCAGTTCGCGATAGCGCTCATCATCGCGCTTTATGCCTATAACAGTCCCTTCATCGGCTCCAAGATATATCTTGCGTTCTTCGATGTGGAATGGGACCTCGGCATATTCTACATTCCGTTTATTATGTTCGTTGTGATCTCGGTCGTGAACGCCGTGAACCTTACCGACGGACTGGACGGGCTTGCATCGGGCGTGAGCCTTATCGTGGCGATCACGCTCTGCATCATTTATCTTTACATGTCGGCTGCGATGAAGATGCCCTCCGACGCCGGACAGGCCATGCAGACGCAGTACAGCGCAGAGCTTGATTCAATGGCCGTGTTCGCGGCGGCGGTCGCCGGCGGATGCCTCGGCTTCCTTCGCTTCAACACCTTCCCGGCCCGCGTGTTCATGGGCGATACCGGCTCGCTTGCACTGGGCGGCGCGCTTTCGATGCTCGCCGTATTCAGCCGTTCCGTGCTCCTTTTCCCGATCATGGGGGCGTGCTTTGTGGCCTCGGTGCTCTCATCGCTTATCCAGGTCGGCTATTTCAAGCTTTCGCACGGAAAGCGCGTGTTCAAGATGGCGCCGCTGCATCATCATTTTGAGCTTATGGGCTATCCCGAAACGAGGATAGTTTCGGGCTACATGATCGTAACAACATTCCTTTGCTTACTGTGCCTTTTGGCATATGTATAAACCTCGGCCGTTTGGTGATGATGGACGCAGCCGTGATTCTTTGGCGCTTGGCACGGCAACGCCATGTGTTTGGAGGTTTGAGACAGAGCGCGACTCTTTTGTCTCAAGCATCCGGACCGCACCGGACGGCCCCTTTTTTCGAATTTGACGTACCCTGCGGTACTGTGATATAACACGAACACGGCGTGAACGGAGGATTTTGCAATGGAACAAAAGAAAAAGCGCGCGCTTATCGTCGGTATGGCACGAAGCGGCATAGCCGCTGCGAAGCTGCTTTCAAAAGATGGATACGAAGTCGTTATAAACGATATGAAGGCGCACATAGACGGTCTATACGAAGCGCTTGAAGGCATAGAATATACAGACGCTTTGGGCAGGAAGCCCGAAGAGGTGATGGACGGCGCGGATCTCATGGTGCTTAGCCCCGTGGTGCCGATATTTTCGCCGTTTGTGAAAAAGGCGCGCGCCGCAGGTACTGAGGTGATAGGCGAGATCGAGCTTGGATACCGTTATTCAAACCGTGGCACGAAGTTCGTCTGCATCAGCGGAACAAACGGCAAAACCACAACGACCGCCCTCACGGGCGAGCTGTTCCGCGCATCGAACAAGGTAACGTTTGTGCTGGGCAACATCGGCATACCTATAAGCGAACACGCGCTTGACACAAGACCGGGGGATTATGTGGTCGCGGAAACCGCGGCGCTCCAGCTTGAGAGCATAAAGGATTTTCATCCGAACGCATTCGGCATGCTCAACATAACCGAAGACCATCTTAACCGTTTTGAGGAAAAGATGGAGAACTATATCGCGGCGAAGTGCCGCGGCTTTGAGAACCAGACCGCCGAGGATTTTGCGGTGCTCAATTACGACGATCCCATCGTGCGGGACATGGCGCGTCTCACAAAGGCCACGGTCGTTTATTTCACGCAAAACGGCGAGACCGAGAACGGCATGTTCGTGCGCAACGGGCGTATGGTATGGCGCTTCCACGGGCAGGAAACGGAGCTTATCGACGTCAAAGAGCTGCGTATACCCGGCAGGCACAACGTGGAGAACGCGCTTTGCGCAGCTTCGCTTGCGATGTGCATGGGCTTGCCGCGAGAGGGCGTATGCCGCGGGCTTCTGGCGTTTGAGGGCGTGGAGCACAGGATAGAGTTCGTGCGGGAGCTTGACGGCGTCGCTTATATAAACGACTCGAAGGGCACGAACCCCGATTCCACCATAAAGGCGGTGGAGGCCATGACAAGGCCGACGATCCTGCTGCTCGGCGTGGGCAATTACGACAAAAAGAGCGATTTCAAGCCGCTCTTTGACGCATTCGGCACAAGGATCAAGCATGTTATCGCATCGGGCTGCAACGTGCCTGCGATATTGAAGGCCGCAGAGGCGTCAGGATACGCGGCGATAACCGTGAACGACGGGCCGCTTTCCGATATGGTTGCCGAGGCGCGCGCAATTGCCGTGCCGGGCGACGCCGTACTGCTTTCTCCCGCCGCGGCGAGCTGGGGCATATACTCGGATTATGAACAGCGCGGCAGGATATTCAAGGAGATCGTAAATTCGCTGTAAAGGAGCCGCAGTGTGACAGAGGAAGGGACTGCGGTCCGCACCGCCGGCGCGAAGCCGGTCGCGCGCAGGGCCGGACAAATGGATTTTTCCCTTTTCATCGCGATCGCCATCGTATGCGCGTTCGGCCTCGTGATGGTCTTTTCCTCGAGCTATTATTACGCGCAGGATAAGGGGCTCGACAACGGCTTTTACTATCTCAAAAACCAGGCGATCTATCTTGTGCTGGGCATGGGTATGCTGCTTGTCATATCCCATATTGATTATCACAAGTGGGAAAAGCTGCGCGTGATCGCGCTTGCAAGCGTGATCGCGCTTATGATGGCGGTGGTGTTTTTCGGCGTTGTAAGGAACGGCGCGAAGCGTTGGCTGGAGATCGGCGGCGTCTCGTTCCAGCCGTCGGAGCTTGCAAAGTTCGTGCTTATACTTTATATGGCTTCCTTCATGGCAAAGCGTCCGCATCTGATGTCGAGCTTCACAAAGGGGCTGATGCCGATGCTCATCATCATCGGTGTGATATCGGGAATACTGCTTTTGCAGTCCAACATGTCCATGATGGTCATCGTCATGCTGACAGGCGTTATAATGCTCTACCTTGGCGGCGCTGAGATCAAGCATCTGCTTTTGCTTGCCGGCGTTGCCATCCCTATACTTGTCGTTGCGGTGATAAGCGAACCGTATCGCGTATCGCGCGTGCTGATGTTCCTTGACCCGTGGAATTCAAAGCAGGAGGGTTCATATCAGCTTCGCCAGTCGCTCATCGCGCTGGGTTCCGGCGGACTTTTCGGGCAGGGGCTGAATTTCAGCCGCCAGAAGCTCCTCTTTCTTCCGTACGGTGAAAGCGATTTCATCTTTTCAATCATCGGCGAGGAGCTGGGTTTTGTCGGCTCCGTCGCGGTCATTGGCATGTATGCGTTCATTGTATATCGCGGCGTGCGCATCGCTATGCGTTGCCGTGACAGGTTCGGAAGCCTTTTGGCGGCCGGTGTGACGGCGGTCCTTGGCATACAGGCGGCCGTCAACATCGCCGTCGCAACAAGCTCGGTACCGCCCACGGGGCAGACTTTGCCATTCATCAGCGCCGGCGGGACTTCGCTCGTCATTTTCCTTTGCGCGATGGGCATATTGCTCAATATTTCGCGTAATATCGAATAGCGCGGCGCGGCCTTTGAACGAAAGCGACCCTCTCCGCATAAGATGGAATGTGCCGCTGTGCGGCGGAGAGGAGTTTGCATGGCTTCCATCATGGTAACGGGCGGACGTCCGCTTTCGGGCAGCATAAAGGTGTCAGGTGCAAAAAACTCGGCGTTGCCTATACTGGCGGCGTCGATCCTGACGGATGCGCCGGTCACGCTCACAAACTGTCCCGAATTGAGGGATGTGGACAATATGCTCTCGATCCTGGGCGCGCTGGGCGTTTCATCCTCAAGGAACGGCAGCGCCCTCACGATAGACGCCGCGAATGCGGAGGGTTCGGTGATGCCGCAGGGACCTTCAAAGGAGCTGCGCTCATCCATATTCATGCTTGGCCCGCTGCTTGCGCGTTACGGTCACGCCGTATGTACTTTCCCCGGAGGATGCGAGATAGGCCACAGACCCATCGACCTGCATATAAAAGGGCTCATGATGCTCGGCGCGGATGTGCGCGAGGAGCACGGACTCATCGTGTGCGAGGGCAAAAACCTGCACGGCGCGGATATACATCTGGATTATCCGTCGGTCGGCGCGACGGAAAACATGATAATGGCGGCCGTGAGCGCCAGCGGTGAAACCTTCATCCACAATGCCGCCCGTGAGCCTGAGATCGAGGATCTGCAGGCGTTCCTCATCGGGCAGGGCTATTTTATTGAAGGCGCGGGAAGCAGCACGGTGCATATCGCAAGCGGAAGAAGCGGGAAGCGCGCGCTTGCCGAGCACAGGATAATGCCGGATCGCATCGTGGCGGGCACGCTGCTTTGCGCGGCGGCCGTAACCGGCGGGTGCATTACAATAACCGACGCGCAGCCGCAGCATATGGGTTCCATAACGGCCAAACTGCGCGAGGCAGGCTGCGAGATATCCGTGCGGGGAAACGCGGTGCGCCTGAAAGCGCCGGCGCGTACTGGCGAGATAAAGCTGATCGAGACGCTGCCCTATCCGGGCTTCCCGACCGATATGCAGGCGCAGTTCTTCGCGCTGTGCTGCACGGCGGCCGGAACGAGCGTGATCGTCGAAAACGTGTTTGAAAACCGCTTCAAGCACGGGCCGGAGCTTCAGCGCATGGGCGCGGTGCTGACACAGAAGGACAGGACGATAATCATCCGCGGCGTGGAGCGCCTGACGGGCGCGCGCGTCACGGCGAGGGATCTTCGCGGCGGGGCGGCGCTTGTGATCGCGGCGCTTGCCGCGGAAGGTGAAAGCGTGATCGAAAACGCGGAGCTTGTCGATCGCGGATACGAAAGACTGGATGATATGTTTGCGTCCCTTGGCGCCGACATACATCGTGAGGAAGGCTGAAAGATGGAAAGCGGCGGACATGACGGGCGCAGCGAGACGGAGAAGATGAATCTCCGTCCGTTTGCCGCGCGCGCCGCAGATGCCGCGGTAAACGTTGAAGAGAGCGCCGACACGGAGGCCGAACGCATGCACCCGAAAGGCCGGGGCGTGACCGTGGGGGAGGTGCGCGAGCATGACATGAAGCGCAAGCGCGCGCTGACGGAGCGTGAAAAGCTGCGCCTTCAAAGGCAAAGAAAACTCATTCGCGCGACCTCAATAGCCATACTCGCCGTTGCGATGGCGGCCGTACTGCTGCTTGCATATTTCCTTTTGATCGTTGACACCATAGAGATCGACGGATGCTCGCGTTTCACGGATGAAGAGATCCTTGCGCGTTCGGGCCTTTCAACGGGAAGACATATATGGCTTATGAACACAGCAAAGGCGGAAACGCTTATAGAGGAGGATCCGTATATCGCGAAGGCCGAAATAAGCCGCGTATATCCGGACAAGCTCGTAATAACGGTTACGGAGAGAAGCGAGGCCGCGGTGATCGTTGGCATGAACGTGCAGGCGGTGATAGACGCAAGCGGTTATGTGCTCTATATCGGGGCGAGGGCTGATTATTCCGGCCTCATAAAGGTTTCGGGCATGGGTTCCGGAGGATATCGCGTGAACCAAAGGCTCGGCGAGGAATCCGACTTCAACTCCAGCACGCTGATCGCGTTGTTGAGCGCCATATACGCGCAGGGTATACAGGCTGATATTGATATCGTGGATATGAGCAATCCCCTCAGTATAACGATGACCACCGTATCGGGACTGAAGCTGCACATAGGACAGCCGGACGAGCTTGAGCAAAAGCTTTCGGATTATAAAACAGTTTTACCTGAGCTTGTCAAACGCGGCATGGATTCGTCAGGAACGCTCGATTTGAGCGCGAAGGGCGATCCCGTATATTCTCCCGTGTCGTCCGCGGCGCCGGAGGACAGCCGCGAGCCGGTCTCAAGCCAGGAACCCAGCGGCAGCGCACAGCCGGATGAAACGCCGGATCCGCAAGGCGCGGGCGCGCCCGAAAGCTCCCCTTCACCCGCGCAAAGCGCAAGACCGGGAGGTTTTTCAGGCTAAGGATGTCGCGAAACGGCAACATTTGGCGGATTGATACACGGATTGCTTGCACAATATATGGTATATGTGGTATTCTTTGAATACTGGGATGAGTGGGTTTGGCACACAAAATTTTGCGTGCCGGCGTGTGATCGGAGGAACGATGAGCCAAAACTCGGCCATTTTGGATATAGGCAGCTCCAAGGTGATTTGCCTGATCTGTACAGACGACGGACATGACAACATCCTCGTTCAGGGCGCGGGTATCAGGGAGTATAAGGGATACCGTCACGGCGCTTTTGAGGATGAGGAAAGCCTGTCGGATGCGGTCGTGGACGCGCTTTCCGCCGCTGAAACCGAGTGTAAACATCGCGTGCGTGATATATCCGTCGGCGTGCCTGCGCCGTTCATGCGGCTCATTTGCGGGGACGGAACGTTCCGCCTTGCGGACAAGCCCCGCCGCGTGACGCACAGGGATATTGATGAAGTCATAAACGCTTCGCTTGATTTTGAAGCCCCGGCAGGGTTTGAGCTTATCAGCAGCACGCCTGTGGATTTTTCCGTGGACGGTATGGACCGTTCCGATATGCCGCTTGGCGTGACGGCGACGGAAATAAGCGCCCGTGTATCCCATGTTTATGTTGATTCGCGCTTCAAACGCCTCGTTTCGGACGCGCTGCTGCGCGTGGGTCTTGATGCCGACATGTATATCGCGGTGCCGCTTTCGGAAGGACTTTTCGTGATACCCGAAAGCGAGCGCGCAAATTGCGCCGTGCTCATCGATGCCGGCGCGACGCATACGGATGTGTGTCTTATCAAAAATGCCGCGCTTATAGATATCAGGACGATAGATGTGGGCGGAGGACATTTCACTTCGGATTTATGCTATGGACTGGGGCTGAACCGCGCGGCGGCGGAAAACGTCAAACGACGTTATGTTTATTCGCTCGATTATCAGGACAGCATAGATATGATAAGACAGCCGGGCGGCAGCGTGATGTATGTGGAGCATGAAGCGATCCAGTATATTATCGAGGAGCGCACGCGGGAGATGGCGACGCTCATACGCTCGGCAATAGGCGAAATGGGCATTCCGCAGGACTTTGCGATACCGATATATATGACGGGCGGCGGTCTTACGCTCATGCGTGGAAGCTGCGAGTTCATGGAGAGGGAGCTTGGGCTGCCGATCCAGGTGAACATGCCGTGGATGCCGAGGCTGAGCTCGCCCAATTATGCGAGCGCGTTTTCCGTGATGGATTTTGTGATGCACGCAACGGATGAGGATAACGCCGGAAGGCTCGAAGGCACGGGCTTTCGCAGAAAGGCGTTGAGAAAGCTTAAGGATTTCTTCAAAGCATAAGGAGGATAAACATATGCCGTTCGGTCTGGATTTTGAAAACAGTCAGCCTGCGCAGCTCAAGGTTGTGGGCGTCGGAGGTGCGGGCAACAACGCTGTGGACCGCATGATACAATACGGTCTGCATGGGGTGGAGTTTATATCGGTCAATACGGACAAGCAGTTCCTCAACCTCTCGCGCGCAAACCAAAAGGTCCAGATCGGTGAGAAGGTCACGCGCGGACTTGGCGCAGGCGCCGATCCGGAAATGGGCAGAAAGGCTGCCGACGAGAGCCGTGACGCGATAGCCGAAGCCATAAAGGGCGCGGATCTCGTGTTCATAACGGCGGGCATGGGCGGCGGAACCGGCACGGGCGCGGCGCCGATCGTGGCCGAGTGCGCAAAGGAGCTGGGGATACTGACCATCGGCGTTGTCACCAAGCCTTTTTCCTTCGAGGGAAAGGTAAGGATGAACAACGCGATAAACGGTATAACGAACCTCAAGGACAATGTCGATACCCTCATAATCATCCCAAACGACCGGCTGCTGGACACGGGGCGCAACGTGACTTTCACCGAGGCGTTCCTCATCGCGGACGATGTGCTGCGTCAGGGCGTGCAGGGCATAAGCGATCTTATTGCAAAGCCCGGCGTTATAAACCTTGACTTTGCTGATGTGCGCACGATAATGCGCGAGCGCGGGATGGCGCACATGGGCATCGGACTTGCGACGGGCGAGGATCGCGCGGTGAACGCCGCCAAACAGGCCATCGAAAGCAATCTGCTCGAAACGAGCATAAACGGCGCGCACGGCGTGCTTATCAACATATGCGGCGGCCCGGACATGGGCATGATGGAGGTAAACGAGGCTGCGGCGTTCATACAGAATTTTGCCGATCCCAGCGCCAACATCATTTTCGGCGCAAGCATAGACGAGGAGCTCGGCGATGCGATGCGTATAACGGTCGTTGCAACCGGTTTTGACGCGAAAGATGAAAAGTCCACGCCCGGCGGGCGCAGGAATGCGGAAAAGGAAAGCGCCGCGCAGCAGGCGCAGCAGAACGCGGTGCGTCAGACCGTGGGTTCGCTCAAGGGCGAAAGCCGCAGCGACACGCGCGGGCCGGACACGAGCTGGCTTGAGCGTCCGCGTCAGAAGAAGCCGGAATATACATCCCCTCTGCCCGACAACGAGGATGTGACGCCGCACTTCACCAAGAAGGATCTTCCGCACGACGAATATAACCCAAAGGAAAAGAACAATCTGGATCTGCCGAGTTTTCTGCGTAACCGCGGCGATAAATAAAAAAAATTTAACTTCGATTCTGCCTTCAGGGAGCCCCCATGCACAGCGCGGGGGCTCCAAAATAACACGATGTGCTATAAAATATATAAATTAACACAGTCAAAAGCAAAATTGACTTCCCAATGACCGTGTTGTATAATCACAGAGTAATATACATTTCATATAGATAGTTGCTTTTGTGTATTTTCAAAATGAACAGTGCAAGGGGGATGTTACCGCGAAATGGACAGCAAAATGCTTCGCTATACCATAAAACGGCTGTTGCTGGCGATTTTTACGATTTTTCTGATCATAACGATCACCTTTTTCATCATGCACGCCGTTCCGTCAAGCCCGTTCAACAAGCCGAAGGCGCTTTCTCAGGCTGTTATCGACGGGCTAAACAGGAAATTCGGACTCGACAAACCTCTCGGAACACAGTATCTCATTTATCTTGGCAACGTTTTGAGGTTCGATTTCGGCGAATCGATATATTATAAAGGCCGTCAGGTGCTTGACCTGATACTCACCGGTTTCAAGGTCAGCGCGAAGCTCGGCCTCACGGCGGCAGGCATCGCGCTTGTGACGGGGGTGGCGCTTGGCGCGCTTGCCGCGATAAAGCGCGGCAGCAAGCTCGACAAGGTGATACTTGTGTTGACCACGGGTTCGGTTTCGCTGCCAAGCTTTGTGGTCGCGGTCATCTTGCTTTGGCTTTTCGGTGTTTGGTGGCCTATAATGCCGACGCGCGGCGATTTGTCGGGCGGACTTGTGATGCCTGTCATTGCGCTTATGCTGTACCCGTCCGCTTATATAACAAGGCTCACGCGCTCGTCCATGCTCGATGTTCTCGGACAGGATTTCATCAGGACGGCGCGCGCCAAGGGCGTTAAGGAGAGCAAGGTGCTTTTTACCCACGCGCTCAAAAACGCGCTCACGCCGGTCGTGACCTATGCGGGCCCCATGATCGCCTATATCGTCACGGGAAGCTTTGTGGTTGAGCAGATATTCACGATCGCAGGGCTTGGCAAATACTTCGTCACAAGTATGCAGAACATGGATTACACGCTTATCATGGGCACCACGATATTCCTTTCGATGATAATGATATTCATGAACTTCCTGAGCGATATTTGCTACAAGATCCTCGACAAGCGGATCGACTTTGAATAAGGAGGGAGGCAGCATAATGGAATACAGGGATCAGTACCCCAAAAAAGCGCCGCTGAGCCTCCAGCTCGACCTTTCAAAGTTCGAAAAGGCGACGGACGATGAGAAGGCGCAGCAGAACAAGATGAGAGAAAGCACCACCTTCTTCCGCGACGGTATGCGCCGTCTCAAGAAGGATAAGGTTTCGATGGTGTGCATATTCATCATTCTCATCATCGCGATAATCGCATTCATCGTGCCTATATTCTTTCCGTATGACTATGCTACGACAAGCGGCAGCAAGGACAGCGTAAGCTCCAACTATCTGATGCCGTTCCAGTACAGCGACAAGGAACAGCAGCTGATCGCAAACGGACAAAGCATATTCCCGCATATTCTCGGCACGGATGAGCTTGGCCGCGACTATGCCGCCCGCGTGATTTACGGCACGCGCATATCGCTTCTTGTCGGCATAATCGCCGCGGTGATCGTTGTCATAATCGGCGTCACATACGGCGCGATATCAGGCTATTTCGGCGGCAAGGTGGATCTTGTGATGATGCGCATCGTGGATATCATCTATTCGCTGCCGGACACGCTGCTCATCATTCTTCTCTCCGTTTCGATAAAAGACGCGCTCACAAACGGACCGCTGGCAGGCACCGGGATCGCGAAACTCGGCTCCGGCCTTGTGAGCATATTCCTCGTGTTCGGCCTTCTGTACTGGGTGGGCATGGCAAGGCTCGTGCGCGGGCAGGTGCTCTCGCTCAAAAAACAGGAATTCGTGCTTGCGGCTCAGGCGATCGGCGCGAAGCCTTCGCGCATAATCAGAAAGCACATGCTGCCCAACTGCATATCGGTCATATTCATCTCCGCGGCATTGCAGATCCCTTCCGCCATATTCACGGAAAGCTTTTTGAGCTTCCTGGGCCTCGGCGTTTCGATACCTATGCCGAGCCTCGGTTCCCTCGCGGCGGGCGCGCGCACGCAGATGACCGTGCGGCCGTATCTGCTGATAATTCCGGCACTTGCGATATTCCTTATAATACTTTCATTCAACCTTGTGGGCAACGGCTTGAGGGACGCATTCGATCCCAAGCTTAAGGAGGAAAGATAAATGGCTGTACTTGAAGTAAAGCATCTTTGCACCTCCTTTTTCACGGAGGCCGGTGAGGTTAAAGCCGTCAACGACGTGTCTTTTTCACTTGAAGCGGGCGAGGTGCTCGGCATCGTGGGAGAGTCAGGCTCGGGCAAAAGCGTGACGGCATACTCGATACTTCAGATTTTGACCTATCCCGGACGCATAGTTTCCGGCAGCGTCAAATTCGACGGGGAGGAGCTTGTCGGCTGCACGGATGAGAAAATACGCTCGATCCGCGGCAACAAGATAAGCATAATTTTCCAGGATCCGATGACCAGTCTCAACCCGGTTTTCACCATCGGTTATCAGCTTGAGGAAGCGATACTCCTTCATACGGGGCGCACAAAGACCGAGGCGGCAGCCCGCGCGGTCGAGATGCTGGAGCTTGTCGGCATAAACGAGCCTGAAAAGCGCGTGAAGCAGTATCCGCACGAGCTTTCCGGCGGAATGCGCCAAAGGGTGATGATCGCAATGGCGCTTGCGTGCGAACCCGATATCCTCATCGCGGACGAACCGACAACAGCGCTTGACGTCACAATACAGGCGCAGATACTGGAGCTGATGAAATCGCTCCAGCAGCAGCTGGGCATGGCGATAATCCTCATCACGCACGATCTGGGCGTGGTTGCCGGCATGTGCGACAAGGTGCAGGTCATGTACGCCGGGAGCATAGTCGAGCGCGGCACGGCGGACGACATATTCTATGACCCTCATCACGAATATACCAAGGGCCTTCTCCATTCCATCCCAAGCTCCGTACACGCGGACAAGGAAAGGCTCAAGCCCATTTCGGGTTCGCCTGTCGATATGCTGAGCATGCCTTCGGGCTGCGCGTTCGCGCCAAGGTGCGATGAATGCATGAAGATATGTCTTACAGGAAAGCCGCCGGAGCTGATCGTCGGGGAACACGGTCATATGGCAAGCTGCTATCTCAACGTGCTTGCGGCGGTGAAGAACGGTACCCTCGAAGAAGAACTTGAAAAAGCGCGGGAGGAGGCCGGAGAGAATGAATAACAGCGATTACATCCTCGAAGTGCAGGATCTCAAGGAGTATTTCAACATAAACACCGGCTTTTTGCGCACGAAACCGCTCAAGGCCGTGGACGGGGTTTCCTTCAAGATCAGGCGCGGTGAAACGCTTGGCCTCGTCGGTGAATCCGGCTGCGGCAAGACGACTGTCGGCCGCACGATACTGTTCCTCTACAAACCGACTTCGGGCAACATCATATTCGACGGTCAGGAGATAAAGACAAAGCAGGACATATATGAAATGCGCAAAAAGGCGCAGGTGGTGTTTCAGGATCCGTATTCGAGCCTGAACCCGCGCATGACCGTCGGCGATATCATCGGCGAGCCGCTCGACGTGCATCACGTCTGCGCCACAAAGGAGGAACGCGCCGCGCGTATCCGTGAGCTTATGGACGCTGTGGATCTTTCGCCGGAGCACGCTTCGCGCTATGTTCATGAGTTTTCAGGCGGCCAGAGACAGCGCATCGGCATTGCGCGCGCGCTTGCGATAAAGCCCGCTTTCATCGTCTGCGACGAGCCTGTATCGGCGCTTGATGTGTCCATACAGGCGCAGGTGATAAACATGTTCGAGGATCTGCAAAAGCAGCTTAATCTCGCGTATCTGTTCATCGCGCATGATCTTTCCGTCGTGCGCCACATATCGGACAGGATCGCGGTGATGTATCTCGGCCGCATAGTGGAGCTTGCGGACAGCGACGAGCTGCATGAGCATCCCACGCATCCGTATACTATATCGCTTCTCTCCGCAGTGCCCACGGCGGACCCGAAGAATGAGCGCCTCCGTCAGCGTATAATCCTTGAAGGCGATGTTCCGAGTCCGCTCAATCTGCCGGGAGGATGCTCATTCCGCACCCGCTGCCGCTTCGCAAGCGAGAAGTGCGCCATGGAAGCGCCGCCGCTGACCGAGCGCGGAAACGGACACAGCGTGGCATGCTGGAACAAATGACGATCGATCGCGATCATTAAGGCTTATACACACCGTGAAAGGCGTGTTTAGCACATAATAGCAAGGAGGATATCGAAAGATGAAGAAACTGTTCGCAGTGCTTCTCGCGGCTTTGATGCTTACAGGCTGTCTCGCAGGCTGCAGCACGGGAAGCGGAAGCAACGTTCCCCAGGAACTGACGGTTTGCACCGGTCCTGATCCGCAAACCATCGATCCCGCCCTCAACTCGTCTGTTGACGGCGCAATCATGATCTCCAACGCTTTCTCATGTCTCTATCAGTGGCATGACAATGATGACGGCTCGCAGAGCATCATCGCGGACTGCGCTGAAGAAGTCGTCGAGCCGACCGTGCTCGAGGACGGCAAGTGCCAGTATGTGGTCACCCTCAAGGAGGGCCTCAAGTGGAGCGACGGCCAGGAGCTGAAGGCTTCCGATTTCGTCTATGCGTGGAACCGCGCAGTGGATCCCGCAACGCTCGCCGATTATCAGTACATATTCGATGTGATCGACGGCTATGACGATACCGCGCCTGCCCTCAACATCGCCGCCGACGACGCAGCGCGCACGATAACCATCGTCACCAAGGCGCTCTGCCCGTATTTCAACCAGCTTCTCGCGTTCCCGACCTATATGCCTGTTCGCAAGGATATCGTCGAGGCCGATCCCGAAGGCTGGACCTTCAGCCCGGATACCTATGTCACCAACGGCGCCTTCAAAATGCAGGAGTGGACCGTGGGCGACAAGATCGTGTTCGTGCGCAACGACAATTACTGGGATGCCAAGAACGTCAAGCTTGACAAGCTGACCTTCGCCCTCTCCGATGATGACGACGCCATATTTGCCAACTACGAGAACGGCACCTATCAGTACACCACCACCGTGCCGGTTTCCCAGATACCTGTCCTCAAGAACGATTCCAACCGCATGAACGTCGACTTCTTCCTCGGCGATTACAGCGGAACATACTTCCTCGAGTTCAACGTTGAAGTCAGCTTCAAGCCCGGCCTCACAAGCGCCAGCAGCGACCCCGAAGCGTGGGTTGACTGGACGCCGCAGCAGAACGCCGAGGTCCGTCACGCGCTTGCCCTCATGATCGATCGCAACTATATAGTTAACGAGATCACACAGGGCGGTCAGAAGCCCGCTGCGGGCTTTGTGCCCGAAGGCATGGACGACGGCACCGGCAAGATCTTCCGTGAGAACGCGGAGCCCTGGTGGAGCGTTGATCCCGCCGATTATGAAGCGAACGTTGCCGAAGCGCTTGAGATACTCAAAAAGTATTACACCTTCGACGAAGCGACCAGCACATTCACGAATTTCCCGGCGTTCGAGTACAGTGTCAACCCGACGAGCGGCAACCTTGCAATGTGCGCCGCTATCAAGGATATGTGGGATGACTACGGCATCAATCCGGACGTCGACCAGCGCACCTGGTCCGTCATACAGACCGCTCTGACCGACGGCGACTTCACAATGAGCCGCCTTGGCTGGATCGCGGACTATATCGATCCTATCACCTTCCTCGAGATATTCGTTGCGGCTTCCGGCAACAACCATCCTCGCCTCGGCAAGGACGGCATGGTCGGTTCCGCGGCCGTCTATGGCGACGGCACCCAGACCTGGGCTGATGCGTATGAATCCCTCATCACCCAGATCAAGGCCAGCGGCGATCTTGAAGAACGCGCCAACCTGATGTATCAGGCTGAAGCTGTCCTGCGCGATACCTATGCGGTTTGCCCGATCTATCATTACACCAATCCGTATCTGTGCAAGACCAACGTGAAGGATTATCTGTATTCGCCTCTCGGCTTCATCTATTTCCGCAACGCCTATATCGGCGAGTGAAGCTGAACAGCATCGAATAACACCGATTTGGGGCCGTCCTTAGGGGCGGCCCCGTTGTTGTCATAAGGAACGATTATACGGAGTTAATCAATCGCGATCGCATATGTGTTTTATATAACTTGATTTTTAACGGCATATGCTGTATAGTTATCGATATTTATTTTTTCGGAGGCCCCATATGGCAAACACATGTATACCGGCGGGCTACAAGTCCACCATGACGCTTTACGAAACGCAGGACGCTATCGCGGCCGTGAAGCGCACCTTTCAGGATTCTCTCGCGCGTGCGCTCAGGCTCAAGCGCGTGAGCGCGCCGCTCTTCGTTGCGCCGCAGAGCGGGCTCAACGATGACCTTAACGGCGTGGAACGCCCGGTAACATTTGATATACCGTGTGCGCAGACGGATGCTCAGGTCGTCCATTCGCTTGCCAAATGGAAGCGCATGGCGCTTTATCGCTATGACTTCCACCCGGGCAAGGGCCTTTACACAGACATGAACGCCATAAGGCGCGACGAGACGCTCGACAATCTCCATTCGGTTTATGTCGATCAATGGGATTGGGAAAAGGTGATCCTTGAAGAGGACAGAAACGTCGAGTTCTTGAAAACCACCGTCCGCGCGATAATCAATTGCGTGTGCGATACCCACGATGCGCTTCTTGCGCGTTACCCGCGCATTGAAACGGAGTTCACGCGCGACGTTTTCTTCGTGAGCGCGCAGGAGCTGCTTGATATGTATCCTACGCTTGACGCGAAGGAGCGGGAGAACGCGATCACCAAAAAATACGGAACGGTATTCATAATAGGGATCGGCGATAAGCTCACAAACGGCGCGCCGCACGACAACCGCGCCCCGGACTATGACGACTGGAGTATGAACGGCGATATACTTTTTTACGACAAGCTGCTCGACTGCGCGCTGGAGATCTCATCGATGGGCATCCGCGTAAATCCCAAAAGCATGGATGAACAGCTCACAAAGGCCGGCTGCGATGCAAGACGCTCTTTGCAGTACCACAGGATGCTGCTTGAGGGCAAGCTACCGCTCACCATCGGAGGCGGTATAGGTCAGTCGAGGCTTTGTATGCTGCTTATGGGCAAAGCCCATATCGGCGAAGTGCAGTCCTCGCTTTGGGATGCGGAGACCGCCGATGCGTGTGCAGATGCCGGCGTAGTTCTGCTTTGAGGCCGTGCGCGTCATAATTTGTTCCACAATTGTACATGGACAGGATTTATTGAGTTCACCGAATTGACGTTTTGTGCTGTTATGATAGGCGTATCAACTAAAGGAGGTACTTGCCTATCGAGCGCAGCCGGTTTCTTCATCACCTGTTTCCTTAAAAAAGCTCCCGCGATGTTTCACGCAGGAGCTTTTTGCATGTGATCAGACGGCGGCTTTATTTTTCCGCGTTGTCAAATTCTTCCTTTATGCGAGCGTAAAGCGCCGCGTCGGATGCTACGCGATAAGCGGCGAGCGCAAGCGCGGACGAGGTATTGCGCATCTGCTGTTTGGCATAATCCGTCAACGTGCATTCGGCAAATTCGCGGGAATGACCTGCAATGCCCTTTTTGCCGTCTGTTATGTCGAACCAGGCATGTATTGTGGGGCATATCTGGCTTACCTGACCGGCGTCGAGCGAACCGACGTCAAGCTTGGGCGGCTGGACAACGATGCCGGTGAGATCGAACAGCGCGGCGGCAAACGTGTCGGCAAGGAGCTGATTGGTGACAAGGTTGTCATAAGGAAGCTCATAACGGGTGAATTCCACCGTGCAGCCCGTTGCAAGCGCGCCTGCGCGGGCGCAATCCTTTATTCGCTCGACAAGGGTTTCGTTATAGCTTTTGAGCGTGGATCGCACATAATAATCAACGCGCGTATATTCAGGCACGATATTTGCGGCAACTCCGCCGTCGGCAATATATCCGTGGATGCGGGATGAAGGGAGCACATGCTCGCGCAGCGCGTTTATTGCGTTGATCGTCTGGATCGCCGCGTCGAGCGCGTTGACGCCATCCCAGGGGTCGGCCGCGGCATGTGCCGCGCGCCCGCGAAACTCAAAGCGCACAGGCATCAGCGCGAGAGAAGAACCGCTGCGCGTATTTGCGTCGGACGGGTGAGCCATCATCGCTATATCACAGCAGTCGAACTCGCCCTTCTCGGCAAAAACCACCTTTGCGCCGCTTGTTTCCTCGGCAGGCGTGCCGAAGACGATGACCTTGCCGCCGATCCCGTCAAGCACAGACTTGAGGGCAACGCCGGCGCCGAGACTCGTGCAGCCGAGGATGTTATGGCCGCAGCCCTGACCCACACCCGGCAGGGCGTCATATTCGGCGAGAAAAGCAACCGTAAGTCCGGGCTTGCCGGTATCGTATGTTGCTTTGTATGCGGTGCTGATGCCGCAAAAATTCTTTTCAACGCGAAAACCGTGCGCCGCGAGGAACTCCGTATGCCATGCCGAGGCTTTGAATTCTTCATAGCCAAGCTCCGGATTATCATACATGTTGCGGCTGATGGTATCAAGCTCCGGCGAAACGGCATTGACGGCAGAGACGATCATTTCATTTATACCCGCCATAATTCCCCTCCTGTGATGAAATATAAGAAATGTAAGGATCAATTTCAAGTATAATCTGTTTTACTGACGCAATCAAGGCAAAACTTGCCTTCGACAGCAAAACGGCTGATTTTCCGTTCCCGTTCTACAATCGCTTCACACGGAATATGATACATTGACCACAGGCGGTGACTTATGTATATCGAAGTGTTTTTGATCGACAATTTCATCATGGACGCGCTTATCGTGCGAATGGCCTCGGCCCTGTGCGCCGCACCCGTGAAAGCGGCGCGCCTTGCGCTTTTCTCGCTCATCGGCACGGCGCTGGCGTTCGCTTCGCTCCTGTTTCCACCGCTCACAAGCCTTCCGGGCAAGCTTGCCTCGGTGCTTGTCATGGCGTTTGCGCTTCGACCCGCAGGCGTCGCGCAATACGCGAGGGCGGCGGCGTCGATGACGGCGGCTGCGCTCGTGACGGGCGGGCTGGCCTATATGACGGCGCTTGCCGAGGGCGGCGGCATGGACGGCGGCGCGCTCACAGGCGGGATACTGCTTCAAACCGCGCTGCTCACCGCGGCGGCCGCGGCGTTCGGTCCGGCGTTAATACGTCACATGCGCAAACGACGCACACCGCGCCTTGTGAAAATGTATGTCGCGGTGGGGAGCGAGCGTTATACGCTGAGGGGACTTGTGGATACAGGTTCGGCATTGACGGAGCCTTTGAGCGGACTGCCGGTGATAGCGGCTTACCTGCCGCGCATTGCACAAAACGCGAAAATTCCCGTACCGGCAGTCACGCTTGCAGGCTCAAGGACGCTTTACGCGCTCAAACCGGATGCGCTCATCATCGACGGACGCGCGTCGGACGCGCTCATCGCACCGGTGACGGAGAAGATATCAGGCGCGGATGCGCTCATTCCGTATATGATTTTCGGGGAGGCAGTATGAAAAAGCTTTGGTTTCGGTTTCTCGAACGGCTCTATGCGCTCCTTGGGCTTGCGGCGCCCGTGTTCTATGTCAATTCGGGTGAGGCGCTCCCGCCGCCGCTCACCAGAGAGGAGGAGAATGCGTGTATAGAAGCCCTCGCGGCCGGCGACACGGCGATGAGGCAAACGCTCATAGAGCGCAACCTGAGGCTTGTCGTCTATATCGCGCGCAAGTTTGAAAACACAGGCGTAAACGTCGAGGACCTTATCTCGATCGGCACGATCGGGCTTATCAAGGCCGTGAATACGTTTGATACAAACAAGAAAATCAAACTTGCCACATATGCTTCACGCTGCATCGAAAACGAGATCCTCATGCACCTGAGGCGGAGCTGCCGCCTCAAGCTTGAGGTGTCGCTTGATGAACCGCTCAACATCGATTGGGACGGCAACGAATTGCTGCTTTCTGATATCCTCGGCACGGACGGAGATCTTGTCAGCCGGGATATCGAGGACGAGGTGGACAGACAGCTCCTTTCGATCGCAATGAAGCGCCTTTCACCGCGTGAAAAGCGGATAATGGAGCTGCGCTTCGGCCTTGACGGCAGACAGGAATATACCCAGAAGCAGGTCGCGGATATGCTCGGCATTTCACAAAGCTATATTTCAAGGATCGAGAAGCACATACTCAATACCCTGCGCCGCGATATCGCTTCCATGCTGTGAAAAAAAGCGCCGCCCGTGCGGGCGGCGCTTTTGCCTGACATGATGTTATTTGACGAAATCCTCATTGAGTATGCGCGCAAGATCGCCGCGGATATCGATGTGCTGCGGACACATGGTTTCGCATTTGCCGCATTTGATGCACCTGTCGGCGCGCGCTTCCGCCGCAACGGAGGCATAGTCCTCTTTTGCGCCGGAGCTTTGCCCGTAACGCGCGTATTCGTTCCATATCCTGAACAGACGGGGGATGGCGACGCCGTTCGGGCAGGGCATACAGTAACGGCAGCCCGTGCAGCCGTTGTTCGTGCGGCGCTTGAGTTGTTCGGCGACTGATGAAAGCGTTTCGGCCTCGTCCGCGGTGAGAGGATCGGGCTTTGAAAACGTTGAAAGGTTATCCTTGACCTGTGCGAGCGTGCTCATGCCGCTGAGGATCACCTTAACGGGACTTTGACTTTCAACGAAGCGCATTGCCCATGATGCGTCGGATTTTGAAGGACGCAGCGCATGGAGGGGAGCCGCCACATCCTCAGGCAGCTTTGCAAGAACGCCGCCCTTGACCGGTTCCATAACGACAACCGATACGCCGAGCGACTCGGCAAGGCGAAGCCCATTGAGGCCGGCCTGCTCCTCGGTATCCATATAGTTGAACTGAAGCTGGCAGAAATCCCATTTGCGGGCGTTGATGATCTGCTCAAACACCTCATATGAATCGTGGAACGAAAAGCCAAGATGACGTATGCGGCCCTGACGCTGGTATTCCTCGAATATCGGCAGAAGACCGAGCGCGTTGATCTTCTCCCAGCGCTCTTTGGTCAGCGCGTGCATAAGATAAAAGTCGATATGATCCGTTTGAAGGTTCTTCATCTGGAATTCGAAAATATCCCGCGCTTCCTGCTGCGATTCGGGCTTCCATGTGGGAAACTTGGTCGCAAGGAAAAACGTGTCGCGATCCAGCTTGGAAAACACGCGCCCGACAAAAGGCTCGCTTTGCATATCGTGATAGTTGTATGCCGTGTCAAAATAGTTGACCCCGCTTTCATACGCGCGAAGCAGCATCTTTTCAGCGCGTTCCTCGTCGATTTTGCCGCCGCGGACGGGGAACCTCATACAGCCGTACCCGAGCATGGAAACCTTTGATGAGCCGATTTCGCGATAGAACATAATCACACCTCGTTCCTTATTTGCTGATAAACATTGTATCATTTATCACGGCATAAAGAAAAGCCCCCTTTGGGCGGCGCGCCCGGCATTATTATCCGTATTTCGGCCTTTGTGCTTCCTGGAGCGGTCAAACTCGATTGCCCGACCTGTTTCGTTCGTTTGAGGGAGGCTTTGACGCGGAGCAGCTTCGCTGCAATCGCATGATACAAAAACAGGCACGGCGGAAGCATACCGCTGTGCCTGTCAACTGTTTCACCGCCGTTTGGCGGCAAAAATGTTAAAATCGCTCAATGATCAATAGTTCTCCGCTTTGATCTCAAAATAGGACTGCGGATGAGCGCAAACGGGGCATACCTTGGGTGCGGTCTCACCGATGTGGATATGGCCGCAGTTGGTGCATTTCCAGACATAAACGCCGTTGCGTGCGAAAACTTTGCCCTCTTCGATGTTGGCGAGCAGCTTGCGATAGCGCTCCTCATGCTCCTTCTCGATCTTGGCAACGCCTTCCATCATGCGGGCGATGGCCTCAAAGCCCTCTTCTTGCGCGATCTTGGCAAAACCGGCGTACATTTCGGTCCATTCGTAGTTCTCACCGGCGGCGGCATCCTTCAGGTTCTCAACGGTCTCGGGCACTTCATTGCCGTGCAGCCACTTGAACCAAAGCTTGGCATGTTCTTTCTCGTTGCCGGCAGTCTCCTCGAAGATGGCTGAAATCTGGTTGTAGCCCTCCTTCTTGGCCTGGGAGGCATAATAGGTGTACTTGTTCCTCGCCTGTGATTCACCGGCGAATGCGGTCATAAGGTTGGCTTCAGTCTTGGTGCCTTTGAGTTCTTTCATTGTTTTGCTCCTTTCGGTGGTGTATATTCTTATTATTTATCAGAGTGACATTTTTTGCAAGTCCCAGTGAACAACATCGTAACCCCCGAGATATCGATCTCATCCTGGGGAGCATTTGCAGCGGCGCATACATCGGGCATTTTGTCGGTGAAAATATCAATTGTCCTTCCGCAGGTCGTGCAGACCGCGTGATAATGCGTCGTCGTGTCGCCGTCGAATCTGTCCGGACCGTCCGGCGTGGGTATGCGAAGAATTATGCCGTTTTCGGCAAGCTGATTGAGATTGCGATAAACCGTTGCGAGGCTGATGCCGGCCTGTTTTTTCCTCAACAGATCAAAAAGCTCTTCTGCGGTGGGATGAGTGGATACGCCGCGAAGCGCGTCAAGAACAGCTTCGCGCTGCCTTGAATAGATCATGTTCATCCCTCCCGTCTCAAGAATGAGAATTATTCTTGTTCTTATTATAATCAAATGCTTCCCCAAGTCAAGCTTTTTGAATAATATATTATTTGGGTTATGTAACTGTTTGTGCGATTGCGGCCCGGAGAACCGGGCCGCAAGCCTTCAGCCGAGCAGATCATCCACAAATGAGCGCATCTCGTCTTTGGAGTTGATGCCGTGCGTCCTTTCAATAACGGCCGTTTGTTCTTCGGGCGACATGGATGCGAAGCGGCTCATCGCCGCCGTGTTTTGCGCAAGCGCCATACCAAAGCCAAGCGGCAGTTCGGGTCTGCCGTTCATTTTCATGATTGAATCACCTCAAACACAGTATGCGCAAAAAAAGCAGCGGAATGCGCATATCGACGCAGCGAGAAAATACGCTTTTTGCTGAGGCTGATATGTGCTATATTAGTGTTGGATACCATAATGAACCTTTGGAGGGAGAACATGGTCAACAAAAAGGAATTGCTGCGTGAGCTGCTCAAGGATGAGAACGCTGAATTCAGCGACAGTGAGCTTATAAACCGACTGCTTGAAAAAAACGTCACCCGCAATCTGAACGCCTCTGAAAAGGAAAAGCTGACGTTCGGCCAGCGCGCGGCTGATAATGTTGCCAGATTTGCCGGAAGCTGGGCTTTCATTTTTTGTTTTATGGGCGTTATGGTGGTTTGGATGATCATAAATGTGCTACTTGCGCTCAAGGCGTTTGACGCATATCCGTTCATTTTGCTCAACCTATTGCTTTCGTGCCTTGCCGCGGTGCAGGCGCCTCTTATAATGATGAGCCAGAACCGTCAGGAGCAAAAGGACAGGGCGCGCGCAGAAAACGATTATAATGTGAACCTGAAAAACGAGCTTCTCATCGGGGAGATATTCAAACGCACGGAGCGCATAATAACAATGCAGAACAAGATACTGCGTGAGCTTGAAAAGATTGACGGGGACGAGGACTGCAAAAGCGGCGTCGAGAAGTGAAAGGATAACCCAATAGATGAAAAAGACCAGTTTGTTGATGAAAAAAGAGATTGCCCGCGTGCAGCCGATCGTTGCCGAGGATCTTGCGGCGTCAAGAAAATCGCAGGATCGCGTCGGGGAGCTTATGGCAAAAGCGCTTGCGAACAAGGTGACATATATGCCCGTTGAGGGGCTTGAAAACACGGAGCTTGCGATACCTGCGGAAGGCCGCAACGACGCGCTTGTCATCTATCTGCACGGAGGAGCATACACTGCGGGCGATCTTGCTTACGCAAAGGGTTTCGGCGGTGTGCTTGCGGACAGCATACAGATACCGGTCCTGTGCGTGGGATATCGGCTGGCGCCTGAAAATCCGTATCCTGCGGCGCTTGAGGATGCGCTTGCCGCATATCGCGCCATGCTGCTCGATTATGATCCCGGCAAGATCGTATTTGCAGGCGAGTCGGCAGGCGGAGGGCTGTGCTTCGGCGCGTGCCTTGCGGCGATCGACGAGGGCATGCCTCCGCCGCGCTGCATCGTTGCGATATCGCCATGGACTGATCTTACGCTTTCATTCGATGCGCACAGACGAAACGCTTCCGAGGACCCGACGCTGTCCACGCAGATGCTCGACCTTTCCGCGGATATGTATGCGGGCGACAGACGCGATATCCCATATGTTTCCCCTGTGTTCGGCGATCTTCGCGGTATGCCTGACTCCATTATATTTGCCGGGACGAGCGAGATACTTGAGGATGACGGCACGGAAATGGCGAAACGGCTTGAAGCGGCGGGCGCGCATTGCACGCTGCATGTTGAGCAGGACGCATGGCACGCATATGTGCTTTACGGAATATTCGAAGCGCGGGAAGCGCTTGCGCAAATAAAGGAATTCATAACGGAGCGGCTGTGAATGAAAAACGATTTACCGGGCGAATGGATTAAGCTTGATAATGCGGCGACGATTTATCCGGCCGTAAGCAACAAAAACTGGAACGCGCTGTTTCGCCTTTCGGCGGAGCTGCGCGAGCCTGTTGATCCGGACATGCTCGACCGGGCGGTACAACGCACGATCAAACGCTTCCCGGCGTTTCAGATGCGTTTGAGAAAAGGCGTGTTTTGGTATTTTATGGAACGCAATACGCGGTCGATCTCCGTAAAGCCGGATGTGGCCAATCCTTGCGTGCGCATGAAGCTTAAAGAAAACGGCGGGTATATGTTCCGCGTGCGCTATTTCAACACGCGCATCGCCGTGGAGATTTTCCATGTGCTGACTGACGGTGCGGGCGGGCTTTGTTTCCTCAAAACGCTTGTGGCCGAATACCTCACAATAAAATACGGCGCGGTAATACCGAGGGAAGGGGACATACTGGACTGCGAGGACCCTGTGCTCGATGAGGAGATGGAGGACAGCTTTGCGCGCTATGCGCGCGAGGCGGCGCTGAGCCGGGCGGAATCGCCGGCATATTGCATCCACGGCAAACGCACGCCGGATTTCATGCACATAATAAGCGGGGTGGCGCCGGTCGAAGCGGTTCGGGCAAAAGCAAAGGAATACAACGCGAGCATAGGCGAATTCCTGACCGCGGTGCTCATCGCGTCGATTGCAGACGTGCAGAAAAAGGAAAAATGCGCCCGCGTGCGTATGCTGCCCGTCAAGGTGAACGTGCCGGTCAATCTGCGCGGATTCTATCCTTCAAAAACGCTGCGCAACTTCGCGTCATATGTGAACCCGGGCATTGAACCGAAGCTTGGCGACTATGATTTCCGCGAAACGGTGGACGCCGTGCGTCATTACATGGGGCTTGAACTGATGGAGAAGCGCATGAACGCGCGCTTCACAACAAACGTGATCGCAACCAACAATATGTTCCTGCGAATCGCGCCGCTTCCGCTGAAAAACATGGTGCTTAAGGTCGTTTACGTTTTCGTCGGCGACAGATATACTTCAAGCAGCATTTCGAATCTGGGCCGCACGACGCTCCCGCCAGAAATGGCGCAGTATGTTTCGAGGCTCGATTTTATGCTTGGGCCGCTTTATCGCAACCCCGTCACCTGCGCGTGCCTGAGCTATGACGGCAATATGGTGATAAATTTTACGCGAACTATCGAGGAAACAGACGTGGAAAGGGGCTTTTTCACGAGACTCATAAAGTTTGGCATACCGGTGAAAATTGACAGCAACGATACTTTTGATGAAGACAGCAAAGGAGAATCAACATGTCCTATTGCGTGAACTGCGGCGTGGAGCTTGCCGATTCACAGAAGGAATGCCCTCTGTGCCATACAAGGGTCTACCACCCGGAACGGGCGGAAAACGCGGGAGAGGCCGCGTTCCCGAAGCATGTTGAACATGTTTACAGGAAGATCGACAGGCGGTACGGCGCGCTGCTTGCGCTCATAGCGCTTGCGATACCTGTGTTGTGCAGCATATTTGTCGATCTTTTTGTCGTGCATGAGCTGCGCTGGTCGATATATGCAACGGGAGGCGCGGTGTGCATATTCATATGGGTGCTTTTCCCGATGCTGCTCAAAAAACCGAATCCGTATCTGCATGTTTTGTATAACACGGCGTCGCTGCTGCTGTTCCTTGCGGGCATACTCGCGACGGCGGGGAACATGCACGCCTTCTATTGGCTTGCGGCCCCT
The DNA here is from genome assembly GCA_964487565.1 of uncultured Clostridium sp. Taxonomy (GTDB): domain Bacteria; phylum Bacillota; class Clostridia; order Christensenellales; family CAG-138; genus Phil1. The sequence goes on from CAZARN010000004.1 coordinate 60,555, forward strand.
CTGGCGCTGCTTTGCTGCGGCGCGGCTTACGGTTCGCTTCCGATCATACGTTCCAAGCGCCTGCACGACAGCTTGATGAAACCCGCGATACTGCTTTTTATGTCGTCGATACTGTGCATTGTGGTGGAACTTGTTGTCGATATGTATACCACACAGGTGTTTGCGCCTGTTTGGTCGCTCATTGCGGCAAGCTCGGCGATCGTGACGGCGATCATGCTGATAATGATCGAGCGCAAGCAGCAGCTCAAGGATAAGATCAGGCGCAGACTGATGATCTGAAGCGTGAAACGCTTGCGCTTCGGCTGCCGGCATAAGTGAATTACAGCGCGTTGTATCCCCCCCCCGCACAGATGTACCGGGGGGATTTTCATGCCGAAAAAGGGCAGCGGAAGCTTTGCAGAATTGGGCCGGGCAACAAACATCGGCACAAAATTAACATATTATTTCATTTCCTCTTGACGAGAACGGCAGGATTGCATAAAATGAACGTGTTCATAATAGATAATTTCTGATGATATCAAAACTGAAAGAGGGACCGGATATGAACTTTGGACGCCTCGACATTGCGGCGGGGGAACTGACGGATATTTTTGCATCAAAAAACGAACTGCGCGCGCTCGACGCCGGCGCATATGCAAAAATGCGTTATCCTAAGCTGATCCCAATGATGCGATTTTGGGTGAAGCGCTTCGCGGCGGCGGAATTTGGCAATGTGTTTTCGATGTATACGAAGGCGATGGGCGGAATGATGCAGCTTTGCACGATCGTTTTCACGCCGAACAGAGGCGCCGACGTGCCGCTGCTGCTGATAGATATAATGGCGTTCGGGAAAAAGCGCGCGGCGTTTGTCGAGTATTACGACTGCACGAAAAACCGTCCGCCGCGGGCAGAACTGACGGCGGTGAAGAAAAAGTACGCATCGCTCGCGGATTATCCGGAAAAACCGGCGTGGTATATCGGCGAACGTACCGACTTTTCGCTGATAAAGGGCGGCGCGGATGAAGACGCGCTTTGCGCGATGCTGCGCGATTCGCTCAACGCTTATGCCGATGTTTGCGCGGCGGCGAACGTGCGCCGGGCGGAGAACATCGAAGGCCTCGGCGCGTTCATCGAGCGCATGGTGAAGGAAGGCAATCCGTCAAGCGCGACGCTCAAACGGGTGCTTGGCGACAGGGGAGCGGAGGATTTTTTCCGCTTTGCAATTATGCCGAAGGAATATAACGATTCAGATAATATAACAGGAGGGAACTAACATGAAAATCGTACTTGCAGGCGCTTACGGCAATCTCGGCGGAGATATTTTCCGCGCGCTCCTCGCGGCAGGCCATGAGGTGGTGGCCGCGGACATGATCGAACGCGATCTCGGACTTGAGGGCAACTTTACCTTCAAAAAACTCGACGTGACCAACCCGGAAGCGCTCAAAGGCCTGTGCGACGGCGCGGACGCGCTGATCACAACCGTCGGCCTTACAAAAACATCAGCCGCCGTCACGAACTACGAGATAGACTATCAGGGCAACGTGAACCTTCTCAACGAGGCAAAAAGCGCAGGCGTCAAAAAGTTTGTATATATTTCCGTGCTCAAGGCGGACAAAGCGCCCAAGGTGCCGATGCTCCACGCGAAATATCTTATGGAGGAGGAGCTCAAAAAGAGCGGCATCCCGTATATCATATATCGCCCGACAGGCTATTTCTACGATATCGTGAAGGTGTTCAAGCCCATGGTTGAAAAGGGCGAGGTAACGCTGCTGGGAAATAAACCCGTAAGCTGCAACGTGATCGACACGCCGGATTTTGCGCAATACATAGTGGATCATCTCGGCGATGAAAACATCACGGTATCCATCGGCGGCAAGGAGACCTATACATACGAAGAGCTTGCGAACATGTGCTTTGCGGCAGCGGGCAAGGAGCCTGTCATCAAGCGCGCGCCCGCCATGCTGTTCGATGTTCTGGCCTTTGTCAACAAGCTCAAAAAGAACGGCAAGGAAGCCATACTCCGCTTCAGCAAGTGGACGCTGACTGAACCCATGGTCGGCGATGTGCATTACGGCGAACACAGCTTTGCCGAATATATCAAAAAGAGCTTCTGAAGGAGAAACGACAGATGATTATGGGATGGCAATACCTTTGGATACTTGCGGCGGCGGCGGCGGTGCTGTGCGCCGTGGGCTTTTATAAGTTCGTCTATTTTCTCTCCATAGGTTACGGCTTTGCCGTGGCCGGTATCGGGGCTGTGATGATGATCCTGTTCGCACCGACGATGCAGCCGGTAAGCTTCATACAGTGCGCTCTTTTCATCCTTTACGGGGCGCGCCTTTCGGGCTTTTTACTCGTCCGCGAGATAAAGAACGCCGCATACAGGAAGACCCTCACGGAAGCTACCACGTCGGAAAAACCGATGCCTGTATTTGTGAAGGCGGCGATCTGGATATCCGTGTCAGCGCTGTATGTCGCCCAGACCAGCCCTGTTTTCTATCGCGTGTATAACGGCGCTTCGGATGTCGTGCTGCCGTATATAGGCGCCGCAATAAGCTTTGTCGCGCTTTTGATAGAAACGCTTGCCGACAAACAAAAGAGCGACCAGAAAACGCAGAATCCCGACATGGTTGCCACAAAGGGACTTTACAGGATGGTGAGGTGTCCGAACTATTTCGGCGAGATACTATTCTGGACGGGCGTGTTTGTGTCAGGCCTCACGGTGCTCAACCATTGGGGCCAGTTGGTGATGGCAGCCATCGGATATCTTGCCATTGTGCTCATCATGTTCAACGGCGCGCAGCGGCTTGAGAAACGACAGAACAGCCGGTATGGCAATATGCCCGAATATATGGAATATGTGAAAAAAACGCCTATCATCCTGCCGCTTGTTCCGTTGTACCGCCTTGCAAAGGATGGAAAGGAGCAGAAGAAATGACGATCCCCATGGCGCTTGTGGATTATTTGCCGGTGGCGCTGTTTGCGGCTTCCGCGGTGCTGCTGATGCGCGATCTGTATAACAAGATGAGCAAGGGCGCGTTTGCGCTTTTTGCAGGCGGGACGCTGATGATAATCGCGGCGGGATTCTATAAGGCCACATGGAAGCTGCTTTACGCATGCGGCGCATGTGATTTTGTCGCGCTCAACAAGGTGTTTTTTCCGATGCAGACGACGGGTTTTGTGCTGGCAGGGCTGGCGCTTGTCGCGCTGCTTGCCGCAAAACAGGGGAATACGGCCGTTTGCGCGGCGGCCGCCGCGCCTATGGTGTATGACAGCAGCATGATATTTGTGGTGTTCACGGTGCTTGGAACGCTTGGCATCTGCGGCAGCCTTTGCGTGATGGCAAAGCGCATGAAACGCATCGGCGCCGTGATACTTTTTGCCGCGGCATTCGTCTTGATGCTTGCGATGGGGTACCTTTCATCCAAGGATTTTTCCACCGCATGGATGAACTGGATCGGACAGGGCACGAACATCGCGGCACAGGGCGCGCTTTTGCTTGGCGTACTCAACCTGCATAAGGCGGGCTTCGGCGCGGCTGACGCGATAAAAAAGGAGGCCCGGGCGTGATACAACAGGCGCTTGAACGCATATCCGCCGTGTTCCCGCTCAAAAAACGCGACGCGGGCGAGTTTTCGTCATTCAAGGCCGGTCCGCTTTCCGTTTCGCTTGACTGGTATGAGGCGGAGGGGCTTGGCAACGTGTCGGTGCTCGGCGGCAAGGCAATGGCGGGACTGATGAAGATGGATACCCTCGTCATACAGCCGACAGGCCGCGACGTACCGCTGTTCTCGTTTGACCATATCGCGGCGGCCGGCCGGCACACCCTGCTGATCGAATACTACGATACGCTTATAGATAAGGAAGAATTTGACTCCGCTCCGCTTGAAGCGGTAAAGACGTCATGCGGGCATATCCCCGATCACGATCCCGGCGAGCATTGGTATGACGGTATGAAGCTTGCCTCGTCGATTGCGAAGAAAGCCAAAAAGACGTTTTGCCCGGATATGGAACGCGCTTTGATGGACGCGACAGACGCATATATCGGCATTGCGGGCAGGAAGCCGGCGCTCGACGCGCAGGCGTCGCAGGAGAAGCTGAAGCTTGCGCAGGAGTATGTGGACGGTTTGCTGGAAAAGGGCGGCCCGTCAACAGATGCCTTTGTCAAATCGCTTGGCAGAGAAAAAACGCGCGAAATACTCACGCGCATAATTTTCGGCACTCAGAAATAGGACGAAGGCTTTCCTGCGAAGTTGCGGATGAAAGATGTGCGGAATATTTACAAAAGCTTCATCGATCGCTTAAAAGACAAGGAACGTCGGCGTATATCGCCGGCGTTCCTTTGTGCGTGTGCTCCGCCAGCTTTACATTTGTTTGCGGCGGAGTTATAATTGTCCACCGTGCGTAGGGAATTGCGTATCAAAGCACAGAAGGAGGGCCGGGCGTTGCCCGGTGTACTGATTGAATGGATAAAAAATCGCTTGTTATGTTTGTTGCGCTTATATGCGCGGTGATGTGTTTTGCATGTGCGTGCGCATCCGGCGAAAATGAAACGACGCTCGACGTTGCACCGCAGGGTGAAGCGACGGCCGCGCCGACGGCAGGCGCCGAAGAATCGCCTTTGCCGGAACAGACGGCTGCGACGGAAGAAAATCCGTATTATCAGGCGATCATTGCCCAGTATGCGCAAGCCGCGGCTAACGGCTATTACAAGGACCTTGCCGGGACGGACGGCTATGACGCGGCGTTTGGCGACATGATAGCTTCAGAATACAAGACAGATCCGAGGCAGGCTTCTTATGCGCTTGTCGATATAGACGGTAACGGCGTTGACGAGCTTGTGATAGCCGCTCTGGATGACGGCGTGGCCTGCATATATGATATTTTCACCTCGAATGAAACCGGGGCCGTGCGTCCGTTTGATATGGATTTCGGATATCGCACGAACCTCAAGATTTTTGCGGACGGCGCGCTTGAGGTGATCTGGAGCGACAGCGCGTTTGAATCCGGATGCGATTTTTACCGCATTGCTGCGGACGGCGTGAGCGCCGAGGTGACAGATTCATTTGTCGCCACCTATTCGCAGGAAAATACCGGCACCTTTACGCACAACGGCGAGACGCAGGATGAGGATGCGTGGAACACGCTTATTGCCGGGTTGGAATCGGGCGGCGAAATGAGTTTTGAATGGATCGGGATCGAGTGATCGTATATAAAAAAAGAAGAGGGCGTCAGCCCTCTTCTTTTGTTTGCGGCTTTCAGCGATGCTCGCCGCATTCGCCGCCGCAGTGATGCTCTGCACAGTTATGCTCACCATGGTGATGCTCGCCGTGGTGAGAACATGAAGCCGCCGGATCAAATGCAAGCGTGCCGGCTGCAAGCGCCTGCGCCGCGCCGTCCGCGTTTCCGGTGACGCCGCCGTATACGGAGATGCCCGCTGCGTCAAGCGCGCTGCGCGCGCCCTGACCTACGCCGCCGCAGATGAGCGCGTTCACGCCAAGCTCTTTGAGCAGGCCCGCAAGCGCACTGTGACCTGTACCGTTCGTATCGATGACGCCGGACGAAAGGATCCTGCCGTCATCCGCGTCATAAAGCTTGAAGTGCTCAGTATGGCCGAAGTGCTGGAACACCTCGCCGTTGTCATAAGTTACCGCGATCTTCATTTATTTCATTCCTCCTTGATTGATTCTCTTTCACACCGTCTCGCGCATCTTCGCGCGCATCCGCAGCCTGACGCGCTGCCGTCGCATATGAAAACATCGCCTCCGCCGATGGCAAGCTCGCGCCCGTTCACAAGGCATTCGGCAAGCTTTGCGCGCGCGCTGTTATATATTGCCTGCACCGTTGTGCGGGCGACGCTCATCTGTGCGGCGCACTGCTCCTGGGTCATGCCCTCAAGATCGATAAGCCGTATGGTTTCAAACTCGTCAAGCGTCATCTCAACGGGCGCCGTCTGCGCAGTCCTTTCTCTCGGGCCGAAGCTTCCGCAGGAGGGCATCGCGCATATGCGTCTTCTTTTGCAGGGTCTGGGCATGGTCATCCCCCTTCCGTTTGTGGTTCGGTCTGTAATTCATGATACACCGTTATTGACATATGTCAAGAATGAAATTGACATATGTCGAAAATTCAATATAACTTGCCGTATGACGCAATGGGATGTTATAGTATATAAAACAGCTTTGCCGTTTTCTGTATCAAAACGGAAGCTGTTTTTTCATGTGTTGGGGAGATTGATATGAAAAGGAAATTTTATACAGAGGCGGCATATATCCTTGGCATTGCGGCGATCGCTTTGGGCACGGTGCTGATGGAAGCCTCGGACTTCGGTGTGTCGATGGTGGTGGCGCCCGCGTATCTGCTCTATATTGAGCTTTCGGCAAGCTGGAGCTTTTTTACATTCGGCATGGCTGAGGTGGCGCTGCAGGTTTTTCTGCTGTTGCTGCTTTGGGCGATAACCGGCAAATTCAAACCTTCATATCTTTTTTCGTTCATCACGGCGGCGCTTTACGGGCTTATACTAGACGGATTTATGGCGCTTTTTGCCTGTGTGCCGGTCGACACATTCGCATTGCGGACAGCGTCTTTCGCTTTGGGGATGCTGACATGCGCGGTTGGGGTATCGCTGGTGTTCCATACTTATATTTCGCCGGAAGCATACGAGCTTTTCGTGCGCGAGGTCGCGCTGCGCTTCGGGTTTGATATACACAAGGTCAAAACCGTGTATGATTGCACAAGCTGTGTCGCTGCAATCGCCATGTCGTTTGCGTTTTTCGGTTTCGGCATTTTCAAGGGCGTGAAGCTCGGCACGGTGTTCTGCGCCCTCGTTAACGGATTCATCATCAGCCGCTGCACGCGGTTCTTCGAAAAACGGTTCGATTTCAAAGACGCCTTCAAAGTAAGACGGTTGTTTGAATGAAGCATATCGGCGAAGTATCTGCTCGTAATAAAAAAATGACTGTTTTGAAAGAGTGGAAATGTATACAATATTGTGCTAATATATTTGTACGACAGGTAATGAGAAACTGTGTGTCTGATCCTCCGTGAATACAACGCCCAAGCAAACGGTTTATGCTCTTGCGTCTGCGTTGATCACGGATTGAAAACAAGATGCGCCATATGGACAAAACGATGATCCATGAGGTGTAGAAGAGCAAACCTGAGGTGTTCGCTTAATGGGAAATGCTACATCGGTAACACGTATATGCGATTATGTTAAGGACCAGATCGGTGCGAAACTGCTTTTTCCGGGCAACCGCGTTGCGGAGGAAGAGCTTGCGCATGCGATGAATACCAGCCGCACCACGGTACGCTCTGCAATACAACGGCTCAACTATGAAGGGCTGGTTGAAATTGTGCCGAATTACGGCGCTTTTGTTGTCAAACCCACGGTGAACGACATAAAACAGGCTTATCTTGTGCGCACCGCCCTTGAAACGGAAGCCGTCAGGCTTGCATCCGGGCGGATGAGCAGACACGCCCTTGACAGGATGAACAAGAGCATGGAGCTGCAAACCGAGCTTTGCGGGCACTTTTCAATGAGCGAGTATGTGAATCTCAACCGTGATTTCCATTGGGAGATCGTGAAGGCGGCAGACAATGTATATTTGGAGAAATATCTCAACGAGCTGCTCAATAAAATGGTGATTTACCTCATGTTTTACGATACCTCGGTCGATAACTCAAAAAGTCTGCTGCGACATGCGAGACTTCTCGAAGCGCTTGAAAAGGGAGAGCCTGAAAAGGCCGTGGACGCGCTCAAGGACGATATCCTGCTCGGCAACGCCCTGTTTTGATGCTCTGCTCCACCGAACAACTTTACGGGTTAAATTATTGCAAATACTGCTATTGACTTTTACAAAGAATTGTATACAATAAGAAAAACAATCCATATATATGCGTTGGGAGCGCATACGAATGACAAAATCGGTGTTAAACAGGACGTTATACTGCCGGATATTATGTTTGAATTAACATACAATCGGTTTGATGCTGATGGGGATATAAAAGATAATATCGAGTAAAAGATCAATGCGGCATCACAAATAACGACTGCGGAACCGATATAAGCAGCAAGGACATAACAATCGAAAATATATTTACACACAAGCGAATATTCGGAGGTGGAAACATATGGTATTTGGCATTCTGAAGGACATCAAAGAGGGAGAAAACAGGGTCATCTGCACTCCTATGGAAGTGCGCAGCATCGTCGCGGACGGGCATAAGGTGCTTGCCCAGCATGATTGCGGAAAAGCCTCCGGCTTTGCGGATGAGAAATACGCCGAGGCCGGTGCTGAAATAGTTGCCACAGCGGAAGAAATGTACGCACGCTGCGATATGGTGGCAAAGGTCAAGGAATTTGCGCCGTGCGAGTGGCCGCTCATAAGGAAAGACCAGATCGTGCTTGGCTGCATTCATCCCGCGGGTCATCCGGAAGAGGTCGACGCGCTCCTCAAATCGGGCTGCATCGGTTTTACCGCCGAGGACTGCCATCGTTACGGCTCGCCCAACTGCGAAGCTGCGGGCAAGCAGGGCGCGTTGTTCGGACTTGAATCCATGCTCACCATCAACGGCGGCAAGGGCAAGTTCGTCGGCGGCTTTGCGGGCGCACCGGGCATGAACGTGCTTATACTCGGCGCCGGAACCGTGGGACAGGGCGCGCTTTCCGTGCTCTTCGCTCTCGGCGCGAACGTGACCGTTATGGATATAAACGTCGGCATACTGCGCATGGTATCGAACCAGTATCAGGGCAAGATCAACACGATGTTCTGCAACCAGCAGACGATAGCATCCGTGCTTTCGACGACCGACATGGTCGTAAACTGCGTGAAGTGGCCAAAGCAGAGGAAGGATTTCCTCATCACCAAAGAAATGCTCAAGCTCATGGAACCCGGCAGCGTGCTTGTGGATATCTCCAATGACGATCCCGGCGCGATCGAGTCAAGCCATGAGACACATCATGATAATCCCCGTTATGTCGTCAACGGAGTCGTGCATTATTGCGTATCGAACATCCCGGGCGCTGTCGCCCATTCGACGAGCGTGTCCTACGCGGGCGAGATGCTCCCGTTCATACAGAGCATATTGAACCGCGGCATCGAGGAAACATGCGTGCGCGACGGTTTCTGGCGCAGAAGCCTCACCTGCTATAAAGGATACCTCACCCATGAGGAGACGAGCGGCATACAGGGCAAGCCCTGGGTGCGCCCGGAGGATATCCTCGGCATAGCGGACAGGAAACTTGATCCCGCGCCCACGGCGACAACGACCAAGAGCGACAATTTTATCAAGCTTGGCTGCTGCTGAGCGTTGATCAAGGGACATGAAAATGGTATTCGGACTGGTCAGGGATTACAAGAACGGAGAAAACCGTACCATAGCGACGCCGCGCGAGATCGCGTCGATCGTGAATGCGGGGTTTACAGCGGTCGTTCAGATGGGAGCGGGGGAACGGGCCGGTTTTCCGGATGAAAAATACGCGGCGGCAGGCGCAAAGATGGTTCCCGCAATGGAGGATGTATACCGCGAGGCGGACTTCGTTGTGAAGGTCAAGGAAGTACAGGAACCTGAATATGAGCTTCTGCGCGAAGGCCAGATCGTGATGAGCGCGATCCATCCCGCAGGCCACCCGAAAGAAACCTGGAAGCTCCTTGAAAAGAAGGTTACGGCGTTTGCCGCGGAGGACTGCCACCGTTACGGTGCGCCGAACAGCGAAGCCGCAGGCAAGCAGGGCGCCCTGTACGGGTTGGAATCGCTGCTCACGACAAACGGCGGCAAGGGCAAGCTCGTATGCGGTCTTGCCGGAGCCCCAGGGATCAACGCCGTGGTTATCGGCGGCGGATATGCGGGCAAAGGCGCCGTGCAGATATTGAACGGGCTTGGCGCGCATGTGACGGTGCTCGACATAAACGTGAGCGTGCTGCGCGAGTTTGAGTATCTCTATCATATGGCCGTGAACACGATGGTGTGCACGAAAGAAGCGATAGCGGAGCTTCTGCCGACGACCGATCTCGTTGTGAACTGCGTGCGCTGGCCGAAACAGCGCAAGGATTTCCTCATCGACAGGCCGATGCTCTCCCTCATGGAAAAGGGATCGGTGATCGTGGATGTTGCGGATGACGATCCCGGCTGCATAGAGACAAGCCATGAGACCAGTCATGATGATCCGCGCTATACGGTTGACGGGATCGTGCATTATTGCGTGTCAAACATCCCGAGCGCCGTTGCCAACACAGCCTCCGCCGCATACGGTTCGGTCATGCTCAAGCATTTTCTCAGCATATTGCAAAACGGCGTTGCCGAAGCGTGCGTGAGAGACGGATACCTCAGAAGGTGCATGGTATGCTATAACGGCATCCTCACAAATGAGGAAACGAGCGTGGTGCACAACGTGCCATGGCTGCCGCCGGAAAAAGCGCTTGGCATAGAGGACAGAAAGCTTGATCCGGCGCCGCCTTCCACGGTGACGCGCTCGTATAATTTCATCCGCTGATTGCGGAACAAACAGGCAAACCGTCCATGGTATAAGACATGGACTTTGCAAATAGCGTAAGCTAAATTAATAAGGAGGACAAACATGAAGAAAACTCTTGCGATCATCGTTGCACTCATGATGCTCGTCATGGTATTCGCCGGTTGCTCAACCGGAGAGACCCAGACCGGCGAAGCGCAACCGAGCGAGACTACCACCGGCAGCGAAACCACCGGTACCGAAGCCACCGCCGCACCCACGACCGGCGAGGCTGATGCCAATGCTGACAGGGTACTGTATGTGCGCTCCAGCAAATCCCTTGCTTCCCTTGACTGGCAGGCAACCACCAACACCAGCGATATGCAGGTGACCTGGGTTCAGCTTTTTGAAGGCCTTTACGGTATGGATGAAGCCCACGGCGGTTATTACAACCTGCTCGCGAAGGACATCCAGATCAGTGATGACGGCCTGACCTACACCATCACCCTTCAGGATGCCACCTTCCAGAACGGCGACGAGCTTAAGGCGAGCGATGTTGTGTTCAGCTACAACCTTGCAATGCAGAACTCCCGCTTCAACTACGTCACCTCGATGATCAACAGCATCGAAGCTGCGGATGACAAGACCGTCGTCATGACCCTTGACTATCCGTATTCCGCCATCGCGCATACCTTCTGGTCCATCAAGGTCTACAGCGAGCGCGAGTACACCGAGACTGTGAACGCGGGCATCGAATTCGGTACCCAGATCCACACCGCCGGCACCGGCCCGTATTATGCTGTGAAGTATGATCCCGCCACCGGCGTCACCCTCAAGGCGTATGAGAACTACTGGGGCGGTGCGCCTGCCATCAAGAACGTTGAGTATCGTCTTATCACCGAGGATTCCGCTGCTGTCATAGCTTATGAGAACGGCGAGCTCGATTATATGACCGACGCTCCTCTGTCCGATTGGGCGAACCTTTCCGCGGCGGCCGGCGCAAACTGCTCGCTCGTTAAGGGCAACAACATTCGCTTCCTCGCGATCAACTACCTCTCCCCCAACAATGACGGTATCCTTGCAAACGAGAATGTCCGTAAGGCCATCTTCTATGCAGTGAACAAGGATAACATCCTCATGGCTTCCACCAGCGGCTACGGCCAGGCGGCTTATGAGTACATGCCTTCCGAGTACGTCGCCACCTCTCCGAACGTTGCCGACGGCAAGTTCACAACTTATGATTATGATCCGGCCAAGGCGCATCAGTGCCTGCTCGACGCCGGTTTCACCGAAGAGCAGATCGCTGCCGGCATCAACGTCGGTACAATCCTTACCTACGGTGCTGAGACCGCTGAGAAGGGCAAAGCTGCTGTTGTCATCCAGGCGAGCCTTGCAGAGTGCGGCATGATCGCCGGTGTTGAGATTGCGGACGCCGCGATCGTCACCCCGCGTATGTATTCGCAGGATTATGATATCGCTATCTTCGCCGACAGCGGTAACTATGACTACAACAACATCCGTCAGCAGGTCCATTCCGAGTCCGTCGGTATGTATCTTGTGAAGTACAAGGATGATGCGTCACCGTTCAATTGGCAGCGCATTGAAGAGCTGGTCGACGCCGGCGTTGCCACAGCTGATACCCAGGCGCGCTATGACATCTATACCGAGCTCTGGTCCATCATCATGGACACCGTCACCATCCTCCCGCTGTATCACAATGCAGTCGGTATAGCCTGGTCCGCGAACGTCAACATCGGCGATCCGAACCCGACTTACTATCACCTCGATGATTTCTCTTGGGCCAACTGATCAAAACGTAAAGTAGGCTGAAGATCCGGCGCTCCCGCAAGCCGGGGGCGCCGGTATCTGCCACCCATACAGGAGGTACGAATGTACAGATATATTCTAAAAAGAATATTATTTCTGATACCGACGATCCTGGGCGTTACGCTGATTATCTATGCCGTCATGAGCATCACCCCCGGCGATCCGGGCCGCGCCATCCTTGGCACCGGCGTTTCGCAGGCGGATATAGACGAGTACAATCATTCGATCGGCTACGACCTTCCGTTCTTTCAGAAGTATTTGAATTACTTGAATCAGATGATCTTCCATGCTGATTTCGGCGTTTCCTATGTTACAAAACAATCGGTCTTCGCTGAGGTTGGACCGCGATATATCGTAACGATAAAGCTTGCTTTCCTCGGCGTTGCGCTTTCAACCATAATGGGGATTCCGCTGGGCATTTATGCTGCTGTCAAGCAGTATTCTCTCTGGGATACAATACCGTCTCTCGTCGCGTTTTTCCTTGCTGCGTTTCCGGCGTTTGTTCTTGGTTTGATATTCCTGTATGTGTTTGCATTAAAGTTGAATTGGCTGCCATCATACGGCATCGATTCGTTCAAGCATTATATTCTGCCGTCGCTTGCGATAGCCATCCCGCCTGCGTCACAGAACTTCCGTTTCACAAAGTCCTCCATGCTCGAGGAGATACGTCAGGATTATGTTCGCACCGCGCGCGCCAAAGGCTGTCCTGAGAGGAGCGTCATTTGGAAGCACGTTTTGAAGAACGCGCTTCTGCCTGTCGTCACTCAGATCGGCCTCAGCCTGGGTTCGCTCATCTGCGGCGCGGTCGTTGCGGAGAAGCTCTTCTCTGTGCCTGGCGTCGGATCCCTGATCGTTGACCGTATCAATTTCAAGGATGAGCCGGTCATCATTGCAGGTACAATACTGATTTCAATATGCTTCACAGTGGTCATGCTGCTGGTCGATATCATTTATGCCTTTATCGATCCGCGTATCCGTGCGAAGTATACAAAAACAAGGGGGTAAGCGATAATGGAAAATAACAGTGCCGCAAAATCCCCCGCAAAAATGACAGTTTACAAACGACCGAGCCAGTCTAATGAGATCTGGCGCCGCTTCAAGAAGAGCAAGGGCGCGATGATAGGTCTTGTTATGCTTGGATTCATCGTGATCGTTCTGGTTTTCGGGCCGCTTGTCGTTCCTTATGAAAACGCCACGAAACAGGACTTTTCCGTCATGCTTGCAACGCCTTCGGCCGAACATCCCTTCGGCTGTGACAGCTACGGCCGCGATATTCTGGCCCGTGTCATCTACGGCGGACGTACGTCTGTGAGCATAGCGATCCTTGCGACGATAAGCTCCTGCATTTTCGGCAGTATGCTCGGCGCCATCGCAGGCTATGCCGGCGGCAAGGTGGACGAGATCATCATGCGCGCGCTTGATATATTCATGTCCGTGCCTGATATACTCTTTACCATGGCTGTCGTTTACGCATTGGGCGCGAACTTTACGAACCTGCTCATTGCATTGACTCTCGCATATTTCACAAACTATGTGCGACTTGTCCGTGCGCAGGTGCTGACGCTTGCCGAAACGGATTATGTTGAGGCGGCGCGCGCCGGCGGTTCGAGCGCCATGAGGATAATCCTCACCCATATTATACCGAACGCCGTTGGTGTTATAATCGTCAACACCACGCTCAACGTCGCAAAGATAATCCTTTACGAGTCCACGCTGAGCTTCCTCGGTCTCGGTATGCCGCCACCGGCTCCCGAATGGGGCCAGATGCTTTCCGAGGCGCGCGAGTTCCTGCGCAATGCACCGCACTTCATGGCATTCCCGGCCGCAGCGATCGTGTTCACGGCATGCTCCGTCAACCTTGTTGGCGACGGTATGCGCGATGCGCTCGATCCGCACCTGAAGTCCTGACGGGCCCGGATGAAAGGAAGGAAATAGTATGGAAAACAAACAAAACGACCTTATCCTTGACATTCAGGACCTTAGAGTCATTTACAAGACCGATCTTGAAACGGTCAGCGCCGTCAACGGCATAGACCTGAAGATCGGCAAAGGAAAGACCTTCGGCCTCGTGGGCGAGACCGGCGCCGGCAAGACGACGACCGCTCTTTCGATCCTTCGTCTGCTGCCAAGCAACACCGGAAAGATACTCGGCGGCAAGATAGTTTTCAACGGCAAGGATCTGCTCGACATGGATGAGCACATGATGCACGCCGTGCGCGGAAACCTCATATCGATGGTGTTCCAGGATCCGATGAGCTCGCTCAACCCTGTTTACACGGTTGACGATCAGATCGGCGAGGCCATCAGGCTTCATAACCCCGGGATCTCCAACGAGGAAGTTGAAAAGCGCGTTGACGACATGCTTCAGCTCGTCGGCATCATCGCTTCAAGAAAACATGAGTATCCGCATCAGTTCTCAGGCGGCATGAAGCAGCGAGTCGTCATCGCAATGGCGCTTTGCTGCGAGCCTGAGCTGCTCATCGCGGACGAACCCACCACGGCGCTCGACGTTACGATACAGGCGCAGGTGCTTGCAATGATCCGCGACCTGCGCGATCGTCTCGGCACCTCGATGCTCATGATCACACATGACCTTGGTATTGTTGCGCAGACATGCGACGACGTTGGCGTTATGTACGCCGGCGAGATAGTTGAATCTGGCACGATCGAAGACATTTTCACGGGCAAAGATCACCATCCGTATACGGTGGGCCTGTTCAACTCCATCCCGAACCTCACATCAAGGGCAAAGAGGCTTCTGCCGATACCCGGACTTATGCCGGATCCGACGAACCTGCCCGAGGGTTGCGTATTCGCACCGCGCTGCACGCATTGCATGGATATATGCACAAAGGAACATCCAAAGATATACGAGAACGGAACGCACAGGCTCTGCTGCCATCTGTTCGACAAGAACCTTGACGTGAAGGGAGGCGACGACAGTGGAAACTAATGAAACACGCACTCCGCTTGTTGAAACGGTCGAGCTGCAAAAATACTTTAAGCTCAAAGGCGGCGCCAAGCTGCACGCTGTTGACGGCATAAACCTCAAGATATTCCCCGGTGAAACGCTGGGCGTTGTCGGCGAATCCGGCTGCGGCAAATCCACGCTCGGACGCACGATCCTCAAGCTCATCGAGCCCACCGGCGGCAAGATCATTTTTGACGGCGAGGACATAACAAACCTCAAAACGTCAAAGATGCACGCGATGCGCCGTGAGATGCAGATAATTTTCCAGGATCCGTATTCAAGCATCGATCCCAGAAAATCCGTCATCGAGGTCATTGCCGAGTACATGCTCATCCACAAGACATATCCCTCGCGTCATGAAGCGTTCAATCACGCTGTTGAGCTGATGGATATGGTGGGTCTTGCGCGCAGATACGCCAACTCCTATCCGCATGAGCTTGACGGCGGCCGCCGTCAGCGCATCGGCATAGCCCGCGCCCTGGCGCTAAATCCCCGCTTCATCGTGTGCGACGAGCCGGTTTCCGCGCTTGACGTTTCGATACAGGCGCAGATACTAAACCTTCTTATGGACTTGCAGGATAACCTTGGTCTTGCGTACATGTTCGTCACGCATGACCTGTCGGTCGTCAAGCATATATCCAACAATATCATGGTCATGTATCTTGGCAAGTGCGTTGAGCTTGCGCCCTCGGATGAGCTTTTTGCCAATCCGATGCATCCTTATACAAAGGCGCTGCTTGCCGCCATACCTGAACCCGATATCGACCGCCGCAACAAGGAATTCAAGATAATCCGCGGCGAGGTGACAAGTCCTATCAACCCGAAGCCCGGCTGCCGTTTCGCGGCGCGCTGCGAGCATTGCATGCCGCAATGCACCGAGAGCGATCCGAAGTTCATCGAAACTTCGCCCGGACACTTTTCGTCCTGCTTCCTTGTGAACGGACAATAAACCCAAAAGAGAGAGCGCTGCGGGTGATGTCCGCGGCGCTCTTTAGCAGCAGCATACAAAAAACGGAGGGATAACACAATGATAATCGGATTACCCAAGGAGATCAAGAAGAACGAATTCCGTGTTGCGGCGACGCCTTCTGCGGTTGCGTCCTTCACGCGCAAGGGCCACACCGTGCTCTTTGAGCATGATTGCGGCAAGGGCAGCGGTTTCCCGGACGAGGAATACGCGGCGGCCGGCGGCGTGATGACCGGGCACAATGAGATCTATCGCAAGTGCGATCTTCTCTATAAAGTGAAGGAGATAGAGCCTTCTGAATATGATCTTCTCCACAAGAATCAGATTGTGTTCACATATCTGCATTCAAACGCGCATCCCGAAATGACAAAAGAGCTCATGAAGCGCGGAGTCACGGGCGTTGCGTATGAAGATGTGGATGACGATAACCATGAGTTCCCGCTTCTTTCCCCGATGAGCACGCTTGCGGGCAAGGGCGGCTTTATCGCCGCGCTGTATTTCTCCCAGGCGGTTCACGGCGGCAAGGGCCTTATGCTCCAGCGCATCACCGGCGTTCCCACGCCCGAGATCACGATCATAGGCTGCGGCTTCTCAGGTATAGGCGCTGCCGAGATGCCCGCCGCCTTCGGCAACAAGGTCACGATGCTTGACGTCAACTGGAAGGCCATGGAGAAGGCAAGGCACAACCTGCCGACGAACGTTGAGTTCCTCTTCTCCAACAGAGAGAATCTGGTTGCATGCCTCAAGCGCACTGACGTGCTCATCAACTGCATCCTTTGGGATAAGACCCGCACGGATCATCTTGTGAACCGCGATGATCTCAAGCTGATGAAGCCCGGCGCAATGATAATGGATGTTGCCTGCGACGATCACGGCGCGATCGAGACCTGCCGCAGCACCACGCATGACGATCCCATCTATTATGAAGAGGGCATCATGCACTATGCAGTCGACAACATACCTTCAGGTTTTGCATGCACAGCCTCCCAGACGCTGTGCGCGGCCACGCTGCCCTTTGCGCTTGCAATGGCCAACAAGGGCCCCGAGGAAGCGCTTCTTGCCGACGCGCATCTCAGACGCGGCCTCACCACCTATCGCGGACGCCTGACCCTGCTTGAGACCGCGAACAGGTATAACATGGAATACACCGATCCCAAGGATGCGGTGGAAAAATACAGGGACAAATAATGAAATACATATTGGACGGCTTCGGCCTTCCTTCGCTCACAAGGCATTTTGAGGATATAGCGGCGATACCGCACGGTTCGGGCAGCGAAAAAGCGCTCGGCGATCACATTATGTCTGTTGCAAAGGATAACGGCCTTGAGTCCATACGCGATGAAGCGGGCAACATCATTGTGAAGCTGCCCGCTTCATCTGGTTTTGAGGGCGTAGCGCCCGTGCTCATACAGGGGCATATTGATATGGTGCTCGTGAAGGATGACGGCGTCGATATCGATATGGAGCACGAGGGCGTGCGTCTTGTGCTGGAGGGAAACATACTTCGCGCGGACGGTACCACGCTTGGCGCCGACAACGCTGTGGGCATATGCAATATGCTCGCGCTCATGCAGGACAGGAGCGTTGTTCATCCGCCGCTTGAGCTGCTTTTCACCGTGTCGGAGGAGACGGGTCTTGTCGGCGTGAGGCAATTCGACATGACGGGGATCGCTTCCCGCCGCATGATAAATATGGATTGCGGCGATCCGGATTGCATGACGATTGGCAGCGCAGGCAGCGCAAAATACAAGCTGCAGCGCAAGTGCGATGAAAAACCGTTTGCCGGCATGGCGCTGCGCGTGGAGATAAAAGGGCTTCTCGGCGGACACTCGGGGATCGAGGCCGGCAAAAACCGTGCAAGCGCGGTGGAGCTTGCAGCGAGACTTCTGAGCGCGATGTGCGACGCCGCGCCTGTGCGTCTTGCGGCGATGGAATGCCGCGGCCCGCAGGGAGGCATACCGAGGGAGATAGAATTCACGGTAGGCTTCGACGGGGCAGGACTTGAGCGCATAAAGGCGGTTATCGCTCACATGGACGCTGTTTTTGCAGCGGAAACAGCCGTGCCTGATCCCGGTTATCATATGAGTATCGCCGATGCTCAAGCGCATACGGCGATGAGCGAAGCCGACACGCGAACGATCGCCGATCTCATGCTGCTCGCGCCGTATGACGTGTCAAGACGCTCGACAAGAAACTATGCCTGGCCGCTGTGCTCCGCGCTGATGACGGGCACAGCATATTCAGAGGGCTTGTTCAGGGCGAATTTCTCCATCAGAGCGAACATGGATGAATATCTTGAGGCGTGCGAGGCGCGTTTCAAGGCGCTCTTGCGCATCATGGGAGCGCAATACACGGAGACAGAACGCAATCCCGCCTGGCCTGACGACGCAAATTCACCCTTGCAGACGCTTTGTATGAAGGTTTATGAACGTATGTACGGTGAACCGATGAAGCAGGAGATTGAACACGGCGTGGTTGAAGTAAGCGTAATAAAAAAGGCGCTGCCCGATATGGACATCGCCGGTTTTGCGCCGAAGTCACGCGGTGCGCATACGACAAACGAGCATCTTTATGTCGATACGCTCATACCGTTTTGGAGGTATCTCACGGCTGTGCTTGAAGCGATGTGCCATGAGGCTTAATCGGGAAAAGAATTGCTCCACTGGATGCAGTTGTGTATTTTCACGGCAAGGGAGAGCTGTTCGTATTCCTGAGTGTTTCTGAAGTCGAGCCCCGTCAGCGCGGCAATACGCGCAAGCCGCTGGCGCAGCGTATTCTCGTGCTGACCAAGGGCGTCCGAAAGCTCGTGCAGATTGCCGCCGCATTCGATAAGGCCGAAAAGCGTCTTTTGCAGGCGGCCTTCATTTTGCACATCGTAATCGAAAAGCGGGCTGAGTATGCGCTCGCTGAATTCCTTCATACGCGGGTCGCGCACGGCGGAGAACAGTATCTGATAACTGCCTGTGTCCATATAGTGCATCTCGCCGGAGGTGCGCAGCACGAGTGAAGCATGTATGCTCTCCTCTATGGCGCAGCGCAGCTCTGTCGGCGAATAATGGATATTGCTCATGCCGATGCTCGACTTTGGAAAAATGTTCACCAGCTTGTCGATGAACGCGCTGCATTCGCGCCGCGTGTCCGAAACATCAGGTATTTCAGCCGTGACAAGCAGAAGCGCGCCTCGTCCGAACTGATAGATCATGTGTTTGCGGAACGGGCGTATAAGCTCATCGGCCGTTATCCACGATACGTCAGGTATGTCTTCATCACAGCGGAAATAGAACGCCGCGAAATAGTGCCCGAGCATGGGATAGAGCGAATACGCGCGCGAGGTTTCATCTTCATCGCACAGCGGCTGACGCAGCACCGCATTGATAAGCTCCTTGTGCCTGTGCAGATCGTGACGGAGATTTATGCCTTCGTGGATCGAGTATATAATCGGCTCCACAAAAAGTCCGGGATCGTCGATGAGAAATATGGGAAAATTCCTGGAATCCGCATAACGCAAAACCGAATCCTGTATGCGAAGATGATATACGTTCTTTATCGCAAGGCCCGAAATACCCGTTGCGATGAGCTGACGGATGGCGTCGCTTATAAGATACTCACGGTCCTTCGCATACATGAAGGAGGTAAGAAGCAGCATACCGGGCTTGAAGTTCGTATACGAGAATTTGTTTTTCAGTTCCGGATCGTATTCGTAATCAAGAATGCAGCAGGTGTAGACTTCGCGGTCAAGACCGTTCTGACCGGCAATAAGACGCAGTCCGTCGAGCTTTTTCATGTTTATAAGATCTTGAATGGTGGTTACCGGCTCAGACATTTGTGTTGCATCCTCCCATAAATTTTGATTATGAATGTAAAATACCACATTTAACATCGGCCTGCAACCCCAATTTGATCAAAAAATGTAGAAAACTCCATATCCAGGTGTAATTGCGATGGTAAAGCGATGTTAAAGGATATAGTTTCAATAAATCAGAGTTGTGTAAAGCAACATAGAAATCGGTTTGAACAGGCAGGTGCGTTCGCGGTATAAAATATATAAGAGAACGGTTCAGCATGTCGGACGCATCCGAAAGATGGATGAATAAGGAGAAATGAATAATGAAGATCGATAAATTCAAACTTGAATATTGGCTTAATCCGCGCGATCCGTTGTGCAAGTATAATCTTGGCGCAAGCTGCGTCAAAGCGCTCAAGCTTGAGGAGCTGCTGGAGCTTGCGGGCGTGGATAAGGACGCCTTCATGGCACAGCTTGGAGAAACAAGCCTCCATTACGGCCATTTTTACGGCTCTGAAAGGCTTCTCGCGGCAATTTCATCCCTTTATGAAAATGCCGGTCCGGAGTGCATACTCACGACCCACGGCGGCACGGGCGCCAACAACCTTGTGATGAACGCGCTGGTCGAACCGGGCGACAACGTTGTTGCAATTGTGCCGAATTATCAGCAGCATTATTCCATACCCGCGTCGCTGGGCGCGGAGATCCGTTTCCTGCATCTCAACTGGCAGGATGACTATTCGCTGAATGTGAACGACCTGATGGCGCTTGTCGACAGGAAGACGAAGCTGATAACTCTTTCAAACCCCAACAATCCGACGGGCAAGTTTTTCGGCAGGTCAACGCTTACTGTGATCGGAGACGTCGCGCGCAAGGTCGGCGCATATGTGCTTTGCGATGAGATATATCGCGGACTTGATGACGAATATATGCCGTCAATGGTCGATGTGTATGAGAAGGCGATCGTGACCAGCAGCATGAGCAAGGTATATTCAATGGCAGGTACCCGCGTGGGCTGGATCGTGACGCGCGACCGCGCCGCAAAGGATATAATGGAAAACCGCCGCTCGTACGATACTGTTTGCGACGGCCCGATCGACGAGCTTCTCGCCGCGATAGCCCTTGAAAACAAGGATACGATACTTCGCCGCAGCCGTTCTATCGTGCGCACGAGCCGCGCCTTGCTTGACGACTGGCTCACGAAGCACCCGAAGCTCCATTGCAGCAAGGTCAGCCACAGCGCGACGGCGCTCATCCATTATGATTATGACATTTCCTCCGTGAAGCTTTGTGAGGACGTATATGAAAAGCTCGGCGTGCTGCTTTGCCACGGCGACTGCTTCGACGAGGAAAAGTGCTTCCGCATGGGCTATGGCTTCGGCGATCCTGAAAAATTCAGCAAAGGCCTTGAATTGCTCGGCGGTTACTTCGACGAGCTTGACAGGAGGGCGTAAAAATGCAGGTGATCGTTCTCAACCGCGAAGAGGTGAAATCCGTCCTCGAAATGGGGAAGGTAGCCGATGGCGTGAGGAACGTCTATCGCATGAAAGCGCAGGGCAAAACGGGCGTATGGCCGCTTGTTTCGCATGATTTCACGGAGCTTAACGCGGTGATGGATATCCGCTCGGGCTTTGTCGGCGGCGAGTTCGGCCTCCATGGGCTGAAGATGCTCAACAGCTTCCCGCTCAACAGGAATATCGGCCTGCCGCCGTTCAACGGCATGCTGATGCTCTTTGATTCAAAAACCGGCATACCCCTCGGCGTCATGGACGCTTCCTATATAACCTGTATGCGCACCGGCGCTGCTTCCGCAATCGGCGCATCCACGCTTTCAAGGCCGGATTCCAAGAAGCTGATGATCCTCGGCGCGGGGAAACAGAGCGCATATCAGCTTGCCGCTGCGGTGCTGCTCATGCCAAACATAGAGGAAGTGCGCATTGCCGATCCGCTTGACGCTGAAAACGCGGCGCGGTTCGCGTCGGCGATGCCTGAAAGGCTCGTTGAAGAGTTCGGGATCAAGGATCGCGGCTATGTGAAGTTCAGCGCCGCGCCTGATCTGCCGGCCGCCGTCAACGCAAGCGATATAGTGATCACGATCACTCCGTCCCGCGCTCCGGTGATAATGAAGGAATGGGTAAAGCCCGGCACGCATTTTTCGTGCATCGGCGCGGATATGGAAGGCAAAGAGGAGATCGATCCCGAAATTTTCCGCGGCGCAAGGATATTTGCCGACGACAAGCCGCAGTGTATGCGCGTCGGCGAGATGGAGATACCCATAAAGAAGGGCGTGATCGGGCCTGACGATGTTGCGGGCGAGCTTGGCGAAGTGCTTGACGGCAGGCTTGAAGGCCGCAGGAACGCAGCCGAAACCACGATCTTCGACGCGACGGGGCTTGCGCTTTTGGACATTGTGACGGCAAAGGCTGCTCTTGACGGCGCAAACGCGCGAAAGATCGGCACATTTGTGGAAATGTAACAGCTTTCAACGGGGTACTGCATCGCGTCCCCTTGGAATATAAAAGATCATTAAAAAGGAGAAATACCATGGAAAACGAAAAGTATACCACCGACGGTATGATCGACCTTGACAAGTGCCTGCTTGCCGGCGAAAAACTGCCCGACATCAAGGCTATCGGCGGCGAGCGCTGGTTCCCGCTCAATACCACCATCGAAGAGGACATGATCCCTTACTGGGGCGGCGACTGGGGCTGCTCTTCCGAGGTCAACAGGCTGCGCGCAGTCCTGCTTTACAGGCCCGGCGCCGAGATCGAAAACTTCGATTTTGACAAGGTCCGTTTCCGCGCGCCCGTTGACGCTGCGAAATTCCGCGCCCAGCACGATATGCTTGCCGATTATTACCGCAGCCAGGGCGTTGCCGTGTATTATGTTGAGAACGGCAGAGCCGACAGGCCGAACTCCGTTTTCTGCCGCGACAAACTTTTCATGACGCCGGAAGGCGCGATCATCACCCGTCTTGCGATGAGCGAGCGCCGCGGTGAAGAGCGTTTTGTGGCGGAAGCCTGCGCGAAGCTGGGCGTCCCCATCGTCAAGACCATCGCCGGCGACGGTATCTTCGAAGGCGCGAATGCGTCCTGGGTCGATCGCCACACCGTGATCCTTTCCCTGAGCGTGCGTGCAAACCGCAGCGGCTATCAGCAGATGGCGGACGAACTCAAGCGTCAGGGCGTAACGGATATCATCACCATGCAGATACCTTACGGCCATGCGCATATCGACGGTCTGCTCAACTTCGCGAGCAACGATCTCGTTCTGCTTCACGCCTGCCAGGTGCCTTATGAAGTGGTCGACGCCCTCAAGAAGAAAGGCTATAAGATCCTTGAGACCCCGTCCCTCACCGAAACCAAGTACGGTTATGCGACCAACTTCGTCGCCATCGAGCCGTATCACGTGGTCACCAGCAACCTCGCACCGCGCGCCATCGAGCTTCTCGAGAAGAACGGCGTCAAGGTTGACGCGCTCGATCTGGGCGAGCTCAACAAGGGCCGCGGCTCGGTCCATTGCGCAACCGCGTTCCTCAAGCGCGACAACGACTGATAGATTCAAGCTTAAAGGAGCGGCTCTTCGCAGGGTCGCTCCTTGTGCGATAATGGAGAACATGAACAAAAAAGTATATGTGATTGCGACCGGCGGCACAATTTCCGCCGGAGGAAAAGCGGGGAAGACGACAGGCTATAACATCGGCGCCTTCGGCATTGAAACGCTTCTTTCGGGCATTCCGCTCGATGCGTGCGGGTGCGGCGTGGAATGTGAGCAGTTTTTCAACATCTCAAGCGACGATATAACCGTCGCGCACTGGCTTGCGCTCGCCTCAAGGATAAACGCGCTTGCAAAGGATGACGACATCGCGGGCTTCGTCGTGACGCACGGCACGAATACGCTTGAAGAAACGGCGTATTTCCTTAATCTCACGGTGAAAACCAAGAAGCCGGTCATCGTCACGGGCGCGATGTATCCCGCCACTGCGCCTTGCTTTGACGGCGCGCAGAATCTTTATGAAGCAATAGCCCTTGCAGCAAATGAGAACGCCTCGCAAAGGGGCGTGATGGTGCTGTTTGCCGACGGCATATATTCTTCGCGCGATGTAAGGAAGGAGAATCCTTACAGGATGCAGGCGTTCGGCGGCGCGGACGCGGGCCTGCTGGGTTTCATGCAGGATGAGCGGGCGTATTTTCTCCACGGCAGCGACAAACGCCATACCTGTATGAGCGAATTTGACACTGAGGGCAAAACCGTGCTTCCCCGCGTTGATATAGCTTATTTTTATGCCGACGCGCCTGCTGAACAGCTTGATTATATCGGCGACGGTGTGAACGGACTTGTTATTGCCGGCGCAGGCGGCGGATTTTGCAGCGAGGCGTGGAAAACTCGCATCAAGGCGCTGACAGACGCGGGTATGCCCGTGATACGCGCGACAAAGCTTTGCAACGGCGTTGTGAGCGCGGATGACATCGACCGTGTATGCGGCACAATACCTGCAGGTACGCTCTATCCGCAAAAAGCGCGCATTTTGCTTATGCTCGCGCTGACGGTGTCAAGCGATCCCGCATATATCGCGCAACTGCTTGAAAGGTATTGACGGCGAAGAAAATCTGACGGTTATTTTTTAGATTGCGGCGTGGAGAAATGCTCGATATCGTCCGCAATCTTTTCATAATATTCCCTGAGATGTTCGGCAATCGGCGTTTTGGAGCTCATCGCCAACAGGAAGCGCGCCTTTTCGAGCTTCTTTTCCTTGCTTTCACGGATGTGCGCTTTCAACTCCTCGTATTTGACGATTATGCCCTTTTCGTCAGCAAATTTTCTGATTTTAACGATAAGGCGCGTAGCCATTGCAAAGTCGATCGCAAAAACACCGAAGAAAAAGCCGATGCAGAATGAGAACGCAAGATTGCGTGAAAGCCAGTCAAGAGCTGCGAGAATATGCGGATGGATGAAAAAGTAATATGCTGCGCTGAGCACCGCCCAAAAGAAAGTGAATTTCGGGCAGATTATGCCGTTTATATTGCCCCATTGCGTTGAATAATCCCAAAGCTTAACGTGCATGCCTTTTATGAAAATAAGGCCGGCAACGTATTCAATAAGCGTGACCGCAGCAGCCATGACGGCAAAAAGCACGGCCTTGCGAAGCGCCGTATTCTGGATGGGAATGAACTGTTCGCATGAAGCGAGAAGGTACAGTGCGCAAAGCGAAAAACCGTAAAGCGGAAGATAAGGACCGGTAAGGAAGCCGGGATTTATCCATTTGCGCCCGGGATTGGCAGAGGAGAAGAAACGCCGGAACACAACCTCGAGCATCCAGCCTGAGATGCTGCCGATGAAAAACAGATACGCCATGGTGAGGAAAAAACTCATAGCCGCTCCCGTAAACCGAATATTTACGATGTCAATCGGTATCAAAACAAACTTTATCAGCAAGATTTATATATGTCAAGCGGGGAAGAAGAGGCGCGCGGCAATATGCCGCGCGCCGGATGATCGCGCTGTTGCTGACGGGTGAGTTTATCTGCCCGCAAAATTGAGGCGCATCTTAAAGGCCGCGCCGCCCGATGCGGTGTGAATGCCCTGGTCATCCTTTCCGCAGGTGCCGCAATACTTTTCCATTTCAAATTCACGGCTTACCATTGTAACCGTTTTAAGCGCATCCCAGGCAAGTCCTGCAACGGTCGTAGGGTATACCTTCCTGCTGACTTTTCCGTTGCGGATCTCATAAATCTCCTGTGCAAGCATGCTGAATTCGCCCTTCAAACTGCCGTTGCCGCCGCCGCTGCTTTTGAGGAAATATCCGCGGTCTATGGAGGCGATCATGTCGTCAAGCGAACTTTCGCCGGGATGGAAGCAGGTATTGCGCATGCGTATGATGGTCGTGTCAAGGTATTCGCTTGCACGCGCGTTACCGGTCATCGGAAGGCCAAGCTCAACGGCGCTCCTTCTGTCCGTCATCGCGCCGACGAGTATACCGTCTTTGATGATGGGTGCATCAATACATTTGACGCCTTCATCATCAACCGGGATGTCAAGCAGTCCGGGGATACCGTTGCATGTTTGAGCATGAAAGTCGGTAAGCGAAACCAATGGGCTTGCCACCTGCTTGCCGAGATATTTCTCTCCCGCGCTGCCGGGGATAAGCACCGAATCCGCCTCCATCGTGTGGCCAACCGCTTCATGCGCCAGCATTCCTGTGAACGACGGCATGAGTATGCAGTCCCATTCGCCGCCATCGGCATATACCATTTCTTCATCGCCTTTGGCTTCGGCTTCCTTGAGGTCGTCTATAAGGTCATCCGCCACCTTAAACGCGCGGGAAGGATCGTCCGCAATCTCGCTGAGCATACAGCGCGGGTTCCAGTCCTGCGTGGAAGAAAGCTCGCGTCCGTCCGCGCCGGTATAACGGAGGGTGATCTCTATGGAAGGAAGGTTTTCGATATTGTGATAATCATAACCGTTGGAAATGACGAGAAGTTTTTCTGTTACGGAATTGAGAACGGTGACAGAGGCGTGAACGCCGGGTTTGCGGCTTTCGGCGTATTCACCGATTTCCCGCGCGAGCTTTTCAAGCTCAAAAGCCCTCACATAACGGTAGTTGAACTGACGCATCACGCTGCCGCTTTCGGTTTCAGGCACGGGAGGAAGCAGCCTTTTTGTGCTGTGCGCAAGCACATCCGCATTGACACGGGCGCTTTCAAGCACGCGGCGCGCGGCAGCGTCGTTATATTCGGGAAAAGCGGCAAACCCGTATGCGCCGTGCCTGAATGTGCGCGCGCATACGCCGAAGCTGTGTTCGTCCATTTGCGTGTTCAGCGAGTTGTTCTCATATGAGACGCAGCAAATTGACTTGCGGTGACCGCGCAGCTCGGTATAATCGGAAAAACCGGCTTTGTATTTTGTGAGTATATCTTCCATCATAGCCATAAGTAATAACCTCCTTCAGGAAATATGGAAGCCTTCAAAGGCTATCCACGGGGTTTCGCTTTCACCGTTGAAATGCACCTCGCTTGAGACGGCTGAAACATTATTGAGAATATCAAAGAAGTTGCAGCTTGCCATACAGCGCACCTTGCGTGTTATGACTCCGTCTTCAATCAGCAGCGCCTCGTTGATGACGCTGTTCATGTCGCCCTTGGCGTCGCGCGGGCATGAGCGCAGGCTATTGACGATGATGCCGTGCTTTATACCGCTGATGATTTGTGCAACCGGGGTATCGCCGGCTTCCACAAAAACTTGTTTGCCCGTTTTGAGGATTTCCTGCGGGGCAGAGTTTACGGGCATGCCGCGCCTTTTGGCGGCTTTCTGACTGAGCGGATAACCGGAAACAACACCGTTTTTGATGAATTTCAGATCCTGCACGGGGTAGCCTTCGCTCGTGAAGCGGTCTATACCGCCGATGCGAGGGTCAAGCAGGTGTTCCTCGATCGTGAGCTTGTCGCTTATGACCTTTTCGCCTGCTTTATCCGCCCAGGGGAAACGCAATTCAGCAGGCATGGCGTCATCGCAAAGCGCGTTGTCGTTGATGAGCACCATGCGTGAAAGGAACCAGAGATGCGTCATACCGCTGGGGTTGAGCAGCACCGTGCCGACGAACTTTTCCCCGATGGGCTCTACTTCTGCATCCGCCCATTTCTTTGCGTCATACGGGAGCTCCACGTTGCTCAGCTTGTCAACATCCACATCAAGATCGGCGATCTTGTTCTTGTTCATCTGATACCAGCCAATGTGCTGCGTCAGCTCAACGCCGTTTGTGTTGAGTATCGCGTTCTTTTTGCTGTGATGCTCATATTGGCCGTTCAGCTCATCCTCTGCCTGCGGCGTGCGCGGCTTTTTTTCAAATCTGTCGATCAATGCGTCCACATAATCAACAAGCGCGGCCTTATCGCACTCCACGGGGCCTACAACGAAGTTCTCGCTGTGTGTCAGCTGTGCAATATCCGCATACTGGTCGGGTACGGCGTCTTTCATGTGGGCAATGCAGTCTTCAACTGCGACGTCGATATCATCGGTATTGATTGATGTTATTGTGATCGTTCCCAACCGGTTTTCAGCGTCAATGGCCGTCAGCATCATCTTTTGCTGTTCGACAGTACGCAGCTCGCGTATACGGTAAGCACGCAGCCTTGCTTCGGTACGCACGACGTCCTCCACATAGCATTGCGCTTTAGCCGCGCCCTGCTCTGTCAGCTTTTTGAGCGAATATTTCGCTGCTGAAATCAGTTCCTGCATCTTTAACCTCCGGATATGTTGGTGAATTTGTCTTATGTGAGTATGTATATTTGTTTATTGTCTAAATTATAATGAGCATAGATGTAATCGTCAATCTAAGCGTTGTTGAGTTTTTATTAACTATAATGTGAGAAACCGGCGCAACACAAAAGGCCGCCCTTGGGGCGGCCTTCAACATATGCGAAACGTTCGGTTGCAGGTCATGGCGGATATCGATGAGCGCGGTTGCGGCAATGCCGTAAACATCAGTCCATGCGCTTATATCGCTGCCGTCGGAAGTATGCCTTACCGCCTGGGTCGATACCAATGCGGCCGAGGCGGCGGTATGCGTGAGCCGATATTGGCGTCTGCGAGGTTCAATCTGCTGCACGCATGAAAAAGAGCTCAAAAGCAGGTATTCCGGCAAGGTCGCCGTCATAATTCATGCTGTCGATGAAAGCTTTGCAGGCCTCGCTGTTGATTGGCAACATAATGGATCCGTCCGGCAGGGACGAAAAGAAATCGAGCTGTATTTTGGCCGAAAGAAATTCATTCACAAGAAGAGCCGCAGCCTTTGTGTTTTCCTTGCCGAGCTTTGAGCGGACGCCGACGGCGTACTGCGTACAGGCTTTGACGGGATAAGCTTTGCCCTCAGGCACAAAAAGGAGCGCGATATCAAACGGTACGCCTGTACTTTCAATCATGGAATAATCCGCAGTGCTGCCGATGATATATGCGGCGTCAAGACCCGTAAACTTTGCGATAATGTCTTTGTCACCGGCAAAGGAGTGTTTTTGGTTCTTGTTGAGGGTCTGCTCCGCGCCTTCGCCGTAAAGATATTCAAAGGCGGCAAGGGCTGAGTCAAGTATGCCGACGGCGGGTCGTGAGGGCAGTATCTCACCGGTAGTTGCCTGAGAGGACGACCCGGTGCGCTCTCCGCCTGATTCGGCGGCGAGGGCTGCGATCTGCGCGGCCGGATCGTCATAAAGGACGGTTTTGTCGCTGAGCCCCTTATTTATATAGATTATGTAAGCGGAGTATCCAAGCGGGATATAGTCGCTGTCTCCGTTTTGTGCGATGTATTGCTTGATCGCCGGATCGGAGCCGTCATCAAGGATGATGCCGGCGTCGATGCAGTCGTTCAGGGTTTCGGCGTTCCCGGCAAGCACGAATGCTTCAGCCGGATTTTCAGTCTGCCGCGAGCCGAAAAACATATAGTAATCGCCCACGGCGGCGCCTGCCTTTGCAATGGATGAGGCGAGCTTTTCATCGGCCGCGCTGTAAGGCACGGTATACACGCATATCGATGCGATTATCATGAGAAGCCCGAGAAAAGCCGCCAGCAGGGCTGCTGCGATAGGCAGCGCGCGGCGGTGCTTTTTTGCGTTGACTGTTGAGCTTTTGGAAAGCGTAAGCCCGGTGTCAGACGGCGCGTCAGGGCTTGAAAAGTCCTGTATAAATTCGCCGACGTCCGTGTATCTGCTCTGAATGCTCATGGAAAGCGCGCGATCGACCGCACGCGACATTGCGGCGTTTGCGCCGCAGTGCGTGGATGAAAGTTTTTCGTATTTGTCCGCAGCCGCACGATCCACGGCGTCCGGCGGGAAAGAACCCGTGAACAGCCTGTACAGTACCGCGGCCAGCGAATATATGTCTGCTGCGCTTGAAATGAGCGCATCGCCGGAATAAAGCTCCGGCGCGGCCGTGCCGGGCATGAGGGTGCGCGCGGCGGGCGCGTTCGGGACGGGGCCCATGTTGCCGAACGTGGCTATCCGCAGCGTTCCGTCATCGCACATCCAGATGCTTTCTGTATTTATGCCAAGGTGGATCAGGTCATGCTCATGCAGCGCCTCAATGCCTGCGACAAGCTGCACCGCAACATTATATATCGCGGAGAGAGCGGGACGGGCGCTGTTTTTTATAAGGAATTCGCACAGCGGACTTCCGTCAAGAAATTCCGTAACTGCGTAAGTCGTGCGGCAATCGTCAAAAACATCGTAAACGCGGAGTATGCCGTGACCGCTGACGCGGGATACCGTCTCCATTTCGGCGCGAAAGCGCGTTCTGCCGGATCCGTATTCATCCGCGCAGGCGGGGTCTGTCAAACCGACGTCGGGGGAACCGGCGCCTCGCATGGCGAGCGCCTGAGGATAATACTCCCTTATATGCACGCGGCGCTGGGAGGCAAGATCGAATCCTGCATACCATATTTCACGGCTGTCAAAACGAATTGCCGCGCCGATGAAATACCGGCCGTCATTGATGACGCTGCCGGGCGCAAGCTCAAACGGCTGTTCCGGCGCCGCGCTGTTGACAAAGCCGCAGTGCATACAGACTTCAAAGCCTGCGGTTTCACGCATACAGCGCATACATAAACGAGTTTGATCCATATTGGTTCCCCCGATGATCGTTAAATCAGATGATTGAGTGAATGACTATCAACCAAGCCTGAAGCTGTTCTTGCGGCTGCCGAGGTAAATCGTTGCGCCGGCGGGCAGGGCGACAGGCATATTGGGCTGGAGCCTGCGGTTGTCATCCGTGAAGGTGCCGTTCTTGGAATAATCGGTCACGATGTACTTGTTGCCCATTGCCGAATAGCGCACGGAGCAATGGCACTTGCTGACTTCGGGGCTCTTGTCGTCGAAGATGATCTGGCAGCGCATGGGATCACGGCCGAAGGTGAGATCCTCGTTGTCCTTCATGGAGAACACGGCGCCGGCATACATCCCGGAAAGCGCGCTCATCCTTCCGCTGCCGACGGGCTGATTCATGTCGGGCACGACGGGGTTCGGCACAGGTATGGGCGCCGGCGAGGCAACGGGCCTCTTGTTCCATTCGATGTCGGCCTTGTAAGCGATGATGACTTCAATGATAAGCTGGACCATCTGGCTGAGCCCGGGCACAAAGAACACGAGCGCCAGCATGGGGTTGAAGCCAAAGCCCTTGTAGAGCTTCTGATAATAACCGAAGGTGACATAATAACGGAAAACGAGCCACGCGAGGGTTATCAGAGCGGCGATCACATAAAGCGCGGGGGATGTCTGCCTGAGCGCGATAAGCACCAGGATAAGGTCAAACAGAAAAATCGCAAGGAAGCCGCATGCGCCGAAGAAGAAAAGATGCCATATGGGGTTTTTGACGATGCGCAGCTTGTATACGTCATCCGCGAACGGAACGAACGGCATCCAGTCGCTTTGCGCCCTTGCCTTGCGGCCGAGCGTCATCAGCGTGTAGCGCGGGAACACATAGGCCGCCACCGCGAAGAACAGGCTGAGCAGCGCACCGATGACGATGAAAAATCCTGCCGCCGCGCCGAGACTGTTCATAAAATCAAGACTGCCGAATATACTGTCGAAACCCAGATCCATGATTTGATCCTCCTGATATTATTATTTTGAGTTAAGTTCTTACTTTTTGACTTCGTTGGGGTTCCAGTTGAAGCAATCGTCGCAGCAGGGGATGAGCATCAATTCAACTTTGCCTATCTTGAGACGGTCGTTTTTCTTTATCGGCATTGTATTGAGCACGACAGCGCCGTTAACATAGAACAGCTCTGAGGATTCGCCGGGCTGCGCAAGGAACATGTTCTGCGTGGGTTCGAACACGACGACCGCATGTTTGCTGCGGGAGACGGAATCCTCGCCTTCAAGGGCGATGGCGTTTTCTCTCGTGCGGCCGATGAAGTTGCGGCCGACGGTAAGCCTGAAATCCATGCCGACGTGTTTGCCGTCAACGCATACGAGCCAGCCCACCACAGGATCGAAGGACTCCGCGCCCTTTTCGTTTTTGATGTTGAAGAAGCTTACGGTTTTCTCTTCGCTTTCCTGCTGGGACTGCGCGGCGGCATTGGGGGTCATACCGCTGCCAAACGGCATCGTCACAGTGGCGCCGGATTCCGCTGCGCCGGAAGGGGGAACGGGGTTGAAGGAGACGGTGTTTCCGGCAGCCGGAGAGGAAGGCGCGCCCACTGGAGCTCCGTTGAGGGAACCGTCGCAGTGCGGGCAGCGGGGATACTTGTCGGCATCATAAAAATGCCCATTGGGACAGCGCTGAAGATTCATGATTTTACTTCCTTTCGCTTGATTGTAATTATTGATTGCTCAAAGCAGGCCCCTCACGAGGCGCAGCTTATGATAGCCACGGTTATGTTGTCGTGCCGTATCCAGCCCTTTGAAAATGCGGCCGAGGTAAGCAGCTGCGGCAGCGCGGTGGGGTTGCCGGCGTTATCTGCGATCACCTGTCGTATTTCCTCGCGGGACATGGCCTTGGTGAGCCCGTCGGAGCAAAGAAGGATTATGTCGCCGTTCTCCGCAGGGAAACCCTCCTTGTCAATGTCGATGATGCCCGGCGGATTCATGCCGACAAAGCTTATGAGCGCTTCGCGCTGCGGATGGGCAAGGGCGTCCTCCATTGTGATATCGCCCTCGCGCACCTTCTCGGACAGGGTGAGAAAGTAGTTGTGATCCCGCGTGAGAAGAATTATGTCGTTGTCGCGGAAAAGGTATATGCGACTGTCGCCGACCGAGCAGCAGTAAACGCGGCCTTTTTTCACAACTGCGCCAACGAGCGTGGTGCCTCCGCCAAGCGGCGAACCGTCGGGCGCGCAAAGCGCTGCTACAGCAGCGTCGGCCTTGGGTATTTCAGCGGCAAAGAATGCCGCAGGAGATTCGTATTCATCGGAATAGAAGCTTGCGTTCAAAAGCTCCGCGCAGCAGCGGCTCGCCTTTTCGCCGCCCTGCATACCGCCCATGCCGTCGCAAACGAGCGCAAGACTGCCCTTGTCGCGCAGCGTGTCGGCGGGGATGGCTGCATCAGGGATAAGGCAGTAATCCTGCTGACTTTTACGGTTGCCTATTATGCTTGAAGCGTATATACCGACGCCAAGCCCGTGCCTGGAGAGCTTCTTGGCGCGGATCGGTTTTTCGCGTTCGCGTTCTTTAGCATTGAGGATCAAAAGGCGCGCGGCAAGCACGGCGCCGAAGATAAAAAGCACTATCCCGGCAATGAGCCATATCTCAGGTGAAAAGCTGTGAAGTATCCTGCTCATGATCTGATAACCACCCTTATTATGCATTCGCTTGATGTAACCGGCGAATTTTTCAAGCCCGCTTTTGAAGTAATCCTCTTTCTTTGCCGGCCGCGCAACGGGCACACGCTCACGCCGACGGGGAGCTTAGCGAAGCATCCCGCGCAGAGCGAATCGTTCCAAGCTTGACATAATACCCCCGTGAAAAGCTCCCTGCTGAGTCAGATGATGGTGAATTTGAACTTCGAGTTGCCGGCGGTTATCACATCATCAGGTCTGATGGGTCGGCGGGAAGCGATGGGCACGCCGTTGACTTCCGTGCCGTTTGTGGAACCGAGATCCTCGATGAAGAGGCAGCCGTTCTCACAGGTGAGGCGGAAGTGCATACGGGAGAGCTGTTTGTCATCCACGGCCATATCCGCTGAACTTTGCGAGCGGCCAACCGTATATGCGCCGACCGCCGTGAAGTCCACCCGGCGCTGCACGCCGGATGCATCAAGTATAACAGCCTGACAGCGCGTGCCGATCGCACCGGGAACGCGGACGTTTGTGCTTGCGGGCACGTTCATGGCATATTGATCCGCCGCTGTGGAATCCGCGCCGGTTTCGCCTTCATCCTGTTTTTTCTTTGATGTTACGATGATTATCACGACGACCGCTCCGCCAATCACGCATACGGCAATCACTGCCGCGAGCCAGACAGGGAAGGATGAAGCTTCCGCTTCATCGGCGATGCCTGCGGAGGTATCGTCCTGCGTGGCTTCGGGCGTTGGCATAGGTTCGCCGACAAGCCCTGTTCCGCTGACGCTCGATTCGCGAAGGGCGTTCTTTTCCATTGAGCGGTCCGCGATATTTATGAAGCTTATCTCGTAATCGCCGGTGTAAAGCGTTTGAGCGAACGAGAGCCTGACGGTATGCGCCGCATCGTCATAAGAAGCGGAACGCACCTCAAGCGCGCCTCCGTTCGCACTCACGGAGTAATTGGCGGCGGCGTCAGCGCCGGTCACGGCTTCTGAGAAAACAAGTGAAAGCTCGTTCTTGCCGCTTATATAGATCTTTTCGACATAAGGGGCCTCAGTGTCGGGTATCCAGTCGGTTATGGAAACATTTGTTGTGACGGTAAGCTCCTTGCCGTTGCTGGTAAGCTTTATGATAAGCTGTTCCTGAGCGGCGTCGATTATGTTGGAATCCGCCGTAAGATGCAGCACATAACAGGAATCGATCCTTTCTTTGACTGAGAGGAGCGTCGCCTCACAGCCGGAAGCGTTTATTGAGGCATAGTAGCCGCCGGTGCTGCGTGAAAACTCGCCAAGCGCGTCGAGATACGTCTTGTTGGAGCCTATGCCGAGCGCATACATGGGCAGTCCTGCGTCAATCAGGCTTTGTTGCATTTCCGCAGCGGTCGTGCCTCCCGCTTCGCTCACATCCTTGCCGTCCGTGAAAAGCAAAGCCACGCGGCGGGAGGGGAGAACGGAGGACGCGGATTCCGCAAGGCTCACTGCGGTGGATACGGCGTCGAAAAAGCGGGTGATATTGTCTTTTGCCTGCATTGCCTCGATCGTCGCAAGCGCTTCGCTGCGGCTTTGCGTTCCGTCAAGCAGGGTGGTGACATTTTCACCGAAGGTTATGAGCACCACGGCGTCCTCCTGGGACATTGCGCCGATAAAGCTCGACATGGAGGCTTTTATGCTTTTGAACGTATCCGACGGGATGGAACCGGATATATCCACCAGAAAATAATACGTCGTTCCGCCGGAATAACGCTCAAGCGAATTCACGGTGAGCGTTTTGCTGCCGAGGACCGCCTTCATATCGGTCACGGAGGAGGCGAAATCTTTTATCTCGGTTGCATCCGCGGCGAGAGGATGAAAATATACGTCGATCTCCGGCATACGGATCTCGTACTGCTCAACCTCAAGCCTTTCACCGCCGTCCGCAAGCGCGCTGTTACCGAAAACAGGGATGAGCATGATCAGCGCGAGCGCTGCGCCAAGCAGTTTCTTCAAAGCCATTTTCTTTCCCCCTTGCAATATGCGATGAAATCATATACGGAATCGCCTATGCCGATCTTATCGCCCTCGGCAAGACGCATGGGCTCCGTTACGGGCACGCCGTTGAGATATGTTTTAATTGATTCGCCGTTGACGATCATGAACTCTCCGGAATACGGCTCATATACCACGGAGGCGTGGTTCTCGCGTGACACGGAACGGTCGTCCACTATGTTGATGTCCATTTTCCATGTGCGCCCGATAAAATTGCGCCCGGCATGGATGCGATAATCGCGTCCTCTTTCCGGCCCTTCAACGCACACGAGCCACCCGACGACGGGATTCGTTTTGAGCGCACCCTTCATTATGCCGATCGTTTTTTCATATTCATCCGCGCCGAAACGCTCGGTCTTCTCATCGTCGGCGGCGCCGGCCGGGAACCTGGATACGGTCTTCTCGTCATCCGGTACCGAAAAAGCCGACGCTCCGTAGGCGCGGCCGCCGGACGTCGCGTCGGGCGCCGCCGCGGCGCCAAAGGAGGTGCAGTGGGGGCACTGAGTGAATTTTGAATTGTCGTAATAATGACCGTTTGGACAGCGAGTGATCGCCATTTCATAACCTCCTGCCGGATCGTGGACTGTTGAACGCGGAGATGTTCATGGATAGACGCTTTGACTTTTTATGTAAAAAATATAGCATACAGCAGCAGACATCACAATAAGGGAGTCAAAAATGAGGCTTATTTTGACATAAATGTTATACGGATTTTGTTTTATGGCGGAAATTTTGATAAAATGTAACCACCAACAGCACCGCCGGCCCGGCCGGGAGCGTTCGTATGCTGATGACAAAAGGAAAAATAACGTATATAATGTAAAAAAATACAATACCCGACCATGCGCATACAGCGCTTGTAATGAACGTGAAACAAACATATGAAAAAATGTGGAGGGCTTCCTGTGGACATGCTTATTTCGGCTTTTGTGTGCACGCATGTGGGCAAGGTGAGAAAAAACAACGAAGATAATTTCTTTCTTCAGGGCCTAACGCTTGACAGAGGAATCATGAACAAGGGCTTTGCGCGCACGCGCGAAAGTGCGGAAGCAGTGCAGCTTTATGCCGTTTGCGACGGGATGGGAGGACAGGCCGCCGGGGAGGAAGCGTCTTCGATCGGCGTTTCTTTGCTGCGCCCGCTCCTTGCACAGCTCTGTGACGGCGGGGTTGTCCGCGCCTGCGTAAACCGGTACGCCGACGATGCGAACAAGGCGGTGGTCGCCCTGCCGACGGATTCAGGCAGCACGCTTGTGATGCTCGTCATCAACAACGGTTTTGCGACTGTTGCATGGCTTGGCGACAGCCGCGCTTACATGCTGCGTGACAGGCGGCTCATCAGGCTGACGGAGGATCATACCGAGGCTGAGCGCATGAAAAAACTCGGCATAACGCCAAAGGGCGGCCGCGCAAGCAATTCGCTCACGAGATATCTTGGCATGGATATGCAGGATCTTGTGATAACGCCATCCTACACCGATGATATAAGGCTGAAAAGGAAAGACGTGTTCCTGCTTTGCAGCGACGGTCTTTATAACATGGTCGATGAAGATAAAATAAGCGATATCCTCATCCATTCGGATTCGCCCGCGCGTGAGCTTGCGGAGGCCGCGCTTGAAAACGGAGGCACGGACAACATAACGGCGCTTGTGGCGGATGTGTCAAAGCTGTCAAAGCCGCTTTTCGGGGCAAAATAAACGGGCGCAACGGCGTGACGAGCGCCCGCGTCTTCATGTGTATTACAGAAAAGATGGCCGCGAATGTATCAAACTGTCATATCAATGCTTTTATGCTCGCGTGGAACGGCGGGATGCGATCACTTAGCCATGTCGGGCAGAAAGACCGAAAAGACCGATCCGCGGTCTTTTTCGCTTTTGAGCGAAATATCGCCGTGCATGAGTTCGACGATGCGCTTCGTGATCGTGAGCCCCAAACCGTTGCCGGCGGTGGACCGGCTTGACGCGCCCTGATAAAACTGCTCGAATACGTGACGCTGGGTCTCTTCATCCATGCCTATGCCGTCATCCGCGACCGTGACGCGCACACCGCGCCCACCGACTTTTTTGCAGCTCACGCGCACCTCGCCGCCTTCGTGCGAAAATTTTATCGCATTGCCGATGAGGTTGAGCCATATCTGGGAAAGCATCTCCTGATTGCTGTGAAAGTGCACGCTGTCAAGCTCAAGATCAAAGGATATGTTCTTCTTCATCCAGTCCTTTTCGAGAAGGAGGATGCAGCTCCTGAGCTGTTCGTCAAGCTGTATATCTTCCGTATCGGTCACGATCTGCTGATTTTCGAACCTTGTGAGGGTGAGGATATTTGAACTCATGTTTGTGAGCCTGTCGGCTTCGTTAATTATTATGTCCGTATATTCGCGCCTTTGCTCATCTGTGAGATCAGCGTGACGAAGCTGACGTGCAAATCCGCGTATTGAGACGATGGGGGTTTTGAACTCATGCGAAAACGTGTTGATGAAATCTCGTCTGAAAAGCTCAAGCGAACCCAATTCCTCCGCCATCTTGTTGAAGCTTTTCATCAGGTCGGCAAGCTCGCTTTTGGCGCCGGTTTCATCAACGCGCACCGAAAAATCACCCTTGCCGACGGAGCGCGTGGCCTTGATGAGCTGGTTGACCGGGCGCAAAAACCAACGGCCGAGCAAGGCGGATAACCCCGTGCCTATGGCCGTGCAGACGATGAGGGCTGCGATCGACCAAACGAGGGCGGGGTATGGTACTTCCGGCAGAAGATCGAATCCGACAAGTATGG
Organism: uncultured Clostridium sp.; assembly: GCA_964487565.1. Classification (GTDB taxonomy): domain Bacteria; phylum Bacillota; class Clostridia; order Christensenellales; family CAG-138; genus Phil1. The sequence continues at coordinate 98,581 of CAZARN010000004.1, forward strand.
CAATCATAACCCCCGCAAGGACGGCGGCGAGCAGCATTATGATGAAAACGAACGCCACCGCCTGGGCGGTCGCGGAACGCAGACGCAGCTTCATCTTTTTCTTACCGCCTTGTAGCCAAGCCCGCGCACTGTCACAAGCTCAATATCCGGATTGTCACGGAGCCTGTCGCGAAGCCTGTTGATATGTACGTCCACGGTGCGTTCGTCGCTGTCTGAATCAAGATCCCAAAGCTCGTCCATGAGCTGACGGCGAGTGAATATTTTATCCTGATATGAGAGCAGCTTGAATATCAGCCCGAATTCCTTGGGCGGCAGATCCTGTCTGCCGTGCGGATCGGTCAAAGTCATGGAATCATAATCAAGCGTCGTTTGACCGATGCTCAGCGTATGCTCGTCCGCGATACGGCTTCTGCGCAAAAGCGCCGCTATGCGAAGAAGCATTTCCTCCTCGTCGACGGGCTTGACCATATAATCGTCCGTTCCTGCGATGAAGCCCTGCTTTTTGTCCGCCGGGGTCTCCTTTGCCGTGACCATGAGCACTGGCATGTTGTTGCCTGCGGCACGCAGCTCCCGCGTGAGCGAAAGCCCGTCCATGCGCGGCATCATAACGTCGAGCACGATGAGATCGACATGCTTTTTATCGAGTATTTCGAGCGCTTCCATACCATCGCATGCAAGGATAGGCTCATAGCCGTTCTGGACAAGTACGGCCTGCATGAGCTTCCTTGTGTTCACATCGTCTTCAACGACCATTATGCGGAACATCGCGCTCTCCTTTGGGTCATTTTCTTATAAAAAGCACGCCAAGCGTCGAAGGGCCGCAATGCGAGGAAACGGTGCAGCCTGCGGCGGTCTCGATGATCTCCCTGAAATCCGCATACTGTCTGATCGCTTCGCGGGCTGTCTCAACAGCTTCACGCGGGGCTTCAGGATGCGTGATGAATATTCGGTCTGTGCGGATATCGTTTCTGCCTTCGAGCCTGTCGCGCACATAACGCTGTATGCATTTTGTGAATGAACCGCGATATTTGGTGCCGACGCGCATCCCGCCGTCGACGACTTCGATGCAGGGCTTGAGCTGGAGCGCATTCGCGCCGAGCATGGTTATCGTGGAGCAACGGCCGCCCTTGCGCATATAATCGAGCCTGTCGAGGATGAAACTCGCTTCGACCTTATTCACTATATCCGCAAGTTCTTTCACGATCTCATCGGCGGGCATACCCGCTTCGGCCATGCGCGCGGCCTCGATCACAACATGGCCGTGTCCGCTTGAAAGATTGCACGAATCGATAACATGAACATTGTTGAACGCCTCAGAGGCAAGATGCGCGTTTTGAAAGCAAGCGGAAAACTTGCTGCTTATGCAAATGTGGATAACGGCGTCGTATTCCTTTGAAAGGACGGCAAAACGCTCGCCGTAATCAAGCGGGGTGACTGCCGCGGTTGACGCGATGTTGCCGCCCGCTTCCACATGGGCGAATATGTCGCAGGGAAAGATGTCCACACCGTCCCTGTATGTTTTGCCGCCAAGCGTAATATACAAAGGAAAAAGTTCGATATTGTATTGCTTGATGAGCTCGGCGGACAGATCGCAGGTACTGTCTGACGTGATTTTTATTGCCATAATTACCTCCTGTTCGGCCGGGTAAGCGCATACCCGACCGATATTAGGATAGTATTCTTATATAAACTCATTATAAACGCTTTTGTGAAAAAAGCAAAACCCCGCACATGGCGGGGCAAAGGTCACACGGGCGGCAAAACGCGCTCAATCCAGTTTTTTTCCGCACTTGCGACAATACATGTAGCCTGACTCCGTGGGGGTACCGCAATATGGGCAAAACCCGCTTCCGTTATCAACGGGCTGCGAATTTTCGGGTGCGGAACCTTCGCTTTTGCCGAAGCGTTCGTCGAGAGGATCACGCTCCTCGTTTTCATCTGTTATGTCGAAGGCGGAATAGCGGTTTTTGCCTGTCGCGTTTTTATAATTGTAAACGCCGCTTATAACTCCGGTTATGATGAACAGCACGCCGAATATAGGAAAAATCGCAGGCGCGCCGGAAGACGCGGCCAATATGGTCCATACTATGCCAAAGATGACGGCAACGACCGCCCCCCAGACGTTCATCGCCGAAGGCCCTCTTCCCGGCTTGACGCTTTTAATGACAAACACCCCCTTTGATTTGGCGTTTATCAGTATAGCATATAAGTTCACGATTGCCAAATCATCAGCGAAAGTTCAGCCTCATGCAAGCCCGAGAAGCTTCGCGGCCGTACTGATGATGAAGCATATGATAAACCCGGAAAGCGTCGGAAGCACGGCCGCGACAAGCATCCATCGCAGCCTGCCGGTTTCCTTTTTGACGGTCAGAAGCGTTGTTGAGCACGGCCAGTGGAACAGCGAGAAAACCAGCATGCAAAGCGCTGTGATCCACGTCCATCCGTGCGACACCAGAAGCTCGCGCAGCTCCGACAGCGCGGGCAGCACGGCAACGCTGCCTGTTTGCATATACGCCATCACGGCGATGGGCAGCACGATCTCATTTGCGGGAAAGCCAAGGATGAACGCCGCAAGAATGACCCCGTCAAGACCGAATATGCGCGCAAAAGGATCGAGAAAGCCGGTCAGCACGGCAAGCAGCGTGCTTTGGCCGACGGGGATGTTGGCAAAAGCCCATATCACTATGCCGGCGGGCGCCGCAACGGATACAGCGCGGCCCAGCACGAAGAGAGTCCTGTCAAGAAGGCTGCGCGCGATCACACGCCCGACCTGAGGCGCCCTGTAGGGCGGCAATTCGAGCGTGAATGACGAAGGCACGCCCCGAAGAAGCGTCACGGAAAGCAGTTTCGATGCTGCAAACGTCATCCCGACGCCGGCAAGCACGGTCAGCGTCAGAAGCACCGCTCCCGCAAGCGCGCCGCTTGAAAGCGCGAAAAACATCGTAATGACCGCGATGAGCAGGGGAAAACGCCCGTTGCACGGCACAAAACTGTTCGTGAGGATCGCGATCAGACGCTCGCGCGGACTGTCGATTATCCTGCAACCGGCAACGCCGGCCGCATTGCAGCCGAAGCCCATGCACATGCGTGGTCGACCGAGGGATGCTCACTGCATTTCAGATCGATGAAATATCAGATGATCCGGGTCCGGTACAAGGCCATTGCCGCAGGCGCAAGCTTGAACAGGGTGCGGCATAAATACAGAGATCATTAGTGCCCGCGCCGTGTTTTTGTCCTATGCGTCCCGTGGATCCGACGGTTGGACAACTCTGATCCGACATTGCATTCATCAAGTATATGTCCCGGTTTTGAATGAAAAAAACGGATAGATCGAGATAACGGACCTCTATACAATAATGTTTCAATAGATACAAATAAAAAATAAAAATGTATTGACAGGTACATTTTGCGGAGATAGTATAGTAATCACAAATCACAATCCGGTGAGCCGGGGACGAAAAACAAGACGAAAAATTAAATGGAGGTTAAGCATGAAACAGATGAAGATTTGCGCACTTGCCATGGCTATCCTGATGACAGTGGCCTTTGCAATCGGCTGCACAGGTACTGTCGTAACGGAAGAACCGCAACAATCATCCGACCAAACTGCCACCCAGGCCCCTGAAACGACAGGAGAACAACCGGCGCAGAGCACCGCGCCGGCGGCTGAACAGGATGATACCATTGTTTATGCAATGTGGAACTCTCCCTCCGGCGTATTGAACCCTTTGCTGGTGGATGATGAGTACGACGGCGCCATCCTGAAATTCACTTTCGACACCCTTCTCAAATACGACAAGGAACTGAATCTCGTGCCCAACATGGCGGAAAGCTATGAAATGAGCGACGATCAGCTGACGCTGGTATTCAAGCTCCGCCAGAATATCAAGTGGCATGACGGGGAGCCTGTTACCGCGGCAGACGTTGCCTTCACCTTCAATTCCATGGCGGATCCCAACTACACCGGCCCCAGATACGGCGATGTTGAGGGCCTCAAAGGCGCGGCGGCATATCATAACGGCGAAGCAGATCACATTGAGGGTATCACCGTTGTGGATGATTACACAATCAAATTTGAGTTTGAACGTCCGTATGCACCGGGACTGAGCAAAATCGGCGCGGACCGCGCCATTATTCCCGAGCATATCTGGAGCAAGGTCCCCATCGGCGAATGGGCAAACCAGACCGAACTGATGAACAAACCCATCGGATGCGGCCCCTATGTGCTGGATACTTTCGTACCGGGCCAGTATGTGGAGCTCCATGCGTTTGAAGACTACTATAACGGCGTTGCCAAAACCCCCAAAATAATATTCAAAGTCTCCAATCAGGACACTGTGATCGCAGAGTTGACCAACGGCGAGATCGATATTGCCGATATCTCTTCTTTGAAATCTCAGGATATCCAGACGCTTCAGGACAACGGTATCAATATCGTCAGCTATACCGGTGTTACCAGCCAATATATGGGCTTCAATCTGAGGGAAGAAATTTTCCAGGATAAGCGGGTACGCCAGGCCATTACCTATGCCATAGACAGAAAGCTGATGGTTGAAAAGCTGCTGGAAGGCCGGGCCACCATCATTGACGCTCCTTTGCTTCCCAGCTCCTGGGCATATCCCGAGGCGGGCGTGCTCAACGATTACGCATATGATCTGGATAAAGCGAAAGCCCTGCTTGCCGAGGCCGGCTGGGAAGACCGCAATAACGACGGAATTGTTGAGAATGCAGCCGGCGAACCCTTCAAGGTCACCTTGAAGTACCCCATCGGCAACAAGATACGTGAGCAGAGCGCTCCTATCATTCAGGCCAACCTGAAGCAGATCGGGATCGATGTGGAGCTGGAGATCATGGAGTTCGCTGCATTGCTGGATGAAGTAATGGCAAATCATGAGTTTGACATGTATCTCATGGGAAGCAGTCTGGATACCGATCCAGACCCCAAGCCCATCTGGCATTCGGATGCTGCCTCCGATGAAAAGGGCAACTCCGGCTGGAACATAATCGGTTTCCGCAATGCGGAAGCAGACAAGCTCATGGAAGACGCGCTCAAGACCACCAATGTGGAAGAACGTAAAGCCCTCTACAAGGATTTCTGCATCCTGGTGAACGAAGAAGCTGCTGAAGTGCTGCTCTATGCGCCGCAGGTCATTAAAGCTTACAGCTCAAAGCTGCATAACTATGATCCGTCTACCTTTAATGATTATTATCAGCTCACAGAATGGTATATCGATAAGTAAACTACCACAGCAGCCCACAGGAAGCGCAGGGTTCGCCCTGCGCTTCCTCCCATCAAAAACGGAGGCGGACTATGACAAGATATCTGATTCGGAGACTGGCTCAATCAATTTTGATCCTGTTCTGCGTGACCGTGATCGTGTTCCTTTTTATAAACCTTGCGCCAGGGGATCCCTATACCCAGCGGCTCGATCCGTCTGTTTCTGCCGAGGTCAGGGAGGAAATGCTGCAAAGGATGGGGTATTATGATCCCATTCATATCAAATACCTGAAATGGATTCGCGATGTGTTTCAAGGAGATTTTGGTTATTCAATTAAATACAAGAAACCGGTTTGGGACGTAATCAGCGAAAGGCTGCCTAATACGCTGCTGCTGGGCGTTGGCGCTCTCATACTCAGCACCGCGATCGCAATTCCCGCCGGCAAAACCTCTGCAACCAAAAGAAATTCGTTTTTTGATTATACAGGAACGGTTCTTTCCTTTATCGGCATTTCAATTCCCGCCTTTTTTTTCGGATTGCTGCTGATCAAAGGCCTTTCCTTTGATTTGAAGATATTTCCCATCTCGGGAATGGTAACCGTTGGAGCCGGTTATCAGGGCTGGGATTTTGTAAAAGACGTGGCATGGCATTTGCTTTTGCCAACGATCGTACTTGCGCTGCTGCAAACGGCTACGCTCATGCGATATACTCGCTCCAGCATGCTTGAAGTGTTTGATCAGGACTATATCCGTACGGCGCGGGCAAAAGGTCTGAGCGAGTCTGTTGTCGTGAATAAGCACGCCTTCAAGAACGCTTTGATCCCTATCATCACGGTTCTTTCCATGCAGATACCAAGCATCTTTTCCGGCGCCGTGCTGACTGAAACTATTTTTGTCTGGCCCGGCATAGGAAGATTGAGCTATACGGCCATTCTGGACAGGGATTATCCTCTGATCATGGCATTGCTGCTGATGACCACGATCATCATTCTGCTGTCAAATCTGATCGCAGACCTGCTTTACGCCGTGATCGATCCCAGAATTCGATATGAATAAAGGAAGGAGGAACCTGCAATGAAAATGAAAAGAGACAACGGCATGGTATCCCCCGGTTCCATTGCCTGGCGGCGTTTCCGCAAAAACAAGCTTGCCATGTTCGGCCTTATTGTGATCGTGCTGTTGATAATCGCATCAGCCGGAGCGCCGTTGTTCACCGATTACGGCCGGGATGATATCGATCTTTACAGCATAGAAGCCCAGCCTGATTCCGCCCATTTGCTCGGCACGGATGAACTGGGAAGAGACGTGCTGACACGCCTCCTTTTCGGCGGCCGGGTATCTCTGTCCGTCGGTCTGCTGGCCAGTTTGTTTGAGATCATCATCGGCGTCGGCCTGGGCGCGATCGCCGGCTTTTACGGTGGAAAAGTGGATAGCATAATCATGCGCATAACAGATGTTATCATGTGTTTCCCGTTCTTTGTGGTCGCCATTGCTCTTGCCGCAATGATAGGGCCAAGCATGATGAACTTGATTTTTATCATCGCCATATTGGAATGGACGAAGATCGCCCGCATTGTCAGGGCGGAAGTGCTCAGCCTGAAGGAACGTGATTTCATACAGGCGTCCCGTTCAATGGGACTGAGCAAAATGGAAATTATCATCAGACATATCCTGCCAAACACATTCGCCTCCATAATGGTGTTTGCAACGCTTGCAATTGCAAACGGAATTCTTACAGAGGCGGCATTGAGCTTTTTGGGATTGGGCGTACGCCCGCCGCAGCCAAGCTGGGGCAACATGCTTTCGGCAGCCCAGAGCATGCGCGTGCTGCAATATGAGTGGTGGCTGTGGATCCCCCAAGGCTTTTTGGTATTTATTACGGTCATTTCCATCAACTTCCTGGGAGACGGTTTGCGGGATGCGCTGGATCCCAAACTGAAGATTTGAGGAGGCGGGAAGATGAGAGACATTTTACTGGAAACAAAAGATCTGCGCGTTTGCTTCAAATCCGACACAGGGGTCACTAGAGCTGTGGATGGCGTAAGCTTCAGGGTTGAACAGGGAAAGGTGCTCGGTATCGTCGGAGAATCAGGCAGCGGCAAAAGCGTGACCTCACTTTCCTTGATGCAGTTGGTGCCAAAGCCAAACGGCTATATCGAGGCGGGTCAGATCCTTTTTCACGGAGAAGACCTGATGAAAAAAAGTGAAAAGGAGATCCGGAAAATCAGGGGCAATAAGATCGCCATGATATTTCAGGAGCCGATGTCTTCGCTAAATCCGGTCTTTTCAATCGGAGATCAGCTTGGTGAAGCATTGAAGCTTCATCAGGGAATTTCCGGCGCAGAAAACCGTAAGCGCTGTGCGGAGATGCTGGAAATGGTGCGTATCGCAGACCCGGAAAAAATGCTCAAGCGCTATCCGCATGAACTCTCGGGCGGAATGAGGCAGAGAGTAATGATCGCAATGGCGATTCTGTGCGATCCGGAGCTGATGATCGCGGATGAGCCGACAACCGCGCTGGATGTGACAATTCAGGCGCAGATCCTTCAGCTCCTGCGGGAACTGCAGCAAAAGCGCCGAATGTCCATTATGTTCATCACCCATGATCTTGGCGTTATCGCAGAGATCGCGGACAGAGTGGCTGTCATGTACGCAGGACGCATCGTTGAGGAAGCAGATGTGACGACCTTGCTCCGCACGCCGCGGCATCCGTACACACGCGGCCTGATTGACGCCATACCGGAGAATTATGATTCGGAGTTGGGGTTCCGATCCATCCCAGGTATGCAGCCGAATGCCGGCGCGGTATCAGTCGGATGCAGCTTTGCACCAAGATGCGTATATGCCACTCAGGAATGCACGCAAGCCGTTCCCGCGCTGAAAGAGGTAGCTCAGGAGCACACTGTACGCTGCATCCGCTGTGAAAAGGGGGAGATATAACATGCAGGATATCTTGCTTGAAGTCGAAAACCTGAAAAAATATTTCCCGGTAAAGCAGGATAAATACTTCCAGCCGAAGAAATATGTAAAAGCCGTGGATGATGTTTCTTTCAATATTCGGCGCGGAGAGATCGTGGGCCTTGTCGGAGAGAGCGGCAGCGGAAAGACAACGGTGGGAAAAACCATATTGAATCTGATCGATCCCACCGGCGGTTCTGTTCGATTTGAGGACAGACTCCTCTTTGACGTTGAGGCCGGCAAACAGATGCAGCGCCATGAGCTGGAGCTGCTCAGACAGAATATGCAGATGGTTTTTCAGGATCCATATGCATCTCTGGATCCGCGGATGAATGTGGAAAAAATCATCACGGAAGGGATTTTGAAGTTCAAAACATGTCCCCGCAATGCCGTGCATCAAAAGGCAGTGGAGCTTGTGGAGGAATGTGGATTGGACGCGTCCTGCCTTCTTAAATACCCGCATCAGTTCAGCGGCGGTCAGCGGCAGCGTATCGGGATCGCAAGGGCTATTTCAATGGAACCGAAACTTATTATCTGCGATGAACCTACCGCGGCGCTGGATGTTTCCATCCAGTCTCAGGTACTTAACCTGATGCTGGAACTGAGGAAAAAACACGATATGTCCTATCTGTTCATTTCCCATAATCTGGGAATTGTGCAGCATTTCTGCAACAGGGTCTGCGTTATGTATCTTGGCTCCATTGTGGAAATCGCAGAAGCGGGGCAGTTATTCTCAAATTGCGCGCATCCGTATACCGCTGCATTGCTGGAAGCGACGCCATCCGTAAAGGAGCCAAAGAGTAACCGGATATTGCTCAGCGGTGAGATACCAAGTCCGTCGGCCCCACCGTCCGGATGCAAATTCCATCCCAGATGCAGCCGTGCTACGGAACGCTGCGCCCGGGAATCGCCTGTATTAAGAGATATCGGGAACGGTCATTTGACGGCCTGCCATCTTTACAGTTGAGCTGGATATAATAAAATTCGAAGGGAACCTGTTTGATGAAGTTGATCGAAGCGATAGCCTCCAATTTGGAAGACTATACGAAAACGGAAAAGAAGATTGCCACCTACATTATCAACAACGTGCTGGAGTTTACGCTGTCGACCATCGGCAATGTTGCGGAAGAATTGGACGTGTCAAAGACTTCTCTGATACGCTTTGCAAAGCGCATGGGATTTGACGGTTATCTTGATTTCCGGAAAAAATTGCAGGAAGAGGAAGTGATGCGTTTCACGCCTGCAGAACGGTTCCGCAGACTTGTGGATAACAAATCGCTTTCCAGTGCCGAAAAGGTTGAACACAAGGAAACTGACAGCATCCGGCAATGCTTTTCCAATCTGAACGGGGTATCATTCGACCGTTTGCTCAAAGCAATTGCAAATGCGCCGCGCGTTTATACTGCGGGATTTGATGTTGCTTCTTTCCTGGCGGAGATTCTCAGTTACAGGATGAAGACGTTTGGTTATCCCTTTGAATATCTGGAAGCTTCCCGGGCGACTTTTTCCCAGAAGCTGATGTTCGCTGCTCCGAAAGACGTGCTGATCCTGTTCGATTTTCCGGATTACAGCGATTATTGCCTGGATGCGATCCTGTATGCAAAGGAAAAGGGCATGACGGTAGCCCTCGTTACGGATTATGTAACATGCCCTTTGGCTAAGTATACGGATCTGGCCTTCTATTGCGATTCACAAACGGATATTTTCAAAAACTCCCTGATGGCGCCGCTGTTCTTTATAAATTTGCTGATGTCCGCGGCGATCTATCAGGATAATGAGAAAATGATCGAATATTTGAAGAAACGAGAGGAAGTCAAACGATTTGAGCAACGAAAAGAAAAAGAATAAAACGGGCTTAGGGCAGCCGGTTACCGATGCGCATCTGGATCTGTCATTTGATATTGAAAAGCAGCGCAGCTATGGAAAACGGGCGGTGCTCGACCGGGACTATCTGCCTTCTTTTCAGAAGGCGGGACTGACGCTTGTGGTTTCTTCGATTTATGTGGAGAACCTCTTTGTTCCGGAGATGGCTTTGCGAATGGCCTTGCGTCAGATCTCGGCGCTAAAAGCCGATATTGCCGATTGCAGCGATCATTTCTGCTTTTGCACAACCTTTGAACAGATCGAGGAAAGCAACCGGCAGGGTAAAATCGCAATAATGCTGAGCTTCGAAGACTGTATGCCCCTCTATCAGGATCTGACGCTTTTGCCGTTGTTCCATGAGTTGGGCGTCAGGTTCATGGGTCTATGCTGGAGCCGCAGGAATTTTGCCTGCGATGGAGCCAGCCTTGGGCCCAGAGAATGGGGAACGCCAGGGGGATTGACCGAGTTTGGGATCGCTTTGGTGCGCCGATGTGTTGAGCTTGGGATTTTGCTTGATGTTAGCCACTTGAATGCCGTCGGCTTTACAGATGTTTTCAATTATACCGATCGCCCCGTGATTGCATCGCACAGCAACGCGCGCGCCATCGTGGATACGGAGCGGAATCTGTCCGATGACCAGATACGACGGATCGCTCAACGCAAGGGATTCATAGGCGTGAACGCCATGAACTTTATCACAAGTCCCGAAGGAGAGCCGGAAAATGCGGCAGCGCTTGCAAAACATTTTGCGCATATTGCATCGGTGGGCGGCGTGGAATGCGTGGGATTCGGATTTGATCTGAACGACCAGATATTGAAGTACATTCCTCAGGAAGAGCTGGATCTTGTTCCTCGAAAATGCGCGGATGTTCTCCACACTCATGCGGACGTTTTGCTGTTGCTGGAGGAATTGGCGGGGATAGGGTTCAACCGGGATGAGATCGCCTTGATATCGGGCGGAAACTATATGCGGCTGTTACGCGACAATTTGAATTAATCAGGAGAATCTTTTTGATATGAAAGCAATTATACACGGACATGTACAAACTATGAGCGGAGCCGAGTTCTCCGACGGTGCGGTTCTGATGGAAAATGGAAAGCTAACTGCGGTCGGAGAAAACCTTTCCATACCGGACGGAACAGAAATCATCGACGCGGGCGGGAGGCTCGTGCTGCCCGGTTTTGTGGATGCGCACAGCCATCTGGGCATGTGGGAGGAGTGCATCGGGTTTGAGGGGGCGGACGGCAATGAATTGACCGATCCGGTCACACCGCAGCTTCGGGCAATCGATGGGGTTTATCCTTTGGATCCTCCATTTTTTGAAGCCTGCAAAGCCGGCGTTACTGCGGTAGTAACAGGCCCGGGCAGCACAAACGTAATCGGCGGACAATTCTTGGCAATGAAAACAGCCGGGCGCTGTGCGGATGACATGGTAATTAAAAATCCGGTGGCGATGAAATGCGCGCTGGGCGAGAATCCTAAAAATTATTATAACCAAAAAGGCATGGCGCCTATTACGCGCATGGGTATTGCAGGAATACTGAGGGACACATTGGCCTGTACAACAGATTATATGCAGCGCAAGGAGCAGGCGGGCGAGGATGTGCTGAAACGTCCGGCATATAATCCCAAATATGAAGCAATGATCCCGGTCGTGAAAGGCGAGCTGCCAATCAAAGTTCATGCGCATCGCAGCGATGATATTCTTACGGCGATACGCATCGCAAAAGAGTTCAATCTGAAAATGACTTTGGATCACTGCACCGACGGCCATCTGATCGTGAAGGAGCTTCAGTCCGCAGGATATGACGCCATTATAGGACCGAGCTTCGGGTTCAAGACAAAACTTGAGCTTCGGAACAAAACATTTGAGACCGCGGCAATTCTTTGCCATAGCGGAATAAAGGTGGCTATCATGACAGACCATCCCGTTTATTCGGAATCCGATCTTCCCCTTTTTGCGGGACTTGCGCAGAAGGCCGGCATGACAAGAGAGGAAGCGCTGCGTGCCATAAGCATAAATGCAGCAGAAATTGTGGGGATCGCAGACCGTGTGGGAAGCCTCGAACAAGGAAAAGACGCGGATGTGGTAATATGGGAAAACGATCCTTTGGGGATAAACTTCAAAACTTACTGTACCATTGTGAACGGTGAGATCGTGTACCGGGCGGACTGAATGAAATGAAAGAAAAGCGGAAGCTGACAGCGCAGGCTGCTCCTTCCGCTTTTTTTGCAACCTCGGGCGGCGCATCGCGCGGCAACACGACTGTGATACGGTTCTGCATCTCAGATTATCAGAAAAAGAAAGCTGAAAATTGAAGGGAACCGCTTGAAATCAAGGGCGAACAAACAAAGCTCCGTTTCTCCCGCATAGATTATTACGGAAGGAGATGGAGATATGCCCGCGATCGAACGATACCGTGTAGAATATCTGTCGTGCTCTTCAATAACGCTCCGGGACAGGATCGGAGAACTGCTGCTGGAAATGGCAGAATCAGATCTGTCTGCATCGCCGACGGAAACAAAACAGGAATCGGACATGAGAGACGATCAGAACAACGACATATCTGCCAAGCGTATATATGGAGACACAGACGATCTGCCGGGCGGCATTATATCTGCGTCTGTCAAGAGATGACGGAGAAGCGGAGAGCGCAAGTATTGCCACACAAAGGAAACTGTTGGTAAACTACGCGGCGCAAAACGGATATACGATATATGGAGAGTATATAGACGACGGGTGGAGCGGTACAAACTTCGACAGGCCGGCATTTCGCCGCATGCTGGCGGATATTGAGGACAGAAAAGTCAATCTGGTCATAACGAAAGATCTTTCAAGACTCGGGCGCGATTATATTAAAGTGGGGCAATATACAGAACTGTATTTTCCTTCAAAAGGCGTTCGTTATATTGCGGTGAATGACGGTTACGATTCCGAAAGTCCTTATCAGGATATCGCGCCATTTAAAAATGTAATGAACGAAATGTATGCCCGTGATATCTCGCAAAAGATCCGTTCCGCCCTGATTGCGCAAATGAAGGACGGGGCGTATATCGGCGCTTTTGCGCCATATGGTTATCAAAAAGACACCGCGGACAAAAACCATTTGATCGCAGACGCGCAGACATGCGAGATCGTAAAGGCGATTTTTCACATGGCGGCCAACGGCATGCTGCCTGCCGGGATCGCGCAGACGCTCAACGGACAGGGCGTGCCGTCGCCTGCCGTGTACCGATGTATGACCCATTGCGGTCTGGATGTGAACGCATATTCAAAACGGCAGGAATGGACGGGAGCAACAATTGCAAAAATGCTGCGCAATGTGGTCTATCTGGGGCACACTGCGCAGGGAAAGACGACAAAGCTGTCATTCAGAAGCGGCTTAACGGTAAAAAAACCGCCAGACGAATGGATATTGGTCAGGAACACTCATACGGCGCTTGTGGATGAGGAGGTATTCAGCCTGATCCAACGGCGCATACGGGCGCGAACCTGCAAGAAAAAAGGCGAGTTTACTAACATTTTCTCAGGCATAGTGAAATGCGCAGACTGCGGACGGAATATGTCCGCCACCGGCACACGCAAAAAAGGTTCGCCCGCAAACCTGATCTGCGGCGGATATAAACTATATGGCGCGCGCGAATGCAGCAATCATTTTATCGATTACAATGCCTTATATGAAATCGTGCAAAAAGCATTGCAAGACCAGTTATCCGTCTGTGATGAAGAGCGGGAAACAATTTTGGATTTGGCGGAGGATCATATTGGGAAAGACGCTGCACGGATGGATTTGCGGCAGACACTGTCCGAGATCAACAAGCGCCGGAAGGAATTGGACGGAATTGTCAAGCGTTTATATGAAGACAATGCGGCAGGGCGGCTTGGCGAAGGACGGATGAATCAACTGCTGCTTCGGTTTGAGCAGGAAGCGAAAGCATTGGATGAAAGAGAACGGTATCTCCTCAGGCGCCGGAATGAAGCGGAGACGCCGGTCGACTCAACAAGAGAAAGACTCAACATGCTGATGAACGGCATCATTCATGCAGAAAAATTATCCAAGCTGATGTTGTTTCAGCTCATCGATCACATCGAGGTCGGGCAGGGGCAATATGAAAAGGACGAATGCGGCAGTGTGAAGCGTCAGACGATAAGGATCGCCTTCCGCTTTCAGGCGAAGACAGGCGTTACGGAATTTGTCAGGTAAACGGCATTCCGTCATCAACCATGCACATCGTCAGACTTTGCTTGCCGCAGGCGCTGCATCCGGCGAAGCTTTTGTCAAGGTTGAACGCCACGCGGGGAAGGTAGCCGAGATCTTCAAGCAGCGTGAAAAGCGGAAAGAAAATTGCCATGGGCGGAAGCATCACGCTGACGACCCACGCGAGGATGCGGTACATTCCTTCGGTGAGCGCGAGACAGATCCAATCAGGAAGGCGTATTGCGCGAAGGCCGGCCAGCAGCGGCGCTTCAAATGAGGAAAGCAGATCGGAAAGGAATTCCGAAGGATAATTAGCTCCGCGAAGCGTAATGTAAAACACGATCGCAAGCAGCAGGATCATGAGAGGCGCAGCGGTGTATTTACCTGTCAGGATGCGGTCTATGCGAAGATCACGCGCGGCGCGCGGGGAGGTTTCCGCGTGCACGCATTCGCAGCAAACGGCCTCCGCCCGTTCATATGCAATCGCTGCGCAGCCTTCGCAGCCGTCGCAGCGGTGCTTTGCCGGGACTGTTTCACATGCAAGGGATATGACAGAAATAAGCGCGTCCACACTTGCGCGTTCTCGCGCCGAGGTGCATATGACCGGCACCCCGAGCATGACGGACAGCTTTTCGGCGTCAATGCTGATGTTTTTCTTTTTGGCTTCGTCGATGAGGTTGACGCAGACGACGGCGCGTTTTGCGGCGCAGATGCACTGGAGCGCGAGATTCAGACTGCGTTCAAGGCAGGTCGCGTCGCATACGACGACCGTAACATCGGCTTCGTCCGACACGATGAAATCACGCGCGATCTCTTCTTCCCGTGAGCGCGCGCCGAGAGAATATGTGCCTGGCAGGTCGACAAAAACAAAGCGCTGTCCGGCGCGTTCACAGACGCCGTATGCGGTGCTTACGGTTTTACCCGGCCAGTTGCCGGTATGCTGCCGCATGCCGGTAACGGCGTTGAAAATTGAGCTTTTGCCGACGTTTGGATTGCCTGCAAGGGCGACGACGACGTCGCCGTCACGCCGCGTGTAAACGGCGTTTTCGGAAGCCGCACGGCCCACAGAGCTGCCTGTCAGTCCCATGAGCCCTCCTTGATCACGCGCACAAGCTCCGCATCCGCCTGCCTGAGCGCTATCACCGCTCCGCGCACGCTATACGCCCGCGGTTCGCCAGAAGGCGCTTCAAAAAGGCAGCGTACCGCGGCGCCGCGGGTGAAGCCGATATCCTCGAGCCGCCGGCGCATACCGTCCGGGCCGCAAACCTCTGCAACGCGCGAAGCGCAGCCTGAGGCGAGCTTTGAAAGATCATAATCCGAGTCCATAAAAGACGTACCTCCGCCGTATGCGTTTACGGTATTCTATTCACGGCGGAGGCGGGACGTGATTTTATACGATGCGCGAGGCATAGAGCCTTGGAGATACCCCGTATTCACCGACAAAGGCTTTATAGAAGCTGGAATAATCCGAAAAACCGCATAAAGCGGCAGCGGAGGTCAGCGGGGTGCCCGATGCGATCAGGTCGCGCGCGCGTATCATGCGTTTCTGCGCGAGCATACCGAATATGGTTATGCCGGTTTCCTCGCGGAATGCGCGCGAAAGATAGTATTTGGAAAGGAACACGCTTGAGGAAAGCGCGTCAAGCGTGATATGCTCCGCAATATGCTCGTCAAGATAATCGCAGACAGAGCCGACAAGCCTGTTGTAGCTTATGCCGGGATGGGTTGCGCTTGATGGCGTTGCCGCGAAGTCGCGGTTGAGTTCGACAAGAAGATCGGCGAGCTTGGCGCGGCGGAGCACGTCGCTTCCGAAAGCGTCCTCCCGGGTGGCGGTGAAAAGCGCCGTGAGCTTTTGTTCGATCGCGGTGCGCTGCGCTTTTGAAAAGCGGCCGAGATTATAGTGGCTCGCGTTGAAACAGAGCGAAAGGTCTGTATTCCCGGATGAAATGGCTTCTATGTAAGCTTTGGATATCCAAAGCACGATGCGCTCATACGCGCTTGAGGAATTGCTGATGAGCGGACGGTGGAGCTGATTGGGCGCGATGAGCAGCACGTCGCCGGGGCGCAGCTCATATGAGCGGCTCTCGATCTGGTATGAAACCTCGCCTGAAAGCAGACAGTTGCATTCGTAAAAATCATGAAAATGCAGTGAAACATGCAGCTCACTGCTGTCAAGATAATGGAAAATTTCATAATCATCCAGAAGCATATGCTGCCGCTGCTGGAACTCGTCACGACGAAGATAAGGCATGTGCTCACCTCTTTTTTAAATGATAACACAATTTACCGATCAGGGCAATATGGGCAATGTTTAAGGCAACAACAACATAGAATATTGTTTGAAGGTAATCTATAATTACACTCGAAGACGGTTATATCATGTGATATCGGCGCCTTAGGGCGTTCGCATATAATCATCCCAAAAGAGGTAAGCCAAAAATGCAAAACAAGAAATATGCTCTCGCCTGCCCGACAAGCATGGGCGTGCGCATCACGCCGCAGGACAGGCAGCGGGTTGAAACGAGCAAGTGTTTCATGCTTCAGGCAACAAGCGCGGAAACCAATGTGCTCAACATTGCCTCCTCCCTTGGGCATGAGTGCCTTGCACTCACCAAGTTTGTGGAGGGCAGTCCGATCGCCGCATTCATAAAAAGCGAGCTTCGCGCCCGCAACATCCGCTATGAGGGGATCGAGGTGCCGCAGGGCGGGCCGTGGGGCATGAGGCATCAGTTCAACATTGCGGATTCGGGCTTCGGCCTTCGCGGACCGCGCGTCTGGAACGATCGCGCGGGCGAGGTTGGGCGGACGCTTTCGATCGAAGATTTTGACATTGAGCGTATTTTCGGCAGCGAGGGCGTTGGAATACTCCATATATCGGGTCTTATCGCGGCGCTTTCACCGCAAACGGCCGTGTTCTGCGCGCTAATTGCGGAAAAAGCGAAGGAATACGGCACGATGGTGAGCTTCGATCTCAACTATCGCGCTTCTTTCTGGGAAAACCGTGAAGAGGAGCTTTCCGCCATATTCAAAAGGATCGCGTCAACTGCCGATGTACTCGTGGGCAACGAGGAGGATTTTCAGCTTGCGCTCCATATCAGCGGGCCGGAAGCCGGCGGACGCGGCCTTGCCGCAAAGATGGAAAGCTTCAAGGGAATGATCGCAGAAGCAAAGCAGCAGTATCCGAATGCGAAATACTTTGCGACGACGCTGCGCGAGGTGGTATCTGCAAACGAGCATCTTTGGGGCGCGATACTGTTTTCGGATGGAAAATGGTTCGCGGAGGAACCGAGACCGATACCCGTCCTTGACCGCATAGGCGGCGGCGACGGGTTCACGGGCGGGCTTCTTTACGGAATATACCGTGGCTGGGAAGCGGAAAAATGCCTGCAATTCGGCTGGGCGACGGGCGTGCTTGCAACGACAGAGCTCAACGATTATGCGTCGCCTGCAGACGAAGAACAGGTTTGGAGCATATATAAGGGCAACGCGAGGGTGAAGAGGTGATTAGAATGCAGAAAGCGGATATCGGTCTTATAGGGCTTGCCGTGATGGGCGAGAATCTCGTGATGAACATGGAGTCGAAAGGCTTCACGGTCGCTGTTTACAACCGCACGCTCGAGAAGGTGGATAAATTCACGCAGGGCCGCGCTGCCGGAAAAAACGTGATAGGCTGTCACAGCCTTGAAGAGCTGCGCGATGCGCTCGGCAAGCCGCGCAAGGTGATGCTGATGGTTAAGGCAGGCCAGCCGGTAGATGATTATATCGAAAAGCTGCTTGAGGTGCTTGAGCCCGGCGACGTTATAATCGACGGCGGCAACAGCCATTTCCCGGATACGATCCGCCGCACGGCATATGTTGAAAGCCGCGGTCTGTTCTATGTCGGCACGGGCGTATCGGGCGGGGAAGAGGGCGCGCTCAAAGGCCCGTCCATGATGCCGGGCGGCAGTCCGGCCGCGTGGCCGCTCGTCAAGCCGGTTTTCCAGGCGATATGCGCCAAGGTGGAGGACGGCTCCCCCTGCTGCGAGTGGGTGGGCGAAAACGGAGCGGGTCATTTCGTGAAAATGGTGCATAACGGTATAGAATACGGCGACATGCAGCTTATATGCGAGGCGTATCAGCTCATGCGCGACCTCATGGGTATGGAGGACTGCGAAATAAGCGAGGCGTTCGCCGAATGGAACAGGGGAGAGCTTGACAGTTATCTGATGGAGATTTCACGCGATATACTCGCCTATAAAGATACCGACGGCAGTCCGATCGTCGAGAAGATACTGGATACCGCGGGGCAGAAGGGCACAGGCAAATGGACGGGCATCGCCGCGCTCGATGAGGGCGTGCCGCTGACGCTCATCGGCGAAGCGGTGTTCGCGCGCTGTCTTTCCGCAATGAAGGAGGAGCGCGTGGAGGCCGCAAAGGTTTTTCCGCACGCGAAGGAAAAGTTCGGCGGCGAAAGGGCGCAAATGCTCGACGCGATAAGGGACGCGCTTTACGCCTCAAAGATAATCTCCTATGCGCAGGGCTATACGCTCATGCGCGCCGCGGCCGCTACATATGGCTGGAACCTGAATTACGGCGGCATAGCGCTCATGTGGCGCGGAGGCTGTATAATCCGCAGCGTATTCCTCGGTAAGATCAAGGAAGCATACGACAACAACCCCGCGCTTTCAAATCTGCTGCTTGACGGGTATTTTGCAGAAACCATAAAATCCCGCGTCGGATCCTGGCGCAAGGTCGTGGCGGAAGCGGCGCTTGCGGGTGTGCCTGTACCCGCGATGTCGAGCGCGCTTTCCTATTTTGACGGCTATACGAGCGAAAGGCTCCCGGCAAATCTTTTACAGGCGCAGCGGGACTATTTCGGCGCGCACACATATGAGCGCACGGATGCTCCGCGCGGCAAATTCTTCCATACCAACTGGACGGGCGAGGGCGGGGACACCTCCGCCACAATATATAACGCATAACGGAGGCACAGCATGAATTTACCTTATAAACCTGATTTTTCAAACAAGGTGGCCGTGGTGACAGGCGGCGCGGGCGTGCTTTGCGGCATGTTTGCGAAAGCGCTTGCACAATGCGGCGCGAAGGTGGCAATACTTGACCTTGCGCTTGACAAGGCGCAGCTTGTCGCGGATGAAATAAACGCAAACGGCGGCACGGCGATGGCCGTGAAGGTCAACGTGCTTGAGCGCGAAAGCGTTGAGGAGGCGCACAGGACGGTGCTTGACGCATACGGCAAGTGCGATATCCTCGTGAACGGGGCAGGCGGAAATAACCCCCGCGCCACGACGGACGACGAATTCTTTGACCGCGCGGTGCTTGAGGACGCGAACAAAAAGAGCTTTTTTGACCTTGACCCGGCGGGGTTTGATTTCGTGTTCGGGCTGAATCTGAAGGGCACGCTTCTGCCGACGCAGGCGTTCGCGATTGACATGGTAGATGCGCCGGGCGGCGTGATACTCAACATCTCTTCGATGAATGCGTTCACGCCGCTCACGAAGATCCCGGCATACAGCGCGGCAAAAGCCGCCGTTTCAAACTTCACAAAATGGCTTGCGGTGCATTTTGCCAAATGCGGTATCCGTGTGAATGCCATCGCGCCGGGCTTTTTCTCCACTGCGCAGAACGCGAAGCTCCTTTGGAACGACGACGGAACGCCGACCGCACGCACTGGCAAGATACTGCGCAACACTCCGATGGAGCGCTTCGGCGAAGCTGAGGAGCTTGTCGGCGGTCTGCTTTTCCTGCTTGACAACAATGCCTCCGCGTTCGTGACGGGCGTTGTGCTGCCGATCGACGGCGGATTTTCGGCTTATTCAGGTGTTTGAGATGGAGCTTAATCTTCGCGCAACCTCTGACAGCGGCATTCTCAACAGCGAGATCAGGCGCAGCGTGGTCGCGATGCTTGAAAACCATCCCGCGAAAAAAGTGCTTATTCTCCCTCCGGATTATACGCGCTTCCACAGCAACGCGGGATTTTTGACGAATGTATGCTATCATGCGCTCGTTCAGCATGGGGCTCAGGTCGATATCCTTCCCGCGCTCGGTTCCCATGTTCCCGTTACGCGGGAACAGGCGGAGGATATGTTCGGCGATATACCGTTTGAAAAGTTTATCCCGCATGACTGGCGGAATGATGTGGTGAAGATCGGCGAGGTGCCGGGAGACTTTATCGCCTCAATAACGGACGGCTTGTGGAAGGATCCTATCGCGGTGGAGATCAACCGCCGCGTGATGGATGAAAGCTATGATCTCATCATATCGCCGGGGCAGGTAGTGCCGCACGAAGTGATCGGCATGTCGAACCATACGAAGAATCTCTTCGTCGGCGTGGGCGGCGCGGACATGATCAACAAAAGCCACATGGTCGGTGCGGTATACGGCATGGAACGTATGATGGGCCGCGATCACACGCCTGTGCGCGAGATATTTGATTATGCGCAGGCGCATTTTTTGAAAACTAGGCCGATACTGTTCATGCTCACCGTGACTACGGCGCCGGAGGGCAATATCCGTACGCACGGCCTGTTCTGCGGCGAGGGACGCGACACGCTCGAGGCGGCTGTTGCCCTTGCGCAGCAAAAGAACATCGATTTTGTGGAGCATGGCATCAAAAAATGCGTGGTTTATCTTGATCCCAAGGAATTCAAAAGCACATGGCTCGGCAACAAGGCGGTTTATCGCACCCGCATGGCCATTGCGGACGGCGGAGAGCTTGTTGTGCTGGCGCCGGGCGTGGAGCGCTTCGGCGAGGACAGGGCGGTTGATGCGCTGATAAGAAAGTACGGCTATTGCGGAAGAGAAAAGGTGCTTGAGCTGTTCAACGATCCGAAATGCGCTGATCTTCGCGCAAATATGAGCGCGGCGGCGCACCTCATCCACGGTTCGTCGGACGGAAGGTTCGGTATCACATACGCGGTGAAGAATATAACCGAGGAAGAGATCGGATCGGTCTGCTTCAAGGCTGCTTCATATGACGCGACGGCCGCAAAATACGATCCGGGAAAGCTCAGTTACGGCTACAACACAATGCCGGACGGGGAAGAGGTATTCTTTATACCGAACCCCGCGCTCGGCCTTTGGATCAACAGAGAAAAGTTTGCGTGAAGCATCCTGACGCGAAAAAGCCCGCCCCCGCTTTTGCGGGGGCGGGCTTTGTTTATGTCGCTCAGTTCTTTCTTGACGGTCTGCAGAAGTATATTGTAACTCCAATGGCGATGATGAGCGCGATGATCGCTCCGATCCACCATATCATACTTGAGCGCTCGTCGCTTTCATCTGTCGCTGCGGCCTCGGTACCCTCGGCGGCGGGCGTCTCAGCGACCTCGGCGGATGGTGCGTAAACCTCACTCAGGCTCTCGCTGAGGGTTATGCTGTCGATTGCCGTGTAGCTTTCGTATGTCGCCGCTTTTGTCGTATCGCCTGCTTCCGAAAGCTGATAGGCAGTTACCTTGAGGCCTGAATCATCGACCTCAACAAGCGTGAAATACTGCCT
This sequence comes from uncultured Clostridium sp., assembly GCA_964487565.1. Lineage (GTDB taxonomy): Bacteria > Bacillota > Clostridia > Christensenellales > CAG-138 > Phil1. The sequence continues at coordinate 120,312 of CAZARN010000004.1, forward strand.
TGCATCATCCGATCCGCCGGTCTGGAACTGAAGAAGTTCGTCGATCACGCCCTCTTCGAACGGATCAAACTTGCATCCCATCGGGCTTGTTGTGATGAACGTTGTGCCAAGCCCAGTTTCGGATGCGACGCCGTCGCGCGCGCAAGCCCTGTAATAATCGTGGATATGGCCGTTGAAATACAGATCCACGTTCAGCTCGTCGCACATTTTCTCGATGAAGGCAGTAGCGTCCGCATCATCCTGGATGAGGCCGGCGTGCGCGCACATTATGCGCCAACGGCAGCCGGAAGCTTCATATACGCCGGCAGCCCATTCCTTTTGAGCTTCATAATATGCTTTCTTGTCGGCCGCGGTGTCGGCGCCTTCAATATTGCTGTAAGGCTCGGTGTTGAGTATAACGAAGCACACGTCGCCGACGATGAAGCTGCCTGTCGAGTCGCCGATAGCCTCGTCATCAAGTCCGCCGGGAAGGTTCGTTTGCGCTTTATACACCGCGCAGCCGGGGTCGCCGCTGCTTTCATGGTTGCCGGCGGTGAATATGGTGAGCGTATTTGCAAAGTGCTCGCCAAGAGTGTTGAACATGTATCGCCACTGCGGCAGGGAGGAACCGTCCTCCGTAAGGTCGCCGAGGTTGATCACAAAGTCAACGCCGCCGAGGCTTTGCGCGACGAAACCATCCATCGTGTACAGAAACGGATAATAGCCTTCCTCCGTCGTGGCCTGAAGATCGGAGACAAGCATGAATGAATATCCGTTGGCGTCAGGCAGAGTGGTGAAGGTGTAAATCTCGCTTTGATAGGTTTCACTGCCGTCGTTTGTGACAGCCATGTATTCATATTCCGTGGCGGGGGAGAGGCCGTCGATATCAACGCTGTATCCGGTTATATCGCCGCGCCCTCCGCCGATTTCATAAGTGGATATGTCGGCGACGTCCTGGGTCGTCCATTCGGAACCGCCTGCAACGCGATAGCGCAGTTGGGCGGTGAGACCGTCGACGGACGTTGTCCACGCGAAACCGACCGAGGAATATGTCGCACCCGGGCTGAGCGTTATTTGCGAAGGACGATATTTTGTCGCAGCCGATTCTATGCCAAGGCGCAGGCAGGATGAAATGTCCGAAGGATAGGTGTAGGTTTCTCCGCCAACGACAGCTTCGAAGTAATAATACCAGGAGCCTTCCTCCGTTTCGGGGAAAGCGGCGGAATAGCCGCCTTCAGTCTGCGCCATTTCCACACGCTGCGTGTATTCCTGACCGTTTTTGTCCGCTCCGTAAAGGAAGGATACGCTGTCGGCGCTCATTGCGTCGGGCAGCGTCAGCGTGCAGGAAAGCGTGATTCCCTCTCCGGCATAGCCTGTGTTTGTCATGGGTTCGGACGCGCGAAGGACGGGCTTTGTTATGCAAAGATCGTCTGCGATGCGGGGCCCCATTTCAAGAACGGCCGGGGCACCGGACGCAAATTGCGCAAGCATCGGATAACCCGCGTTATCCTCACCGACCCACATCCAGGTATCGTTGAAATCCCATGCGAGCGATTCCGTATAAAGCGAACGGCTCATGATCGCGGCTGCGTCAAGCGTCGTATATGCCGCCGACTCGGGATGATCGCTTGTGACCGAGCCCGTGAGCTGCGTACCCTCCCAAACATAATTGTTTATAAGGTGGGAGCCTGTTTCGCCGGAATAGCTTCCGCACAGAAGGCCGACGTTCGTGCCGTCCTCAACGAGTATGGAGGAGAGCAGCATGACTGTGTTTTCAAGCGCCTGACCGCTTTTCAGGTTGCCTGAAATACCGCCGACGCAGTCCGCGCCTTCACCGAGTACGGTGATGCTGCCGCCGACATAGCAGTTGTATATGCGCCCGCCGTCGGACTGTGCGCTTGTGACGCCGCCTGCCGCGCCGTTCTCGCTGCCCTCGCCGCGCACGGTTATGTCAGCGTAGACGAAGCAGTTGCGCACCGTACCGAGATATGCGTTTTCATTCTTCTTTATCTTACCTGCGATACCGCCGGCGGTTTTTTCCGCGCAATCAAGCGTGCCTGTGACAACGCAGTTGTCAACGTCGCCATATACCGCGCCCGCCAGCAGACCGCCGGAGGCCTTGCATATTACCGTTATGTTCAGAAGGGCAAGGTTTTTGACGAAGCCCTCGCCGTAATCATGCCCGACATTGCCGAAAAGTCCGGCATACTTGCCGTTGCGGCGTTCTATGCGAAGATTGCTGACGCAGTGTCCCGCGCCGTCAAACGTTCCGAAAAATGCGCACTTGACGCCGCCTTCGGCGGTTTCATCGGCGTCGGCCGCAATGGGCGGCATGTATCCGTCCGTGCTCTTGCCCGAAAGACCGGAAATGGTTTCGCCGATAGACGCCATGAGCGAACTCATATCAAGATCTGCCGTGAGCACATATATGCCATCGCACGGCGCATCGGGCGCACCGTCGCCGTTCGTGTCATCCGTTTTCCAGTTGCCTGAAAGGAAAAGCAGCTGTTCAGGCGTTGATATCTCATAACGATTCTCGGAAACGTTATAGTCGGGCGCTTTTGCGCCAAGCTGCACAAGCTCCTCAAGTCCCCAAACGTCGTTCTCCCACCATGCGGTATCATCCCCCTCTGCAAGAGCTGCGGGGATGCAGCAGGTAAGCGCCAATATGAGCGCGAGCATGATGTGCAACAACTTGTTGCAGCGCATAATATGCTCCTTTCTTAAATTGACGAGGGGGATGCGGCGATGCGCTCCCCCTCGCTGATGCGGCGTTGTTTGTTATCAGTACACAGGGTACCAGTTGTCGGCGGGGATGCCTTCCGCAATGGCGTCTTTGATATACTGGAGCGGTTCGGGATCGCCGTCGTCATAGGAGACTTCGGTGAGATCCGGATCGACCGCGTCCTTCATGGAGATCTCATTGCTCGCAAAGCCGTCTCCGTTGAGGGTGAACAGATCGATGCCGGTCACAGTCATGTTGGAGCCATCCTCATAAACCACATAGATCTCATAGGTCGCAGTTGTGGGACGAATGAAGAAATCAAACACATACAGACCGCCTTTGCCGGGCTGCCAGGATGTTATGGGATTGCCGGATTCGTCAACGAGGCAGGGGATCATGTTGTTGTAAGCGGTGTAGTCGCCGCCTTCTTCATAGAAGTACAGCTCGGTGATGTTTGCGCCGGTCTTGTTCTTGAGCTCAACGCCGAGGATGGAATAGCCGGGATAATAATTGTCGCTGGTTTTGCCTGCGGCAACCACTTCCGCCATTGCTGCGATATCCTCGGGATCATCAACGGCTTCCTGTTCCCAGGTTGAGGGATCGATGCCGTCCTTAAGGGAAAGCTTGTCGTTGTTTGCGATCGTAAGACCTGCCCAGGTGGCGTTGGTGCCGTCGGCAAACTCAACATAGATATCGAATGTTGCGCCTTCGGGACGGACGATGTAGGCGAAGAATTCATAGTTCTCTTCGTCGGCATCCTTATCCGGCCATTCGGCGGGGCAGAGGCTGTTGCCTTTTTCTTCCGCTCCGGCAACATAGAGATAGAGGCCGGTTATCGTCACGCCGGTCTTGTTTTTGAAATCGAGCGCGAGGGGTACATACACTTCCTCGGCCGCTACGGGCGCTTCGGTTGCCACGGGCTCTTCTGAAACGACAGGCGCCTCTGTGGCCGCAGGTTCTTCGGAAACGACGGGCGCCTCAGTGGCTACAGGCTCGTCGACAGCAGCGGGTTCTTCCGTCTGGCAGCCGGCTATGGCAAACGCCATAAGCAGAGCCAGAACGAGTGCGAACAGCTTTTTCATGATCGTTCCTCCTGATAATTTTGATATATGCTCTGTCCCGGCGCGTATGGGGCGCGGGGCGGGGTACTGGGTCAGCGCGCTCTCCTTCAGGAGAGGCGGGTGATTTTTCCGCTTTCATCGATCGTGAAGCGGATGGCGTCGTGCATTGTGGCGGGATATGTAGGCAACGGTTTGTTTTCGGTACACAGTACCTCGCCGCAATACATTTGAAGCAGTTCGGCAATATCGGCGTTTGGCCGGTCTTTTTTCGGCGACGTGTCGTTCTGGCACGATATTACGGCATATTCTGGCGACAGCGATGATATCAGCTTCTCGGTCATCGACTTGCCGTCCCCGTGGTGCGGCACCTTCAATATGTCGCAATGCGGCATACCGTTGTTCTCCCAATATGCTCCGTATGAATCGCCTGTGAGCAATATGCTCCGTCCGGCATATTCAACGCGCATCATTATGCTTGAACAGTTGCGGTCCTTGGATGCCGCATAAAGCATGTCGTGCGGCGGCATGGCGCCTGCGTAAAGTTCGTCGAACACGGCATTTTGCCTTGTGCGCAGCTCAATATCAGGCAGATAAAACGTAAGCGACATTGAGCCGATGCTGAATGTGCCCTCTTTGGCAGGCGCGCAGATGCTGCCGTGTTTTTCCGCTTCGGTTTTTATATCGCGAAGCATGTTGAGCGCGTCGCAAAAGCCGACAACTGTTTTTCCTTCGTCTTCCGGCGCATTTATCCAGCGGGCGTCGTCGTTGGGGAAATACAGCGCGGTAAGCGCTTTAACGGGAAAATGCCGCATGATTGCAAGCGCGCCGCCGATATGATCGAAATGGGGATGGGAGAGGACGATGAGGTCGATCATCGGCAACCGTTCACACATGAGTCTGCTTATCGCTGGCCTTCTCAGCGAGCCGTCCACAAACTCAACGTGCGGTCTCCCTGTGTCAAACAATATTGCATGTTCTCCATCGGGGCCAGTTTCCTTCAAAAGGGTGCAGTCGCCGTCTCCCACGTTGTAGAAAATCACGTCAAGCATCGGTGTTTGAATCCTCTTTCACTGCGGCAAGTTTCATGTTACGCCTGTACATATGATGGGTGAACGCGGTACCTGTGATCAGCCCAACGGGCACGATCATCGCAAAGAAATACAGAAATATGGAATACTCCGTACCCTCGCACAGGAACGCCATGGATATAAGCGCCGCCACGGCATATGCGCACATCCAAACAAATGCGGCCGGCACAATGCGTTTGTCCTTCACGATGAACCAAAGCGGACAGCATATGATGCTGCCCGTAACACCGGGCACAACTGATTCAAAAACGTTTCTCATGACCGCTGACGCCGAAACAAACGCATTCTCGATAACGTCGATGAGAAAGAAATAGCATATTCCGTAAATGATAACATAAAGGAGGCTCAGGCAGAATGAGTAAAGCAAAACCGCGCTTTTGGGGCGTCCTTCGGGAGTCAGGAACAGCACGGACCAGAACCGGTCAAGCTTTCTTCTGAACTTTGAAGTTTCCGCAGCCATATGAGCCTCCGTACAGCCTTTATTTATCAGGTGATATCAGCGCGACGCATCAAGTGCTCGGCGCGAGGCTGCGCCAATAGATCCAGTAAGCCTTGACGTCGGGATAGAAGTTGTATATGTCTTCAAAATCAGGACTCTTGAGGTTTACTTCATCGATGGTATACGGCGTCTTGTCAAACACATAGTCATCCCTTATCGACCATTTGCCGATAGAATTGAACGCGCTGAGGCATCCGCTTTCTCCGTCGTCTCCGCCAAGCTCATACAGTATGAACATGCGCGCGCCGGCGGGATTGTCGCATCCCTTGACAACATAGAGATAATCGCAGGCGAGGAAGGCGGTGTACGGCTCAAGACCGGTCACCCAGTTGATCGCGCTGCCGTTGTTCACGTTGTCAAGCTTGCTGCCCGAGCAGAGGCCGAGCGTCGGGCCGTTCAGGGATTCATCAACCGCGGAAACGACCTGATCGCCGTCGTCAAGCTCGGTTATGAGCATCTGCGTGAAACGCCAGAAAAGTTCAACGCCGGCGTTGTTTTCGGGGAACTCCATCACGCCTGCCGAGTTCGTGAGTTTACTCATGTATGTGTATTCAAGGGGCTTGCCGTATTGAGCTTCATACTGCGCCGCAAGCTGATCGCCGTCAACGATAAGCTGCGCCCAAAGCGCCGCATACGAGGCGGAGGTTATGTCCTTGGTATAGATCGTCCAGAACTGATTGTTCTTGCCGGAAGCGTCCGTGAACGAACAGGTTTCGGTATCATAGCCTTCAACTATATCCCACCAGCTCTTTATCGGGCAGCCGTCGGGATAAGAATTTGTGTTGTAATACCAGGGGCTGTATGTCGCATAAAGGGGCATGCCGTATTTGAGCAGCTCCGGATCAACATGTGAGCACACGCTTTCGGGATAATACACATCGAGATAGTCATACTGGACAAGCTCGTAATATATCTCGCCGCTGTTATCCTTGACCTGAAGCACATCCGCGTTTATGTTGCCGGTGTCGCTTTCGGTCTCGATTCGATCGGCAACGGTGGCCGTGTCGGATTCGATATACTCGATTTTGTTTGCAAGCTCGGGATAATCCTTGACCAGCTTCTTTACAGCCGTATGGGCTGCGGTGGTTGTGGAATAGATCGTTATCGTTCCGCTTTCCGCAAGCGCGAGCTGGTAAAGCTCATCCATCGTCATGCTGTTGTAATCCGGCTCGCCGCGTTCCTGTTCGGTACCCGGGTTGGTCGCCGTCTCGGCGCCGCCGGCGGTTTCGGTTACTTCTCCGGCCGCGGATGTGTCGGAAGGCGCGTTTGTTCCGCTGCAGCCAACGGCAGCCGCCGTCGACACGATGAGCAGCGCGACGAGAATACAGGCGATGAGTTTACTTGGCTTCATTATTGCGTTCCTCCTCCTTTTGTCAAATGGTCCGCGCGGGCCGCGGTCACGCCTGATGACTTGCTTTTGCAAATTTGATGAGGCGGCCTGTCTTTTTGTTGTATACGTTAATCCTTTCGGGATGCAGAACGGTATAAATCTTTTGATTCATCTCATATTCGACGAGGCCGATCTGTATGGCAAGGAATTCCGCGCTTCCGACGGTGAGGGAGATGAGCGTTTCGGAACCGGCGGGCTGACTTGCATACACGTTTGCTTCAATCGTGTACGGATGACCCATGTTTTCCGTCTCAAGCTCTATCATCTCAGGTCTTATGCCAAGCACGCAGTCAAATTCCTCGTTTGTCGGGTATTCCTCGCCCGGTTTCATGTCTTCGTTCGGGAATTCGTAATCGCCAAGCTCGCACTTTACGCGCAGGGACTTTCCGTCATAAAATCCATGTCCGTTAACGAAGTTGATGCGGGGATTGCCGATGAAGTCCGCAGCCTGAAGATCAACGGGATTGGTGTAGATCCCGAGCGGCGTGTCGACCTGAGAAATCTCACCCTCCTTGAACAGGGCGATTTTGGTTGACATTGTGAGCGCTTCGACCTGGTCGTGCGTGACATAGATTATCGTTGTGCCGGTTTCCTTGTGAAGCCGCTTCAGCTCCGCGCGCATATCGATCCTCAGCCTTGCGTCAAGGTTTGAAAGCGGTTCATCAAGCAGAAGGAGCTTGGGGCTTGTCGCGATGGCCCTTGCGATGGCGACACGCTGCTGCTGGCCGCCTGAAAGCTCGTTGGGGTATCTGTCGCGGTATTCCTCGATGCGCATCACCTTGAGCGCGCTCATCACTTTTTCCTCGACCTCATGCTTTGGCAGCTTTTTGATCTTAAGGCCGAAAGCCACGTTCTCAAACGCCGTCATGTGCGGCCAGAGGGCATAGCTTTGGAAAACAAGGTTCAGCCCGCGTTTGCTCGGCGCTTCATAAAAGGCGTTGTCCGCGTCGATTATCGTGCGCTCATCCATGAACATCTTGCCGTTTTGCGGCTTCTCAAGACCGGAGATGACGCGAAGGGTTGTCGTTTTTCCGCAGCCGGACGGCCCAAGCAGCGTCATGAAATCCCCATCCTCTATGGTGAGGTTGATATCGCGCAAAACATGATTCTCACCATAAAATTTGTCTATATGTTCCAATACGATCCTGCTCATTTGAGAATCCTCCTTGAAGTGTTTGTCGTATTATCAACCCCAGCTCTTGCCTATGTCGGCGCCGAAGAGGTTCGCTAAGCGGTAGCAGATGAGAATGAACAACAGTATCACGATCGCAATGGCGTCGGCGCACTGCGGCATAAGGCTCTTCGAATACTCGAAAGCGAGGTAAGAAAGAGTGTAGTTGGAAGGCGTCATAAGTATGGCGACAAGGTCGAGCTCTTTGGCTATGCTGATGAAAACGAGCATGAAGCCTGAGACGAATCCGTTCTTTGCAAGCGGAATGACTATGCTGCCTATCCTGCGCCAGAAGCTTGCGCCGGCAATATCGGCCGCCTCCTCGAGTTCAACGCTTATCTGCATCATGTTCGATGAGCCCGAACGGCTCGCAAACGGAAAGTGCTTGACGATCGAAACGAGAAGTATAAGCGCGAACGTGCCGTAAAGCGATGGTATGATACCGCCCAGGCGAGGCTGGCTGAACATGGCGAAATATATCGCCGAGAATGCCACGCCGGGCATCAGGTACGGAATGAAAACAAGCTGCTCCGTGAGTTTGCCATACCACTTGCCGCGGCCGCGCGTTGAGATATATCCGAGAAACTGTCCGCAGAAGGCGGTCACGATGGACGCTATGAGCGAAAGTTTGACGGTGTTGCCAAGCGCCCTCATAAACTCGGTATTTCGGAATATGCCGTTATAGGCGTATGATTCAAGCGGGGCTTCGTCGAGCGTTCCTATCCACGCATACAGGGACAGGTTGTCGAGCCCGTATCCTCCGCCGGTATATATCTGGAAGCTTTCCATGACGAGCACGAACGTCGGCATGACCATCGCGGCGAAAAGGAATATCGCGATAAGAACAAGCAGCAGGTATTTTGCCTTTCCGATCCGCATCAGATTGCTGCGGGTACCTTTGCCGCCGATGGTCGCATATGATTTGCGCACGCCAACCATCTTCTGGTTCGCGAATATCGTGCCGCAGGCAAGAAGTATCATCAATATGCTCATCGCGTAACCGACGCCCTTCGGACTGTCGTTGATGAATTCCTTCATGCGCGTTGCGAGCACATAATAGCTGATCCGGTTGCCGAGGTTGGCGGCGACGCCGTATGAACCGATCGACTTCGATACGGTCATTATGGCGGCGGACAGCACGGCCGGCAGCACGAGCGGCAGCGTTATGCTCTTCAAAATCTGAACCTTGTTCGCACCCTGGATCTCGCCCATTTCCTCAAGCTCGGAGTTGATGGAACGCAGCGATCCGGAAACCATGATGTATGCAAACGCATAATAGTGCATGCTCATGACGCAGATTATCGCAAACGGGCCGTAAGCGAGCCAGTCGGGGATCATGAGGCCCAGACCCGTCAGCAATCCCAGACTTCCCGAAGTGCTGTTGCGAAATACTGCAAGCCAGCTTAGCGCCTTGCACCATGAAGGTATCATGTAAGGAATGATGATAAGCATACTCAGCAGTTTCTTTCCGGGAATATCCGAGCGTACCATGAGCCATGCAAGCACAGCGCCCAACGGTATGGATATGATCGTAACAAAAAAGCCTATTGTGAGAGAATGCAGCAGCGGCTCCCACAAGATGGCTTTGGTGAGTGGGCTTACAAGCAGATATTTCCAATAGAACAGGGTAAAATCGCCGATTTCAGCGCCTTCGATATTACGAAGCTCCGCTTTGGCGACGGTGAATGTGTTGCCGATCATGGTGAGCAGAGGAATGACGATAAGGCAGAACAATATGATGAGACTGAAGAATACGATCATATTGAACGGATTGCCTATGACGGCCAGGAACTGGTTCTTGAGCCTCTTCCACGAGAACGGCTTTCTGGTTTGACTGACTTTTGACATACAGTATCACTCCAATCGGAAACAGTCTCAGCGGTGGGAACGTAGTAAATGCCGGGGGCTGTGCTTATTTGCTCTCGAGTTCCTTTTTCAAAATGGAATAAACGTCGTATATATCCTCGATTTCGTAATCGGGGGCAAAGCCGTCGTATTTACCGACGTCCTTAATCGGCGTTAGAAATGAGCCGATCTTGAACACCCTTCCGTATCCCATCTTGCGCGGACCCACGACGTCGCGCGACAGCGTGTCGCCAACGAAGGCGCACTCGGATGCGTCAAGTCTTGCCTGGCAAAGCGCAATCTTGAATATGTTCGGATGCGGCTTGCGATAGCCGACTATGCTTGAAAGGGTTATATCGTCAAAATACTGGCGCACGCCGTAATCCTCAAGCGTAGAGAACACCTGAAATACGCTTGCGGTATTGCTCACGGCGGCGACATAAAGCCCAAGCTCCTTCAGCCCGCGCAGCATCTCTGCAGCATGGTTGCGCAGTTTGCGGTCGAAATAGGTGACTTCCCACATGTGGGCGATTTCCTCGCTTGCGGCGATCAGCTTTTCACGGTCAACAGGGATGTCCTTGAAGCCGTAGTCCGGCCATATCTGTTCAGGCTTAAGCTCCATCAGCGTAACTTCGGCTTCGGCTTTGTAACGGAGAATTTCAGGATAAACCTTCGCCCAAAGCGTTGTTTCGTCATACGGAACGGCGATGTCGTGGCTTTTGAGTATTCTGTACAGCTCGTGCGCGGTGCGCTGCTCGTTGCTGCTGTTCGAATACAGATCCTCGAGCGTTCCGCCCATGTCGAACATTACGGCTTTTATCAAATTGATACACTTCCCTTCGACTGTGAATATCTGTTATTTATGTATATGCCAAATCAGAATCTGTTCAGCGCTTGTGACCGTGCGCATTCCGGAACATCTGTTGCTGTTTGTGAAATAATAAAATCAGCGTAATCGTTTGCGTAATATTGTAGCTTCATTTAAGTTTACGGTAACTAAAGCGTGTTGTCAATAATAAAACTCAAAAAAAGCGGAATTTAAGCAAATTGTGAATTTCAAAACTTTATGTCGGCCCATCAACAGCCGTGGCAGGAAATACTCGCGTGGAAAACAAGCGTACACGTTTGCGCTTAATCGTCGATTTCTTCAACGAACAGAATACCGGTTTGCTCTTCAACCATTTTGAGCGCTTCCTCATGGGACATGGCGGAGGGAAACTTAAGAAGACAGAAGAGCCCGATGCCGGTCTTGTTGTCTGATTTTGAAGTTTCAACATCGCTCAGACTGCATTCTCTTGCGCGCATCTGGTTCATGAAAGGTTTGAGGAATTCTATATCGCTGAAAATGATGTAAAGGTGAAGTCTGCGCAGCTTCTTTGTATACACGCTTTCAAGCCTGTCTGCGAAAATCATGACGAAGAGAAGGATGAGGCATGTCACGATCGCGCCGAAATAGAAGCCGATGCCGATGGCAAGGCCCATGCACGCCGCGACCCAAAGTCCGGCGGCGGTGGTCAGACCCTTGACCCTGTAATAGCGCGTGACCATGATGGTGCCGGCGCCGAGGAAACCGATGCCGCTGATGACCTGCGCGGGCATCCTGCCGGGATCGGCTTTTTCAAAATACATCGTCATGTACTGCGCGGTCATCATGACGACTGCTGCGCCTATGCAAACGAGCATATAGGTGCGAAGGCCGGCCGGACGGCGCTTGCGCGTACGTTCAAGGCCGAGCACTCCGCTGCATATCACAGCCATAAGCAGCCTTATCACCACGGTAAGCTCATTGAGTTTCTGAAGACCGAGCTCTTGCATAAGGGAGAACATAGTATTCATTCCTTTCAGTTCAGTTCGTGGAAGCTGAAGCGCGTAGTCGACTTAACGATAAAACTGTTCGATATAGTTCATTACATCCTCCCGCGCAAGGGAGAACGGCCCCGGCGTTTCCATCTTGAGCGAGACCAGCGCCGCAGCACTGAGCAGCGCGGTGGGTATATCCTCATGCAGCCTTTCGGTGATGTAGCCCGCAAAGCAGGTATCGCCGCGGCCGGTGCGTCCGGACAGGCCGCGCGGCTTCAGCGGCTGTGTGTAGATATTCTCTCCGTCACATACGAGCACTTCGCTGCTGTGCGTTATCATGACTTCCTTTGCGCCCCATGAACACATCAGACGCGCGGCTTCTTCGCGGTTCGTGAGTCCGGTGAGCACCTCCGCTTCGGCAGCGTCCGTTTTGAGGAACCGTATCAGCGGCAGGATTTCAAGCTTTTCATCCCAGTCGCGGTACACCATGCTTCCGTCATCCTCAACGCATCTCAACATGCACTGCACGTCGAGCGCAGTGTCCGCGCGTTTTGCGCATTCGCGTATCATATCGCAGCCGATGTCCCCGCGTGCAAGGCCTGCGAGGTGATAGAGCTTCGTTTGCGCGGACGGCAGTTCATCGGGCCGGTAAGGGTCGATCATCGCTTTGCATCTGCTTAAGCGGCGATCCCTGTCTGGGGTGAAATAGGTGTTTTCCATCAGCGTGCTTTTTTCGGAAACGAGAGGAAAAACCGTTATGCAGGGGCAATCGCCGAAAGCGGCGGCAAGATCGATATCGCCCGGATTGCACTTGGGCACGACTGCGGTGTTGTTGCCCATGGCGGAAGCCGCATGGCCGGAGAAGAGCACGGCGCCGCCAGGACAGCGCATCACCGAATTGTCGTAATCCGTGTTGGTATCAAGACAGACCTGCCCGATTATCATTGTGTCAAACATGTTCAGCGCGCCTCGCTTTCGGTAATTATGTTTTCATGCTCCGGGCACCAGAGCTTGAAATTCCCTGACTCCACGGCAGCTTTGAATTCATAGGAATCCCTGACGCGGTGATCGAACAGAACGCCGGACTGTCCTTCGTCGCCGGGACGGTGCGCATCCGTGCCGCAAAGACGGATGAGTCTCGGATTGGCCTTGGCAAGCTCGAGCGCAAGCTCGTTGCGGTTAGGGTGACGCCTGTTGCAGTTTACAACTTCAATACCGTGTACGCAGTTGTAAAAGACCTCGTCGCAATAACGATAAGGATGAGCGTGGATAATAAGCACGCTGTCGCCGTATTTTTTGAAAAACGCTTCATGATCCATATGGCAGACGTAAGGATTGGCTCTCAACCACTGCTCGTCAACGCCATAAATGAGATAATCCGAATCGTTTTCGGGAAAGCGCAGCTCAATGCCGAAAATCACATCAAGCCCGAGCGCATCGCCGGCCTTCTTCGCTTCATTATATCCGTACATATAACGGGTGATACATGCCTGCCAGTCGTCATGACAATCCATGAGCGAGATATACAGGTCGTGCAGGTGATCGGTTATACATATCCCGTCATAGCCGAGCGCCTTGTATTTGGCGACGGTCTCCGGCGCCTTCACATAGCCGCAGCGGCTTGTTTCCATAGTATGTATATGAATATCGTATTTGTACATGCATGAGCCTCTTTCAGTTGATATGGATCTTGCTGCATGATCCGCGCTTGACAAGCGAGGGGGTGAGTATCCTGTGAGAATAGCCCGTGCTCGGATCGTTGATCTTGTCAACGAGGATATCGACGGCTGTTGAAGCCATGGTTTTCTTTGGCTGTTCTATCGTGGTGAGGTTTATCTTCGGCAGGCTGGAGTAAAGGATATTATCAAATCCCATCAGCGAAAGATCCTCGGGTATGCGAAGCCCGGCTTCCTCGGCAGCCTCGATCACGCCGAGGGCAAGGGAGTCGCTCGCCGCAAAGACCGCGGTCTGGGTGAAGTTTTTGGAAAAAACGTGTTTGGCAAGCTGGTATCCGGCCTGAATGGAGCTGAAAGAATAATTGCTGTTGCAGAACACAGGTTCCATGCCCAGCTCGCGGCAGGCGTCGATGTATCCTTCCGCGCGGAGCTGATGCGTGACGCTGCCCTTGCGGCGGCCGAGATACAGTATGTCGCGGTGACCGAGGGAGTAGAGATATTCGGTGCCTATGCGCGTTCCGCGGTAGTTATCGACAGAAACATAGCTTTCCGGCAGATCGCGCAGGTTTTCGCTCATGAACACCGTGGGTACGCGGTTGATGAACGGTTTGAGATTATCATAGGATTCGGTGCCGGCGGGCACGAGCACGATCCCGTCGACCTGGCGGCCGACAAGCAGCTCGAACACTTCCTTTTCAAGGGCAAGGTCGTGTGAAGAGTTGCACAACATGAGATTGTATCCCTGCTCGCGCGCGCGAAGCTCGATATGATAAGCCAACTCGCTCATGAACGGGTTGTCGATATTGGCGACGACAAGCCCGATAAGCTTCGTGCGCTTCATCACCATCGAACGGGCCACATAATTTGTGGTGTATCCCATTTCACGGCAGATCTTGAGCACACGTTCGCGCGTTTCCTCCCCGATCTCGGGACTTCCGGAAAGCGCGCGCGATACCGTTGCGTATGATACGCCGGCGACTTTCGCAATATCTTTTATTGTGACGTTCATGATAAGCATACACTCCGAATAAGTTATATGACAAGGCGCGAATCGCAAACGTTTCCGCCTGTGAGCAAATATTACTACATGCAACATGTTTTGTCAATCCGGAAAATAGGCTGAAAATGCTGCTGTATCACTGCATATAAGCGCGAAAATATGCCGTGGCCATATTGACAAACGTAAACGTGTGCATTAAAATCAAATTATATTAAAGATGTCGCAAACGTTTGCGGGATTTATACCTGATAGCACTGCATTTCAGAGAGAGGACATCCATGATAAAAGCTGTTTTGTTCGATATCGGCGGAACGCTGCACACGGTGAGCAACGACGAAGGGCTGCGCCGCGCATTTGCGCGCAGGCTGATGGACAGGCTTGCCGTATACGACATAATAATAAAGGAAGAGGAAGGCGCATTTGCGCAGCGGCTGCATGAGAACGCCGAGGATTACAAGCATTGGAGCGAGCAAAGCCTTAAGGAGCTTCCGGCCCCGCGCATATGGAACGAGTTTTACCTGAAGGAGTATTCGATCGGAGAGGAAAAGCTGGCGCCGATCGCCGAAGAGCTCAGCTTCCTTTATGATTATGAGCGCGTGTGCAACAAGCGCCGTCCCGGACTTGTTGAAACGGTGAAAGCGCTCGACGGGATGGGCGTGCGCATGGGCATAATCAGCAATATAATATCAACGTCATTCGGGCCGCACATCGTGCGCGAATACGGCATCGAAAACTACATGGAATGTATAGTCATGTCGAGCGAGACCGGCTGCCGCAAGCCCGGCGCTGAAATATTCAACATCGCAATGGAAAAGATGTCCGTCACGAAGGATGAGACGGCGTATGTCGGCGATACGATATCGCGCGACGTGCTGGGCGCGAAAAACGCCGGCCTTGCGATGATGATACAGATCGACAACCCGGCGATCGCGCACAGGGACGCCGCGTTCAGCGTCGACGCGCCGAAGCCTGATTTCATGATAAAAGAACTCGGCGAGATACCTTCGATAATCAAGACATACAACAACAAATAAAGATAACAGGGAGGGCGGAAACATGATCGACACAATCTTTTTCGACGTTGGCAACACCCTGCGCGTCGTCGTGAAGGACAAGGCGTTCTCGGATGCGGCCGAAAAAAAGCTGATGGAGCTTGTCGGAACGAAGGAAGAGCATGACGTGTTCTTTGAGAAACTTGAAGCAAACTGGGATAAATACCGCAGCATGGTCAAAAAGACGCTTATCGACGCATCGGAGATGGAGCTTTGGAGCCAGCATCTTCTGCCTGATTATCCCGTGGAGCATATATGCGCCGTTGCAGGCAAACTGACGCGGCTTTGGCGCGATCACGACGGCAGGCGCGTAGCGAGGCCGGACACGAAATCTACCCTTGAAGAGCTTGACCGCCGCGGCTATACGATGGGCATTATCGCAAACACGATAACCGAAACGGAAATTCCGGACTGGATGATCGAGGACGGCGTCGCGCATTTCTTCAAAGCTGTCGTGCTTTCATCAAAAGTGCGCATAAGAAAGCCTGACCCGGCGATATACCTGCTCGCCTGCCGCGCGATAGGCAAAAAGCCCGAGAACTGCGCCTATATCGGCGACAATCCGATAAGGGACGTGCAGGGCACGAGAGACGCCGGCTATGCGATGATGATACGCATAGACGAGCCTGATACCATAAAGAACGAACCGCAGGAGATAAAGCTCCATCCGGATTATACGATAACTCAAATATCTGAAATTCTCGATATTTTCCCGAGTCTCAAGTGAGGAGGAATTATGAAAAACGCATTTGACGCGATATTTTATGATCTCGGCGGCACGCTCCGCCTTGTGGAGCGGGATGAGGAATTCGAAGCCCGCGCACGAAGGCGCATAGCGGAGCTTTGCGGCGAAAAGGGCGATCCGGATGAATTCTGCAAGTTCCTTGACTATCGCTACGCGGGTTATCGCAAATGGTGCTTTGAAACCATGAAGGAAGCGCCGGAATGGGAGCTTTGGACAAAATGGCTCACACCGGAGTATCCGCGTGAGCTCATAATGAAGAACGCGATAGAGCTTACGATCGAATACCGCAACAAGGACGGCCGCCGCGTTGTCGCGCCAAACGGCGCGCAGTCGATAAAGGATCTGTACGCGAACGGTTATAAGCTGGGCATAATCAGCAACCTCGTCACCTCGCGCGAAATACCCGATTGGCTAGAGCATGACGACCTCGGCAAGTATTTCGGCGCGGTGCTGCTCTCCTGCGTGGAAGGAATACGAAAGCCCGATCCGCGCATAAGCGAGAAGGCATGTAATATGCTCGGTGTGGAGCCTTCCCACTGCGCATATATCGGCGACAACCTCAAACGCGACGTCGAAGGCACGCGCAGCGCGGGCTTCGGCATGTTCATACTGTATACCACGCCAGAGAAGCTCAAAAAGGAAACGATCACAGACGATAACAGGCCGGACGCGATAATATTCGATTTTGCCGAGCTGAAAGAACTTTTCCCAAAAGCGCCGATGATCGATGAGTGCAAAATAAGGAAGGTTTGATGTATGGAACGCGAAATACAGGCGATTTTTCTCGATCTTGGCGGCACGTTCAGGATCGTTACGCCAAATAAACCCTATCAGGACGCAGCAAAGGCGCGCATAGCCGAGCTTGTGGGGACCGAACTTTTGCCGGAGGATTTCCATACACTCATCGAAAAACGCTATGACGCTTATCGCGACTGGGCGCTCAAATACATGTGCGAGGCGCCGATGGATGTGCTGTGGACACGCTGGCTTGCGCCGGAATACGATCACAACAGGCTCGAGGCAAACGCCGCCGAGCTGACATATCAATACAGACGCTGCAAGGGCGAGCGCGTTGTCGTTCCCGGCGGCATTGAAACCGTGAAGGAGCTTTGCGCGCGCGGATATAAGGTCGGCGTGATAAGCGATCTTATAGGCTGCGACGAAATTGACGAATGGCTCGATCATGACGGTCTGAGGCCGTATTTCTGCACCGTTCAGCAGTCGTCTGTCACGATGCTTCGCAAGCCGCACCCGGCGATATACTATCTTGCGCTTGCCGAGGCGGAGGTTAAGCCGGAAAACAGCGCGTTCGTCGGCGACAACCTGAACCGCGACATAATGGGCGCAAAGGCGACCGGCTTTGCCGCAACAATCGCAGTGGATTATCCGGACGCCGCGCCGCTCAAGCTCACGGAGCAGAACAGACCGGACGGTATAATCACGCGCTTTGACACGCTGCTTGATGTGTTCCCGGGCGCGCCGCGCATCGATATTCAAAAAGCCGAGCAAAGGAGCGTTTGAAAATGAAAAAGTATAATCTTGCCGGGGGCGAAGCGCTCGCCGGTGCGGTCGAAGCCCAATACGCAAAGGGCGGCACGGATTATTCGCTTGAGCCGCTGAATCTTTATGACGAAAACGGCGCGGTGGGGCTTGTCGGGAAGGACGACTCGGTCATATTCTGCTGCCGCAGGGGCGAGCGCGAGACTGAGCTGACGGATGCTTTCACGGATCCCGCTTTCCGTGGGTTTGAGCGTGAAAGGATAGACCCGCTCGATTTTGTGATCCTGACAATGTACAGCGAAAGATACACTTATCTGCCGATCGCCTTCGCGCCGTCAAAGGTTGAGGAAACGATCGCGGAAACGCTTTCCCGCGCGGGCAAAAAACAGCTCCATTGCGCCGAAAGCGAAAAATACGCGCATGTCACATTCTTTTTCAACGGCGGAAGACAACAGCCCTTCCACGGTGAGGATGACATAAAGGTGCCGTCGCCGAAGGGCGTTCCGTTTGACACCGTGCCGGAGCTTTCCCTGCCGAAGGTGGCTGAAAACGTTTGCCGCGGGATGGAACAGGGCTATGATTTTATCGTGACTAATTTCGCCAACGGCGACGTGATCGGTCATACGTCAAACGACGAGGCGAAAATAAAATGCGCCGCGATCGTGGATAAGAACCTCGGCGTCGTGCTTGAAAAGGCAAAGGATAGCGGCTATACGGCGATCGTGACGGCGGATCACGGCAATCTTGAGGCAATGCGCACGGCGGAGGGAAAACCGCATGTCGCGCATACGACGAACCTTGTGTACTGCGCGGTGACAGCGCCTGACGCCGTAACGGTCAACGCCGAGGGCAGGCTTTGCGATGTGGCGCCGACGGTGCTTGCCGCAATGGGCGTGGATCAGCCGGAAAGGATGTCGGGAAGCCCGCTGTTTGATTTTCCGCAAGGACCGCGCAAGGTGCTGCTTGTAATACTCGACGGATGGGGCATAGGGCCGGAGGACGACACGAACCCGATCCATATCGCGGACACTCCGGTTTGGGATGAGCTGATTAAAAACAATCCGACGGCAAAGCTTTCCGCTTCAGGTGAAGCAGTGGGCCTTGGGGCCGGAAAAGCGGGCAATTCGGAAGCCGGACATATAAACCTTGGCTCCGGCCGCGTGGTGCTTCAGGATGACGTTCGTCTTGATAACGCGATGAAGGACGGAACTTTTTCAAAGAATCCCGTTTTCATCGAATCGCTCGAGCGCGTCAAGGCAAACGGCGGCACGCTTCATCTCATTGCGCTGCTTACGAAAAAATCATCTCACGGCTCGATAGATTATCCGCTTGCGCTGATGGATATGGCAAAGGAAGAAAACATCGAAAACGTGTGCGTTCATGTCATTTTCGACGGCCGCTCGACAGAGCCCGGCAGCGCGCCGGCGCTTTTGCGGGAGCTTGGTGCAATGATGGAAGAAAAGGGCGTTGGAACTCTTGTTTCGGGCATCGGACGCGGAGTGGCGCTCGACCGCGATCAAAACTGGGCAAAGGTAAAAAGGGCATACGACTCGCTTGTTTCGGGCAAAGGCGAAAAGTATTTCGAATGAGATATTGACAGCGGGATGATCCGATTCTATAATGAATGCGTCAATTCGTGCAAACGTTTGCGCTAACATGCGGCGGATACCCGGCGGAGGGCTTCAATGAAGGATTATTCAGGGCTGATAAAAGAATACGAGGCAGGCAGGCTTTCGGATTGGGGCAACGTTTATCCTGAAAGCGTGAACGCGCTTGAGAACGGGATCGTTTTCATGGCGGATGAAGGCGGCGGGGACGTTCTGGTATCATCCGCCGAGAATCTGTTTGAAGGTGAGCGCAAAAACGGCTGTACGATCGCGCCCCTTTCGCATAAAAACGCAGACGCGCTGAGGAAACTGTTCCCGTTCACAAAACCGGTCCGCGTGCTTTCACGCGACGCGAGCTGCGGCGTGGGCGACAGGCTTGGCATTGCAGGCGACGGGCATATCCGCGTTTTCAGGGACTGCGGCGTCGCGCCTGTGCTCGCACAGCAGTCCATGAGAGAGCTTTCCCTCACGAAAAGGACATTTGCCGACGTGATAGACGCCGCCACGTTCGCCGTTTTCCGCAACGGTTATCGCACGGGATTCGGCGCGGACGGGGATCATCTGAAAACCATGCCGGACATCCGCGCCGCGCTTGAGATGGGCTGCACGATGATTACCCTCGATTGCAGCGAGCATATCCATAAGGACGGCAGGACGCCTTCGGAAATATATGATGAAGCGATAGATTTTGCGACGGATGTCTGGAACGAGTTTTTTGCCAAGGACGAATACGGTGCGGAGCTTGAGATATCCATTGACGAAACCGACACGCCGACAACGCCGGAGCAGCACAGGTATATCGCCGAGAAGCTGCGCTCAAGGAACGTCGGATTCGTGACGCTCGCGCCCCGTTTCTGCGGGGAGTTCCAGAAAGGCATAGATTACATAGGCGATCTTGCTCAGTTCGAGCGCGAATTCAAGGAACACCAGCTTATTGCGGAACAATACGGATATAAGCTTTCGATCCATTCAGGCTCGGACAAATTCTCGGTGTTCCCGATAATCGCAAAATACGCAAAAGGGCGTTTTCATCTCAAGACCGCCGGCACAAACTGGCTTGAGGCGATGCGCATAACAGCCGCCAAGGATCCGGCGCTTTACCGCGAGGCGCATGCCTACGCTCTTGAAAAATTCGAGGACGCGAAGAAATTCTATCATGTGACGACAGATCTTACGAAAATTCCGGCGCTTGATACGCTCACGGACGATATGCTGCCCGAATTGTTCGACAACAACGACGCGCGCCAGCTTATACACATAACGTATGGCTATATCCTCCAAAACGACGCGCTTCGCGAAAGGCTGTATACGCTCTGGCGCATGGAGCGGGAGGCATATTCGGACGCGCTGTATGCCCATATCGGCAAGCATATTGAACTCATCACGGGAAAACCCCTTCGGGGATGCAATAAATAAAACCAAAACTTCAGAAAAAGAGGTAAAAAAACATGGCTAAGAAGATGAGAGGCGTAACTCTCCACGCAACATGGGATCCGAAGCCCGGCTTCAAGCTCGGCGCGAAGGACATCGATCATGTCCAGACGTACCTTGGCAGTCAGGTGTGGAGAGATCCTTATATCACGATCGACGAATATGACGTGCCGGAGCCCGGCCCCGGTCAGGTGCTCATCAAGGTCAAGGCCTGCGGCATCTGCGGCAGCGACGTTCATATGGCGCAGAAGAAAGAGGACGGCTACATTTTCTATCCCGGCCTCACGGGTTTCCCCTGCATCCTCGGCCATGAGCTTTCCGGCGTTGTCGTGAAGTGCGGCCCTGGCGCAAAGGACAAAGTGACAAACAAGGCGTTCAAGGGCGGAGAACTGGTCTGCGCCGAAGAAATGCTCTGGTGCGGATCCTGCAAGCCCTGCGCGGACGGCTGGCCCAACCATTGCGAGCGCCTTGATGAGATCGGCTTCAACGTGAACGGCGCGTTCTGCGAATACATCGTACTTCCCGACCGCTGCCTCTGGAGCCTTGAACCGCTGCGCAAGCGCTATAACAACGAAGAGGATATATTCCTTGCCGGTTCGCTTGTCGAGCCTTGCTCCGTCGGTTACAACGCCGTCATCGAGCGCGGCGGCGGCGTCCGTCCGGGCGACAACGTGGTCATCTGCGGCACCGGCCCTGTCGGCCTTGCTGCCTGCCGTGAGCTCAAAACAATGGGCGGCGCAACCGTGATCGTTTCCGAACCACAGCCGGAGCGCGCAGCGCTTGCGAAGAAGATGGGTGCGGATTATGTTATCGACCCCTCCAAGGTGAACTTTGCTGAGGAAGTCCTCCGCCTCACCGACGGCATGGGCGCGAGCCTTTATCTTGAAGCGACCGGTCTTCCGACCATCGTGTATCCGGGCATTGAGCAGGCGATCTGGGAAGGCCGCACGCTCAACTCCACGGTTGTGGTCGTTGCCCGCGCAGAGGCCAAGATGCCTGTTACCGGCGAAGTGCTTCAGGTTCGCCGCGCGCGCATCGTCGGTTCACAGGGCCACAGCGGCCACGGCACATTCCCGAGGGTCATCGACAGCATGGCCGCGGGCATGGATATGCTGCCCATGATCACCAAGAAGATCAAGCTCGACGAGGTTCCGGAGAACATCATCGCGCTCCAGAAGGATCGCACCAACATGAAGATCACCTGCGTGATGGACGACTGAAAAGAGGTAAAAAATGGCTTATCAGAAATATCTTACAACAGATTATCCCAATATTTTCTTTGAGGACAACAAAGTCGGCCGCCTGAAGAAGAAAATATGGGATGCCTCAGAGGAGGACATACAGAAAATCCTTGACGATTACGGCATCGGTTCCGAATGCGAGATGGGTAAAGCAGGCTGCTATATCCAGAACACGCCGCGCGCGAAGGTCATCGAAAAGCGCCATAAGAACGATATCGTGCTCGTCCCCATCGGCAGCACCGAGAATCACGGCGCACAGAACTGCACCGGCCTTGATACGTTCATGGTCCAGTTCATCTGCGAGGCCGTCCGCCGTAAAACGGCAAAGCTCGGTCACGAGGTCGCGCTTGCTTTCCCGCCGATGAACTATGGCGGCCATCCTTATCATCACCTTGGAATGCCCGGCACCGTGATGATCTCCGAAACCACCATCATCGAGACCCTGACCGCCGTTATGGCGGGCCTTTGGGACGACGGTTTCCGCAAGATAATCCTCGTCAACAACCATGGTCAGGACTGGATGCTTGAAAGCGCCATTCAGGAGTTCTTCAAGCGCTATCAGCTTCCCGCGTTCGCGTGCGTTGTTGAATGGCACAGGGCTGTGCGCGAGTTCTTCTATCCCCTCGGCGACGAGCGTCCGGACTTCGTTACAACGCCGTTCATCCATGCTGATGAATCTGAAACGAGCGCCGCGCTGCTTATGTTCCCGGAGATGGTGGATATGAGCGTTTGCGTTGATGCAACGCCGAAGAATTTCGGCTTCCTGCAGGAAGGCTTCTTTGACGGTTCAGTGGATTCCTTCCACAGGCCGAATCGCTGGCAGGAGATGGAAGGCAATGCGTGGATAGAGCGTTACGGCACGCCGGAGGGCGTCGTCGGCAAGCCCACGCGCGCCGATCCCCGCCGCGTGAAGCGCGCGATCGCCGCGATCTGCGAGTATCTCACCTGCATGTGCGAGGATATACTTGAAAAGTATCCGGCGGGCAAGGTTCCGGATCCTTCCAAGTTCAGTCTGCGTCCGGCGGAAGAGGTCGAGGCCTGCCTGCGTGAGCCGCAGAGCGAAGGCTGGAAGAGCATACACGAGCTTTCCCGCAGGGGCATTTTCATCGACTGATAAAGCATGAACATCGGAGGGCGGCCGCGATGCGTTCTGCCCTCCGTATTGTTAACGGAGGAACGAAATGAATCTTCTTGCTCAAACAGTACCTGTTCAATATGATACCGGTTTTTCACCATACAAGGCCGCACATTGGCGGGAAGCGTTTGCCGATGTTGCCAAGCACGGTCTTTCGGGCGTGGAGATTGCGATCGCATATCCCGATAAGGCGGACGCCGCGCTGATCCGCGACGAAGCGGAGAAGAACGGCCTTGTGATAACGACCATTTCAACCGGACAGATATGCGGGCTTGAAGGTCAGTATCTGACATCAAAAGATGCGGGTCTGCGCATTCGCGCGGCAGAGACCGTGATGAAACACATCGCCGTTTCGGAAAAACTCGGACGGCCGAATGTGACGATAGGACTTCTCAGGGGAAAACCGGGCGTGGATACGCCGCCGGCCGAGCTTGAGGAGACGCTGGCGCAAACGCTTGTTCCGCTGTGCGCGAGGGCGAAGGAGGCGGGGGTGAAGCTTCAGATCGAAGCCATCAACCGCAGCGAAGCCTCGTTCATCAACAACACCGCGCAATGCCTCGCGTTCATAGAGCGCATGGGCGCACCGGACGCGCTTGGCGTACTGTATGACACTTACCATTCTTATATTGAGGATCCTGATATGCTCGAAGCGGTCAAAACCGCGGCGAACAGAATAACGAACGTGCATCTTGCGGATTCGCACAGGGGCCTTCCGGGCGAAGGCAATATCCAGTTTCGGAAGATATGCCATGCCCTGACGGAAAACGGATACAGGGGCGCGTTTGCGCTCGAAACAAAGTGCGTGCCGAGCGAAGAGCACATTTTACGCTTTTATGCCGCAAGCATAAAGAAAGCAACAGCATGAGGAGTAGCAAATATGATTAACGTTGGGATTATCGGCGCCGGGCGCATCGGCCAGGTACATGCAAAAAGTATTTTAACAGGCGTTGAGAACGCGAGGATACTTGCGATTGCCGATCCGTACATGAGCGACGCGGCGGCACAGTGGGCAAAAAATGCCGGTATAGAAGGCATATACAAGGATCACAGAAAAATACTTGAAGATCCGCGCATAGACGCGGTGCTCGTTTGCTCATCGACGGATACGCATGCGTCGCTTTCGATCGAAGCGATCAAGGCCGGCAAGCATGTGTTCTGCGAGAAGCCTATCGATCAAAAAACGGACAGGATCGCCGAGGTACAGGCTGCCCTCAGGGAATCGCCGAAAAAACTGAAATATCAGGTCGGTTTCAACAGGCGTTTTGACCATAACTTCCTGGCACTTCGCGAAGCCGTGATGGCCGGAAAGATCGGGGACGTGCAGTTCATCCGCATAAGCTCAAGAGATCCCGAGCCGCCACCGGCCGGTTATGTCGGTTCATCTGGCGGTATATTCCTTGATATGATGATACACGACCTTGATATGCTACGTTATCTTTCCGGCAGCGAAGTTGAAGAGGTTTATGCCGAAGGCGCCGTGCTGATCGATCCGGCGATAGGCGAGGCGGGGGATGTTGATACCGCAACAGTGTCCGCGCGCATGAGTAACGGCGCGCTTGCCCTGATCGACAATTCGCGCAAGTCTGTTTACGGTTATGATCAACGTGCCGAGGTATTCGGTTCGCTCGGCAGCGTCGCAAACGGGAACGACCTGCCGTCAACCGCAGTCATATCGACCGTGGACGGCGTAACCGCCGAAAAACCGCTCTGGTTCTTCTTGCAGCGCTACATGGGAGCTTATCAGGCGGAAGTGCGCGCTTTCATCGGGAGCATAGCAAACGACACCGAGCCTGCCGTGGGCATCGAAGACGGACTGATGTCGATCAGGCTTGCGCTTGCATGCAAAAAATCGATGGCGGAGCACAGACCGGTCAAGATCTCCGAAATCAAATAAAATTTTTTGATTGCATAAATAAACAAAAGCGGGCTTTACAGCCCGCTTTGCTTATTCTTTACAGAGTAAAAAAGCCACAATATCCTGTGTTTTCTATATTAGTGACACACAAAATTCACCTTTTTTTCGTTTTTCTATAGACATATGGCAACGTTGAGGTTATAATTGAGGAACCAAATTACGGTGTATCCACTCATGATTATGAGATGCAACAGTGCATCGAGCACATGGAACACCGTCGCTTCCCTCTTCTGAGGGAGTTCAATTTATTGCTGTATTTGTGTTTCTTGATTAACAATCGGTAGTACCATCAACAAAATTAAGTGGGAAAATTGCATAAAATGTTGATAGCTCTGAAGGATTTTTGGAAAAAAGGAATCATCCTGGTTGCGATCGGTGTTGCTGTATCACTATATATGGCGATAGGGCCAGTTGAGCTTATGACGGGCGGTGTTATCGGCAATTCATTTTTTATAATATCAAATGTTTTTCTTATTGTAGGACTTATTAACCTCGTCGAGAACCTCGGCGTTTTCAACGGTTTGAAATACGGAACGAAATGCCTGCTGCGCATCATTCGTGGAGAAAAGGATAACTCTGAAACGATAAAGGAAGGATATATCGAATATGTCAAATCCCGTCCGAAACGCCGGGATGTGTATTTGTATTTTGTTTTTACAGGTGTTTTTCTCATAATCTCTCTTATTCTGGCGTTTATGCGCGTTTAGGCCTGCATATTTGATCGGCGCAGGTATAAACATTTATCGTGATAACAACGGTCGTTTTTAATAAAGAGTACGAATGCGAAAGCATAAAAAGCTTGGAAATAAAATCTAACAAGGAGATGACAAAATGAAAACGAACCGAATCATTGCCCTCGCTTTGGTCGCGCTTCTCACGGCGGCAGTATTTGCCGGCTGTACAAGCGGTCAGACGGGAACCCAGACCGCCACTGAAGCACCCAGCACTGAGACACAGGCCCCTGCGACCACGGGTGAAGAGCCGGTGGCGTCAGCGGAACCTGAGGAGAAGGTATATCGCACTTACATGAGCGACGATTGCCCGACCCTCAACGCTCACGATTCCGTTGAAACTCAGCTCCAGACGCCGTACAACTATTGCTCGTCACCGCTGTTCCGTGCGATACCTGCGGAAGACGGCATAAACTACACCTTCGTCGGCGATCTTGCGGCTGAACTGCCCATCCAGATCGATGACTACAACTGGCAGATCAAGATCCGCCCCGAAGCCTGCTGGCAGAACGGTGATCCCATCAATGCCGACACCTTCATGTATTCGTTCAAGATGCAGCTTGATCCGATCCTTGCCAACAAGATGGCCGACTTCCTTGCCGATTACAGCATCACCATCGTAAACGCCAAGGAATACGCGCTCCAGGGCGACACCAACACCGTTGCCTGGGAAGACGTCGGCATCAAGAAGATCGATGATTACACAATCCAGATCACGACCGTGGACGCAAACAGCATGAAAGATGTTTGCAACCACTTTACCGATCGTTCCTGCTTCCCGGTCTATGAGCCCCTCTATGAAGCCGGCATGAACGCGGATCGCACCGAAACCACATATGGCACCACGCTCGATCAGTGGATGGGTTGCGGCCCGTACAGCTTTGACACATGGGAATACGGCTCCATTCAGGTTTATGTCAAGAACCCCAACCATTGGCTTTCCGATCTGTTCCACTATGACCGTGTGGAAGTTCGCGTAATCCCTGAGATGAACGCGCGCGTTGAGCTTTGGGAGCAGGGCATGCTTGATGACCTTACCCCTGATGCGAACACTATCGAAACCTATATCGATGATCCGCGTATGGTGAATTATCCAAGCACCACCGTGTTCCACATCGACATCAACTGCAAGAACCCGTCCAACCCGATCAGCGGTTCCATTGCATACCGCAAGGCGCTGTATCACGCGATGAACAGGGAAGTTATTGCGAATGATCTGTTTGGCTACATGAAGCCTTCCGGAACATATGTAAACGATATGGCCGGCTTCTACAGCCCGACCGGCGTCACCTACCGCGAGTCACCGCAGGGCAAGGCCGTGACCGATATGGTCAATTCCTGGGGCCCGTACGGTTACAATCCGGAGCTTGCGCTTGATTATTTCAATCAGGCCTGCGAGGAGTGCGGCGTTGCCGATGATCAGGTGATCACCATAATCTTCGTCGTTGAGGATACCTCCACCGCGTGGAGAGCCACCGCCGAGTATCTGAAGGAAGAATTCCCGAAGATCTTCAACGGCAGACTTGAAATAGAGATCGTCACCTTCGCCGGCATGAGCACCACCGCCTTCAAACAGACGGGCGACGACAAGTGGGATCTCAGCCCGAACGACTGGAGCCGCGGCGCTTCCCGTACCTATCCGTACACCTGCTTCTACTATTATCTGAGCAGCTATGACGGAGGTCCGAACAACTTCCACGATGATGAATTTGACGCCCAGTATGCGGTGTGCGACGCCGTTGACAAGACCGATTATGAGACCATGCTCAACGAGACTCAGAAGCTCGAAGAGATATATCTCGAAAAGGTCATACAGATCCCGATCTGCCAGGAAGTAACCTATCAGATGTTCTCCGATCGTCTGGAGCTGCCGGTCAGCACATATATACCGGGCTTCGGCTGGGGCACCATCTATGGCGATATCGCCGGATAATAACGAGCGCAAACGCCTGAAAATTCTGTAAACGCATGATGAAGGGTGTGTTGCCGCAGCAGCAGCAACACACCCCTGCGTAAAAGTACATATCTTGCTTCGGACATGTGAAGCACATGAACCGGGGAAGATCGGAGGATGTAAATGTTCAAGTACATACTCGGGCGAATTGGCGCGATGCTGCTGACCCTGTTCCTCGTTATGACGCTGTCATTCTGGGTCATTCGCCTCATGCCCATGACCATATTTGAAAACCCCGAGGTCAACCCGACGATACAACGCAAGCTTGAAGAGGAAATGCACCTCAACGAGCCGATGGTAGTGCAGTATTATTATTTCATCGAAGGAATAGTGACCGAGGGCGATTTCGGAACATCAGTCAAGGTGCGTCCAGGCATGGACGTTTTTGAGATCCTTTCAAGCAGGATACCGCCAACGGTGGTTTTGAACTTCTTCTCGTTGATAATATCGATACCGTTGGGCATAGTGTTCGGCACGATCGCCGCGCTCAAACGCAATAAAGCGGCGGACAACATAATATCCTTTTTGATCGTGATATTCATCTCTGTGCCATCATTCGTATTTGCGTCTCTGCTGCAATACCTGCTGACATTTAAATGGCCATTATTCCCGACGTTGTATAACTCACAGGCGGTGAATCTGGCGGAGATGTTCCATTCATTAACCTTGCCGATAATAGCGCTTGCACTCGGCCCCATTGCAACTATCGCAAGGTATTTGCGCGGCGAGCTGATCGAGACGCTTTCTTCAGAGTATTTGCTTCTCGCGCGGACGAAGGGGTTAACACAGACGCAGGCGACGATCCGTCATGCGTTCAGGAACTCACTCGTGCCAATTGCAAATACGATCATCCCCATGATCACCGGTATCATGGGCGGATCGCTGGTTGTTGAGAAGATGTTCGCCGTACCCGGCATGGGCGGTCTTCTGATTGACTCGATCCTTGCGGGCGACCATTTCCTCACGGTTGCGCTGCTCATTTTCTATTCGGCGATATCCCTTGCGACGATCCTTATCGTTGATATCTCCTATGGCATCATCGATCCTCGCATCAGGGTAGGAGGCGGAAAATGATTATTGATCCAAAGAAAAACATACCGGAAGAGATACTGGATATCCCACAGGAGCTGTTTGAGCCGGAGCAGGTCGAGGAGATAAAGGACGAGAAATTCAAGACCAAACCTATCGGCTTTTACAAGGATGCGATGATACGCCTGAGCAAGAGCAAAATATCGGTGTTCTCATTCTGGATCATCATCGCGATAATCATGCTTGCGCTTATTGTGCCGAACATCACGGGCTATACATACACCGAGCAGAATGTCGGACAAAAGAATCTGCCGCCGAAGATACCCGGACTGGAGCATCTTGGCATAGCGGACGGAACAAGACTGCTCACGAACCGCAAAAAGGATTCCCTGTCGGACACAAGCAGATATCCTGAAGGCTCAGTTGTCGAGATAGTGCGCGAATATGAAGCCAAAGGCGTCGCAATGGTTGACATCAGGGTGGATTACTATGTTTACAGCGGCGTTGCCGAAAACGAGTATCATTGGTTCGGCACGGACTATCTTGGCCGCGATCTTTGCACAAGATTGTTCAAAGGCGCGCGCGTGTCATTGTTGATCGCGTTCATATCGGTCATCACAAACATTGTGATAGGCGTTGTCTACGGCGCGATATCGGGTTATTACGGGGGAAAGATAGATATATTCCTCACCCATTTTGCGGAGGTGCTCGACGGCTTGCCGTATATCGTGGTGACGATATTGTTCATGATCCTGCTAGGCTCCGGTATGCTGTCGATCATACTGGCGCTGACCGTGACGGGCTGGATCGGTACATCAAGGCTTATCCGCGCGCAGTTCTATCGTTTCAAAGGGCGCGAATACGTACTTGCGGCGAGAACGCTGGGCGTCCCGGATACGAAGCTGATATTCAGGCATATCCTGCCGAATACCATAGGCCCGCTCATCACTAAGGCCATGATAGCGATTCCGGGCGCGATATTCTCAGAGTCGTTCCTCGCTTATATAGGCCTTGGCATCAAGCCGCCTGAGGCTTCGATAGGCGTTCTTCTTTCAGACGGTCAGGGCGTTTTGCTTCAGTATCCGTATCAGACGCTCTTCCCGGCGATCCTCATCTCGCTTTTGATGGTCGCTTTCAACCTGTTTGCGAACGGTCTGCGCGACGCGCTTGACCCGACGAAGCGCGGAGAGGAGTGAGAGCATGGAAAACATGATCAACAGCAACATCAAAACCGACACCATCCTGAAGGTCGAAAATCTGCGCATTTCTTTCAGGGCATACGGCGGCTTTGTGCGCGCCGTGCGCGGGGTGAGCTTTGACCTTAAACGCGGGGAAACGGTTGCCATCGTGGGCGAGTCCGGTTCCGGCAAATCCGTCAGCATAAAAGCCATAATGGGCATTCTCGCAAACAACGCGATAATCGACGAAGGCTCGATAATGTATGACGGGATGGATCTAACAAAGGTATCCGAAGAGGAATTCCATAAGATCCGCGGCAACCGCATCGGACTTATATTCCAGGATCCGCTTTCCGCGCTCAACCCGATAATGAAGATCGGCAAGCAGATAACTGAAGTGCTGCATCTGACGAAGAAGATCAGCAGGGAGGATGCGAAAGCACGCGCGCTCGAGCTTATGGAAGCCGTGGGCATACCGGATCCCGTGCGCCGTTTCAACCAGTATCCTTTCCAGTTTTCAGGCGGTATGCGTCAGCGTATAGTTATAGCCATAGCGCTTGCAGGCGATCCGGAGATCCTTATCTGCGACGAACCGACGACCGCGCTCGATGTTACGGTCCAGGCGAAGATATTGGAGCTTATCAACAAAATAAAGGAAGAACGCAATCTTTCGGTCATATTCATCACGCACGATCTTGGAGTGGTGGCGAATATGGCAGACAGGGTGAACGTAATGTATGCCGGCAAGACAGTCGAAACAGGCACGGCGGAAGAAATTTTCTTCGAGCCTGCGCATCCGTATACATGGGCGCTGCTTAGCTCTATGCCTGATCTTCAAACCAAGGAAAGGCTGCTTGCCATCCCCGGCACGCCGCCGAACATGATCTACCCGCCGGAGGGTGATGCGTTCGCCGTGCGCAACAGATATGCGCTCAAGATAGACTACGAAAAGGAGCCGCCGTATTTCAAGATTTCGGACACGCATTATGCGGCGACATGGCTTCTCCATCCCAAGGCGCCCAAGGTTGAGCTTCCCGAAATGCTCAAGGCGAGAATTGAAAGAATGAAAGGGAGTGGAGCAAACAATGCCTGATCCGAATTATATTCTCGAGGTCAAGAACCTTTGCCAGTATTTTACATCCGGCAAGGGAAAAAACAAGATGACGGTGAAAGCCGTTGACGACGTCAGCTTCGGTGTGCGGCCTGCGGAGACATTCGGACTCGTCGGGGAGTCGGGCTGCGGCAAAACCACGACCGGACGCACAATAATCCGCCTGTATGATCCGACGTCCGGCGAGATGTATTTCGACGGACGCGATATCGCGGGCAAGATGACAAACGACCTTCGCAGATATCTGACCGACAACATCGCGATGATTTTTCAGGATCCTGTTGAATCGCTGAACCCGAAGATGACGATCGAGGAGATCGTCGGCGAAGGGCTTACCGTGCGCGGCATGAAGGACAAGGAGGAGGTTCGTCGCCGAGTACATGAGATACTCAACAAGGTCGGCCTGACAGAGGAGCACGCGACGCGCTATCCGCATGAGTTTTCAGGCGGGCAGAGGCAGCGTGTGGGCATAGCGCGCGCAATGATAATCAAACCCAAGATGATCATTGCGGACGAGCCGGTTTCCGCGCTTGACGTTTCGATACAGGCGCAGGTTATCAACCTACTGAACGACCTCAAGGAGGAAATGGGCCTCACGATACTCTTCATCGCGCATAACCTTTCGGTCGTCAAGTATTTCTCAGACAGAATAGGCGTCATGTATTACGGACATCTTGTTGAGATAGCAAACGGTGACGATCTGTACAGGCACCCGCTGCATCCGTACACAAAAGCGCTGCTCTCGGCAATACCGGAACCGAATCCGATCACGGAGCGCAAGCGCAAGCGTGTCGATTACGATCCGGCAAGAGATCACGATTATTCTTTTGAGAAACCAAGCATGGTTGAGGTTGAACCCGAACATTTCGTATACTGTTCACCCTCCGAGCTTATTCGTTATCAACAGGAGATCAAACAGTAACATACACAGGCGCAGATTATCCCCCGGCAATTCTGTCGGGGGATATTATGTCGAAAGGATGATGCAAATATGGGATACTCCATGCGTGCAATAACGCTGCGCAACACAAAATTTGAGGATAAGCCCAATGAGGATTATTGCAGCGTGGATGAAACGGCGGGCGCGGCGCTGCTGCTTGATGGGGTCTCGCGCGACAGGGAGAACGGGCGTTATCCGACGCCAAGCCCTTCCGTGGAGGCAAATGCGGCATTTGCCGCGGCCGCATTTGATATAATGTGCGCGTATCGCGGAGGCACGGAGGGCGAAACGCTAAAAACCGCGGCAAAAGCCGGCAACGACGCCGTGGCTGTGATGAACCGCGGCTTTGGCGGTTACTTTCTTCCGGGTACCGTGGGTATACTTGCGCTTTTGAAAGAAGCGAAGCTATATTATGCCTATATTGGTGATTGCAACGGCGCAGTGCTTGACAGGAAGGGAATGAGGTACTTCACCTGCGCGCAGACGGCCGAGGTACACAAAAGGCGCGGCGAATTCACATCGCGGGAAATCCGCGAAGACATTTGCAACAACAGACTTCATCCCTGCGGCTATGGCGTATGGAACGGAAAAGCCGGCGCTGCGGATTTTTTGAGGACGGGGGAGGAATCACTGGAAACAGGCGCGCGTGTGATTTTGTTTTCCGATGGCTTTGACGGTCTGTTTGACGCAATAAAACCGGATGAGCTTTATTTGATGAGCACCGAAAAAATAACGGCTTTGGCAGCCGGGTTCAACGCGCCGCTCCCTATGGACGACAGGACGTTGATTGTGATAGGATAAACATGCGGCAAAAGAAGCCGCAGCTTGGAGAACAGGATGGAAAACAACATATCTGGCATGGAAAAACGGGTATTCCGGGCGGGTAACGGACGAATACTGAACTATATACTGTTCAAAAACGGGATAATGAAAGACGGAAGATATCCGGTGATAGTGTATCTTCACGGCACGGATGGCTGCGGAGACGATCCGGGCACGCTGCTTGAAATAAAGACGCTGCAAAGCTTCATAAACAACGGTGAGTACGTCCCCCAAATGCCGATGCTTCTTGTTTCTCCGCAATGTCCGAAAGGGCTGAGGTGGGAT
Source organism: uncultured Clostridium sp. (assembly GCA_964487565.1). Taxonomy (GTDB): domain Bacteria; phylum Bacillota; class Clostridia; order Christensenellales; family CAG-138; genus Phil1. Next base: position 153,222 of record CAZARN010000004.1, read on the forward strand.
GATATAGCGGATGAGGTATGCGAAATCGCGCGCTGTGTTTGTGAGGACGAGCACGGCGATGAGGAGCGTGTGGCGCTTACGGGATGCAGCCTCGGCGGCATGGGCGTATTCAGCATTGCGCAAAGGCATCCAAATGTGTTTTCGTGCCTTGTGCCGGTTTGTGCAAGCACGGATCCCGTAGCCTGCAAGGCGCTTGTTGAAATGCCGGTCAGGATATTTCACGGTTCGGCGGATACGGGAATGGGTTTCAGCGTGGTTGAGGCAAACGATGTTATTAACGCCTGCGGAGGCAAAAGCGAGCTTATCATGCTGGAGGGCGAAGGGCATGAGATAAGATGGATTTACTGCGCGCCCGAATACGATATCGTAAACTGGATGCTCCGACAAAAACGTTAAGCATCACATATAAAAAGGATGAGGAGATTGAAATGGAAGAAATCAATGTGAAACTTGAAAAAGAGTACGGTCTTGTGTGGGATGCTCTCGATGAGGCGGGACGCGCAGGCGTGATGAAGATGGGCGAGGATTACAAGCGCTTCCTCGACGCCGGCAAAACGGAACGGCTTTGCACCAAGGAGATCGTGCGCCGCGCGAAGGAGGACGGTTTCAAGGCGCTCGACGAGGCGAAGTGTCTTAAGCCGGGAGACAGGGTATATTCCGTCAACCGCGGGAAGAACGTCATGCTTGCGGTGATCGGCCGCAAGGATGTTGCGCAGGGTATGGATATCGTTGGAAGCCATATTGACTCGCCAAGGCTTGACATAAAGCAGAATCCGCTTTATGAGGATGGCCAAATGGCGCTCATGAAGACGCATTATTACGGAGGAATAAGAAAGTATCAGTGGGTCGCAAGGCCGCTGACACTTGCGGGCGTCGTCGTGTTGCGCGACGGCAGCGAAATTGAGATAAACATCGGCGACGAACACGGCGATCCAGTGTTCTATATAAGCGATCTTCTGCCGCATCTTGCAGCGGAGCAGAACAAAAAAACGCTTCCGGAGGGGATCGCGGGCGAGGATCTCAATACCATGGTCGGCAGCTTGCCGGAAGGCGACGCGAAGGATGAAGCGCGTTTCAAGCGCAACGTGCTGCGGCTCATCAATGAAAAGTACGGCATGACGGAAGAGGATTTCGTCTCGGCGGAGCTTGAGCTTGTGCCGGCAGGCGCTGCGCGGGACGTCGGCTTCGACAGGGGCTGCATCGCGTCTTACGGGCATGACGACCGGGTATGCGCGTATGCCTGCCTTAAGGCGATTGAAAAGATAAAGGACTGCAACAAGACCTGCGTGGCGCTGTTTGTTGACAAAGAGGAGATAGGCAGCGTAGGCAGCACGGGTATGCAGTCGAAGTATTTTGCCAATACGCTCGGCAGGATGATAAAGCTGCAATCAGGAACATGCACCGGCTTTGACGTGGATGTTGCGCTTTCAAGGAGCAAGCTGCTTTCATCGGATGTTGCCGCGGCGCATGATCCGAATTATCCCGGCGTGGACGACCCGCGAAATACCGCGTATCTCGGCCGCGGCGTAACGATCGTCAAGTATACCGGGTCACGCGGCAAATCTGGATGCAACGACGCCCATGCGGAATTTGTCGGTGAGGTGCGCAAGTGCTTCAACGACGCCGGTATAATATGGCAAACGAGCGAGCTTGGCAAGATCGATCTCGGCGGCGGCGGAACGATCGCCTATATCCTTGCAAACGCGGACATGGATGTTATCGATGTCGGCGTGCCGGTCATCTCAATGCACGCGCCGTTTGAGGTCGTATCCAAAGCCGATGTTTATATGACCTCGCTTGCGTATCGCGCGTTCTATTCACGCTAAAATCCGAGCCGTAATTCCAATAAAGCCCAAACAACCTTTCGCATAGAAAATGCCGTGGTTAACAGATACTAGTGCCACAACCAAAAGAAACGTTGGAGGGATCGGAATGAAAGCAACCGGTATTGTGAGAAGGATTGACGAACTCGGAAGGGTGGTCATTCCAAAGGAGATCAGAAGAACTTTACGCATTAGAGAGGGCGACCCGCTCGAGATATTCACAGATCGCGAGGGCGAAGTCATTTTGAAGAAATACTCGCCGATAGGCGAGCTGGGCGATTTCGCGAAGGAATATGCGGAAGCGCTGCACCTGTGCCTCGGGCATATCGCCGCCATTTGCGACAAGGATAACATAATTGCCGTCACCGGAGGCAAAAGCCGCGATCTTCTTGAAAAGCCGCTGCATCCTGATGTGGAACGCCTGATGCAGGACAGAGAAAAACTATGTGTGTCCTCGGGTGAAGCGGAGAATATCCATATCACAGCCGATGACGATGGCACTGAGTATACAGCGGCGACCATTGCGCCGATCATTTCCGGCGGCGATTCGATCGGGGCGGTAATGCTGCTCAGCCGTGAGGCGGATGCAAAGATGGGCCGTGCGGAGCAAAAAGCATGTGAAACGGCAGCAAGCTTCATGGGCAAGCAGATGGAAAACTGATTTTGGCGAAGCTATAAAAAAGTCCGGGCGGAGCGATCCGACCGGACTTTTGTTTTATAGCAAAACCGATTTTACGCAGCGGGCGTAACAGAGGTGATATGAGGATTGACGCCTTCATACCAATACAGGAAACCTTCCATGTCGATCACGTCGCCGATCTGAAGCGCCTTGACGGCGGCATACACGTCGGTGGTGTTGTCGCAAAGATAGGATTCGACCGTGAAGGTATAGGTCGTTCCGTTAAGGGAAACGTTGAAGTACAGATCGTCGCCGTCTTCGCCGGAGCCGTCCCAATTGTAAAGGAACGCGACGTCGTTGCCGTTTGCATCCTGACCGGCGGCTTCAACGGTCATGCCTTTGAATGCCACGAACTCATTCTGATGATTGATGAGCTCATCGGTTCCGAGAAGTGAGGTGACGTCCATCACGGGCGCGATGTAGCTGCCTTCCTCGATCTCAAAAGTTGCGTCGATGATCTCAACTTCGCCGGACCATTCGGATTTATAACCGGTGACTTTGATCTTGGTGCCGGGAACGAGCTTCGCGAAATCATCCTCGGAGCAAGCCATGTTGTAAAGGAAATATGCACCGTCCATATCCTGGGTGTAAACGGTTGCTTTGTCTTCCCACCAGGACTGTTTTGCCTGGACATAGGTTTCGACCACAACTTCGGAATCAAGCTCGGCGGCGATGTATTCCGCATGGGTCATCACGCCCTCGGACTTAACATCCTCAGAAGCGGCTTCTCCGTCATTGGTTTCGGGCTTGGCGCAGCCGACAAAGGCCAGCGCGAGGGCGAGAGCCAAAAACAAAGTCAGGAATTTTTTCATTTTGATCCTCCCATTGCCATATTGATGTTCTTGTGAACAATGTTTATTATACTTGCAAAACGTAATATTTCCAATACATAAAAATTGCTTTGTCACTTTTTGGCGCGAAGTTTTATGAAAATCACATATGCTATGATGGCTGACCACGCCGCCGCAAGCGCAGCAAGCAGTATGACGGAGGTCTTTGGAAGCGGGCCGAGCTGCGCTTTCTCGCTTGAAGCGGAGCCTCCGCCTGCGCTTATCTGATCCAGCCTGTACAGGGAAGAGACGTCTTCAAAAAGCCTGTCGAAATATTCATCGTCGATCGTCTCATGGCGCTTGACGGACTTCGTGACGCTTTCGATGAGCTGTCCCGAAGCGTCGCGAAGCGAGGCGGAACCGTTGAAAACAGGCGTCGTGAACGTGTTGGCGGTGTTTGCAAGCAGCATTTTCACGGCTTTGATCTTCACCTCATAATACCGTTCGCTGTCCTCGCCGCAGCGTGAAAGATAATCGAGGTATTCCGGCGAAGTCTGCGCTTTTTCGGTTACGGGGACGTAGCCTTCGGTTTCGGAATAGGCGATCTGCACTTCGTTCGTCAAAAGGTATTGCGCGAAAAGCCAGGAAGCGAGCACCTCCTGCGGATCGTCCTTGTTGAAAATACACACGGAGGGTCCCTGCGAAATCATTTTCGGATTTTGAACATCAAACTGCGGAACGCACATGACCTCTGTTTCAAAATCAACAATACTGTCGGGACTTATGTCTGAAAGCGGCGCGTCGGTACCCATCCATGTTGCGCCTGCCGTGGAGTCAATCGCAAAAACACATTGACCGGCGTCGAGAAAGTTCGCCGGGTAGCCCGAAATTTTGAATGTTGAGAATGCGCCGCTTCGGGCTTGTTCGGCAACGGTATAAAGAAGATCGCGGGTGCGGTCGTTGAACAGCAGTATGTCGCCGTTTTCCGTGGAGTAATCGCCGCCGCACTGGCGCAGAAGCTGTATCATCATGTTGTCGGTCGATTTGTATATAATGGGGATGAGGACGTTCTTGCCGTTGAGGGCAAACGTGCCGTCAGCATTTTTCGCGGTCGCGGCCTGCGCAACTTCCCATACGAAATCCCATGTGAGCATATCGGGCAACATGAATCCGAGCGCCTCAACATATGTTTTGTTCACATAACAGGCTTCAGTGGAACGCATGAACGGTATCGCGTAATAATGCCCGTTGAACGCGCATTCCGAGAGAAACTGCGGGATGATCTCTGCTTCGCCCGGCGAATCGTATTTAAGCTCGTTCCCGCCGAGGCCGTACTTTTCATCCGCAAAAAGATCGTCCAGCGGAACGACAGTGCTTGCGCCGGTGAGATAGGTTGCGATATGATCCGGATAAGTTATACAAACATTTGGCGTGGTGTTCGTGGAAATATTCGTAATGACGTCGTTATAAATCCTTCCGTAATCCGTATACAGGCGGAGATTGATCCTGATGTTGGGATAAAGCGCCTCAAAATCCAGTATTGCCTTTTCGTATATGGCGGTCTGCGTCTTGTTTGTGTCATTCTTGGCCCAGAAGGTTATCTCATGCTGCGCCGTTTCGTCGAATGTTTCGGGCATCACGAAAGCGTTGAGGCCCCTTGAACCGTGACAGCCTGAAAGAACCGGCAGAAGCATCGCTGCGATAAGGATATATGAAAATGCACGGCGAACGATTTTCATCCCTTGGTACCTCCCCTTGAAACGCCGGCCATAACCTTTTTTCTGAAAACCAGGAACAGCACGATCAGCGGTACGGATATGACGACCACAGCCGCCATCATCGCGGGGATGTTCTCACGCCCGAAGCCGTTCTCGCGTATTTCCTGTATGCCGTTTGAAACGAGGAAGTAATTCGGGTCGTCTGTGATGAGCCGCGGCCATACATATGAGTTCCAGCATTCGATCACCTTGAGTATGATGATGGTAATTATTGTCGGCCTGCATATGGGTATCATGACCTTCATGAGATACTTCAAATCGGACGTGCCGTCCACTTTTGCCGCATAATACAGTTCATCCGGTATCTGGGCAAAATTCTCCTTGAGAAGATAAATATAGAATACCGAAGTTACGCTTGGCAGGATCAATCCCCAGAAGGTGTTTCGCATGTCAAGATCGGTGATGGTGACGAAATTTGTGATGATAACAAGCTCGTTGGGTATCATCATCAGCGCGAGGAAAAGCGTGAAGGCAAGGTTCTTTCCGCGGAAATTGAGCCTTGCGAACGCAAAGGCAGCGAGGGTTATCACAACGAGCATTATCGCGGTTGTGGCAAGCGTGAAAATGATTGTATTCGAAAAATACCTGCCGAGCGATACCGTCGTGAACGCATCAGAGTAATTTTGCAGCGTGGGGAAGAGCGTGAAAAACTTCGGTATGTATTCGGAGTTATACGAGCTGTAACTCTTCAGGGAAGTGAGTACCATCCAGTAAAACGGGAAAAGCACCATCAAGGCCCAAATGCTCAGCAGCGCGTACACGATGATGTCGGTAACGGTCTTGCGGGTCTTTGACGATTTTTTTATTTTATTGTAATCTGTCAGTCCTGTCATTGCGCGCACCTCAGTAATGGACGTGCTTCTTGCTCAAAAGGAGGTTGATGCACGTTATTGTCAGCACGATCAAAAATAGTATGATAGCCGCGGCCGAAGCATACGAAGGATATCCGCCGCTGTTGCCGTAAAGCATGTCGTATATATAGCCGACGATGGTGTTCATCTCCGCCGCGTTGAGATTTGTGCCGAAAAGGGCCACCGCGTCGCTGTATGCCTTGAACGCGCCGATGAAACCCGTGATGACAAGATAAAATATCATCGGCGATATCATTGGGATGGTTATTCTTGTGAATATTCGCGCTTTTGATGTGCCGTCCACGCGGGCGGCATCATAGTAGTCCTGCTTTACGGAGGCAAGCGCCCCCGTGAGGATGAGTATCTTGAACGGAAGCACGATCCACACGGTGTAAAAGCTCAGCACGAACATTTTTGCCCAATACGGCCCGTCTATGAAGTCGACGGAATCACCGCCGAAAAAGTTTATCATCAGATTGATAAGACCGTCGGAATAAGGCGTTTTTTTGAAAAGGATCATAAAAACCAGACCGACGGCAAGCGTGTTTGTGACATAGGGCAGAAAGTATACAGTCTGATACAGCTCCCGAAGCGGCTTGATGGAGCTGAGCCCCATCGATATGATGAGCGCAAGCCCCGTTGACAGCGGAACGGTGATGATGACGAGAAGAAAAGTATTGCGCACGGCCTGCAAAAAATACGGGTCGTGCAGCACATATGAGTAGTTATAAAACCCGACGCCGAAAAAAGTCTGCGATGCGGAATTGTAACCTTCTTCAAACGAATACACAAAAACGTCGATGAGGGGATATATCATGAAAAAGCCCAGAAACAGCACCGCGGGCAAAAGATACAGCCAGCCTTTCCAGTTCCGCTTGTCCATTTCAGTCAACCTCAAAAGCTATTCGTTTTTCATCAGCCGTGCCGAATATGAGGACCTTATATGGTTTGAGCGAAAACCGCACCGAAGCGGTGCTGATCTGCGTCCTGTTCTCAGCGCTGATGATAGCGCGCACCGTGGGGTTGAGAGAAGCCGCATGGTTGCCGACAACGCTTATGTCCCGTCCCATCACTTCGAGCGCGCCGAGCGCGCAGCAAAACGCGCCTGAGGGATCGAGCGTGAAGCCTTCGGGACGCACGCCCACATATACTTCCTGATCGGGCACGCCCTTTAACTTAAGCACGTTGTCGCCGCCGATGAACAGACGCCCGTCCGACACGCGGCCGCTGAACATGTTGATCGGGGGCGTGCCGAGAAATTTTGCAACGAAAAGATTGACCGGATCGTCATACACATCCTGCGGTTTGCCTATCTGCTGCACGACGCCGTCCTTCATTACGACGATCATATCGGAGATGCTCATCGCTTCCTCCTGATCGTGCGTGACAAAAACGGTCGTTATCCCGGTTTCGCGCTGTATGCGTCGTATTTCCTCGCGCGTTTGCAGTCTGAGTCTCGCGTCGAGGTTTGAAAGCGGTTCGTCAAGCAAAAGGACGCGCGGCATCTTTACGAGCGCGCGCGCGATCGCCACGCGCTGTTGCTGCCCGCCGGAAAGCTCGGAAGGCTTCCTGTCCATGAGCGCGTCAATCTGGACAAGCTTTGCCGCTTCCTGCGCACGCAGCTCCATATCGGGCTTTGACAGTCTGTCCGCGCCTTTGAAATTTTGAAGAGGGAAAAGTATATTCTGACGGACCGTAAGATGCGGATAAAGCGCGTAATTCTGGAACACAAGCCCTACGCCGCGAAGCTCGGGCGGAAGATCGGTCACATCGTCCTCGCCGAAATAGATCCTGCCGGAGGTAGGTTCCTGCAAACCGCTGATAAGGTTGAGCGTTGTGCTTTTCCCGCAACCGGAAGGGCCAAGCAGGCCGATAAGCTTGCCGTCCGGTATCTCAAAGCTGAAATCGCTTACGGCGACCACCTCTTCGCCGGTCTTCCTGTTGCGCGCGGGGAATTTCTTCGTCAGGTTTTCCAATACGACTTTCATTGGCTGTTTCCTTTTTACGATAGCTTATGTTGTGCCATTCTGTGCTTAATATAACACGTTTTCATCGCGTTGTAACCAGAGAATGGCATTTTGCGTCAAAAACCTGCCTTGTCTCAAATAAGGCTCCTGAAATACAACCCGCCCGTGCGTCGGCCCTCGAACGGTCTTCCTTCGATAAACGTTTCATATATTTTTTGCGCTTCGCGGGCTGTTTCATCCGTAAAGCGCAGCGTCACAAAATCAACGCCTGATATCGGTTTGTCGCCGATATACAGCGGCACGCAGTTCAAAAGCTCCGTGTATTTTCGTCCGCGGCAGACAAGCGGGAAACGTTCTTTTTTCTCATCTGTGAGCACGTTCTTTCCGGTACAGTTTCCGCAGCCTTCAGGCGAACGCGCGGGACAGGCGCGCATCTTCATCAGCGTCAGCCGCCCGTAGGCGACGATGCCGCGCGGAAGCGTTCCCCTGAGCGCGCGTATGCCCTTCATTGAAAGCTCGAAGGATATCGAAGCGTCCGCAAGTCCGACAGCGGCGAAAGCGTCGAGCGTCTGGGAATTCAATATGTTGAGCGATGTGTCGCCGTGTATATCAAAACCAAGCTCCCGCGCAAGGTATATCATGCCGAGATTGTCCGCCATAACGGATCTGAGCCCCCTGGCCCTGAGGGATGCGAGCGCGTCGTAAAGCGTCTGCGCATCCTGAGGAAAGCATATTGACGGAGGCTCCGCGATGAGGCGCGATCCGAGCTTCCCGATGAGCGCGGGATCATTCTCAAGCTCGCTTACCGGCAGTATCACACGTTCTGCCTCCGGGGCCGGGAACATCTGCGCCGTGCTTTCAAAGCGAAGGCGTATCCGCGGCTTTTCGGGTGAAACGTGAACGGGGAGGCTGTGCACAGACGCCGAAGTGCGTTCATATGCGGGACGGCTGATGCGCATATTCGCGATATCATGGAGCGCTTCACGCCGCATCCCTTTTATTGCGGATAATGGGAGCGAAAGTCCGGGCTCTATGTCGCAAGACGCATCCGAAATGAAATACGGTGTACCGCCCGTCTGCGAAAGAGGCTTCATAACGGCGTCCGCACAAAGGGCGGATGTCCTTGCGGGTTCCGGCACGGGGCCGGAAACGCTCGCTTCATGCGCGCCGTCGCTGATATAAAGCGAAGCGTTTTTACCCGCCGCAGCGGTGAAGCGAAAGGAAAGCGGGACGGTTTGCGGCTGCGATGAATAAAGCGAACGGAGCGCGGGCAGCACTTCCGACGCGGAGGTGACGTCTTCCTTGGTGCGGCAGCCGAACATATCCGCCGTGCGCAAACCGGTGAAGTATCCGTCCGTGAAACCGCTTCTTGAAAAAACGGCTTTCAGCGCGTCCATATCAGGCGTTTGGGAGGCGAGCGCGGCGCGGCAGGCGGTCACAGCCGCCGCAACATATTCAGGCCGTTTCATACGCCCCTCGATCTTCAGGGCGTCCACGCCGCAGTCGGAAAGCTCGCCGATGCGTTCGATAAGAGACATATCTTTGAGCGAAAGCGCGTGATCTCGTGCGCCGAGACGGAAATCGAGCCTGCATGGCTGCGCGCAAAGCCCGCGGTTCCCGCTTCTTGTGCCGATCATCGAAGAAAGATAGCATGCGCCGCTCATGCACATGCAAAGCGCGCCGTGAACGAAAAACTCCAGCGCAATATCGCACGACGCGCGGATGGAGCGAAGCTCGCCGCAGGAAAGCTCGCGGGCGAGCACGACCTGCGAGAACCCAAGCTCCTCAAGCAGTTTTGCGCCCCAAACGTTATGCACGGTCGTTTGCGTTGATGCAAAAAGCGGCAATGAGGGATATCGCTCCGCGACAAGGCGCGCAACGCCGATATCCTGCACGATGACGGCGTCCGCCTGCGCGGCGGCGACGGAATCGAGCTGGTCGACGAGCGCGTCAAATTCATCATCCATCACGAGCGTGTTGAGCGTGACATAAACCAGCACTCCGCATTCATGACAGTAGCGAACGGCGTCCTCAAGCGAAGTCTCCTCGAAGTTTTCGGCATTGCGGCGGGCATTGAAGCCCTTTGCGCCGAGGTATACCGCGTCCGCACCGCAGCGCACGGCGGCAAGAAGCTGCTCCTGCCCGCCGACAGGCGCGAGTATTTTTGGTTTATCCATTGCGTTTGCCTCCGTGGATGCGATTTGATACGGCTGCTGCCGCTTTTTTGAATATAGCCGTGCGCATGAAAAGCGTGAGCGCGATCACGGCGATGAGCAAGATCGTGACAGGCCTCATGAAAAGCGAGGCGAGCGGGTTCGCATCCGCCGCGGCAAGCGAAACGGCACGGCGAAAGTTCGTGTCCATCATGCCGCCCAAAACAAGGCCGAGGATGAGCGGAGCCGCAGGGAAGCCGCGCTTGCGCATCACAAAACCGAGCGCGCCGGAAAACAGCATCACGAATACGTCAAATATGCGGTTGTTGTAAGCAAAAGCGCCGGCAGCGCAAAGAAGACCCACGGCAGGCAGAAGAAAACGCCTTGGCACAGTGAGCACGCGGGAAAGGCGCGGCGCCGCAAAAAGCCCAAGCAGCAGAAGGCAGACGCACCCGACGATGCCGGACGCCATGATCGCGGAAAACATCTGCGGATTTTCAGAAAGGAAAAGCGGGCCGGGGCGCAGCCCATGGATCGTGAAGACGGAAAGCATCACGGCGGTCACGGCGTCGCCCGGCACGGCAAGCGTCAGCATGGGGATCAGGGCGCCGCCGATGCAGGCGTTGTTCGCGCTTTCGCTTGCAACGATCCCCTCGATCGCGCCCTCGCCGAAAGCGGCGGTTGGATTTTTTACGGTGCGTTTGGCTTCGCCATAGGCAACGAGCGCCGCGATCGGGGAACCCGTGCCCGGCAGCGCGCCGATCAAAGCGCCGATAGTGCAGTAATAAAGGGAACGGGGAATAAAGCGCAGCGTCCGCGTGAGCTTTTCGGGCTTAACGTCGCCGATGCCGGCCGCTTCCTCGTGATCGTTTGAAAATACGCTCCAAAGGATCTCTGAAAAGCCGAAAATGCCTATAAGCACCGGCACTACGCCGATGCCGCCCTGCAGCGCGCGAATGCCGAATGTCAATCGCGGCGTGCCGAGCACCGGGTCAAGTCCGACCATGCTCAGCACTATACCGGCGACGGCTGCGATGAAACCCTTCAACGGAGCTTTGCCTGAAAGAAGACTGACCGCGGTGAGGCCGAAAAGCCCAAGCAGAAAATAATCCATCGGATGAAACCCAAGCGCAATGGCCGATACGGGCTTGCGCACGAGCCAGAGAACGATGAAACCGAACACACTGCCGACAAAGGAGTATATGGCGGCATAGCGGATCGCGTCCCTTGCACGCCCCATCCTGGCGAGCGGATATCCGTCGAAGCCGGTCGCGATGGCGCTCGGCGCGCCCGGAATGTTGAGAAGGATCGCGCTGACGGCGCCGGAAAACACGCCCACGACATATACGCCCATTATCGCAGCGACCGCGTATTCTGCGCTCCATGAATATGAAATCGAAACGATCAGCGCCGCGGCTGTGGTGACGGAAAGCCCGGGGATCGCGCCGACAAAAAGCCCGGCGACCGCGCCGACGAGCACATAAAGCAAAAACAAAGGATCCGAAAAATAGACGCCCATGCTTCACCTCACATGAGCACGCCGAAGGCAAACCGGAAAAGCGCCCACAGCGCCGCGGCAAAAAGCGCGGGGAACAGTATGAGGGCAAGCGGTCTGCGCTCCCCCAAAATCAAACACGCGGCAAAAAGATACAGCGCGGCGGAAGGCAAAAAGCCAAGGTATTCCATGCCGATCGCAAGCAGTAAGCCGAGGGCAAGCATACATAAACCATTCAGGCTTTCACGCGAAAGCGGATGCGGCCTGTCGCCTTCGACATGCTTTGACCTTGTGAAAAGCGCGGCTGACGCGGCCGTGCCCGCAAGGCCTGCGATGCCGGGGAAAAGATACGGCGAAAGCGCAAACGCGGTGCCATTTGGCAGCGCGATGTGACCTGCCGCAGCATAAATCAACAGCGCACCGAACGCGACAAAGAGCGCCGCAGCCTCGATACGGGCGGCGTCAGATGAAGCTTTGCGGTTCTGCGTGTTGTTTTCCATATGATTTTTACGGGCGTGCGATGCCGAATTGTTCGGGACTGTACTGCGCCGCGCCGCAGTCATAGAGGAGCCAGCTCACGCTCGATTCCCACCTGTGATAGAATTCGACCGTTTCCTCGGGCGTTTTATAAAGCTCATAGAGCTTTGTGAGGCTGTTGCTTTCGCAATAATCAAGCCAGTCATCATGTAAAACGGCTTTTGCGGCCGCGCTGCGGAGCGTCTCAACAACATCATCGGGCGTATCCTTCGCGACCAGCAGGGAGAGCGGGGTGAAGGGGAGCGACATATAGTTGGCGGTTTCAGGCAGGATCTCTGTGAGAGACGGCACTTCCGGATACGCTTCGAGACGCTGCGAGGCGCACACGCCAAGAAGGCGAAGCTCGCCGCTTTCAATATAACCGACGGCGGTTGAAAGATTCGCGTTGGTGAAGTCGACCTGACCGCTCATGAGCGCAAGCAGGCATTCGCTGCCGCTTGAATATGCGATAAGGGACATGGAAAGGCCGGCGCCGTTGTATATAAGGCTCTGCACATGACCTGAGCCGCCGGGGCCTGTGTATGACATTTTGACCTGATGCTTATCCTGACCGGAACGGAGAGCGTCCACGAGCTCGCCGAGCGTTTGATATGGAGAATCCTTGGCGACGACGATTATTTTGGGATCGTCCGCAACTGCCATTATCGGGGTGAAGTCGTCATAGCTGATGTCGGAAAGACCCATCACACGCTGAGTCCCAAGCGAATCCGCCATGAAAAGCAGCGTATAGCCGTCAGGATCAGCATCGAGCACGGTCGCGCAGCCGATGGAGCCGGAAGCGCCGCCCTGGTTGACAACGCTTATCGTGACGCCGAGCTCCTCCTCAAGCATGGAGGCAAATTCCCGCCCGGTAAGGTCTGTTGTGCCGCCGGCGCCGTATGGAATAATCATCGTGATCGTGCGCGACGGATACTCGCCTGATGCGCAGCCTGACAGGGCTGCTGCAATGAGAACGAGCAGGAGCAAAAGTGAAATGAGTTTCTTCATCATCATATGCGCTTCCTTCAAATTCGGATTTTATAGGTTGACGTTCCCGGCAAAATAACTGCTTTGGTATTCGCCGGAAAGTTTCATCATAAGGGCAAAAAGCCTTTCGGTATAATCCGCAAGCTCCTCAGGACTTGAGTCGCGCGCGCGTGACAGCACTGCGGCTTCGCGCCTTTCGTCGCGCACGGGCAGATTCAGGTTTTCCTTGATGCGCGCAATATCAAGAGAAAGCGCCATGCGCCTGTTGAAAAGCGCGGCGATGTCTTGGTCGATAAGATCGATTTCGCTTCGAAGCGGTAAAAGCGCGTTTTCAGCCACGGTGTTTTCCATGGACGTATCCCTCCGCAATGGTTCATTGTATAATCAATTGATTATAGCATAAGCCGGCGGCGTTATGAAGCGCAAGAAGGCAATTTCGGCTGCAACCATGATGCGGTGAAAAACGTTATATAAGAAAAGGATACGGGAGGAAAAATATGAAGAAACTGACTGTGATCGCGCTTGCCGCGCTGCTTTTGTTCAGCGCCTGCGCGCCCGGAGGCGAAATGAATATAAACAACAACCAAAGCGTAAAACAACTTTCCTCCGCAACGGCGCCCGAAGCCGCCGGATATGACGACTACGAAACCCGGATGAAAATTCGCGACGCAAACGAAGTCGAGCAGGGCTTTATTGAAGCGCTCAACGATTTTTCATATGAGAGCGTTCAAAAAATGCTGTCCGAAGACAGCGGCAACGTCTGCTGTTCTCCCGTGAGCCTTTATTATGCCCTCGCGCTTGCTTCAACGGGCGCAGAAGGCAAAACACAACAGGAAATGCTTTCTGCGCTTCGCATGGAAAACGCGGATGAGCTTTCAGATCAATGCGCCAGATTGTACAGAACAATGTACACGGATAATGAGATCGGCAAGCTGATACTTGCGAATTCCGTTTGGGTGGACAAGGATTTTGCAGTCAAGGGGGAGTTTTTGGATAACGCCGTAGCGCGTTTTTATGCGGAGACATTCGGTGTGGACTTCACCTCGGACGATGCCCCGAAGGCCATGAAAAAGTGGATCGACGACTATACAAACGGTCTGCTTGAGCCGGAATTCAAGCCTGATCCGCAGCAGGTGATGAGCATAATCAACACAATATACTTCTCAGACGAGTGGACGGACAGGTTTAGCGAGGATATGACGGCCGAGGCGGAGTTCACCCTTGCGGACGGCGAAAAAATAAAGACCGATTTCATGAACGCCACGTTTTGGTGCCACAGCCTGACCGACGGGGCAAATTATACCGCGACGTCGATCTCAACAAAAAACAACAGATCGATGGTATTCATCCTGCCGGATGAGGGCGTCAGCGTGTATGATCTTCTCGATGCTCAAACGCTTGAAGCGATACTCGGGGATGAAGGCGACGTTTACGGCGAGGTGGTTTTCAGCGTGCCGAAATTCGATCAGTCGTCCGACATGAGCCTTGTCGAAACGCTGAAGGCAATGGGCGTGACAAGCGCATTCGATGCGGAAGAAGCGGATTTTTCAGGCATTTCTGATCAGGAAAGCTATATCGGCAGCGTCATACAGCAATGCCGCGTGAAGATCGATGAAAAGGGCGTTGAAGCCGCGGCATACACGCAGATCGATATGTGCGGCGCGGAGCTTGTACAGGAGCGTGCGGAACTCATCCTGAACAGACCGTTCATATATGCGATAATTGACGGATACACAGGAGCGCTGCTTTTTGCGGGCGTGGTGAACGATCCCTCAAAATGAGGTTTTGACCGAAAAACACGGGCGGATCGGCATGCGATCCGCCCGTGTTGTTATGTTTTTTTGAGCGTGCCGAGAACGCTTTCAAGCCGCGCGCGCTGCTGCGCGTTGAGCATCGGGGAAAGACGCGCCGCAACATCCGCGAGCTTGCTGTCGTCTATCGCTCCGCTTTTGCGAAAATCGGAAAGCTCGTTCATGAGCTCCGCGTCGCTTTTGCCGCTGTAATGCTCAACCGCGCTCTGTATCGTGTTCATATCGTTTTCGCTGAAGCCTTTGTATGCCTCCTGCGCCGCTGCCGTGTCATACTGCGGCGCTTCCTGCTGCCGCGGCTGTGGCTCCTGCGTTTTGCCTCCGCCGCCGAGATTGCGCAGATCGCGCTTCATCAAATCAGCTCCCTTCGTCACATTATATGCTCCAAAGCGCTGCGTTGAGCATAATATGTATAGAAACGGAGGGAGAGCCATGCCGAAACAGAACATGCCGAACGGACAGCCCGGAGCGACATATGTGCAGAATTCGCCTGCATATGTGATGGCGGCGAGAATAAAAAACGAACAGGGGGCGGAGCGTGCGGGCGAATACCTTGCGGCGATGGAGCCGTTCCTTGCCCCGGGCGAGCGCGCGCACATCGCGGCGCGTCTTGGCGTACCGATGATCGTTCGCGAACCTCCGCGTCAGGCGCCGCAGTATCAGGCGCCGCTGCAGGGGACGGTGCGTCCGCAGGCAAACGGAGGCATGGGCGAAGCCATGCAGATGATGCAGATGCTTTCCATGCTGGGTTCAATGAACGGCCAAAAGACCGCGCAGGGCAACGGCGGGTCTGGTTTTGGCGGACTTGGAGGCATGGGCGGCCTCGGCGGCGACCCGATGATGCTGGCTCAGATGCTCTCCGGCCTGATGGGCAAAAAATGAAGGCGCGCTTGACAAAACGCCCAAGTATTATTATTATATGAAAAGATATTGCCGTGACGGAGAGGAGTACGCACAGCGTCGCATCAGAGAGGCGGTTCCATCGGCTGGAAGGATCGCCGGCGAAGAGCATGCGGAAGGTAGCTCCCGAGCAGCCCGTGTGAAGTGCAAAGCGCATGCGTAGTGCGGGACGTGAGCACCGCGTTAAGGTGAAGAGCGGGGCAGCAATGCCCAACAAAGGTGGTACCGCGGGTCTTCCCGTCCTTTATCAAGGATGAGAAGGCTCTTTTATTTTTTCAATAAACAAGGAGGGCGCATGTATGTTTGAGGATATGCCCAAAACCTATGATCACTCCACGGTGGAGAACAAGCTTTACGAAAAATGGGAGAAGAACGGCTATTTCCATGCCGAACCCAATCCGGACAAGCAGCCTTACTGCATCGTGATCCCGCCACCCAACATAACGGGCAAGCTGCATATGGGCCATGCGATCGACGAGACCCTTCAGGACGCCATCATCCGCTACAAGCGCATGGCGGGCTTTGAAACGCTGTGGATGCCGGGCACCGACCATGCCTCCATCGCAACGGAGGTCAAGATCGTCGATCAGATGCACAAGGAAGGCATTGACAAGCGCGACATCGGCCGCGAGAAGTTCCTTGAGCGCGCATGGGAATGGCGCCGCGAATACGGCGGAACGATAGTGCAGCAGCTCAAAAAGCTCGGTTCTTCGTGCGACTGGGCGCGTGAGCGTTTCACCATGGATGAGGGCTGCAACAAAGCGGTCACAAAGGTTTTCATCGACCTGTACAACAAGGGCCTTATATACAGGGGGAACAGGATAATCAACTGGTGCCCCGTGTGCAAGACTGCGCTTTCCGACGCCGAGGTCGAATATGAGGAGCAGGCGTCAAACCTCTGGCATGTGCGTTATGACGCGCCGGACAAGAGCTTTTCGATAACCTGCGCGACAACACGTCCGGAAACCATTCTGGGCGACACGGCGATCGCCGTCAACCCGAATGATCCGCGTTATACCGATATCGTGGGCAAAACCGTGATCGTGCCGGTGATAGGCAGGGAGATACCCATCGTTGCAGACGAATATGTGGAAATGGATTTCGGCACCGGCGCGGTGAAGATCACCCCGGCACACGACCCGAACGACTTTGAGGTCGGCAAGCGCTGCAATGTGCCCTCGATCCGCGTTTTCACGGACGACGGGCATATAAACGAGAACGGCGGCGAGTTTGAGGGCCTTGACAGGTTCGAGTGCCGCAAGGTTTTTGTTGAAAGGCTGAAGCAGGCCGGCGCGCTCGTGAAGATCGAGCCGTATGCGCATAATGTCGGCACATGCTATCGCTGCCACCATACGGTGGAGCCGATGGTCAGCCGCCAGTGGTTCGTTGACATGAAGCCTCTCGCGAAGCCCGCCATTGACGCTGTGAAAAACGGCGAGATAAAGTTTGTGCCCGAGCGCTTTGACAAGACCTATTTCAACTGGATGGATAACATCAGGGACTGGTGCATATCGCGCCAGCTTTGGTGGGGCCACAGGATACCGGCGTATTACTGCGATGAATGCGGCGAAACGGTGGTAATGGACCATATGCCCGACAAGTGCCCGAAGTGCGGCGGCACGCATTTCCATCAGGATGAGGATGTGCTGGACACATGGTTTTCATCCGGAATGTGGCCGTTCTCAACGTTGGGCTGGCCGGAGAACACGGATGAGCTCAAGTATTTCTATCCGACGAATACACTTGTCACAGGCTACGACATAATCTTCTTCTGGGTGGCCAGGATGATCGTGTTCGGTTACGAAGTGATGGGCAAGCGTCCGTTTGACACCGTGTATATTCACGGGATACTTCGCGACGAGCAGGGCCGTAAAATGTCCAAGTCACTTGGCAACGGCATCGATCCGCTTGAGATAATAAAGGAATACGGCGCGGATCCGCTGCGTTTCTCTCTCGTGACGGGCAACACCGCAGGCAATGACATGCGCTATCAGCCGAAGAAGGTGGAGGCTGCGCGCAATTTCTGCAACAAGGTCTATAACGCGACGCGCTTCGTGCTGATGAATATCGGCGACGCGAAGGTGGGCGAGATAGATTACTCCGCCCTTGATATGGCGGACAAATGGATACTGCATCGCCTCAACGCCATAACTGGCGAAGTGACGGGAAACCTCGACGCATTCGATCTCAACCTTGCGGCGCAGAAGGTTTACGACTTTATCTGGACCGAGTTCTGCGACTGGTATATAGAGATGGCAAAGCCGCGCCTGAACGGCGAAGACGAGAGCGCGAAGGCGAACGTTCGCGCAATACTTGTTCGCGTGCTCACCGACGCGCTCAAGCTGCTGCATCCGTTCATGCCGTTCATAACTGAGGAACTTTATCTGAACCTTCCCGGGGCGGGTGAAACCATCATGCGCGCGGACTGGCCGAAATGCACAGCCGGACATGACTTCCCGGGCGAGGCCGCCGCGATGGAAAGCGTCATGGATCTTATCCGCGCAATAAGGAACATCCGCGCGGAGATGGGCGTGCCGCCTTCAAGGAAAGCGAGCATCACGCTGGTCGCGCATGACGCGAAGGATGCGCCCGCGCTCGAAGCCTGTATACCTTACATACTCAAGCTTGCTTCGGCGGAGAGCGTGAAGGTCCGGCTTGACAAGACGGGCGTCGCGGCAAATGACGTGAGCGCCGTGAGCGATATGGCGGAAGCGTTCATTCCGCTTACTGACCTTATAGATATCGCAAAGGAAACGGAGCGCGTCGCAAAGGAAGCTGAGAAGGCGCGCGGGGACATCCAAAGGAGCGAAGCGAAGCTTTCAAACGAAAAATTCGTCGCCAAGGCGCCGGCCAAGGTGATCGAAGAGGAACGTACAAAGCTTGAAAACAGCCGCGTCGTGCTGGAAAAGCTCGAGGCGAGGCTCGACGAGCTAAAAAAGCTCAAATGAATAAACGCAAAGCGGCGGCGGGGCAACCTGCCGCCGCTTTATCGGCGCGCCGAACGGGCGACGCCGGCGCGGCGCGTTGACGCGAGTTGCCTGCCATGATAAGATAACCGAAAACACGGCCGGGAGGTTGCGCAATGAAAATGAAAGCGACGCGCACGGTATGGTATCTCTCCTATGGCTGGCAATATAAGGATGCACAGCCGTCGGATGCGGCGCTCGTCATAGGGCGCATATCCGGCATTGCCGCTCTCGTTATCGGCATTGTTATGTTGATCGTCTGATATAAACGCGATGCTTGGCCGGCGCATGATAAAATCATCCCGCGGCACATATGCGAAAATGCGGCATTCCCGGCTCATGACGAAACGGCACAATTGCCCATATGAACAACAGAGGCTGACGGCATAATGCCGCAGCCTCGTTTTCATCATATCCGGAACGCTCATCTACCGGCGTAAAACTCCCTGACAGCTTCAAAAAACGCATCGATATTATCCCAGTTTGAGCCGCTCGGAATGTCGCATCCGGACGAGATCACAAAATTGGGGTATTTGCAGCATTCGCCCATCACGCGCATGGTTTCTTCCTTCATGGATTGAGGCGTACCGAAGCAGAATTGCGAGGAAGGATCAACATTGCCCATGCCGAGCACGTCGCCGGGCATTTTGGCGAGCATATCGGACATTTTCACAGCGTTGCCGAAGTGATATGCGTCCGCGTCCACGCGAAGGATGGAGTCGATCATGTGATATGCGCTGTTGCCGCAGTTGTGATAGATGAAGGCGAAGCCCGGCTCCTTGGTCGCTTCAACGAGCTTTTTTACATAAGGTTCGGAAAACTTCGCGGCAAGCTTGGGCGAAAGCAGACCCGTGAGGGGTTCCGCAAGCACCACACCGGCAGCGCCCGTATCCTTATATGCGTTGATATAGTCGATGAGGAAAGCGGTGGTTTTTTCCATCAGGCAATGCACCATGGCGGGCTTCCTGAAGCAGTGCATCATGATATCCGCAACATCGGCAAGCCTTCCCGCAAGGGAAAAGGGACCGATAACGCCTGCGAGTACAGGACGGTCTGTGATGAGCTTCGCGGCTTTTGAAACGGCTTCTATGCAGCGGCCTGTGCGTCCTGCGCCGACATGCGGCACCGCAAGCGCTTCGGCTTCCGCTTCATCGGATACGGTCTTGCCGACGATGGTCGGCACTTCTTCCTCGGATGTTTTCAGCTTTGCGCCGAATGCTTCCGCTTCAACGGAAAGATCCATCATGGACACGCTTGCAAGCGTGTCGCAGCGATCGGCGATCGCCTTCATTCCTTTGGCCTGAAGCTCGCTCGAGGAGAGCAGCTGCGCCACGGATATACCAAGAAGATGTACCGAGGGAAAAGAAAGAATCGGAAATGCTTTTTTAGGCTCGGTTCCTATGATGTCCAGTATCCATTTATTGGTACTCATGCTGTCCTCCCGCTGTTTTATTTACAATAATTATATATTAAAAAAAGCGGCCGGAAGGCAGTGAATCGTTTGTATTGCGGACATAATTCAGCAGAAAATGTTGTTGCGCACGACAGAGCATATACGTCAGAACAGATTGTCAGGCGTGAAAGTTTCGATACCGGCGAGATAGGTGACGATGCTTTTGATATTTTCAGCCTCGATGACGGTTTCGGTGCCGTCGCAGCGCTCGCTCATCAGTATGGTGGATGAGATAGCGTCGGATGCGTTGTCTATATCCTCATGATCTATAACAAAGCGAAGAAGGGTCCTGTCATTCTCAAAGCGCGCGTCTATCCGGGCGGCTGTCGCGCGCGCTTTATCCCATTCTTCGGCGTCGGCGGCGGAGATCAGCTCATCGCACATCGCCGATATATCGTCGCGAAGGGCATTGAGCTTGCAGTGCGGATATATAAAAAGGAAAGCAAGCAGTAAAACGGCGATCACGCACGCGATCACATCCGTTTTGCCAAAGGATCTCGGACTCATTTGCTCATCTCCTCATTGCCTTCGGGGTTTACGGAATACTGTCTGCTGCCAAGCTGTTTTGTCGTTTGGATGAAAAGCGTTCCGTTGCAGTCCAGAAACGCAAAAAAAGCGTCGCAGTACTGTGTGATACCGGCCTTGGCGAGCTTTTTTGAAAGCCAGCTTTCATCGCGTCCCGCCATGCGCAGCGCTTCCCTGTGCAGCCTGCCGTCCTGAATGAGCATATAGGGCGGCGCGGCGGCGGGTTCCGGAAGACCCATCGCCTGATATGTGGGCTGCTGTTGCGCACCCTTAAGCAAGACGGAAAGGTCGCCGTTGGTTTCGAGGATCGCAAATTCCACGTCGGAAATGTTGAACACGTCCTTGCTTCTCAATTGCTCCATAAGGTCGTTGATGGTATAGCGCGTACCGCGAAGGGCTTTCTCCTGAACTACGCCGCGGGATATGAGCAGCACGCTTTCACCGCACACAACGCGGCGTATCTCCTCGCTTTTGAGGGAAAGAAAGCTGACAAGCTCCTGCAGCAAAAAAAGCGCGAGTATCGGAACAATGCCGTATACAAGCGGGACGCCCGTGTTGCTTGCAGGCACGGAGGCAAGATCCGCGATAAGCAGCGTCATCACAAGATCAAACGGCTGCAATTCGGAAAGCTGACGCTTGCCGGTGATGCGCAAAACAAAAAATATCAGCAGATACAATATCAGAACACGCACGAAAAGAACCAGCATATGGCACCTCCTTCGAACAGTCTGCGGAGTATATGGACCGATTATTCATCAATTTACTTGACACATTTCGGATATTGTAGTAACATTACCTTCCTTGCAAACAAAAATTCACAATTTGGGCGGTCAAAGGCGATGATCGAGCTTTCCGACATATGCAAAACATACAGGGTGGCGCGGCGCAACGCAGGCTTTTCGGAAGCCGCGAAAGCGCTTTTTCACCGTGAATACGATTATATCCGCGCGCTGGACGGCGTTTCGTTTTCGATAGGCGACGGCGAGATGGTGGGGTATATCGGACCCAACGGCGCCGGCAAAAGCAGCACCATAAAGGTGATGAGCGGCATACTCACACCCGATTCCGGCAAGTGCGTGATCGACGGGCGCGTTCCATGGAAAGAGAGAAAGGCGCACGCCGCGCATATCGGGGTGGTATTCGGTCAGCGCTCACAACTTTGGTGGGATGTTCCCGTGATCGACTCGTTTGAGCTTATACGCGATATATACGATGTGGACATGACGGTATATAAGAACAACCTTCGCGAGATGACGGAGCTTCTCGACATAGGCGAAATAATGCGCACGCCCGCAAGACAGTTGAGCCTCGGCCAGCGTATGCGATGCGAGGTGGCGGCTTCGCTGCTGCATTCGCCGGACATACTTTTTCTTGACGAGCCTACGATAGGGCTTGACGCGGTTTCCAAGCTCGCCGTGCGCGCATTTATAAAGGAAATAAACGCGCGAAGGCGCACCACGGTGATCCTCACAACACACGATATGAACGATATCGAAGCGCTTTGCGACAGGGTGATACTCATCGGACACGGCCGAATACTCTTTGACGGCGCGTTCGGCGCGCTTCGCGAGCACTGCTGTGCATCGCCTGATACGGATCCCAACGCTTCAAGCGAAGAACTTGTTGCCGCGCTGTATAAAAAGCTGCATATATAATTATGAAGAAATATTTCTCCGTCTTTCGAATACGCTTCATAAATACGCTGCAATACCGCGCCGCGGCCGCTGCGGGAATAATCACGCAAATTGCATGGGGCGCGATGGAGATACTCGCGTTTCGCGCGTTTTATGAGGCGGACGCATCCGCGTTTCCGATGGGATTCGGGCAGTTGGCGTCATACATATGGCTCCAGCAGGCGTTTCTCGCGTCATTTGCGCTTTGGTTTTTTGACGCGGATATCCTTGAATCGATATCGGACGGTTCGATCGCATATGAACTCACGCGCCCTGCCGAGCTTTACTGGATGTGGTTTGCCAAAAATGCCGGCACAAGGCTTTCAAAAACGCTGCTGCGCTGTATACCGGTGATCGTGATAGCATCGCTTGTCATGCCGTCGCCGCTTCGCATGCTGCCTCCGGCAGACGCGGTTTCATTCATATGCTTTGTCGTCTCAACCGTGCTTGCTTTCACGGTCGTCGTGGCGCTCGTCGTGCTCGTGTATGTGATAACGCTGCATACGGTATCTCCGCTTGGGCCGAGGGTGTTCCTGGGCGCAATATCGGAGCTTTTTTCCGGCGCCGTAATACCGCTGCCGTTTTTTCCGGACGGGGTAAGGCGCATTGCGGAGCTTTTGCCGTTTGCAAGCGGTCAGAACGTTCCTCTGCGCATATACACCGGCAATCTTGCCGGGCGGGAAATGTATGCGGCGCTGGCGTTGCAGCTTTTCTGGGCTGTTGCGCTGACGGCGTTTGGATGGGCATGGATGCGCGCCTCCGAAAAAAAGATCGTGTTGCAGGGAGGCTGATATGAAGCTATATCTTCGTTATCTTGGCATACAGCTTCGCTCCCAGATGCAGCATAAAGCTTCGTTCGCGCTGAATATGCTGGGACAGGCCCTCACGACGCTTACGACGCTTGCGGGCGTATACTTCATGTTCCTTCGTTTCAACATTGTGGCAGGGTTCACATTTGAACAGGTCCTTATGTGCTTTGCGACGGTCCTTCTGAGCTTTTCCGCCGCGGAATGCTTCGGCCGCGGTTTTGATACGTTTTCGCGTATGCTCGGCAACGGTCAGTTTGACAGAATACTCGTGCGCCCGCAAAACGATGTGTTTCAGGTGCTTGCGTCGAACACGGACTTCACGCGGCTCGGGCGATTTCTTGAAGCGGTCGCGGTGTTCATATATGCGATACCCAGAAGCGGTATCGTGTGGAACGTACAGAAGGCGGCGGTGCTTTTGCTGATGCTGGTTTCGGGCTTTGTGGTGTTCATCGGGCTTTTTATCATATACGCAGCGCTTTGCTTCTTCACCACGCAGGGGCTTGAATTCATGAACATATTCACCGATGGCGGACGCGAGTTCGGAAGGTATCCGTTCTCGATATACGGAAAGGCCGTTTTGCGTTTTTTCACATATATTGTCCCGCTCGCGCTTTTTCAGTATTATCCGCTGATGTATTTGCTCGACCGGGCGGAGCACGCATGGTATGCGTTGCTGCCGTTTGCGGCGGCTGTATTCATCGCGCCCTGCCTTGCGCTGTGGAAGATCAGCCTCAGACACTATCGTTCAACAGGTTCGTGAGCTTGCGCGGCGGGTTCGGAACATATATAATGTAACGGTAAATATGTGAAAGAGGCGTTTATGCGCGAATCAAAAGCAAAAAAGAAGGAAAGACTTGATAACGCCCTTGCGGCGCTTGAAAAGGCGTATCCCGACGCGAAGCCGGAGCTCGATTTTACAAGCCCGTTTGAGCTTCTTATCGCAACAATGCTTTCCGCACAGTGTACGGACAAGCAGGTCAACCGGACGACGGCCGTGCTGTTTCCGCTGTATGATACGGCGGAGGCATTCGCGGCGCTCGACGAGGACACGATTTTGCCACTCATCCGCGGATGCGGGCTTTACAAAACAAAAGGGAAAAACATAATCGCAGCGTGTAAAATTCTTGTTGAGCGTTATGGGGGCGAAGTGCCGCGTGAGCGCGACGCGCTCATGGAGCTGCCGGGCGTGGGAAGAAAAACGGCGAACGTAGTTGTATCAAACGCATTCGGAACGCCGGCGATCGCAGTAGATACGCATGTCTTCCGCGTCGCAAACAGAATAGGCTTTGCTGATGCGGAAAACGTACTTGATACGGAGAAGCAGCTCATGGAAAACATCCCGGAGAACAAGTGGTCTATCGCGCATCACTGGCTCATTTTTCACGGCAGGCGCGTTTGCGCCGCAAGGAATCCGAAGTGCAATATATGCACGGTGCGTAATTATTGCATGAAACATGCAGAGGAGAAATAATGCAGTTTGTTGACAGAGCGAAGATCGTTATAAAATCAGGCGACGGCGGCGACGGCGCGGCTTCATTCCACAGGGAAAAATATGTTGCGCGCGGCGGCCCGGACGGCGGCGACGGCGGACGCGGAGGAAACGTGGTTTTCTTCGCCGATCCGAACATGAACACTCTGCTTGACTTCCGCTTTTCGCGCTTCTTCAGGGCGACGCCCGGCGAGAAGGGCCGCGCTTCGATGTCAAGCGGGAAAATGGGCGAGGACATGGTGATAAAGGTCCCCGTGGGCACCGTTGTGCGTGATGTTGAAAGCGGCAAGGTCATTGCGGATATGAACGCGCCGGGCCGGACAAGGATCGTGCTGCACGGCGGGCGCGGAGGCAAGGGGAACGCGAGATTTGCAACGCCGACACGCCAATCACCGCAATTTGCACAGCCGGGCCAGAAAACGCTTGAGCGCGAGGTCGAGCTTGAGCTTAAAACAATTGCGGACGTGGGTCTTGTCGGACTTCCGAACGTCGGCAAATCGACCATACTCTCCGTCCTCACAAGCGCGCATCCGAAGATCGCGAACTATCATTTCACAACGCTCACGCCGAATCTCGGCGTCGTCAAGCGCTATGATAAAACATTTGTGCTTGCGGATATACCGGGTCTCATTGAGGGCGCTGCCGAAGGCGCCGGCCTAGGGCACGACTTTTTGCGCCATGTCGAGCGCACTAGGATGCTTATCCATGTGATCGATATGTCCGGCTCCGAGGGACGCGATCCGACGGAGGACTTTGAACAGATAAACGCGGAGCTTTCAAAATACTCGCAGCGCCTCGCTGAACTTCCGCAGCTTGTGGCGGCCAACAAAATGGATATCACCGGCGCGGAGGAGAATCTTGCCGCGTTCAGGGATAAAGTCGGAGCGCGCGCGGAGGTTTTTCCGGTGAGCGCCGCGACCGCACATGGGTTTGACGCGCTGATCGCGCGCGTGTTCGAGATATTGCCAACGCTTGAAAAAACGTTTGAGTTTGAAGAGGAGGACGTGATCGAGCGCGACAAATATGAACCTGGCTTCAGCATCGAAAAGGACGGAGAGGTGTTTGTCGTTTCGGGCGGTACTGTGGATTATCTTCTCGACACCACATGGGCCGAGGATGAAACATCAATGCGCCGTTTCCAGCAGTATCTTATCAAGGAAGGCATCATCGACGCGCTGCGCGAGCGCGGAGCGGGCGAGAACAGCACAATCCGCATGGGCGATTGGGAATTCGACTTTATAGAATGATCCGGAGGAGCTTAAGTATGAAAGGCAAAGAACGCGCGAAGCTGCGCGCAATGGCAAACACTATCCCTTCCCTTTATCAGATCGGCAAGGACGGCGTGACGCCTGCCGTGACGGAAGCGCTTGACAGCGCGCTTGAGGCGCGTGAGCTCATAAAGATCACGGTGCTTGAAACCTGCCCGACGGATGCGAAAGAGACCATCGCAACGCTTGCGGGCAGGCTCCATGCAGAACCCGTTCAATGCATCGGCAGAAAGATCACGCTCTATCGCCGTTCAAAAGAAAACCCGAAGATAGAAATCACGGACTGAATCAGCCGTGCTGAGCCTGCCCGCTTTGCGGCGTGTTGTTGAGCCACCAGGCGATCGCGCCGAAGCTTAAGCAGGCGGCGGACAGAAGCCTGTAATACATGCTCTGCTCCACGAAAAACGAAAGCGCGAACAGTGCGCAGGCAACAAAAACATAGCGCCGGATACGGCTACCTTCAAACGGCCGTGCGGCGCTTTTTTTGCGCGCCTCGCGCTCGCTCCTCGCTGTGCAGGCAACTGCGACATCCACCTCTTCGTCTGTCGGGAAAAGAGAAGCTGCTTCACCGTGCGCGGTAAGCTCGTCCGCATCGACAAAACGGATATCCGTTCCTTCGAGCCTTGAAGCAAGCGCACTTGCTTCCTCGGAAACGGAGGATGAACTGAATATAACGGCGCCGGAGGCTTTCCTCGCGCATATACTGCGCTTTGCGCGAAGCACGTCGTCGCACGAAACTGGCGCAGCGCTTTGCACGGTGCAAACGAGACAGTCAGGCGCAAAAGAGGATATGTGGTCGGTCACATACCCGCGCACAAGCGCAAGGAAATCGCTCTTTTCAAGCTGCATCAGCTTTTCACGGTAAAGACGCGCGGCCTCCCTGCGGCGCTCCTTGACGATGAAACGTTCAAGCCTGATGCTTTTCACAAGCTCTGCGGCAACCGAAGCCGTAATGACCGCGGTCGCAGCGAGCACGGCAGCCATGAGCGTGCTTTCAACGGCTGCGGAAAACCAGAGATACGCGGCGCACAGCATGATAAGACGGAGAGAAAGAAAGTCGACCGCGCGGGCGAACGCGGTGCGCCCACGGTAAAGTTTGCGCTTGTAATAGGACACGACGAGCTTTTTATCTTTCATGACATATACCTCCTTGAAATGTATTCTTTCAATTTAAGAGGCAAATTATTCAACGGTTTACCTTGAACCAAAGCGGGTGTATAATATGTCAAATGAATTCTGTTTGCAAAAAGCCAAAACTTGCGATGTTCGGCGGAAGCTTCAATCCGCCGCACGCCGGACATATAGAGATCGCTTCCAATATAATGCGGGAATACGGCATTGACCGCGTTCTTTTTGTCGTTGCGGGCGAACCGCCGCATAAGCAGATAGCGGACGGCGTGGACGCTCAGTTGCGCTTTGAAATGACAAGGGCGGCCGTTCTTGCACACGACGGTTTTGAAGCCTGCGATATTGAGCTTGGCCGCAACGGGAAAAGTTATACGGCTGAAACGCTGAAGATCCTTCGCGCGCTGTATCCGCGGGATGAGCTTTATCTCATCGTCGGGGAAGATATGCTCGAGGACATGCCAACGTGGTTTGAGCCGGAAACGGTGTTCTCGCTTGCCGGGATCATCGCGGCGGCGCGGCCGGGATGCGGCAGGGCGATTGAAAGAACCGCGAAGGAAATTGCAGGGCGCTTTGACGCGAGAATACTTATATCGGAATTTCAAGGCCCTGATATATCCTCAACGGCGATCCGCCGGAGGGTGAAGGACGCGCAGCCGATAACCGGGCTCGTGTGTCCTGAAGTTGAAAATCTGATATATGACGAGGGGCTGTATCAGGATGAAGCGATACGCGCGATGCAGGATAAGCTTCGCGCGGAACTGAAGCCTTCGCGCTATAAACATTCCGTGGGAACCATGCGATGCGCGATAGAGCTTGCGGCGCGATTTGGCTATGATACAAAAAAAGCGCGTGTCGCGGGTTTGCTGCACGATTGCGCAAAACTGCCCAACGAGAGGCTTGTGGCGCTTGCGCAGCAATACGGCGTTGCCGCGGATGAGTTTGACATGGCTTCTCCGGGGCTGCTGCACGACAGGGTGGGCGCATTCTACGCAGGGGAACGCTACGGCGTTACGGACGGGGAGATATGCTCTGCGATAGGAACGCATACGCGCTGCGAACCAGGGATGAGCGGGTTTCAAAGGCTCATCTATCTTGCGGACAAGATAGAGCCCACGCGGGATTATCCGGGCGTGGAGGAGCTGAGAAACGCTGCGAAGACCGATCTTGACGAAGCGGTTCTCAAATGTATGCAAAATGTGCTCGGCCATCTGCTTGCGACGGGAGCGCA
The DNA here is from genome assembly GCA_964487565.1 of uncultured Clostridium sp. GTDB lineage: Bacteria > Bacillota > Clostridia > Christensenellales > CAG-138 > Phil1. Next base: position 181,488 of record CAZARN010000004.1, read on the forward strand.
GATACAGCCGAACATATATGAAGCAATGGATGAAGTCCGGGCTATAATAACAAAAAAGGAGGAAAGGCATTGAACCCGACGGAAAACATCAGAGAACAGGTGATGGGCCTCTGTGAGGTGCTTTACAACAAAAAGGCGGTGGATATCGTTGCGATAAACGTTGCGGATAAAACGATAATTGCTGACTGGTTTGTGATTTGCAGCGGCCGCGTGAGCGCGCAGGTAAAAGCCCTGTGCGATGAGGCTGAGGAAAAATCGGCAGAACTCGGCCTGACAATCCTGCGCAAGGAGGGCTATACCGAGGGGCGCTGGATCGTCATAGACTACGGCAATATACTTCTGCACATCTTCCATCCGCAAGAAAGGGAGTATTACAATATGGAGCGCCTGTGGGTCGATGATCCGAGGCATTACATCGACTATCAAAAGCTCAAGGAAGAATGATCGCTTTTTCGATCTGAAGCTGCTGTATGCCGGACGGGAAATTATCCCGTTCGGCATATTTATTATATAAATGTGCATAAACATATATTTATAGAATGTGTATATTTAATATAATATATGCCATAATATATTATAATTATGCGTAAATAGGGTTGACAAACGAATAATATTGCACTATGATATGCACTCATAAGGCGTTAACCACAGCGGAAATAAAGCCAGGAGCCGCCGCTGATGTATATTTATAATTTGGAGGAAGAAAAAATGAAGAAGATCGCTGCCGTATTGTGTCTGTTGCTGCTGGTGCTGCCGCTTGGCACGTCATGCAAAAGCGCCGATGGCGAAGACAACGTGCTTACCGTTGCGCTAAGCCCCGACTTTGCGCCGATGGAATTTGTTGACACGTCAAAGGAAGGACAGGATCAATATGTCGGATTTGATGTGACGCTTGCGAAATTCATCGCTGAACAGATGGGAAAGACACTGGAGATCAAGGCGATGAGCTTCGAGGCGTGCCAGGTGGCCGTGCAGACGGGCGCTGTGGATCTTGGCATATCCGGCTTCAGCTGGACGGCGGACCGCGAAGAAAACTACCTTATATCGGATTATTACATCGCCGGGGAAAACGAAACTCAGCAGACGATAATCGTGCTTGCGGAAAATGCCGGAAAGTATACGAACGCTGATGCGTTTGCCGGTCTCAAGGTGGCGGCGCAGGCGGCGTCGCTTCAGGAGCAGCTTTGCAAAGAAGCGCTGCCGGCGGATATTTCGCTTGAGCTGTTTAAGGATATCAACGACGCGGTGCTTGCGCTGCAAACCGGCAAGGTGGATGCAGTCGCGGTCGCCGACGGCAACGCGGACGCGATCATTGCAAACAATCCGGACGTTGCAAAGAGCGGCTTCTTCTTTGATGTGGATCCCAAATATGAGAACAACGTCATCCTTATCAACAAAAATGACACTCAGCTTCTGGAAGAGGTGAACGGGATCCTTGCAAAGGCAATGGCTGAGGACCTTTACAGCGGATGGTATGAGGACGCCAAAGCGCTTTCCGGCATAGATACCGCGCAGGAGCTCACGATCGAGGATGAACCTGCCGCGTAAAAGCGCGGCGCATACCGATGACGAGGTGACATGGGGCGCAGCTTGCGCCCCTTAACATTGAAAGACCGGGAGTAAATGAATTGGATATTACAACGCTGATCAACAATATAATAAAGATCATGTCCAAATATTGGGACGTGTTCCTTATCAAAGGGCTGAGCGTGACGCTTTCGCTTTCAGCCATAACGGTGCTGTTCGGCACGATATTCGGCTTTTTGCTGGCGCTTGTTAAGCTTGGCAGTTCGAAGATCGCCAATTTTCTTGTGGCGGTTTTCGTGGAGGTGATCCGCGGAACGCCTATTCTCCTGCAGCTTTATGTGGGCTATTTTATCGTGCCTCTTATCGTGCCGTCGCTTGGGCTTTCGACATATGCAAGCATTGCCGTTGCGCTCGTGATAAACAGCTCGGCTTATATGACCGAGGTCATCCGTGCGGGCATACAGGCGGTCGACAGGGGACAGGATGAAGCGGCGCGCAGTCTCGGCCTCAACAAATCCCAAGCGATGCTTAAGGTTGTGCTTCCGCAGGCGGTGAAAAACATACTGCCGGCAATAGGCAACGAATTTATCATGATAATCAAGGAGACGTCTCTTGCATCCACTTTTTTTGTCGGAGATCTTATGACCTCATACCTCACGGTCAGGGGAAACACCTATCTTTCGTTTGAATCGCTTTTAATCGTGGGCGTGATATATCTTGCGGTGACATTCCCCCTGAGCAAAGGCGTCGGAGCGCTTGAAAGGAGACTCAAGGCAAGTGATTGAAACAATAGGTCTTAAAAAGAATTTCGGCGCGCTGCACGTCCTCAAGGGCGTGAGCGAGAATGTGGAAAAGGGCGAGGTCGTATCCTTGATAGGGCCGTCGGGAAGCGGAAAAAGCACTTTCCTGCGCTGTCTCAACATGCTTGAAACACCCGATGAAGGAAAGGTCGTGTTCGAAGGGACCGTGCTTAACGACAAGGGCGCGGACATTAACCTTTGCCGCAGAAGAATGGGCATGGTGTTCCAGAACTTCAACGTTTTTCCGCATCTGACATGCCTTGAGAACATAACCATGGCGCCTGTACTGCTCAAGGTGTGCACGAAGGAGGAGGCGTATGACAAAGCCTGCGGTCTTCTTAACAAGGTAGGCCTTTATGACAAGATCAACGAGCATCCGGGCAGGCTGTCGGGCGGACAGAAACAGAGGCTTGCGATCGTGCGCGCGCTTGCGATGGAACCGGATGTGATGCTTTTTGACGAGCCTACGAGCGCGCTCGATCCGGAGATGGTGGGAGAGGTGCTTTCCGTTATACGCGAGCTTGTAAAAAGCGGCATGACCACATTGATCGTGTCGCATGAGATGGGATTCGTGCGCGAGGTATCGGACAGGGTGCTTTTCATGGATGACGGAATGATCGTGGAGCGGGGAAACCCGCAGGAGATATTCTCCCATCCGCAGAATATGCGCACGCAGGATTTTTTGAGTAAAGTTCTTTGATGCGAATAAAATGAAGGCCGCCCGTAAAGGCGGCCTTTGTTATCGGATCACACGAAGCGCTCAGCGAAGCTTGCTGCGATAGGCGCGGCGGCGTCTTGCGACACGGCGCTTGCGGCGCTTTGAAGAGATGATCTTTGCAATGAGAACGATGATGAGAAGCGCGATCACGAGGCAAAGCCAGAACACGATGGTACTGCCGCCGTTGTCGCTGCTGCCGGGATCGGCTGTTTCAAGGGCGAGCGGACTGGAGCTCGGCTGAGACACAGGCTCGTTTGAGGCCGCGGCAACATCGCGCGAAGCATAAACCTTGGCGGTGAATATTGTGGAGCCGTCATATTGATATGATACAAGGCCGCATTCGTCGCCGGCGGCGACAGGCGCCGTGAGGTTGTTTATGGCTTTTGACTGGGTGAGAAGCGAAGGGTCCGATTGTATCTTTTCGATCGTTGACTTGAGCGAGGATACTGTGACGCTTTCAAGATCGATATTGAGCGTCAGCAACCCGCCCTCGGGATCATCCGCAGCCGCGCCGGATACGGACGCCTGCAGCGTTGACTCAAGCCCGAGCGATGAAGCGTTTATCGTTGCAAAGTTCGAGAAACCCCATTCGAAGAACTTGGCGGCGTTTTCAAAACGGTAATCAGCGCTGACTTTGTTTGAATAATCGCCGAAAAGCACAAGGATAAGCTCCACGTCGCCTTTTTTGGCGGACGCCACAAGACAGCGGCCGGCGTTGTCGGTGTCGCCGGTTTTTATACCGTTTGCATATTGATACTCAAAGCTGTCCTTGCCCTCCTTGGTGTGGATGAGCTTGTTTGTGTTCTCCCAGTGATAGCCGTCGCTGTCCTTGTTGGTCGGCGCGGCGTCATATGTTTCTGTTGAAACGATCTTGCGGAACGTTTCGTTTTGCATGGCGTAGCGCGCAAGGATGGCCATATCGTATGCGGTGGTATAATGATCTTCCTTGTGAAGCCCGTTGGCTTTTGTGAAATGCGTGTCCGTCATGCCGAGAGATTGCGCCTTTTGCGTCATGAGTTCCGCAAACGCGCTTTCGCTTTGCGCAAAATGCTCTGCGATCGCTTTGGCGGCGTCGTTGCCGGATTCAAGCATCATGCCGTAAAGAAGATCGATGAGCGGCATCTGCTCATTGCGCACTATGTTTATAACGGAGCCGCGGGTTTCAACGTTTTCTCCGACAGTCACGGTTTCATTGATATCCTCGCACATTTCAATGGCAAGGATACAGGTCATGATTTTTGTTGTGCTGGCCGGATATGCCTGCTCGTGAGAATTCTTCTCATAGAGTACGGCGCCTGAGCCGGCATCGATAAGACAAACATACGGCGTTGACACGGAAGCGGGATCGAACTCGTCCGCTGTCGCTGCGGATGCGTATAGCGGACATAAAGCCAGCGCAAGCGCAATAATGAATGAAACGAGCTTTTTCAAAGGATCTGTCCTTTCCTGTGAATGCCGCGAACACGCGGCTTATTGGACATTATAGCAAAACATGACCGTGATTGTACAGCTTTCGTGACAGAAAATGTCGATTTGAATGCCGGTTCGTAATTCGCGGCTGTATTGCGCTTTATAATATGATATAATTATGTGGTCTATTGGGCAATATGTATATGAATAACCTGTGTGGAGGTATTATGGCGAAGAGGATACTGCTTGTTGACGATGAGCCGCTGATGATAAAGGGGTTGAAATTCTCCCTGGAGCAGGATGGATATGAGACGGATTCTGCAATGGACGGAGAGCAGGCGCTTGAAAAGCTGCGCGCGGGCGGTTATGACCTTGTGCTGCTCGATGTGATGCTGCCGAAGCTTTCCGGCCTTGAGGTCTGCCAAAGCGTGCGCGAAATAAGCGACGTTCCCATAATCATGCTCACGGCAAAGGGCGATGACATGGACAAGATCCTCGGCCTTGAATACGGCGCGGATGATTATATAGCAAAGCCGTTCAACATGCTTGAGGTGAAGGCGCGCATCAAGTCGATCCTGAGAAGGACCGGCGCGGCGAGGGAGCAGCAGCCAAAGATGGAGCTTTCTTCAAAGGAGCTGACGATCAACGTCGGCACGCGCGCGGTCAGCGTCAGGGGCGAGAGCGTCGCCCTGACGGGGAAGGAATTCGATCTTCTGCGCCTGCTGATGAGCAATCCCGGAAAGGCATTCAGCCGTGAGGAGCTGCTCGACGAGATATGGGGAACGGAATATCTTTCCGAGGCCGGCAGCGTGAAAGAACAGGAAAAGCGCATACGCACGGTGGACGTGCATGTGCGGCGTCTGCGCGAGAAGATCGAAAAGGACGATACGCATCCCGAATACATCATGACGCAGTGGGGGGTTGGATACTACTTTGCGCAGTAAGCGGTTTTTCGGCTCGATTCGCACAAGGATGGTTGCGGTTTATCTGCTTGTGACGCTGATCGCGCTCATGGCGATAAGCTTTACTGTCGCCATGCTTGTCGAAAGCTCCCTTGTGACGCAAAGGACCGGGACTCAGCTTGAAGAAACGACGCGCCTTGCGCTGGAGCTTTCACCCGATATCGGGGAAAGCGATACCGCGAAGCTCTATAAGCTTTGCGTTTCGCGCGCGCAGGAGATGGGCGGGCGCGTGCTGGTGCTTGATACGGACTCAGTCGTGCAGATCGATTCCGCATCATATCAGACGGGTGAGCGCCTTGCATACAGAGAAGTGCGCGATGTGCTCATCGGCAACAAGGAAGCGTCTTACGGTTTCCACAGGATAAAAAGGGAAACCGAGGAAGGCGCATGGGAGCTTGTTGACAATTCGGTATGGGCTGTGTATTACACGGCGCCCATCACTGTTGAGGGAGTATATGTCGGCGTGGTGCTGTTCAGTTCGTTATTGCAGGATGTCGAAGACAGCGTAACGGCGATAATCCAGCAGATCGCGGTCGTGTTTGCGATCGTGGCCGCTGTGATGATGATACTGACATTCACGCTTTCCAACATTGTGACAAAACCCATAACTGAACTTACAAACGCCATCAGGCGCATGGGCAAACAAAAGGGAGTTCGCGTCGACATAAAGGGCGCGGGCGAAATGACGGAGCTTGGCGAGGCGTTTAATCGCATGAGCGAACAGATCGAGGATCATGACCGAATAAGGGACGAATTCGTTTCAAATGCGTCGCATGAGCTTAAAACGCCGCTTGCAACGATGAAACTGCTTTCCGAATCAATATTATATGAAGAAAATCCCGATCCGGCGGTGATGAAGGAATTTTTCGGCGACGTGGATCACGAGGTGGACAGGCTCTCGCGTGTGATCGGGGATCTTTTGCGGCTTGTGCGCTTTGACGAAAGCGATGAACCGTTGAAGCCGGAGCCTGTAAGGCTTGACAGGGTGGTCTCCATGGCGGTCGAAAGGCTTTCGACAATGGCCCAAAGCAAGGGCATAGAGCTGAAATGCAGCGTGATGCCGGTCACAGTGGACGGTGAAGCGAACAAGCTCGATCAGGTGGTGACGAATCTTGTTGAAAATGCGGTCAAATACACCGACAGGGGCTATGTCAAGGTGAATCTTTCCGAGGATGGCAGCGATGCGCTCCTCTCGATCGCCGATACCGGTATCGGCATACCGGAAGACGCGATACCGCATCTTTTCGAGCGCTTTTACAGGGTCGATAAGGCCCGCTCGAGAGAAACGGGCGGAACAGGCCTCGGCCTTGCGATCGTGGAGAAGATCGTTGCGCTGCATCAGGGCGGCATCGAGGTAAAAAGCAAACAGGGCGAGGGAAGCACGTTTCTTGTGCGCATACCGCTTTCCGGAAAGGATGCGGAGGAAGTATGAGAAAACACATGGCAAAACTGATCCCGCTTATCATGGCCCTGTGCCTTGCCGCGTGCCTGACAGGCTGCGGCATAATATCGAGCGTAAGCATAAAAGAGGACGGTATAAAGGAAGATCTGCCGGAGATCGATCCGGAAGCGGGCGTTGCACGGGAGATGCAGGTAAGGTTGTATTACAGGCTGACGGACGAAGAATATCTCGTCGGCGTGACGACAATGCTCACCGTCCAGTCGAACGAGCGTACTGAGAAAGCGATGGTGCGCGAGCTTATCGAAGGTATACCGCCGCTCACAAACAACATAAGCTCCGCAATGCCTGCCGGCACAAAAGTCGTGGATGTTTCTCCCGAAGGCGGGATAATGTATATAACGCTTTCAAACGAATTCTTCAACACGGATGAAGTTGATAAAGCGGAAACGGAAAACCTTGGATATCTTGAGACGGGTTTTATCACCCAACAGGATTACGACGCGCGCGTCGAGCAGGCAAGGCAGGAGATGTATCTCGTGCGAAGGCTTGCCGTGCTTTCGATCGTTAACACTGTATCCGAGTATGATCCAGATCTTCGGGTGCAGCTTTTGTTTGATTTGGGCGGCAGCGGGTCGGGCACAAGGGTGGAGAGAAGCGAGCTTGGGTTTGAAGCGAATGAGGACGCAAATTCGAATTTGACGGAACCAATGACGTTTGATCAGTCCGTTGTCGCCGATCCGCTCACAATAACAAAGTGCGCGCTTGACAGGATGATGAACGGCGAATATGAAAAAGCGTATGTGTTGTTTGCGGAGACCGAAAGCGGAGGATTGCAGAAACCGACATACGCGAATTTTGAAAGCGAGCTTATGGCGTTGGGAAGGCTCACGGGATACACGCTGTATTCCTATTCCCTTTCGCAGGACATGGCTCAGGCGTATGTGATGTGCGATCTTGAGTTTACGCTTGACTCCGGAAACGTGGTATCGGTCAAGGGAAAAGAGATCACGCTCAGAAGCGAGGGCGTGATATATAAGCTGGGCTATGGCGCCCTGCTTGAAACGCTGGGGGTGAGTGCGGAATGAAGCGTGTTCTTTATAAAAAAGCCGCGCTCGCGCTCGCGTTCATGATGCTTCTGCCGATCGTGAACGGATGCGCGGAAGAGAGAGAATATCCGGACGCGCTGCCTGAGAGCACTGCAACACCGCCGCTGAACGACGGGACAAACAGCGCCACTTTCACGGCGCAGCTTTATTTTGTGTCTGAGGACGGCAGAAAACTTTACCCCGAGGAACAGACCTTAAGCTACACGACGGGGGTCAGCCGCGCCGAGGCTGCGATCGAAGGATTGCTGCGCGGGCCGGTGAGCGCGCTTTTGCAGCGCTCAGTGCCGCAGGGACTTTATCTTGAGCATGTCGAGCTGTCTCTTGACGTGTGCAACGTGTATTTTACAGGCACTTTCCCGGAAACAATGCGCGAGTGGCTGACGGCGCGGGCCGCGATAGCGGCCACGGTGGCCGCGGCGGAGGGGATAGGCTCCGTTAACGTGTTTTTCCGCGGGACTGAACCGGGATACGAAGGAAGACCGCTCGGCACGCTTTCACCTGTAACGGATGCGCTTGACGTGTATCTGAAGAACATGGAGCAGGACTATGAGGTGATACCGAGCGAACAACACAGCGAGGCTGTCGCATATGAAACGCACACCGCGACGGTATATTTTGCGGATGCTTCGCGTTCGCTCGTCGCCGCAAAGACGACGGAACTCACATATGCCGTGACGGCGACGGGAGCTGAAATGGTGCAGCTCATATTCGACAAGCTATCCGCCGGGGACCCCGCGAGCGGAGGGCTTGAACCGGTATTGCCGGCAGACGCGGTAATAGCAGGCGTCAGAACTTATTATTACGGCGAAGAACAGCCGACCGTTACGCCGGAAAATGCGAACGGGGACGAGGCGGATGCAAAAGCTGACGCCAACATTCCGCCGGATGAACCCCCCGCGCCGCAGGACGGGGAAAAGGCGTTCATAATCGATATCGCGCTTGAATATTCCGACACGCTTTCCCTGACGGATCAAAACCTGATGTGCGCGGCGCTGACGCTGTCGCTCACAAGCTATGTGCCGGGGGTAGACGGCGTGCGCATAAGCAGGATGAAGGACGGATATGCCGAGCCTCTTTGCGAGGATTATTTTGAACGCTCGGATTTTGTTGACATGATAGGCCACGGCGTAACGCTTTTTTATCCTGATGAGGAAGGCGCTTCCCTTGTCGGGATAACGCGAATTGTGGAACAGGCTTCCGCATACGATCCTGAGGTGCGGATCAGGGAATTGCTTACAGGACCTGCCGATCCGGGCGTTACCTATCCGGGCTTCACGGCGGACGACATAGAATCGGTGTATATAAGCGGCGATACGGCGGTCGTGAACTGGAACGACGGATTCAGCGACAGGCTGAGGAGCGCAATCGAAGATGCGTCTTCCGCAATACCCGCGGAGCGCCGTGAGCTGATGTTCATATACGGGGTGATAAACACGCTTTGCGAGCTGCCGTATGTGAGCCGCGTTTGGATGACTGAAAACGGAAACAAGATTGGCACGATAGACACAATATACCTCGGGAATCCGCTTGTCATGAGCCCGGGGCTCATCGCGGAGGAATGATCCTGTGGATGATTTGAAGAACGATCGCGTGATAGTTGGCATGTCGGGAGGGGTGGATTCTTCCGTTGCGGCGCTGCTGCTCAAGAGGCAGGGCTATGACGTGACGGGCGTTTTCATGAATAATTGGGAGGAAACAGGAGAGGACGGCGTCTGTACTGCTGCGGAGGATCATGAGGATGTGCGCAGGGTATGCGATAAAATCGGCATACCGTATTACACCGTAAACTTTGCCAGGGAATACAAGGATCGCGTATTTTCGTATTTCCTTGATGAATACAGAAAAGGACGCACGCCAAATCCGGATGTGCTTTGCAACTGTGAGATCAAATTTCGCGCGTTCCTTGATCTTACAATGACCGCAGGAGCGGACGCGATGGCAACAGGCCATTACGCACAGCTTGACAAGACGGGCGGGCGCGTGCGTTTGCTGCGCGCGCGGGACATGAATAAGGATCAGACGTATTTTCTTGCCGGGCTTACACAGGCGCAGCTTGAAAACGCGATGTTTCCGATTGGCGATATTGAAAAGCCGGAGCTTAGAAAAATCGCTGCGGAGGCGGGGCTTGCCACGGCGGCAAAAAAAGACTCGACAGGCGTTTGCTTTATAGGGGAGCGCAATTTCAAACGGTTCCTGATGCAATATCTTCCTGCCCAGCCGGGAGACATGGTGACCACGGACGGAAAAAGAGTCGGCAGACACGACGGGCTGATGTATTACACATTGGGTCAGCGCCGCGGACTCAATATAGGGGGGCGCGCAGACGGATCGGGCGAAAGCTGGTTTGTGATTGGCAAGGATATGGCGCGCAATCTGCTCATCGTGCAGCAAGGCGAGCATGAGGAGCTTTTCTCATTGGGCCTCGAATCCGACAGGATAAGCTTCATCGCCGGCAAAGCGCCCGCGGGAAGTTTTGACTGTACCGCGAAATTCCGTTACAGACAAACAGACACGCCTGTGCATGTTGAAATGCGCGGCGAAGGATGCAGCGTCACGTTTTCGAAACCGGAACGCGCCGTAACGCCGGGCCAGTGGGTGGTGTTTTACGACAGGGACGAATGCTTGGGCGGCGGGCCGATCGATCGGACGAAACCAATGAAGCCTGTTATCCTTGGCGATTTTTGATATTGACGAAGCGTCGATTGCAAAACCGGCGCTTCATTTGTATATTGTGGTCGAGGTGAAGCGATATGGATTACGGAAAAACAGGCGCGTTGATCCTGCAAATGCGCCGTGAAAAGGAAATGACGCAAAAACAGCTTGGAGATATGTTGAATATATCGCCAACCACTGTATCGAAGTGGGAACGCGGAGCGGGATTCCCGGACATATCGCTGGTCGAACCGCTTTGCACAGCCATAGGTATAAGCATTGCAGAGCTGTTTGAAGGGGAAAGAAAAGAGCCTGATACCGACACGGCGACGGAAACGCTCAGCAACGTCGTGCGCGAATCGAACAGCCAGATTTCACGGGTGCGTTCGAGGCTTAGAATCGCGGCAGTGGCTGCCGCGATCGTATCGCTCGTTATTCCGCTCGCGCTGGTCGCTGCGGCGCTTTCGGGCGCGTTCGATAAACCTGCCATGCGCGGCACATACCAAAGCAAGGTTGGCGTGGATGAGAACGTCGTGTGCATGACCGTTGCAATACAGGACTATGAAAACGAAAAGTCGTTCGTGCTTTATTTGAACGATTGCCCGGTTGATTCCGGAAAGTGGCGTTATGACGGCGGTACTCTGTATACGCTGCTGGGCGACTGCACGAGAACGGTAATTTCGCTTGAGCGCGACAACTCATTTTATCTGACATATGAAAACATAAACGGCGGCGAACCTATAAAGATGGAAAAGAAAGGCGACGTCCCGGTATACTATCCACAATCTTCGGCGCAGGACACAGCTCGATACAGGGCGTTGGTAATTGATGAATTCAGCGAAATCGGTTGACATGCAAATTGTGAAAAGAGCTTCAACAACAGGATAATGATGTTTGTTTTCTTATGTTAAACGGGAAGCACAGCGGCTGGGACCGGAATGGCGGGACGGCTCATCGCCATCGACCGCGGAGGCGTCAAATCATCATTGCCGGAGACATGACCGCAGCCCTTGCTTATAACAGCTTTCGCAACGTGCGCCGGATTATCGACCGCGAAGCAATCCGTAGAAGATGGGCTCAAGCGCGGCGCGCTGTCCGCTCGTGTGGTATTCAACGCAGGCGGAGCCTTCGAGGTTTTCCATATTCAACGAAGCGAGTACGCGCCCAAGCTGGCGGACGGTGGCCTCGTTACCGTCAAAGAGACTGCATTCTCCGAGAAAATGCGTATTTGCATAAGCGGAGATCGCTTCCCTTATGAAAATATAATGTGTGCAGCCGAGTACAATGCCGTCAACGGTCTCGCCTTTGAGCGAGGCCAGGTATTTGTCAAAAAGATCGTCAAATGCACCGACGGCGGTGACGCCGCGTTCTATTCGTTCAACAACGCCTGGGCATGGAACGCTGACGACGCGCGCGGGATCAGGCATACCGGAAAGCAGACGCTGATAGCGCGGGAGGCGTGTCGTGGCGGCGGTGGCGAGCATGAGGATACGCCCGTGCCCGGGCATTGCGCAGGCAGGTTTGATGGCAGGTTCAACGCTTATTACAGGAAGAGAAGAGTGCTTCCTGATCGTATCGATACATGTGGCGGTCGCCGTATTGCAAGCTATCACAATGGCCTTTACGCCGCAAGAGATAAGCTTGTCAACGGAAGCAAGCGTGAGGCCTGTAATATCATCGAAGCTGCGGTCACCGTAGGGCGCATTGGCGTCGTCGCCATAATATATGTAGTTTTCACGCGGCAAAATACGAAGCGCTTCCTTCAAAACGCTCGCTCCGCCCAGACCGCTGTCGAAAAACCCAACAGGACGGTTATCCATAATCCCTCCGAAGGCAGAATGTTCTGATTGATTATATGCGATATGCGTGTTTTATGCAAATCTACAAAAAACTAAAAAAAGATGTCAAAAAGGTGTTGACATTCGGTTGCGGGTTTGGTAATATACAGAAGCTGTCGCGCGGGACGAGCTCCGAGAGCCCGAAACAACCGGCACACGCACCTTGAAAACTATATAGTGCAAGGAAATAAGACAACAAAAAGGTTCAAAGTAATTCAAGGACGACCGTGCAGACAGGAAGGTCTGCAGCGGTAGTCGCCACGAGTCGGTCGAGAGGCCGAGGAGTGAGCGAGGCCAGTCAAAAGTAAATGAGCGCGGAAGCCGAAAGGCAGAAGCGATCAGGATTTAAACTCAAGAGTTTGATCCTGGCTCAGGACGAACGCTGGCGGCGTGCCTAACACAT
>CAZARN010000005.1:0-97624 GCA_964487565.1 uncultured Clostridium sp.
AGATGGACGGCGCGATACTGGTTGTGAGCGCGGCGGACGGCCCGATGCCGCAGACCCGTGAGCATATACTGCTCGCGCGTCAGGTTGGCGTGCCTTACATCGTTGTGTTCATGAACAAGACGGATCAGGTTGATGATCCCGAGCTTCTGGAGCTTGTCGAGATGGAAGTCCGCGAGCTTCTCTCAAGCTATGATTTCCCGGGCGACGATATCCCCATCGTGAAGGGCAGCGCGCTGAAGGCGCTTGAAGCGCTCCAGAACGGTGCGAAGGCCAAGGAAAACCCGGACTGCAAGTGCATATTCGAGCTTATGGATGCGGTTGACAACTACATTCCGACCCCTGTGCGCGAGAGCGACAAGCCGTTCCTTATGCCTGTTGAAGACGTGTTCTCCATCACCGGCCGCGGCACCGTCGCAACCGGCCGTGTCGAGCGCGGCACCGTCAAGGTACAGGACAACGTCGAGATCGTGGGTCTGTCCCATGAGACCCGTACCACGGTCGTCACCGGCGTTGAAATGTTCAGGAAGCTGCTCGATCAGGCGATCGCGGGCGACAACATCGGCATTCTTCTTCGCGGCGTGCAGAGGACCGATATCGAGCGCGGCCAGGTCGTTGCGAAGCCGGGTTCCATCCATCCTCACACCCACTTCACGAGCCAGGTTTACGTTCTGAAGAAGGAAGAGGGCGGCCGTCATACCCCGTTCTTCCCGGGCTACCGTCCGCAGTTCTATTTCCGCACGACTGACGTTACCGGCGTCATCAAGCTGCCGGACGGCGTTGAGATGGTCATGCCGGGCGACAACATCGACATGGAGATCACCCTTATCACCCCGATAGCCATCGAGAAGGGCCTCCGCTTCGCTATCCGCGAGGGCGGCCGTACCGTCGGCGCCGGCGCAGTTGCGAGCGTTATCGAGTAATTTACTTGACCCACATTCGGGGCTGCCTTACGGCAGCCCCGATTTTATCCGCGCGCGGTGCGCGTATATTTCGTTTTGGAGGCAAACGCGCAATGCCGTTTGAGATCATCCGCGGGGACATAACCGAATTTGACGCGGACGCCGTCGTCAATGCAGCCAACAGCCGCCTTTTCCCCGGCGGGGGCGTTTGCGGCGCGCTCTTCAACAAAGCGGGTTATGACGAGCTTTTTGCAGAATGCGCGAAGATCGGCCATTGCTCCCGCGGCGGCGCGGTCATAACGCGAGGCTATGCGCTCAAAGCAAGGCATATTATCCATACCGTCGGCCCCATATGGCAGGGGGGCGAATTCGGTGAGGAAGCGCAGCTCTGCGCCTGCTATACCAATTCGCTTGCGCTCGCGCAGCGCGAAGGCCTTCGCTCGGTCGCGTTTCCGCTCATATCCGCTGGCATTTTCGGCTATCCGCAGGATCGCGCGCTCACCTGCGCCGTGCGGGCGATCGGCGCTTACCTTGCCTCGCATGAGGAAATGGACGTTTATCTTATCCTCTTCGACACGCGGGACAAAGCCCTCGGCGAAGCGCTCTTCCCGAAGCTCAGACAGCTTATGTCCCGGGCGCCTGCGCAAGCGGAGAACGACATCCCGGACGGGGATGCGCATATGCCTTTTTGCGCTGATGAAAGCCTTGCCAAGGAGCTCAGCCGTCTCATCGGTGAAAGCGGTCTTGACGATGCAACGCTCTCCCGCCGCGCAAACCTTCACCTTGAGACCGTCCGTGAAATACGCAAAAACCCGCTTTGCCCATCGCCGGACCGCCGCGGCATACTGCTTGCGCTTGCCATAGCGATGCAGCTTGCGCCGAAGGACGTCCGCGCGCTGCAGGTAAGCTTCGGATGCGCTCCTTCCGGCCCTGACCGCACGCAGCTTATCGTTGAAAGCTTCCTCGAGCAGGGGATATACGATATTTACACCATAAATGAGGCGCTTTACTTTGCGGGCGAAAGCCAGCTCTGTTTCTGACGCGCCGCCGCGGCCGAACGGGGCAAGGACAACATAAACGCCAACATCGCCGGCCCGCCTCAGAATGACGGCGCGGCTTGAAAACTTCAGTAAGGCATTCCCCCGAAACCTTTGACAAGAACATAAAGGCCGTGCGTCGCCGCACGGCCTTTTTTGTATGCGCTTCAAAGTCCGATCATGCCCGCGGCGTCCTCAGGCCCGGCGCCGAGGCCGGAGAGTATCACGCCGACATTGTGGTCGAAGCGGGTATGCTCGATCACGCGAAACGCGGCGCACAGCACGTCCACAAGCTTCTCCGATGAAGTTATGTATGAAGGATTGCCGACGGCAAGCAGGCGCAGCAGCCCGTAAACGCCGCAAAACGCCGCAAAGGCGTCGTTCGTATTCTGCGCTTCGGCCGTATAGGGGAATTTCGTATAGAACATATGATTGACGAGCATATGCTCCATAACGAGCTTGGCGTTGCCCGCGCGCTCCTCGAAACGGCTTGCAAGGCGGGCATATTCCTCCTCGGAGCAATCGCCGATGTTCTCCATGGCGGTCTCGCAGTATCGGCCTATGCTGGGGCTTATCTCGCCGTACAGTTCGGCGAGGCTGAGAAGCGCCGAAAGCCGCTTTTCAAACGGCATACGCACCGGACGCGGCGCGTGGATATAACTGCCAACGCATGCGATGCGGTAACGAAGCGTCAGCCGCCTGTCCTGCATGAGCGCGATGCAGCGGCCGCGCACGGCAAGCTCCTCTGCGCCCGCATGTCCCTCTGCCTTTTCTCCGATATCAAAGGGTATGAAACGCAGCGGCTCCGCATGATCGAGGAACGCCTCCGCAACGGCCTCGCAGCTGTTTGAAAGGGTGGCCTCGCCCCGGGCGCTGTCAATCGCGCGCGGATAAAGTCTGCATATCAGCGGCACGGCGCTCTCTCCCATTATGCGCTGAAGCGCGCAAAGTCCGCAGCCTGCGCGCAGCGGGCAGTCCCCGAGATAATTGTGGTTGAGCATCGCGTAGCGTTCGGGCGAAGCGTCATGCGGAATATAGAACGCATCGTCCAGCTTTTGCCTGAGCTCCGCCGGGCAGTCCATGCCCACAAGGCGAAAATACTCATCCTCAGAGATCGATATGTTCCAGCCTGTGCAGCAGCAGCTTCTGCATTTGCCGCACTTGCACGCAAACGCCGGCCATATGTCGGGCACGGTGAAGAATTGATCCTCTTTCAAAAGGTTATCCGTCCGTTCTTGCAGAATAATGATATATTTTAGCGATTTACCTCTGTTTATGCAATAAATATTTTTGAAAATGCAAAACGCCCCGCACAATGCGGAGCGTCGGTTAAGGCTTTATATTTTTCGGCTCAGACCTTCTCCCGGCTGCCGGGCTTGACGGCCGCGAGCTTTCCTTCGCGGCACAGCGGGCAGACGTCCGGATCAAAAGTCTCTATGTCGAGCTTCACCGCGCTGTAAACGGGCAGCGTCAGCACGCATTCGGCGCTGCGTCTGTCCGCGATGCACGCTACGCCCACGACCTTCGCGCCGAAGGCTTCAAGCGCGCGCACGGTCTCCATTGTGGATTTGCCGGTGGTCACAACATCCTCAGATATCAGCACGCGATCCTCCGGCCCTACAGTAAAGCCGCGGCGGAGCTGCATCACGTCGTCCTTGCGCTCCGTGAAAATGCTCTCAACGCCTGTCTGACGTCCGAGTTCATATGAAACGATAACGCCGCCCATCGCGGGGCCGCATATTTTTGTTATGCCGAGATCCCTGATCTGTTCGGCGACGCAGGAAAGCACCTTCGCCGCCTTGTCCGGAAAGCGCAGAAGCTGCGCGCACTGGCAATATCCCCCGCTGTGTTTTCCGGATGAAAGGATGAAATGCCCCTCGAGAAACGCGCCGCTTTCCTTGAGTATCGATATTATCTGTTCACGCTCCATTTTCCGCCTCCTGCAATATCCCGCATATCTGCGATATGTTTTGTAAGCCGTGCCTTGCACAGTAATCCGAAATACCGTCCGTGATCCTGACGATCGCGTTGGGATCGGCAAACGTCGCCATGCCGACCTCCACCGCCGCGGCGCCCGCCATAATGAAGGCAATCGCATCATCGGCGCTCATTATGCCGCCCATGCCGACGACCGGGATCTTCACCGCGCCGCAGACCTCATGCACCATGCGAAGGGCTATCGGCATGATCGCCGGGCCGGACAGCCCCGCGTATATATTATCGAACACCGGGCGCTGTTTTTCAACATCCACAGCCATCCCCAAAAAAGTGTTTACAAGGCTTATCCCGTCCGCGCCCGCCGCCTCAACAGCCCGCGCGACGGCCTTTATGTCCGGCGCGTTGGGCGTAAGCTTCACCAGCAGCGGGTGGCGCGTTATGCCGGCGACCTCGCCTGTGACGCGCGCGGCCGAAGCGGGATCGGTGCCGAATGCCATCCCTCCGCCCTTGATGTTCGGGCAGGATATGTTCAGCTCCAGTATGTCGACGTCCGCATCGTTCAAAAGCCTTGCGCCCTCGCGGTAATCCTCGTCGCAATGCCCGCCTAGGTTCGCGATGACGGCGGGGCCGAGCGCGCGCATCGCCTTCGCCTCGTGCGAAACGAAGTGCGCGACGCCCGGATTTTCAAGTCCGATGCTGTTGAGCATGCCCGAGGGCGTTTCCCAAACGCGCACGCCCCGGTTGCCGTGCGAGCCATGCAGCGTGAGTCCCTTGCCGGCGATCCCGCCGATGCGGGAAACATCGGTGAGGGTCTTGTATTCCTCACCGAAGCCGAACGTGCCCGAAGCCGCGATGACGGGGGAGCGCATCTTCACGCCGAGAAGGGTCGTTTCCAGCCGTTTATCCATAAAACACCTCCGAAGCGTCGAACACCGGCCCGTCCTTGCAGACGCGGCGCATACCGTGCGCGGTCTCTATCGAGCAGCCGAAGCACGCGCCCACGCCGCAGGCCATGCGGTTCTCAAGCGAAACATAAAGCGTTTTGCGGCGATCCATAGCCTTTTGCGCCGCCGCGCGCAGCATCATCGCCGGGCCGCAGGCATAGAACGTCGCATCCGCGTCAAAATCAGCCTTATCGGTTATATACCCGCCCACATCGCACACGAGCACGTCCGCAAGGGCCGCGAATTCATCTTCAAGAAAAACCTCCCCGCTGTATCCGAGATAAACCGATATATGCCGCGAGGGATCGCTTGCGCGAAGCGTCTTTATGAGCAGATACAGCGGCGCGACGCCAAGTCCGCCGCCGATGATGACCGCGTTCCCTCCGGCCGTGGGGAAACCGTTGCCCAGCGGCCCCGTCACGCGAAGCGCGTCGCCCGGCTTCATGCCGGCAAACAGCGCGGTGCCGCGTCCCACGGTGCGATAAACGAGCCGCGTCGTGTTTGAGGCTTCATCAAAATCGAATATGCTTACCGGGCGTGGAAGAAGCATGGACCCGTCGTCGGGATGCAGCTCCAGGAACTGTCCCGCGCGGCCCGGCGTCACCCCCGTGAGCGCCATGCGGTATATCCCCCCGGCGATGCGCTCGTTTGACGTTATCAGAGCCACGACAGGATATCCTCCTTCATTGCAAGCGCGGCTTCACGCGCGTATGAGGCGAAGTCCGCGTTCTCGCATTTTTTACGATGCGCGCAGATTATCCCGCGCGAGGAATTCACCACGCCGCAGATTCCCTTTTCAAAGAACTGCGCGATGTCGCGCCCGGTGCCGCCCTGCGCGCCATAGCCCGGGATGAGGAAAAACGTGTGCGGCATGCGCGCCCTTATCTCGCGGAACTGTTCCGGATATGTGCAGCCCGCGACCGCGCCTATGGCCGAAAAACCGCTTTCGCCCACGAACGCCTCGCCCCAGCGGGAAACATGCTCCGCCACGGCGAGATACAGCGGCTCGCCCTGCGTATCCCTGTCCTCAAACTCCCCGCTGCCGGGATTTGAGGTTTTGACCAGCACGAACAGCCCCTTGCGCCCAAGATAATCGTAATATGGCGACACGGCATCCTCGCCCATATACGGGTTCACCGTGAGAAGATCGCTCTCAAAGTCCCCCGTGAAATGCGCTTTCGCGTATTGCGCGGCGGTGGAGGAGATATCCCCGCGTTTCGCGTCGGTTATGGCGATCGAACCGCCCTCGCGCACATAGGCGAGCGTCCTTGCAAAAGCCGAAAGCCCCGCAAGCCCTTCAGCCTCATAACAGGCGATCTGGAGCTTGAAACAGGCGGCGATATCGCGCGTGGAATCCACAATGGCCTTGTTGAAGGCGAAAAGCTTGTCCTCCGGCGACATATCGGCCTCCCTGAGATACGCGGGCAGATAATCGTAAACCGTGTCAAGCCCGACGCATACGGGGCTTTTTTCATTCGCGGCCTTATATAGCGCGTCCATCATCATAAAGCAGCTCTCCCTTCACGAACGTCATTTTCACCCGTCCCTTGACACGCCTGCCTTCAAACGGCGTGTTGTGGGAGCGGGAGATCATATCTTCTTTCCTTATCGTCCATTCCTCCTGCGGATCGAACACCACAAGATCCGCCCTCTCGCCCGGCTCGACGAGGCCCGTGCCCGTGCCGAGCAGCCGCGCGGGATTCGCGCTCATCAACAGCGAAAGCGCCGGCAGGCTCATGCCATGCCCGAGGCAAAGTACGGTGTGGAATATCGCGGCCGCATGCTCAATGTTCGATATGCCGGCCGCGCCCGCGCGCTTGTCCGCCTCTGTATGCGGGGCGTGATCCGTCGCAAGACAGTCCACCGTGCCGTCAAGCACGGCCTCTATGAGCGCTTCAACGTCCTCATGCGTCCTGATTGGCGGATTGACGCGGTAATCGTCGTCCCATGCGAATATGTGATGCGGCATCACCTCGCAGGTGACGGGCAGACCCGCGGCCTTTGCTTCCCTTATCATGGCGGCGGTCTCTGCGCGGCTGATATGGCCCACATGCAGCGCGCCGCCCGTTTGGGCAAGAAGCCCGAGGTCGCGGCGCACCGTCGCGCGCTCCGGCTGACAATGGGTACTGACGATGAAGCCGTATCGCTTTGAATCGCAAAGCAGCCCGCGCATGAATTCGTCGTTCAAAATGGTTTTGCCGTCGTTTGAAACGACGCGCGTAACGCCGGATATCGCCCGACGGTCGGCCGGTATTTCATCCGAAAGGCCGACGCCCGCAGCCCCGGCCTGCACGAGACGGCAAAGGCCAAGCTCCTCCGCGCGGCGAAGGTTTGCGGCGACGCGCTCCGCCGTGTCGCACACGGGCATGGTGTTCGCCATCGCGCAAAGGGTCGCGTATCCGCCGCGAACGGCCGCCCTCATGCCGGTTTCCATCGTTTCCTTGTCAGGATAGCCCGGATCGCGCAGATGGCAGTGCGTATCCGTGAACGCGCTCATCAGCACCCGGCCCGCAAGATCGTATGTCACGTCCGCCGGGCTTTGCATGTCCGCCGATATCGCGCCGTTTTCGATGAAAACATCGCACCGGCGCTCGCCGCGCGCATCGACGACGCGGCAGTTTGTGAAGCGCGTTCTCATCAAAGTTTGGTGCGTGCCTCGCAGTATTCGCAGGCGTATTCCTTCTTTTCGGGATCGACGAGGGTGAAGCGCACGTCCTCGATCTTTTCCTGATTGCTTATGCAGCGCGGATTTTTGCATTTCAAAATGCCGCGTACCTCCTCCGGCAGCTTCAGATGCACCTTGGATGTACGCTCGCCGTTTTCCACATATGTGACCGTCGCGCCCGGATCGATCAGGCCAAGCACGTCAAGGTTGAGGTGCATGTCGGTCTCGATCTTGATGAGGTCCTTTTTGCCCATCTTGTGGGAATCCACGTTGCGCATGAGCACCACCGTGTCCTCCAGTTCGTCAAGGCCGAGCTGACGGAATATCTTATAGCCCATACCCGCGGTTATATGGTCGATAACGATGCCTTTTTTGAGCTTTGATACGTTGATCATCTGTTTTATCCTCCCTTTCTCACTCAACCCCGATGAGCTTCATAATGAGCGCCATGCGCACGAACATGCCGAATCTGACCTGCTTGAAATAGGCCGCGCGGGGATCGTCGTCAACCTCTGTTGCGATCTCCGTCACGCGCGGCAGCGGGTGCATGACGATCATGTTCTTTTTCGCGCGCTCCATCTTTTCCTTTGTGAGGATGAAGAAATCCTTGAGGCGGAGATATTCCTCCTCGCTCACGAACCTCTCCCTCTGCACGCGGGACATATACAGTATGTCAAGCTCCGGTATGCTCGCCTCAAGATCGTCCGTCTCAACATACTCTATGCCCTTTTCATCCAGCACGCGGCGGACATATTCCGGCATACGCAGCTCCTTTGGCGAGATGAAAACGAACTTCATCCCCTCGCAGCGCGCAAGGCAGGTGGTGAGGGAATGTATCGTCCTTCCGAACATCAGATCCCCGCAAAGGCCCACCGTAAGATGATCGAGCCTGCCGAGGAGCTGGCGTATGGTGAGAAGATCGGTGAGGGTCTGCGTGGGGTGCATATGGCCGCCGTCGCCTGCGTTTATGACCGGGCAGTCCGCGTATTTGCCCATCAGGTGCGCGGTGCCCTCCTTGGGATGGCGCACGACGATCACATCCGCATACTGTGAAACCGTTTTGGCGCTGTCCGCCACGGTTTCGCCCTTGGCGGTGGAGGAGGTCATGGGATCCGAAAAACCGATCACGCTGCCGCCCAGGCGCAGCATGGCCGCATCAAACGAGAACTTGGTGCGCGTCGACGGCTCGTAAAACATGCTTGCAAGCAGCTTGCCGCGGCATTTGTCCGCATAGGCCGAGGGATCAGCGATGATCCTGTCCGCAAGGTCGAGCACCGTGCCGATCTCCTCCATTGTGAAATCGACGGGGGCTATGAGATTTCTTCCTTTGAGCATTTTCTTTTCTTCCTTTCATAATTTACTGTTCAATCGCCGTCCGCCCGTTTCGGGCAAAAAAATACCGGAGGGGAATTACTCCCTTCCGGTGATTGAAAAAATAACGACGACAACGCCGCGGCGCTTTTCTTTGCGTGAAACAATGCTGTTCAATCTGTACGCGGCGGTCATCCGTTGCGTCCTCCTTCGGACATTTTATGAAGGATAACCTGTTTTGGGCCTTTTGTCAACGGGTTTTTGGCTTGTTCAAAGTATATTTTTCATCCTGTTTACATGCCGCCGTTTATGTGATACAATTCTAAAGGTATTACCTTTAAGGTACTACCTTTTAGGCAAAGGAAGGGAGTCCGCATGGAAGAAAGCAACCCCGTAAGCATAAAGGAACGCCTGCTCGCCGAGATGAAAACGGGCGATTTCAAATACGCGGAGCGCCTGCCGCGCGAGAGCGCGCTCGCGCAGCGTCTCGGGATAAGCCGCACCCAGCTTCGCGACGACCTTGCGGAGCTTGAGCGCGAGGGTTTCATCACAAGGCGGCAGGGGGTGGGCACGCTCATCAACCGCCATGTGCTCGCCGTGCCCGTGCGCGCCGACCTTGAAAGCGAGTTCATGGAGATGGTGCGCTCCTCCGGATACGAGCCTGCGGAGCGGCTGCTTGCGGCGGAGCGCCGCATGGCCGGGCATGAGGCCGCGGCCAGGCTTCGCATAGACGAGCGCGACGAGGTCATCTTCGCCTCGCGGCTTGTTACGGCAAACGGCGAACCTGCAATATACTGTGAAGATTACATCCCCTGCTGTGTAATAAAGGACAAAACATATACCGTCGCCGATCTTGAGGCGCCGATATTTTCTTTTTTGAGGCGATTCTGCGGCGTTGACGCCTATATGGATCTTACCGAGATCCGCGCGGTATGCGCGCAGGGCGCGGCGGCGCAGATGCTTTGCACAAAGCCCGGCGAACCGCTCATATACATGGACGAGCTTGATTACGACATCGACGGGCGGATCGTGCTTTACGCGCCGCAGTATTTTGCAAACGGGCCGATACGCCACACCGTGATGCGCAAAAAATTTTGACGGGCACAAACCCGGGAGGTCATATGAAAAAGGTTGCAATCATTATGGGCAGCGACAGCGATCTTCCCGTCGCAAAAAAAGCCGCGGACGTGCTTGACGGTCTTGAGATACCGTACTGCGTGCGCGTGATGTCCGCCCACCGCACGCCCGAAGACGCGGCCGCGTTTTGCGAAGGCGCAAGGGAGGCGGGCTTCTGTTCCATCATCGCGATCGCGGGGATGGCGGCGCATCTTGCAGGCGCGCTTGCCGGAAGGACGACGCTGCCCGTGATCGGCGTGCCCGTCGGCGGCAACGGACTGGGCGGGCTTGACGCGCTGCTCTCCACCGTGCAGATGCCCTCGGGCGTGCCTGTGGCGACCGTCGCCATCGACGGCGGAGCAAACGCCGCGTGGCTTGCGGCAAGGATGATCGCCGCGACGGACGACGCGCTTGCAGCAAAGCTCGTTCAAAAAGCGCGCGAGACGGCGGATAAGGTCCGCGCAAAGGACGCCGCCGTCGCCATGCAGTTCAACAGCAGACAATTTTAATTTTTCATAAAGGAGTCGCACAAAAATGGAAAAGACGGTTCAGCTTTACGAAGGCAAGGCCAAGAAGGTTTACGCAACGGAAGACCCCACGATGTGCATCGTTTCCTACAAGGACGACGCGACGGCGTTCAACGGCGTGAAAAAAGGCACCATCATCGGCAAGGGCGTGATCAACAACCGCGTGACCAACCATCTGATGAAGCTTCTTGAAAGCCGCGGCATACCCACGCATTTTGTGGAAGAGCTCAACGAGCGCGACACGCTGGTGCTTCGCGTGAAGATCATCCCGCTTGAGGTGATCGTGCGCAACGTGGCCGCGGGTTCGCTTGCAAAGCGTCTCGGCCTTGAGGAAGGCACGCCGATGAAGAGCACCGTGCTCGAATACAGCTATAAAAACGATGCGCTCGGCGATCCCATGGTGAACGAATACCACATCGCGGCCGTAGGCCTTGCGACGAAGGAGGAGCTGGCGCAGATCGCCGACTACTCGCTGCGCATAAACGATATCCTCAGGGAGTACCTGCGCGACGCGGGCATAGAGCTTATCGATTTCAAGCTTGAATTCGGAAAAACGGCGGACGGCAGACTGGTCCTTGCGGATGAGATCTCGCCCGACACCTGCCGCTTCTGGGATGTGAAAACGCACGAGAAGCTTGATAAGGATCGCTTCCGCCGCGACCTCGGCCATGTTGAGGAGGCGTATCGCGAGATACAGCGCCGCCTCATGGGGGAATGAGCGCAATGCCTTCAGATCTGCATGAGGAGTGCGGCGTGTTCGGCGTATATTCGCCCGTTGAGACGGACGTCGCGCGCGCCGCGTATTACGCGCTTTACGCCCTCCAGCACAGGGGACAGGAAAGCTGCGGCATCGCCGTGAACGACGAGGGCGTGATAAGCGCCCATACCGACGCCGGCCTTGTGAACGAGGTGTTCGACCGCCAGACGCTCGCAAAGCTCGGCCGCGGCCACATCGCGGTCGGCCATGTGCGTTACGGCACCACCGGGTGCGACGCGCGCCTCAACGCGCAGCCCATCGTCATCAACCACATGAAGGGACGCATGGCGCTCGCGCACAACGGCAACCTGACCAACGACGCGGCGCTTCGCCGCGAGCTTGAGCTTGAAGGCTCCATTTTCCACACGACAAGCGACAGCGAGGTCATTTCATACGTCATAACAAAGGAACGCCTCAAGGCACACAGCGCGGAGGAGGCCGTTGAAAAGGCGATGGAAAGGCTTCAGGGGGCTTACTCGATCGTGCTGATGACGCCCAAAAAGCTGATCGCCGCGCGCGATCCGCTTGGCTTCCATCCGCTGTGCCTCGGCAAAAAGGGCGATTGCTTTTATGTCGCCTCGGAAACCTGCGCCTTCGCGACGCTCGGCGTTTCCTTTGTGCGCGACATATTGCCGGGCGAAATAATCGTGATCGATGAAAACGGCCTTCGGAGCATAACCACCCATATCAAGGATCAGGCCAGCGCGCATTGCGTGTTCGAGCTTATATATTTTGCGCGTCCGGACAGCGTCGTGGACGGCACCAGCGTGCATATCGCGCGCCAGAGGGCGGGGGCCTTCCTCGCGCTGGAGCATCCCGTGCAGGCGGACGTCGTGATCGGCGTGCCCGATTCGGGCATAGACGCCGCCATAGGCTACGCACATCAGTCCGGCATACCGTACGGTATGGGCTTCATCAAGAACAAATATATCGGGCGCACTTTCATCGCGCCGGAGCAGAGCGAGCGCGAAGAGCTTGTGAAGATAAAGCTTTCGCCCATCGCGCCGGTTGTCGCGGGCAAGCGCGTCGTGCTTATCGACGACTCGATCGTGCGCGGCACGACAAGCGCCTGCATAGTTAAACTCCTTCGCAACGCCGGCGCAACGGAGGTGCATATGCGCTCCTCCGCGCCGAAGTTCCTTTATCCATGTTATTTCGGCACGGATATCGATTCGCAGGACAATCTCATCGCTTGGAACCATTCCGATGAGGAGATGCGGCAAATGCTTGACGTTGATTCGCTTGGCTTCCTTTCGCCCGAAAACGTGACGAAGCTTTCGGACAACCCGGCTTCGGGCGGATACTGCACGGCGTGTTTCACAGGCAAATATCCCTGCGCGGTGCCGCAGGAACGCGGAAAAAGCAAATATTCAAGGCGCATTGGCGCCGACGGGGAGGATTGAATGAAAAGCGAAAGCGAAAGCTACAAAGCCGCGGGCGTTGACATCACCGCGGGTTACGAAGCGGTGAAGCTGATGCAAAAACACATCGCACGCACAAAAACCGCCGGCATGATAACGGATGTGGGCGGCTTCGGCGGCGCGTTCGCGCTCAAGCCCGGCATGAAGGAGCCTGTGCTCGTTTCGGGCACGGACGGCGTCGGCACAAAGCTCAAGCTCGCCTTCATCATGGATAAGCACGATACCGTCGGCATCGACTGCGTGGCAATGTGCGTGAACGACGTCGTCTGCTGCGGCGCGGAGCCGCTCTTCTTCCTCGACTATATCGCAACGGGCAAGCTTGAGCCTTCGCGCGTCGCCTCGATCGTCGAAGGCGTGGCGGAAGGCTGCGTGCGCGCGGGCTGCGCGCTCATCGGCGGCGAAACGGCCGAAATGCCCGGCTTCTATCCCGACAACGAATACGACCTTGCCGGGTTCTCCGTGGGCGCTGCCGAGCGCGCGGACATGCTTGACAGCTCGCGCGTGCGCGCGGGGGATGCGCTCATCGCCCTGCCTTCAAGCGGCGTCCATTCAAACGGTTTTTCACTTGTGAGACGCGTGTTCAACCTTGAACAGCACGCCGGCGACTATATCGATGAGCTTGGCACAACGCTCGGCGAAGCGCTGCTTACGCCCACCGTGATATATGTGAAGCCCGTGCTGTCGCTCATGCGGGATATCAGGCTGCACGCAGCCGCGCATATCACGGGCGGCGGCTTTTATGAAAACATTCCGCGAAGCCTCCCGGACGGACTTTGCGCCAGGATCGACCGCGCGGCGCTTCGCGTGCCGCCGATATTCTCGCTGATCGCCTCCTGCGGGGAAATACCCGAGCGGGACATGTTCAACACATATAACATGGGCGTGGGCATGTGCCTCACCGTCGCCGCCGAGGACGCGGATGAAGCCGTGCGCATCCTTGCCAAAGCCGGCACGGACGCATACGCGATAGGCGAGGTCGTGCCCGGCCACGACGGGGTGCTGCTGTGAAAAAAGCGCGCATCGCCGTGCTCGTTTCAGGCGGCGGCACGAATCTGCAAGCCCTCATCGACGCCGGGGTGGCAGGCCTGCTCCCCCACGGAGAGCTTGCGCTCGTCGTATCCTCAAACCCGGACGCATACGCCCTGCGGCGCGCTGAAGCCGCGGGCATAAACCGCGTCGCCATAGGCAGATCGGTTTGCCCCACGGATGAGGAGTTTGAAACCGCGCTTGAAGCGGCGCTGCGAAACGCCGGAATAGACATGATCGTGCTCGCGGGATTTTTGCGCATACTCAGCGCCAGTTTCGTGGGCGCGTGGGAAAACCGCATCATCAACGTGCATCCCTCCCTGATCCCGGCCTTTTGCGGTAAGGGCTTTTACGGCCTTCGCGTGCATGAGGCAGCCCTCGCGCGCGGGGTAAAGCTTACTGGCGCCACGGTGCATATCGTGGACTCCGTGCCCGACGGCGGCAGGATACTTCTGCAAAAAGCGGTGGAGGTGCTTGAGGGCGACACGCCCGAAACCCTCCAGAAGCGCGTGATGGAGCAGGCGGAATGGAAGCTCCTGCCGGAGGCCGCGGAGCTTGTCGCCGAAATGATTTGCGAAAGGCTGTGAAAGCGATGACCGATCTTTTTGAATATCTCAAGACCAAACCCTATCCGGGACGCGGCGTACTCATCGGCTGCGCGCCGGACGCAAGCGCGGTGTTTGCGTATTTCATCATGGGCCGCAGCGCCAACAGCCGCAACCGCGTGTTCGATCGCTGCGGGGACGAGCTTGTCATATATCCCGCGGATGCATCGAAGGTCGAGGATCCGTCCCTCATCATATATCATCCCGTGCGTCGGACGGAAGGCGCCGTCGTCGTCACAAACGGCGATCAGACGGACACCGTGCGCGACTTTATCGCGCGCGGAGGCTCGTTCGAGCAGGCGCTCATGACGCGCACATTTGAACCCGACGCGCCGAATTACACCCCCCGCGTTTCTGGTATTATAGAATTCAACGGCAAAGGCTTCGGCTATGCCCTTTCCATATTGAAGGCCGGGGACGCAGAGGGGCGCGCGGCCGTGCGGCAGTTTTTCCGCTACGAACCGCGGCCGGGCGTCGCGCACATCATCCACACCTATGAGGGCGGCGGCGCGCCGCTTCCGTCCTTTTCCGGCGAACCGGCGGAGGTTTGCCTGCCCGAATGCGGCGTCCGCGCGCTTGCAGACAAAATTTGGACGGCGCTCGATGAGGAAAACCGCGTTTCGCTTTACGCGCGCAGCATCGACACGGCGTCGCGGGAATATACGGACGCGCTCATAAACAGATTCACAAGGAAGGTTTGAACCGATGAAAGAACTTGCATTGAAATACGGCTGCAACCCCAACCAGAAGCCCGCGCGGGTCTTCACGGAGAACGGGGAAGAGCTTCCGATAACCGTTGAAAACGGCGCGCCGGGCTATATAAACCTGCTCGACGCACTCAACGGCTTCCAGCTTGTGCGCGAGCTTCGCGAAACGCTTTGCCTGCCCGCGGCGGCAAGCTTCAAGCATGTCAGCCCCGCAGGTGCTGCGGTCGGCATACCTCTCTCCGACGCGGAGAAACGCGCCTTCTTCGTCGAAGGCATTGAAGGGCTCGATTCCTCGCCGCTGGCTTCGGCTTATGCCCGCGCGCGCGGCACGGACAGGCTTTGCTCCTTCGGGGACTGGATATCCCTTTCAGACGAGTGCGACGCCGTCACCGCCCGCGTAATCGAGCACGAGGTGTCCGACGGGGTGATCGCGCCGGGATATTCGGATGAAGCCCTTGAAATACTCAAAAAAAAGCGCAAAGGCGCTTACAGCATAATAAAGATAGATCCCGTGTACCGCCCCGCCGAAACGGAGCGCAGGCAGGTTTACGGCATAACGTTCGAACAGCGCCGCAACGACGCAAAAATAACCCGGGCGCTTTTTGCAAGCCCCGTCACACAGAAAAAGGACATTCCGGACGCCGCCGCGCGCGATCTCGCGCTCGCGCTCATCACGCTCAAATACACTCAGTCGAATTCCGTCTGTTTTGCCGTGAACGGCCAGACCACCGGCGTCGGCGCGGGTCAGCAGAGCCGCATCCACTGCATGCGCCTTGCGGGCGGCAAAAACGATCTTTGGTTTTTACGCCAAAGCCCCCGCGTGCTGGCGCTGCCTTTCCTCGATACCATCGGCCGCCCGGAAAGGGACAACGCAATCGATCTTTATCTTTCAACGGACGAATCGGACGCGGTGACATCGCCCGGCGCGTGGCAGAAATTCTTTTTTGAAAGGCCACGGCCCTTTGAAGCGGATGAGAAGCGCGCGTATCTTGACCGCATAAGCGGCGTTTCGCTTGCAAGCGACGCATTTTTCCCGTTTTCGGACAACATTGAACGCGCTGCGCGAAGCGGCGTTTCATATATCGCCCAGCCCGGCGGCTCCATACGCGACGGCGAGGTGATCGCCGCGTGCGACAGGCTCGGCCTCGTCATGGCCATGGGCTGCCCAAGGCTTTTCCATCATTGAGGAGGCGTTCATGCAAAGGATGAACATTCTTGTCGTGGGCGGCGGCGGCCGCGAACACGCGATAATAAAAAAGCTTTCGGAAAGTCCCCTTGCGGGCGAAATATACGCGATGCCCGGCAACGGGGGAATATCAAAGCTTGCCCGGTGCCTTTTGATAAAGCCCACCGATATCGACGGCATGGTGACGGCCGCGACGGGACTCGGCGTGGACTTTGCGGTCGTCGCGCAGGACGACCCGCTGGTCCTCGGCGCGGCGGACAGGCTGCGCGAAGCCGGCATACCCTGCTTCGGCCCGACGGCTGCCGCTGCGCGCATCGAGGGGAGCAAGCTTTTTGCAAAGGAACTGATGAAAAAATACCGCATACCCACCGCGCGGTATGAGGCGTTCACAGACGCGCGATCCGCCCTTGATCACATCGCCGGCGCAGCGTTCCCGGCGGTCGTCAAGGCGGACGGTCTTGCGCTCGGCAAGGGCGTTTTCATCGTGCACGACATGGAAGAAGCAAACGACGCCGTGCGCGCGATAATGGTCGACAAACGGTTCGGCAAAAGCGGCGACAGGATAGTCGTTGAAGAATTCCTCACCGGGCCCGAGGTGACGGTTCTGGCCTTCACCGACGGAGAGACTGTGGTGCCGATGGTCTCGAGCATGGATCACAAGGCCGCATACGACGGCGGCAAAGGCCCGAATACGGGCGGCATGGGCGTCATCGCGCCAAATCCGTACTATACGGACGATATTGCCGGGCAATGTATGCAAACGATATTTCTGCCCACCGTGCGCGCCATGAAGGCCGAGGGCTGCCCGTTTTCAGGCTGCCTGTATTTCGGCCTCATGCTAACGCCCGACGGGCCGAAGGTCATCGAGTACAACTGCCGTTTCGGCGATCCGGAAGCGCAGGCGGTGCTGCCGCTGATCGAAACGGATCTTCTGGAAATCATGCTCGCCGTGTGCGAAGGCCGCCTTGCGGATCTGCCCGTGCATTTCAAAAAAGGCGCTTCCTGCTGCGTTACGCTCGCCTCCGGCGGCTATCCCGGAAAATATGAGACGGGCTATCCCATAAGCTTCGGCCGCGCGGCAATGATGCGCAACGTGACCGTATATCACGCGGGCACGCGCTTTGAGGACGGAAAATATCTGACCGCGGGCGGCAGGGTGCTCGGCGTCACGGCCACGGCCGATACGCTTCCCGCCGCCGTGAAAACCGCATACGAAGCCGCCGAAAGCATATCCTTCACGGATAAATTCATGCGGCATGATATAGGGCGCGAGCCGCTGGAGGCAAAACGATGGTAAGAAGGATATATGTTGAAAGAAAGCCCGGCTTCGCGCAGGAGGCCGCGGCGGTCGCGGCGCAGCTCACAGGCGTGTTGGGCCTTCGCGGGGTGACGGGCGTGCGTCTTTTGAACCGGTATGACGTTGAGGGCATGGACGACGCGCTTTTCGCGCGCTGCATATCGACCGTCTTCTCCGAACCGCAAACGGACGACGTTGCCTTTGAAATGCCCGATGACTGCGGCTATGTTGTGGCCGTTGAGTATCTTCCCGGCCAGTACGACCAGCGCGCGGACGCGGCGGAGCAATGCGTGCAGCTCATCTCCCAGGGCGAACGGCCGACGGTGCGCACGGCGCGCGTATACATAATCCACGGAACGCTTTCCCCCAAAGAGCTTTCCCGCGTGAAAGCCTATCTCATAAACCCTGTCGAATGCCGCGAGGCCGCGAAGGATCTGCCGCGCACGCTCAAAACCGATTATCCCGCGCCGCCGCCGCCTGGCACGCTGACCGGCTTCACGCTTCTCAGCGACGACGGGCTTGCGCCCCTTGTCGCGCAATACGGCCTTGCGATGGACGCCGCCGATCTTGCGCTTTGCCGGGCATATTTTGCCGGCGAGGACCGCGATCCGTCCGTGACGGAGCTTCGCGTGCTCGACACATACTGGTCCGATCACTGCCGTCACACAACGTTCAACACGCATATCGAGGCCATCGCCTTTGAAGATCCCGCGGCGGAGGAAGCCTACCGCCGTTATATCGATACGCGCCGCGCGCTCGGCCGCGAAAACAAACCCGTGACCCTTATGGATATGGGCACGATCGCCGTGAAGGCGCTTCGCGCCAAAGGGCTGCTTGAGGCGCTTGACGTTTCGCCCGAGATCAACGCCTGCACGGTTAAGGTAAACATCACGGTTGACGGCAGGGAAGAACCGTGGCTTTTGCTTTTCAAAAACGAAACGCACAACCACCCGACCGAGATAGAGCCTTTCGGCGGCGCGGCGACATGCCTCGGCGGCGCGATACGCGATCCGCTCTCTGGGCGCGCGTATGTATATCAGGCGATGCGCCTCACGGGCGCGGCCGATCCGAGAAAAAGCGCGGACGAGACGCTGCCTGGCAAGCTTTCGCAGAGGAAGATATGCACCTCCGCCGCGGCGGGCTACAGCGCATACGGCAACGAGATCGGCCTTGCGACGGGACTTGTGGACGAGCTGTATCACGAGGGTTACGAAGCCAAGCGCATGGAGATAGGCGCTGTGGTGGGCGCGGCGCCCGCTGCGAACGTGCGCCGTGAAGAGCCGCTGCCGGGCGACGTCGTGCTGCTCATCGGAGGCAAAACCGGACGCGACGGCTGCGGTGGCGCGACAGGCTCCTCCAAGGCGCACACCTCCGATTCGCTTGCAACGTGCGGGGCCGAGGTGCAAAAGGGCAACGCGCCGGAGGAGCGCAAGCTCCAGCGGCTGTTCCGCAACGGCGAGGCCGCGCGCCTCATCAAGCGCTGCAACGATTTCGGCGCGGGCGGCGTGTCCGTGGCCATCGGCGAGCTTGCGGACGGACTTGAGATAGAGCTTGACGCGGTCCCGCGCAAATACGAAGGTCTTGACGGCACTGAGCTTGCGATAAGCGAATCGCAGGAGCGCATGGCCGTGGTGGTGGACGCCGCGGACGAAACGCGCTTCATCGCGCTCGCAAAGGAAGAAAACCTTTCGGCCGTGCGCGTCGCGCGTGTGACGCAAGCCCCGCGGCTCGTGATGAAGCTTGCGGGACGCACGATCGTGGATCTGAGCCGCGAGTTCATCGATACAAACGGCGCCGCGAAACGCACGAGCGTGCGCATTTCGGCCCCGAAACCGCTTTATGAAAAGAAGGACTGCCCCGCGGACAGACTGCCGGAGCTTTTCCTCGATATGCTGCGCAGACCCGGCGTCGCCTCAAGGCGCGGACTTGCGGAGCGCTTTGATTCCACGATAGGCGCGGCGACGGTCGTCATGCCCTTCGGCGGCAGATTGCAGCGAAGCCCCGAAGAGGTGATGGCTGCAAAGCTGCCGGTGCCTGGCGGAAACACGGATGACTGCTCCGTGATGGCATGGGGCTTCGATCCGTATCTTTGCGCAGCCTCGCCCTATCGCGGCGCGTATCTTTCCGTGGCGATGAGCCTTTGCAAGCTCGCCGCCTCAGGCGCGGACGCGCGTGCGGCCTATCTTTCCGTGCAGGAGTATTTCCCGAAGCCCGGCGCCGATCCGACGCGCTGGGGCCTGCCCGCGGCGGCGGTGCTCGGCGCGTTTGCGGCGGAGCTCGATTTCGACGTTGCGGCGATCGGCGGCAAGGACTCCATGAGCGGCAGCTTTGAAAAGCTTGACGTGCCGCCCACGCTCGTTTCCTTCGCAATCGCCATGGCGAAGGCTTCCATGCTCATCACGCCCGACTTCAAGCTTTCAGGTTCCCGCGCGGTGCTGCTCGCCCCTCAATACGGAAATGACGGTCTGCCCGACGCGCAAAGCCTCAAAAAGCTTTTCGGCGTTATCCGCGAGGCGGCGCAGGACGGACGCATACTCTCCTGCCGCACGCTCGGCGAGGGCGGCGCGGCCGAGGCGATATTCAAGCTTGCAACGGGCGGCGGTTTCGGCTTCCGCTTTGAGGATGACGTCACGCCGGACACGCTGTTCGACGGCCGTCGCTGCGCGTTCGTGGCGGAGCTTTCGGAAAACGCGAGGCTCGACTGGCCGCTGCGCCTGCTCGGGCGCACGGAC
This sequence comes from uncultured Clostridium sp., assembly GCA_964487565.1. Classification (GTDB taxonomy): domain Bacteria; phylum Bacillota; class Clostridia; order Christensenellales; family CAG-138; genus Phil1. Next base: position 20,169 of record CAZARN010000005.1, read on the forward strand.
AAAACGGGCGTTTTCACCGTTGACGGCTGGATGCTGCCGCTTTCCATGCTCGACCGGGCGTATGACGCGGCGTTCGAATCCGTTTACGCGGAACATGCGGGCGATGAAAACATATCCGTGCCCTCGCCCGTTTTCAGGGAAAACGCATGGCCGCGTCCGGCGGTGCGAAGCGCCGTTCCCGGCGTACTGATCCCGGTGTTCCCGGGCACGAACTGCGAATATGACTCCGCACGCGCCGTTGAACGCGCGGGCGCGCGCGCAAACGTGATGGTCATAAACACGATGAGCGCGGGCATGATAAAGGAAAGCGTCGACGCATTTGCTTCGGCGCTTGCTCAAAGCCGGATACTCTTCATCCCCGGCGGTTTTTCCGGCGCGGACGAACCGGACGGCTCCGGCAAATTCATCACCGCGTTCATGCGCAACCCCGCCGTCGCGGACGGTATCGCGGAGCTTCTCGGAAAGCGTGACGGTCTGATTCTCGGCATATGCAACGGCTTTCAGGCGCTCGTCAAGTTGGGCCTCGTGCCGTTTGGCGCTCTCACGGAGCCTGACGCGGCCTCGCCCACGCTGACCTTCAACACGATCGGACGCCACCAGTCCAAAATAGTGCGCACGCGCATAGCCTCAAACAAGTCCCCGTGGCTCATGAAGGCCGATCCGGACGCGATATATTCGGTGCCGATATCCCACGGCGAGGGACGCTTCATGGCCGACGAAAAAACGCTTTCGGCCCTCGCCGCAAACGGACAGATCGCCACGCAGTATACGGATCTTTCCGGCGTCCCCTCGATGGACATACGCACAAACCCCGCGGGCAGCCTTTGGGCCGTGGAGGGCGTTACCTCGCCCGACGGGAGGGTGTTCGGCAAAATGGGTCACAGCGAGCGGATCGGGAAAAACCTTTACAGGAACGTTCCCGGCATATATGATATGAAATTGTTCGAGTCTGCCGTTGAATACTTCAAGTGAGGAAAGGGATGAGCATATGAGCGCAAAGATTATCGACGGACGCGCGGCCGCAGCCGCGGTTATCGAAAATGTACTTCAAAGGAGCCGCGCCCTCAGGGCCGGCGGCGTGACGCCCTGCCTTGCGATAATACTGACGGGCGACGATCCCGTTTCCGAAAAGCTTGTCGGCTTCAAGGTGTGCGAATGCGAAAAGGCGGGCATTGAGCCGCGCCTCATCCGCCTTGACGGCGGCGTTTCGGAAGACGCGCTCGTTTCCCTCATCGACACGCTCAACGCCGACCCCGCGGTGCACGGCATCCTCTGCCAGCTTCCTTTTCCCGCGCATATCGCGGAGCGAACGGTGATGCAGCGCATCGCGCGCGAAAAGGATGTGGACGCTTTCTCAGCCCTCATCGGCGGTGACAGGGATGATATGGCCGCATGCACGCCGGCAGGCATAATTTACATGCTCGACCGCGAAGGCATTGAGATCGCCGGACGCGAGTGCGTGGTCGTCGGCCGCAGCGCGATAGTGGGCAAGCCCATGGCGATGCAGCTCATGCTGCGCGACGGGACCGTGACCGTGTGCCACACCAAAACGCGCGGCCTTGCGGACGTGACCTCCCGCGCGGACATACTTGTCGTCGCCGCGGGCTGTCCCGGCCTCATCACGGCGGACATGGTCAAGCCGGGCGCCGCTGTGATCGACGTCGGCAACAACAGGGATTCCTCCGGCCGCGTTTGCGGTGATGTGGATTTTGAATCCGTGCGCGAAAAAGCTTCCTTCATAACGCCCGTGCCGGGCGGCGTGGGGCCGATGACTGTCGCCATGCTCATGCGCAACACAATAACCGCAGCCGAGCGCCAAAGAAAAGTCTGAAAGCCGGATTTCATATTACACCGCTGTTTTTTTGCGGCGCATATATTGTAACTGTTAATTCAAAATGCTATCATTGACATATATTTACTCAACAATGCGCGTATAAGGGGGTATTTGCAATGAGCTTGTTCAAAAACGACAAAAAACCCTGCCCAATCTGCGGCGGGGCAACGCCCAGGATTTTTTCCACGAAGATCGAAGGCCAGCCGCTGTGCGGCGATTGCGCATCGCACCTGAGCGTGCAGTATGACATCGAGCAGAAGATGACGCTCGACGATGTGCGCGAGCATTTCGCCTTCAGGGATCGCAACGACGCCGAAAAGGCCTGCTTCTGTGAAACCGGAAGGGTGGAGTTCAGTTGTGGCGACGGCGAGGCGATATTCGATGAACCCAACCACCGTTTCTATTTCATGCAATCGAAAAACAAGATCCTCTTCCATGGCAGCGAGGTGTTGACCGTCGAGATCAGGGAGGACAGCAACCCCATATTCCGCGCAGACCGCAACGGCTATACCTGGCGCGACACGGGCCTGCGCGAACAGGTGAACGCCATGAGCGCGCAGATAAATATGTCCAACATGATGGATAGGATGCAGCGCGCGCAGGACAAGGAGCACGCGACCGACACGCGCTTCAGCGATCCCATGCACGACTGGCACATAGTCATAACCCTTGAGCATCCTTACTGGACGAAGCTCGAAACAGAGCTTGACGGCCCATTTTGGGACAACAGCGAGCCCGACTGCGTCAAATTCATACGCGATTATGACACGAGCATAAAGAAGCTCAAGGAATTTGCGATGGGCATGCTGCGCACCTGCTTCCCTGAGGTGCTTGCCCGGACGGAGCAGGCCAACAACGCGGCAAAGGCCGCCGCCGCAGCCCCCGCCGCGCCCGCGACCGGCGCAGCCGAGGAGATAAAGAAATTCAAGGAGCTTCTCGACATAGGCGCGATCACGCAGGAGGAGTTCGACGCGAAGAAGAAACAGCTTTTGGGACTGTAAAAACGCCCGTTTTTTTGTAAAACCGCACAAAGCCCTCCCGTTGATGGGGGGCTTTTTTGCATCTATAATTGTTTTATCACGACTGAAGAGGTGAAAATCAATGCCGAACAACGTTATCCTGCTCGACGGCGCGGCCGGCACAAGTCTTTGGGAAAAGACGGGCGACACACGTCCCGTGTGGACATACAACGTCGACAAGCCCGACGTCGTGGCGGAGCTTAACCGCGAATATGTGGCCGCGGGAAGCGACGTGATCCTTGCGAACACCTTCTGCGCGAACGCGCCCGCCGTTGAAAAGGAAGGTTACAGCGTGCATGAGGTGATAACGCGCGGTATGCGCATCGCCCGCGCCGCCGCGGACGGGCACAGCGTGAAGGTGGGTCTTTGCGCCGGGCCGCTCACGTCGCTGCTCAAGCCCTTCGGCGAGGTCACGCACGAGCGCGCGGCGGAGATATACCGCGAGATGTTCGAGGCCGGCATGGAAGAGAAACCCGATCTTATCGCGCTCATCACGTTCATGGATCTTGAAATGATATCGATCGCCCTCAGGGAAGCCGTCAAATTCGGTCTGCCGGTGTTCTGCTCGATGAGCTTCACCAAATTCGGCAAAACCATGATGGGCAACACGGTCGAAAAGATATGCGCCCGCCTTGAGGGCGAGGGCGCGTCCGTCGTGGGGCTCAACTGCTCCCTCGGGCCGGACGCGGCGCTGCCTATACTGCAAAAATTCCTCGACACGGCGCATGTGCCCGTGATGTTCAAGCCCAACGCCGGTCTGCCCGACGAAAACGGCGACTCCGCGTTCGACGCGGATGTTTTTGCCGGGGATATCGTCAAGGCCGCGGATATGGGCGCTTCGTATGTGGGAGGCTGCTGCGGCGTCAACGCCGCGTATATCGCCCGCGCCGCGGCGATGCTCAAAAACCGCTGAAACGCGGCGGCGTCACTCCACGTTTTTGAACGCCTCTTCATCCACCTTGTAATGCAGCGTTTCCGGCAGGCTGATGAGGAGCGGGAGCCTTATGCACGCCTCCGCGGCGATATATATTATAAAAACATATTGCGGGCCGATCCTGTCGTATATTATGCCGCTCACCGCCGCAACGGCCGCGCTGAACATCGATGTGACGAAGCGCGTGACGCCAAGCCACCTGCCCATGATGCGCGTGGGCACAAGCTCGCGCGCGATCGTCCCCGCAAGGGGGGAGCCGATATAATAGAACCCCTGCAATATGCCGGACAATATCAGCATGGCAGGAGACGACGCAAAGATGAGGATCAAATTTGAAAGAATGAAAAGCGGCGTGGTTATATAAAGCGTTTTCTTGCGCCCGATCCTGTCCGAAAGCGCGCCCGCAAAATATCCGCACAGCACGGAAGTCAGGGCGGAGGCCGTGACCATCGCCGCAAGCGTGCCCGCGTCCGCGCCCTTCACCTCCGCCGCGAAAAGCTGCACATAAGGCAGCACCAGCGCCGCGGGCACGTTGCCCACGGACGCAATGATGAGCCATTTTACGGTTTTTTTGTCGCTTTTAAGCATCGCGAGGCCATCGCGCAGGGTGTTCCCGACGCGCGGGCTTTTTGCGCCCGCGCTCCAGCGACGGTTTGACAGCCGCGTGAGCGCAACGATGAACGAGAGCGCCGTTATGCCGCCCGCAATATAGAAAAGCGGCCTTATGTCCGAGGCGCCGGGCGTGCCTTCAACGCCCATGAGCCCCACCATTACCCAGCCGGCAAGCGACGGCCCCAGCATGCCAAGTATGCCCGCCGCGAGGGATTCGCAAATGAGCATCCCCTTTGCGCGGTCACAATTTGCAAGGCAGTTGCCGCATATCGTGGCGCAGCTGTGCGAGCCCGTGCCCTGCCCGACATAATAAAGCATCATGGCAAGCGCCGCGAGCGGCCACGCGGGCGCCGCCGCATACAGACAATACGACGCGAACAGAATACCGATGCCTATAAGATAGATCCGCTTGGGGCCGGACCTGTCTATAAGCTGACCGGTTATCGGCCCGAGCAATCCCGCAAGTATCATGCCCAGACTCGTCATCACCCCAAGCTGCGTTGTACTTGCGCCGAGGGCGACGATGAATATCGATAAATACGGATAGACGATCTGATATCCCAGCCGCTCGAGCGAGGTGCGCGCGACCGTCACCCTCCAGTCGCGCTGCTGCGCCTTCCAGAAGCCCGGGATGTTGATGAGGGAGGGCCTTGCTTCGGCCTGCGGCGCGCCGCCCGTCTGTTCCATATGCACAATCCTTCACTGCTTATTTTTTATTACCTCACCCATTATGAAGGCCGCGGCAGGCATGTGTCAACATCCGCGTTGCGGGAGCGTCGGCAGTTCATTTCCCCGGTTATTCCATGGTTCGCGGCGAACCGCAGAACAAGGAGACCAACGACCGAAGCTATGCCCTCTCTCAGGAACAGCGCCGCCTTGAGCGGCAGGTGCGCTACGCAAAGCGCGAAGCCGCCGCAATGAACGCCACCGGCGACAAGGAAGGTTTCGGGGCGGCCGCGCAGCGGGTCAAGCGTGCACAAAGCAAATATACCGACTTTGTTTCCTCCTCCGGGCGCACGAAACGCAATGACAGGACGCAGGTTTTCGGGTATAATAAGAGTGTCGCCGGGAAGGTGACAGAAGCAGCCAAACAAAAAGTCACAACCTTGTCAATACGCGAAAAGCGAACTGCCAGCGGGCGTTATTCTGTGTCACAGCAAAAGATTGACAGCCTCACTAGTGGCAAATTAAGCGGCATAAATACACCTGTTCCTGTTACGTATAATGCCCGGCTGAGATGTAACGGGAAAACCACAGCAGAGTTATACCAATGGGGTGCAGTAAAACGAATAACCAAAATTGAAGTTGGCGCACAAGATCGAGAGTCAGAAGGTTTTTTGGTGGATACGATTCTGCATGAAGCTTTGGAGGCGAAGATAATGCTTCGTTCCGGGAAGTGTGATAAGTATGCTAAACTTAATTGCGCAACTGATGATGTGCGGCACAAGTATATAAATAGTGTGATAAAAAGATATATGCGAATACGAGGGTGGAATGAATGAGTTGGGACGATGTCGAGGACATTCTTTTTGATGGAAGTTACGAAAGCATTCGTACAATAGTATGCCCTGATTGTGGTCACCCAATAAGCTATCGTTATTCTGCTAACACCAAATCGATGCAAATAACATGCATCAATTGCGGTTATATTTCGAGATCAACCGGGGTGATGGAGCCAAATTGCGCGAAACTATTCGGAGCAGAAAACACTTTGCCACAATAACAGATCAGAAGTTCATCAACAGCCTTTCGGGGCTGTTTTTGTTTGCCTACGCGCGGCATATGCGCGGCACGGCGGCGGGGCGCGGTATCCTAACGGGTCTTTTGCTTGCGCCGCTTCTCTTCATAGAGCTTGGCATCCGCGCGCTTCACAACCGATAACGGATCCGGTTCCGGCTCGCAGCACTCCGTATAGCCAATGCTCACATGTATTTCACAGGGCAGGCTTTTTGACTCCTCCGCTATGGCGTCGTCGATCGTCTTTCGCATCTCGCCGGGATCGGTCCGGGAAACGATGCAGAACTCGTCGCCCCCGTATCTGGCGGCAAAAGCTCCGTGCCGGCCTGCGACGCGCATGATCGCACGGGCTGCGGCCTTTAACGCCATATCTCCCTCGACATGTCCATACACATCATTTACGGATTTGAAAGAGTCTATGTCTATCATCGACAGATAGATCGGCTTCTCCTGTGACGCATTCGGGAGGACATCCCGCAGATAGGAAGAAAGCCGCTGCCGGTTGTTAAGCCCTGTAAGGGCGTCATTTTTGACCTGTAGATTCTGGATAGTGATGAAAAATATGTGTATCATAAGAAAAATGGACAGCTCAAGCACGGGAACATTCGGGATGTAGTCCTCAAAGAGCCCGGCTGCAAGCGGAATGACCATATAGACCGCATAGGTGGCATATTCTTTCCGCGTCTCCTTCGACCTGGTGCGAAAGGCATTGAAAACAAATTCGGCTGTCGGGATCAGCAGGTAGGCGAAATTAACGATGCCCTGGATTGTAAAAAGATCGGTTGCCGTATAATGTCCGTTCCGATCGACCGTGAACATCCATCGTGTAAATATTGAGGCGACGTCGAGCGCGCATATGATGAGCGCGGGCAAAAAAACGATGAATGACACGGCCTTTGAATAAACGCGTTTGGGGTGCAGCCTTGCCGCCACGAACTTGAACCAGAAGTAACATCCGAGGGTGAGAGACAAAACACATATTGCGTTTATGACAAGATACGGGATGAGGGGGATGCTTATGAATCCTGCCTCACATGCAGCCCATACGATCTCGCTGATGACAAACACGACATAGGATGCTATCATGTTCCTGAGTTTTTTGACCTCATGCTCGGAACCCATGCTGGCGTTAAGGTGTCCCAACGTGGAGAGCGCATACAATGAGCAAAAAACATCTGTAATTATATATGGCGTATAATCATACATTGCGCGGTTCTCCTTTAATTTATATCATGGCAATAATTCCTGCATACATGGGTATATCCCAAATACTGCGTAAACTCCAAATACGGGTACAGTCGGGGCAAAATATCGGTTGGCGGCAGCGTATTTATCCCCGCCGCTTTTTTCAAGATAACGCCGGAGTGGGCGGATGTCAAGGGCGGCGTATACGCTTGTTTACCCCTGACGTCCGGCGCCGACGGTGTTATCCGGGCATACGGTCGGCGAAGCTGTCATCCGTCGGAAGCACAGATTTGGACTTGGTGACCTTGCGCAGCTGACGGTTGAAGCCCCCGACGGCGTTTGTCGCGCAGATCAAGCGCATCCAATGCGGACGGTTCATCCTGCTGCTGCCGATTCTAATCGCGTTCGGGGCGGCGAATGACCCGACGGACAAGCAGAATTTCCGACGACGAATAATTCATGCCATTGCCATAACGCCCTCCGCTTCGGCGGGGGGCTATTCTTGTTTTTTGGGGCATATCAAAATTGCCCAAGTTGCCGCAAAAATAAAAATAAGTTGCCAAAAAGTTGCCGAAGCGGTTTTTGATATGTTGATTTACTGAAATTCAGACAAACAAAAAAGCCACCTGACGGTGACTTTTTCGTTTGGCGCGCCCAGGGAGATTCGAACTCTCGACCTACCGGTTCGTAGCCGGGCACTCTATCCGCTGAGCTATGGGCGCATACGCCTTTTTCAAAGCGCTCAGTTATTCTATCGCAACTTCATGCGCTTGTCAACACAATACGGGCGGGTTTTCGCTTAAAATTTGTTCAAGCAAACCTATGCTCATGGCCTCGTTGACGGTTTTTTCCGAGGATATAGCCGCGAATCCGCTCGCAAGACAAAGCTCAACCGTGCGCCGCGCGTCCAGTTTTTTCACATAGCCGTAAACCGCCGCGGCAGTGAAAGCATCTCCGGCTCCCGTGGCGTTTGCCATCGCCTGCACGGGGGGCAGCTTCATGCGTATATACCCGCCGCGCTGAGCGCAAGCGCAGCCGGAAGCGCCGAGAGTAACATATACCCTGGCGCAGCCCATCTCCACCAGAGCCTCCGCGGCAAGGCGTATCTCCTTTTCTGTTTCCACCGGCATGTGCGAAAGGATGCCAAGCTCTATCCGGTTGGGTTTGAGCATGAAAAATCGCCCGGCGCGGCCTTCAAGCTTTCCGGCGTAGCTCGTTGAAACGGGATCGGCGAACACCGGCGCGCCGTTTGCAACCTCGAGCACCTTGTCAATCGCGCGCACGGGCAGCGACGGGTCGAGCACAACCGCGGCCGCGCCCGATATCTCCCCGGCGTACTCTTCAAGATATGCGTCGCTCACATGCTCCAGTATGCGCATGTCCGACAGGGCGATGAACATATCGCCCGTATCCTCCAGCACGGCGCAATAAGTGGACGTCGGCGTATGCGCAAGACGAAGCGCGCGCGACGTGTCAACGCCTGCGCTTCGCGTTTCCCGAAGGGCCATATCCCCGAAGGCGTCGTCGCCGACGGCCGTGTAAAGGCGGCAGTCAAGGCCGAGCCGGGAGGCGTTTTCGAGTATATTGCGCGTTACGCCGCCCGGATTGACGTGCATGAAGCCGGGGTTGGAATCCCGCATGACGGGTTTATTCCTGCTTTTTCCGATTATATCCGCGTTACATGCGCCTATGCCCGCTATATATCCCATGCTTCCTCCGCCGCGCTCACTCGACAAAAACCGCGCTGTACCAGTTCTGCTGCTCGTTGTCGGGATCGGTGAGCGTGTTTATCGGAAGGCCCAGCGCGCGCACGGTCGCGAACACGTCGATACCCACGCTGTGGAAGGCGGGACGCGCCTTGCGCACAAAGCGGCACGGAGCGTCGCACACGGCCGCGCATTCGCTGCAAAGGGAACAGTCCGAAAGCGAAAAGGCAAAATAATGCCCGTCCCTGAAGGCCGTGCCCTCAAGCGCGTATGATATCTGCTGGGAAAGGCGTTTGTCGTGCGCATGGATGATTACCCCGCCGCGATAGCGCGAAAACATATCCCTGTATTCTGCCATCGTCGGATTGCCCGGACGGGAGGGGCAGGTGTGGTTCCTTCCCCAGTCCGCGCAGCCGTACATGCACTTCAAAAGCGTGCGCGGGTCAAAGCGTATGTCCTCAAGCTTGAACTCCACCGCGTCCGCCGCGCCCATCTGCCGCGCCATATCCGCGTATCTGCTGAATTCTCCCATGGCTTCCTCCTTATTTTAGTGTTAATTCCTTGATGAGATTATACGCATCGTTTTTTGAAAGCCCCGTTTGCTGCGCGAGCGCCTTTGCGGCGTCCTTCGCGCTCATGCCGCTTCCGACGAGCGCCTTTGCGGCGTTTGTAACGTCCGCTTCGTCCGGCGCCTCTTGCACGGCCCCGGCGACGACCAGCACGCATTCGCCCTTCGGCGGCGTCTTATCATACATGGCCGCCATGGCGGAAAGCGTCGCGCGCACGGTCTCCTCATGCAGCTTCGTAAGCTCCCTGCAAAGCACGCATTCCCTGTCGCCGAGAATTTCCGCAAGCTCCGCAGCGGTCGCCGCAAGCCGCAGCGGGCTTTCATAGAATATAAGCGCGCCCTCGTGTGCGGAAAGCTTTTCAAGCGCCCGGCGCCTGTCGCCGCGCACCCTCGGCAAAAACCCGACGAAGCAGGCGTTCGCGGCCTCAATGCCCGAAAGCACTAGCGCCGTCGGCATGGCGGACGGGCCGGGGATCACCGTATACGCGACGTTTCCGGCGATACATTCGCCAATGAGCCGCGAGCCGGGATCGCTTATGCCGGGCATTCCCGCGTCGCTGATATACGCGATTGCCTCGCCCGACTTCACGCGCGCGGCGATCTCCTGCGCGCGGGCGTTTTCATTGTGCTCATGGCAGGAGAAGAGCGGCTTTTTGATCTGAAGCTTTGCAAGCATCGCGCCGGAATGGCGCGTATCCTCGCAATATATCGCGTCCGCGCGCCTGAGCACGCTTATCGCGCGAAGCGTTATGTCCTCCATATTGCCGATAGGCGTAGCCACAAGATAAAGCATGGGGGAGAGCGGTTCGTTTTCCATACGGCCTCCTTGGGTCAATTTTCAGTCCTCGATGGTCATATCCTCTATCACGGCGCCGTCCCGTGCGTTCTTCATCGCCTCCACAAGGGCAAGATACGGCGGCTTTTCGGGTTTTGAACGCACGAAGCAGATCCGCTTGGGCGGCAGCCTGTATTCCTCGAGCACGGCGCAAAGCGGCGCTATATGCTCCGCCGGATAACAGATGAAAAATCTTCCGCCGTTTTTCAGAAGCCTTGACGCCGCGCCCGCCGCGTCCGCAAGGGTGCATTCCCCCTGAAAGCGGCTCATCCTGCGCGAAGGGTCTCGGCTTTGCGTGCCTGAGGAATAATACGGCGGATTGCACGCCGCCGCGTCGAACACGCCGGTTTCGCGCGTGGTGAGGGAGCGCATGTCCGCGCACCTAAGCTCGATATGCGCGCAAAGCCCGTTTTCCTCAACGCTTTTCGCGGCAAGGGACACGCACTCCGGATCGATATCCACCCCCAGCGCATCCGCGCCGGTCTTGGCGTGGGCAAGGATCGCGATTATGCCCGTGCCGGTGCCGAGATCGATGAAGCGTTCCGTGCGCTTTGCGCGCACGAAGTTTGCGAGCAGCACCGCGTCGTGCCCGTATGTGAAACGCTCGGTATCCCTCAGGATGACAAGTCCGTTGTACTGAAGGTCGTCTTTGACAATCGGCATACTCACCTCCGATGATGTTACGTTAAGTATTTTACCACATTCCGCTGTTGACAAAAACACCCGGCGAAAGTACACTTTCAATTATTAGTCTGGGATGGTATGTCCCCAAGGAGAAAAGAGCATGGAAGAGAAAAAAAAGTTCTACATCACGACCCCGATCTATTACCCGAGCGATAAGCTCCATATCGGTCACACCTACTGCACCGTCGCCACGGACGTGATCGCCCGGTACAAGCGCATGTGCGGTTATGACGTGATGTTCCTGACCGGCACGGACGAGCATGGCCAGAAGATCGAGGACAAAGCCCGCGCGGCGGGCGTCACGCCCAAACAGTTCGTCGACAACATCGTTGAAGGCAAGGGCGGCATACTTGACCTCTGGAAGCTGATGAACATCAGCAACGACCGTTTCATCCGCACCACGGACGATTATCATGTCAGCGCCATACAGAAGATATTCAGGAAAATGTATGACAACGGCGATATATATAAGGGAAAATACAAGGGTATGTACTGCACGCCCTGCGAAAGCTTCTGGACGGAAAGCCAGCTTGTCGACGGCAAATGTCCGGACTGCGGCCGCGAGGTGAAGCCCGCGGAGGAGGAAGCCTATTTCTTCCGCCTTTCAAAATACGCGCAACCCGTGCGCGAGCTGCTTTTGAGCGGCACCTTCCTTGAGCCTGCCTCCCGCGTGAACGAGATGATAAAGAATTTCATCGATCCCGGGCTTGAGGATCTTTGCGTTTCCCGCACGAGCTTCACATGGGGCATACCCGTTGATTTCGATCCCGGTCATGTGGTTTACGTCTGGGTGGACGCGCTTTCAAACTATATCACCGCCCTGGGCTACATGAACGACAGGCATGACGATTATAAAAAATACTGGCCGGCGGACGTGCATATGGTGGGCAAGGAGATCGTCCGTTTCCACTCCATCATATGGCCCGCAATGCTGATGAGCCTCGGCGAACCCCTGCCCAAGAAGGTGTTCGGGCACGGCTGGCTGCTGCTCGGCGGCGGCAAAATGAGCAAATCCAAGGGCAACGTGGTCGATCCCGTGGTGCTTGCCGAGCGTTACGGCGTGGATGCGCTCAGGTTCTACCTTATGTATGAATTCCCGCTCGGCTCCGACGGCAACTTTTCAAACGAGCTGCTCATCGCCCGCATAAACACGAGCCTTGCCAACGACCTCGGCAACCTCCTTTCGAGGACTGTGGCCATGATCGAAAAGTATTTCGGCTCCACGCTCATACAAGAGCGCGAGAACGATCCCGCGGCGGACGGCGAGCTTATCGAGATGGCGTCCTCCCTCAAGGCCAGGTATGAAGCGCTCATGGACAACTTCGGCACGCAGGCGGCGCTCGAGGAGATATTCCGCGTGATATCGCGCGCCAACAAATATATCGACGAGACCGCCCCGTGGGTGCTTGCCCGCGATGATGCAAAGCGCGCGCGCCTTGCAACGGTGCTTTACAACCTCATCGAGGTGCTGCGCATAACGCTCACCCTTCTTACGCCCTTCATGCCGCAAAGCTGCGCGAAGGGGCTTGACCAGATCGGCATCGCCCCCTCGTGGGAGCGCGCCGGCGAATGGGGCGTCGCGCCCGCGAACGCGACGGTTTTCAAGGGCGAAGCGCTCTTCCCGCGCATAGACGCGAAGAAGGAGCTTGCAGAGCTTGAAGCCGTGCATCAGGCGTCGGCGGCGAAGGCCGAAACCCCCGCAAAGACAGCCGGGTGCTGCAATCCCGAAGCGGCCGAAGCCCCCGCAAAGACAGCCGGGTGCTGCAAGCCCGATGCGGCCGAAAGCGACGAAGGCTATATCGCCTTTGAGGATTTTGAAAAGGTGAAGCTTCGCGTTGCGGTCGTCAAAAACTGCGAATTCGTCAAAAAGAGCGACAAGCTTTTGAAATTCACCCTGGACATGGGCAACGGTGAGGAGCGCGTTATCCTTTCCGGCATACGCAAGTGGTATCCGGAACCGGAAGCGCTCATCGGCCGCCGCCTTGTCGCGTGCGTGAACCTCGCGCCGCGCAAAATGTGCGGCATCGAAAGCTGCGGGATGCTGCTTTCCTCCTTCGTTGACACGCCGGAGGGCGAAGTGCTGCGTTTGCTTGGCGCGGACGATGTTATGCCCGGAGGAAGCGAGATAGGCTGATGCAGGAGCTGATCCCCCTCAAAAACAGAAAAATGCTGACGATAAGAGAGGCGGCGCCGGAAGACGCCGCCCAAATGCTCGCGCTTTCAAAAATCGTCGGCGCAGAGACGGATTACCTGCTCACGGATGAAAACGGCTGGCGCGGCAGCGAAGCCGATGAAAAGGAGCTTCTTGCCTGCTGGATGACGGACCCCATGGTCTGCATGTTCGTGGCCCTGATCGACGGGGAGATTGTCGGCTTCTTTTCCGTGATGCACGCAGGGACCGGACGCAGCGCCCATGTTGCGGAGTTCGGCGTTGCGATAAGGAAAAGCTGCTGGCACCTCGGCATCGGCGCGATGGCGATGGTTTTGAGCATAGATTTCGCGAGGGAGGCAGGTTATCACAAGCTCGTCCTATCCGCGCGCGCGGACAACGAAAGGGCGATCGCGCTTTACCGCCGCTTCGGCTTCGAGCAAACGGGCGTGCGGCGCGACCAGCTTTTCATCAGGGGCGAATACTTCGACGAAATAATGATGGAGCTTATGCTGTGAACTATTTTGATACGCATGCGCATCTCAACGATCCCGCCTTTGACGCGGACCGCGAAACGCTGATACCCGCCCTTGTCCGGGGCGGGCTTTCCTTATGCCTTGACGTCGCGTGCGAGGTGAAGGACTTCGACCGTTCGCGCGAGCTTATCCACAAATATCCCACGCTGTACGGCGTGTGCGGCGTGCATCCGCACTATGCGTCGGCGCCCGGTGAGGACTGGGAAAAATGCCTGCGCGCCGCGCTTGAGGATGAAAAAGTGGTGGCGCTCGGCGAGATAGGCCTCGATTATCACTATGATTTTTCCGAAAAAGAAGATCAGAAACGGCTTTTTGCGTATCAGCTCGAAATGGCCTGCGCGCTGCGCCTGCCCGTGGTTCTCCACATACGCGAAGCGTTCGGCGACTGCATGGACATACTGCGCGCGCACAGGAATAACATCCGCGGGGATATCGACGGCGTGATGCACTGCTTTTCAGGCGCGCCGGAGATCGCGCGCGAGTGCCTTGATCTCGGGCTTCATATCGCCTTCGGCGGCTCGATAACCTTCAAAAACGCCCGAAGGCTGCTTGAGGCCGCCGCGTATGTGCCCGAGGAGCGCCTGCTTGTCGAAACTGACTGTCCTTATCTTGCGCCCGTGCCGCACAGGGGCGAGCGCAACACGCCCGCAAACGTGCCGCTCGTCATAGAAAAGCTCGCCGCGATAAGGGGCGCCGAGCCAGAACGCATCGCGTCCGCAACGCTTCGCAACGGGAAGCGGCTTTTCGGCATAAGCTGAAATTCAAGCTTTATCGTCAAAAAGCTCTTCCGCGGCGCGCGCGGCTTCCGCGTTGAGCCGCGCTTCGAGCGCGCGGTATTTTTCAAGCATGTCGCGGCCTTCCGGCGTGACCGTCGCGCCGCCGCCGCCGCGTCCGCCCGCCGTGGATGTGATGAGCTTGAACCCGAGCGCTTCCTCCGTATCCTTCATTATGCGCCACGCCTTGGAATACGCCATGCCCATACCGGCCGCCGCGCCGCGCAGCGAATGCGTTTCCTCCATGCGCGCGACAAGCTCCGCAATGCCCGGGCCGAAGCATTTGCCGCGTTCGCTGAAAAGCCTTATCGCAAGTTTGCAGCATATCTTTTCCATATAAAAACCTCTGATCGTCATTATTCTCGCCAAAAAACGTTTCGACGCTTCAACCGCGCCGCGGCATCGGGAAGCGAAGCTCCGTGCCGCCGAGATAGTCCCTCACGGTTATCTCATCCGCGCGGCTGTCGAGGAACATCGCCGCCGCCGTGACCGAATAGTCCGGCCCGTGGGAGCTGTGGATCGTGTCGTCATGCGACGGCGCGCGGTATTCAAGCACGCGCTCGATATCGGATATCTCCGCCCTCTGCGCGTCGATACCCTCCATGAGCCGCTGCGCCGCGGCGAGCCTTCTCAGCGTGTTGCTGCCGCCGTCCGCGGGATCGACGCCCGGTATGTGGGTTATGTGGTTCGAGTGGGCGTATTTGCCCCTTATCTCAAAAATATCCAGCCTGTCATAGAGCATTTCAACAGCGTATATCCGCCCGCGCTTCACGTCGAACACGTCTGTGCTGAAGCCCGTCGCGCACGTCAGCCCCCCGAGATGCTCCCTTATCTCTTCAACCGAGGAACACTCCATTATATCCCGAAGCAGAAACTGCGCAGATATCTCCTGCGGGATGCTGTACTTCGTATAGATATAATTCGCCGCGCTGACGACGCCCGTGTTATAGTTCAACGTGACGGTATAACCCGGCATGGATTCCGTCGCGCTGAATTCCGTATAATGATATTTCGCGGTGTTATAGGTGACTATCGCGCTGTTGTGCGCGTCGTACACGCCGTCCTCGTTATGGCCGAAAAGCACGCGCCCGTCCGGCCGCACGACGACTGCGTTCGTGCAATGCTCCCCGTGCAGCTCGTCGATGGCGTCGCTCATCGCGGCAAGATATGCGTCCGCGTCAACGCCCGCGCCCTGCGCGCGCCCGCACACCTCAGCATAATAGGCGGGATACCTTTTGACGAGCTTCTCCTTCATCACATAAAACGACGCGGGCAGCACGGGATTTTCGGCTTTTACCTTTTCCGAGCATTCCCTTATCGCCTTTGAAAATATCCTTCCGTATTCAATGTGCGCGTCCTCGCCCGTAAGGTTGAGCACCCGTAACGCTTCAGCCATGCCTTCCTCCCTTGTCCGGCTTATCCCGCCGTCGCGGCGTCAGCCTGCGTTTTTTGATATTATATCATGCCTGTGTTATACTTGGGCATATCATCAACGGCATTTTTCGCCGTATGAAAGGCGGTTTTATGCTCGTCGCGGACGCGCTCTGCGTGAAAAAAGGCCTGACGGCCGTAATAGGCTCCGGCGGCAAATCGACGCTGCTCCTTCGCCTTGCGCGCGAGCTTGCGCCGGGAGGCCGCGTTCTGCTTGCGACGAGCACCCATATGTTTCCGCCCCCCGGCATACCGCTTGTTACCCGCGGCGTCGATGAAGTCGGCAAAGCGTTCGAAGCGACGGATACCGTCTGCGCCGGACTGTTATGCGCCGACGGGAAGCTTGCCGCCCCGGCCTTTACATGGGAGGAGGCCGCGCGCGCGGCCGATTATGTGCTCATCGAGGCGGACGGCTCGCGGGGGCTGCCGCTCAAGGCGCACGCCGCGCACGAGCCGGTCATACCGCCCGACGCCGACGTGATCGCGGTGATCGGGGCGTCCGGCTTCGGCAGGACGGCAAGCGAAGCCGTCCACAGGCCGGGGCTTTACGCTGCGGCGCTTTGCATAAGCGAAACAGAGCCTGTCACGCCCGAGGCTTACGCGCGCGCCGCAAGGCTGCATTTTCCAAACGGAAAGATACTCGTCAACCAGTGCGACGGCGAGCTTGAAACGGCGCTCGCGCTGCGCTTCAAGCTGGCCTACGGCGCGGGAATAGTCGCGGCCGCGGCGCTTCGTGACGAAGAACCCATAAAAGCGCTTTGGAGGGATTGAAATGCTTGTGCTTATACGCGGCGCGGGAGACCTCGCCACAGGGATCGCGATAAGGCTTATCCGCGCCGGGATGAGGGTCGTTCTCACCGATACCGAAAACCCGACGGCGATACGGCGCACCGTCGCCTTCAGCGAGGCTGTGCGTACAGGCGGCGTCACCGTTGAGGATATCACGGCCGAGCTCGCCGCAACGCCGTCGCAGGCGCTTGAAATCGCCGCGCGCGGACACGCCGCCGTGATCGTCGATCCGGCTGCGGCTTGCAGGACGTATCTGTGCCCGGACGCGCTCGTTGACGCCATCATCGCAAAATACAACACAGGCACCCGCATAACGGACGCGCCTGTCGTCATCGGTCTCGGGCCGGGCTTCACGGCGGGGAAGGACTGCCACGCGGCGGTCGAGACCATGCGCGGTCACGACCTCGGCCGCGTGCTCTATTCCGGCTCGCCCATGGAAAACACGGGCGTCCCCGGAGAGATCGGCGGACGCGGAGCCGAGCGCGTGATACGCGCGCCGGCCGAAGGCATATTCACTTCCAAAAGAAAGATCGGAGATATTGTCGCCGCGGGGGAGTGCGTGGGCGAGGTCGACGGCAAAGACGTCGTTTCAAACATTGCGGGCGTGCTTCGCGGCATACTGCCTGACGGCATACATGTGACAAAGGGCATGAAAAGCGGCGACACGGATCCGCGTGCGAATGTCGCAGCGTGCTTCACCGTGTCGGACAAGGCGCGCGCGCTCGGCGGCGCGGCGCTTGAGGCAATATTGCATTTTTCAAAGACATGAGCCTTTTATATCGGGCGTGGAACGGTGCGGATCACCGTTCCTTTTTTTTATACATTTCCTCGCGTATCACGGCAAGCACCTCGTCCGTGCCGTCGGCCGTGGGTTCCGCGCTCATGGTCGCGATGAAGGAAAGCCGCCTGTCATAAAGATCGTTGACCGCGTCAAGCAGGCTGTCTGCGGTCAGCTCCTGCTGATCGAGCACCATTGAAAAGCCCTTGCGCGCGAAATATCCGGCGTTGAGTATCTGATCCCCGCGCGAAGCGGAAAGCGGCAGCGGGATGAGAAGCGCAGGCTTTGAAAGCGCCAGAAACTCGAACACGGCGTTTGCGCCCGCGCGTGAGATGATGACGTCCGTCGCGGCAAAAACATCCGCAAGCTCCGGCCCCACAAACTCGAACTGACGGTAGCCCGCCTTGGCGATCAGCTTCCCGTCCACCTTATCCTTGCCGCAAAGATGGCAAATATCGAACGTGCGCAGCAGCCTGTCGAGCGCCTCGCGCACAACATCGTTCACCGCCGCCGCGCCGAGGCTGCCGCCCATGATGAGAAGCACCGGCTTGTTGCCCGAAAAGCCGAGGAAATCAAGCCCTCGCGCGCGCACGCCGTCATACAGCTCCGGCCTTATCGGGGTGCCGGTATGGATGCCCTTTTTCCCGACGTGCGAAAGCGTATCTTCAAACGTAACGCAGATCCTGTCCGCAAACTTCGCGTTTATCCTGTTGGCAAGGCCGGGGGTATAGTCCGATTCATGCGTGACGACGCTCACATGCCGCATATGCGCGGCCACCACGACCGGAACGCTTACAAAGCCGCCCTTGCTGAAAACCACATCGGGCTTTATCCTGCCGATGAGCCCGCCCGCCTGAAACACGCCCGCCGCAACGCGGAAGGGATCCGTGAAATTCTTCCATGAAAAATACCTGCGCAGCTTGCCGGAGGACACGGCGTGATAAGTCACGCCCGGGCGTCCCTCGATCATACCGCGTTCTATGCCGTCCTTCGTGCCGACATAATGCAGCTCGCAGCCCTCGGAAAGGAGCTGCGGGAAAAGGGCGATGTTCGGCGTGACATGGCCGGCGGAACCGCCGCCCGTGAAGAGAACGATTTTTTTCATCTATACTGACCTTTCAAAAGCATTGCGTTGCCATATAATATTCAATCCGCGCCGCAAGCGCAAATAATTATATCACTCGGCGTTCATTTATGCTATTATTAACGTGTTGGAATATGTGCTCATGGGACTTTATTGGAGGCACCGATGCGCGATTTCACTAATTGTGACGCTGTTTCAGGCGTTGAAAGGATCGCATACCTGATATCGAGACTGACCGTGCTCGCGCCCGATGAACACGGGCCGCTTGACGCGCTGACGGACTATGCGGCGCTTGTCGCCGCGGGCGACGTGGCCGGCGCGTACAGGCTCTATCACACGCTTGCGCGCAAGCTCATCACCTTCGGCGCGCGGCGCGTTTCAGGCGATCTTTTGATGGATTACCTGCTTTCAGTCGTCGTCGAGCGGGAGCATCCCTTCGCCGTGATGGCGGCGGCCGGCAGGCTGGACGAGCCGGAAGGACTTGCCCTGCGCGCGGACCTTTCCGCGCTTGGCGAGCTTGCAACGCTCACCTCTGGCGATCTTGTGCGAATGGCGCAGGAACGCAAAAGCGAGCTGCAAATGAAATCACGGTATCCCAAGGATGATATATCCGCGATGTCAACGGCGCTTTGGAGCGGCAAACCGCTGCCTCAGCCGCCGCTTGTCGATAAGGAAAAAGGCGAAAAACCGCGTCCGCAGCCGATGCAGGCGTCTTCCCTGCCGCCGGAGGCGGAGTGGCTGCCATTCCGTTACGGTGAAGCCGGCCTTCACGGCGAATGGGCGGCGGATGAAGCGCTTGAGGAAGTATACGCGCGGCTGATGAAGTCGCCCGACTGGAAAAGCCTCGCTGACGATCTTTGGAACCTTTTTGCCACCTGCGGCTCCGGCAGGTTCCTGCGTTCGCGCGCGTTCGCGCTGCGCGGGGGCGAGCTCGAATGCGTGGGCGCGCCGCAATGGCTGTGTCCGGTTTCAGTATACGACAGGCAGCGCACCGCGCTTTCCGAAAACGTGATCGCCTTCATGCGCGCGGAAAGCGATACGCCGGTGATCGTTTACGGCCCGGCGTCCTGCGGCAAGACCGCCATGATGTGCGACCTCGCGGAAGATTTTCCGGAGCTTCGCATGGTTTTTGTCGACGATCACAAAAACGCGGACCTCGGCGCGCTGATGGAAACGCTTCGCGCGCAGCCGCTTCGCTTCCTGCTGCTTTTCGACGCGCTTGACGGCGTGACGCCGAACCTTCGCGCGTTGATACGGCAGGTCTGCGAAACCGCAGTGCCCGGCAACGTTCTCATCGCGGCCACGGCGCGCGAGCTTCCCGAAGCGGGACTTTTCCCGCTCGCGATCGAGCTGTGTTATCCCCGCATTGCGGAGTTCACCGACACCGTGTGCGAGCTTGTCGAGGCGACTGAAAACGCCCCGTGTCCGGATCACGCCGAAATCAGGAGCATGTGCGTTGACTATCAGGTCGACGCGCACGAGAAGCTGACGATGGCCGCCGCCGTGATGCTCGCCGAAAAATACGCAAAAAAACAGAACTGAAGGATTTATCCAAGGAGGATTTTATGCAGATATATAACACAATGACCCGCAAAAAGGAAGAGCTTGTACCCATGACGCCGGGCGAAATCAAAATGTACGTTTGCGGCCCCACGGTATATAATTTCTTCCACATCGGCAACGCGCGCCCCTTCGTCGTGTTCGACACGCTGAGGCGTTATCTTGAGTACAAGGGCTTCAAGGTGACCTTCGTGCAGAACTTCACCGATATCGACGACAAGCTCATCCGCCGCGCCGCGGAGGAAAACACCACCGTGCAGGAGCTTGCGGACAGATACATCCGCGAATACTATACCGACGCGGACGCCCTTTGCGTTGAACGTGCGAGCGTGAACCCGCGCGCGACGGAACATATCGACGACATAATCAGGCTCGTCGCCAAGCTCATCGAACAGGGCCACGCCTATGCGGCCGAAAACGGCGACGTTTATTTTGCCGTGCGCAGCTTCAAGGGCTACGGCAAGCTTTCCGGCCAGTCAATCGACGATCTTGAAAGCGGCGCGCGCATAGACCCGACCGAGCAGAAGCGCGATCCGCTGGATTTTGCGATCTGGAAGGGCGCGAAGCCCGGCGAGCCTTTCTGGGATGCGCCGTGGGGCAAGGGAAGGCCCGGCTGGCACATCGAGTGCAGCGCGATGAGCATGTCGATCCTCGGCGAGACGTTCGATATCCACGCCGGCGGTCAGGATCTCATATTCCCGCATCACGAGAATGAGATCGCCCAAAGCGAGGCCGCGACGGGCAAACCCTTCGCGCGATACTGGATGCACAACGGCTATATAAACATCAACAACGTGAAAATGTCCAAGAGCCTCGGCAACTTCATGCTCGTGCGCGACATCTCCAAGGAATTCGACCTTGAAGCGGTGAGGCTTTTCCTGCTCGGCGCGCAGTACAGGAACCCCGTCAACTTCTCGCGCGAGCTTGTGGAGCAGGCGGATACCGCCCTCACGCGCATACGCACGGCGCGCGAACGCCTTGACGCCGCTCTTTCGGATAAGTTTCAAACGAAGACGGACGCGGACGAGGCCTTCATCGCCGCCTGCAAGGAACACAGGGCGCGCTTTGAAGAGGCGATGGACGACGATCTCAACACAGCAGACGCGCTCGGCGTGCTGTTTGATTTTGCACGCGCAGTGAACGCCTTCGTGAGCGAACCGCGCGGCGGTGAAGCGCTTGCCGCAGCGGATGCGCTGCTTTCCGACATTTGCAGCGTTATGGGTATTCTCCAGCACAAGTCGGCGGAGCAGTTCCCCGACGAGGCGCTTGCCCTGCTTGAAGAACGCGGCGCGGCGCGCACGGCGAAAAACTGGGCGAAGGCCGACGAGATCCGCGAGAAGCTGCGCGAGATGGGATTTGCCGTTGAAGACGGCAAGGAAGGCGCGAAGCTCAAGCGTATCTGAAGTATAAACTTTATTTGAACAATCGCGTGGGAGAGTTTAAAAATCCCCTCCGCGTGGTATTATATCAATACTTGGAAACGGAGATTATTTTATGGAATTTCTTTCGATCGCAAAGCTCCTTTTCGATGAGGCTGCAACGACGACCCAGACCACGGACGGCGCGTCCTCAAACATCATCCTCATCCTCTTCAAGGTAGTCATCGCCGTTTATCTTTTCGTCGCGGCGATACGCGGCAAGGGCAAGCTGATTGAGAACGAGTATCCCAAATGCAACCCGAAACTTTACAAGCTCATTCTGCGCCTGATATCCACTTTTTCCGGCCTCGCGATACTCGCGAACGGCGTGTTCGAGTTCCTTGCCGGCTCGGTTTACGGCGAAGGTCTCGGCCTGAGCGCAGAGCAGTTTTCGACCCTCGGCACCGTTCTTTGGGCGATCGGCCTCGCAGGACTTGTGGCGCTGATCGTTGTGAACGTCGTCCTCACGGACCGCAAGGCCATGGAGGCCGCGCGCAAGGAGGAGGAAACCAACCGTCGCGCCGGCAATCACGGGGATCCGCTTCATGCGGCGTTCGTGTTTGAAGACGAGGACGAGAAGAACGCCGAAGGCAATGACGGCGAAAAAAAGAACGACGGTCAGGACGGGCAAAATTAAAAGCCCCTCTGATAGATACCAAAAGAAAGGATCATAACGATGAAGAAGTTCTCACGCATCATCGCGGTCGCAATGACCCTCGTCATGCTGCTCGCGCTGATCCCTGCGGCTGCATCCGCCGACACGGTCTACGGCGTAACCTCCAAAAAGTGCAATTTCCGCACGACGGCTGACCAGACGAGCGAGCTTGTCTCCGGCTGCAACACTATCCCGCAGGGCGCAACAGTCACCATCCTCGACAAAACATCCAACAGCAAATACTGGAAAGTCCAATACAACGGCTATACCGGCTGGATCTACGCAGGCTATGTGAATGTGACCGCATCCGCATCTTCCGCGACCACCACCACAACAAGCAGCGGCAGCCTTATGGGCGGCAGCTCAGGCAGCTCCTCCTTGTCCGGGACGACGACCACAACAACAAGCAGCGGCGGTCTTTCCGGCGGCTCAGGCTCCTCCGGCTGGGGCAGCGGCAACTCCGGCACGTCGGCAACCGCGAAGGCCACCGGCACCGCGACCGGCAGCTGCAGCTTCCGCACCGGCCCGGCCCAGACCTATGCCAAGGTTTCAGGCTGCACGTCCGTACCCAAGGGCGCGACCGTCACCGTACTCGACAACACCTCCGACGCAACTTACTGGCAGGTGCAGTACAACGGCTATACCGGCTGGATGCTCGGCAATTATATCAAGCTCGCTTCCGCCTCCGCCGGCACTTCAAACGGTTCATCGACCGGCACAACGACAGGAACTACCGTCGGCGGCACCACGGCCATCGCGACCGGCACTACCACCGGCAGCTGCAGTTTCCGCAGCGGCCCGGCGCAGAGCTATGCCAAGGTCTCAGGCTGCACGAGCGTACCCAAGGGTGCAACCGTGACAGTGCTTGACAACACCTACGACGCAACATACTGGAAAATACAGTATAAGACTTACACCGGCTGGATGCTCGGCAAGTACATCAAGCTCGCTTCCGCCTCCACCGGTACTTCAACCGGTACTTCCACCGGCACTTCAACCGGCACTTCAACCGGCAGCTCAAGCACCACCGGCACGCTCAGCTATGCCAACTATACCGGCAGCTCAAGCGACGTCTGGGGCAGCATTAAGGTCGACGGTACCAACATCAACAACTATATATACTGCAACGCCATAAACAACAAGGGGCAGTTCTACTACAACTCCTACTCCTCAAGCAACAACTATATTTACGCGCTTTCCTATGTGAACAACCCCATCGCGGTCATATACGGTCACAACATGAGAAAGTCCGCCCTCAAGAGCACGACCGGCCTCGGCCTGCATGAGCTGCATCATGTACAGAACGCATGGCTCGGCATATCCAAGTGCGAATACTGCGGAAGAGACTGCTCCGGCGCAAAGACGAGCGTTTTCAACATCAGCTACAACGGCGCTTCAAGATGGCAGCTCGTGGGCTTCTTCGAGCTTTCAAGCTCGACGATGGACTCCGCCCCCGCGCGCAGGAATCTGGAGCTTTTCGCCTCCATGGAATCCTACCGCACCGGTTCCTCTAAACAGCAGTGGATCGACAAGATGATGTCCTTCTGCTCGTCCGTCTACAAGGGAATGACGCTCGGCTCCATGTCCTCAAACGACAAGGTGATGGTGATTGTCACCTGCGCCGATAAGTCCGGCGACAAATCCCAGAGGTTGTATATGCTGCTCAAGGCCGTAGGCTGAGGACGCATAAAGGTTCAACAGAAAAGCCCCGCGCCGGAACAAACCGGCGCGGGGCTTTTGATTCGCTTCCTATTTGCCGACGCAGAAATTTTTGAAAATCCTGTCTATAACATCCTCGGAAACGTCATGGCCGGTTATCTCGCCGATCGAAGCGAGCGCCGAGTGCATGAGCACCGCGGCACAGTCCGCCCCGTCCGCGATATTGAGTGACAGAAGCGCGCCGCGCGCGCTGCAAAGCGCTTCGAGATGACGGGAATTGGTGATGAGCGCGCTTTCACCCTCCGGGATAAGCATTGAGGCCAGCGCGCTCCTGAGCGCTTCTATGCCCTCACCCGTCGCGGCGCTCAGCGTAACGCAATCTATGCCGAACCGGTCAAGCTCTTCGGCGTTCCAAACGGCCGGAAGATCGCTTTTGCACACTGCGGCGATCCTCTCGCGCGATGAAGTCGTCTCCAGCAGCTTTATATCCTCGTGGGTCAGCGCGACGCCGGAGTCGAACGCGAGAATCAGCACGTCGGCCTTCTCCGCCTGCTCAAGCGCGCGAAGCACGCCTATGCGCTCCGCTTCGTCGCGCGCCTCGCGTATGCCGGCGGTATCGATCAGTCGCACCGGCACACCGCAGACGGAGATGCGTTCCTCAAGCGTGTCGCGCGTGGTGCCGGGCAGAGGCGTCACGATTGCGCGCTCGGAACCGACAAGCGCGTTGAAAAGCGAGGACTTGCCCGCGTTCGGCGAGCCGAGGATCGCAACGGTGGCCCCTTCACGGATATATCTGCCGCGAAGTCCCCCCTCGATGAGCGCGTCAAGGCGCATTACTATCACGTCTATCCTGTCCTGCAAGACCGAGAACACATCCTCCTCAAGCTCCTCGGGATAATCAAGCGCGGCGTCAACGCCCGAAAGCGTATCCGTGAGCGCGTCCTCGATCGCGCCGACCGCCGCGCCGACGCTCCCCTCGAGCTGCTCAAGCGCCGACGACGCGGAGCGAAGCGTCACGGCGTTGATCATATCCATCACGGCCTCCGCGCGCGAAAGCGACAGCTTGCCGTTCATGAACGCCCTTCGCGTGAATTCGCCGGGGGCGGCAGGGGAAAGCCCCACGCGCGCAAGTGCGTCGAGCGCGGCGCGCACCACCGCCTGACCGCCGTGGAGATACAGCTCCGCCATATCCTCGCCGGTATAGCTTTTAGGCCCCTTGAAAAAGCAGGCCATTATATCATCGATGACGTCGGATTGCCCTTTTTCGCCCTCCAGAGCGTCCGTGAGCCGTCCAAACGTCATTTCCCGGGGAATCAACGGCTTACCTGTCAAAAAAAGGCGTCCGAGGGCGTACAGCGAGCGCGGGCCTGTGATCCTTATCACGGCGATGGCGCCGCCGGCGGGCGTGGCCGGGGCAAAAACAGTATCGATCATTTGCCGCCTTCCTTTCCCGGCCCCATATCGCGCACGATGGCGCGGAGCCTTTCATATGTGTTGTCAGAGGGTTTGCAGGCGCAGTGCATGAGAAGCGCGCGTTTGATCTCGCCGATGCGCGCGCACGGCGCAATGTCGAGCCACCCGGCGATGTCGCGTCCGGTGCAGGCAAGCTCGCCCTCCGTGAACGGCGCGCCGCTCTCCCGCATCGCGTTGAGAATGCGTCGCCATTTTTCAGCCGTGTCGACGGGGCCTGTGATTATGCCGCTGCCGTGCACATCCGCATCGCGCACAAGGCAAAGCTTTTCGGAAAGATCCCGCCCAAGCGCCACGAAACGCTTTTTGCAGGCGCGGTCGCGCGCGTCGCCGTTGAGATCGAACATATGCCATCTGATAAGGCTGACGGCGTCTTGGCGCAGCGCGTTCGGATATCTGAGGCGGCGCAGCACACCGTCCGCCATATCGGCGCCGATGAGCTCATGCCCGTGCATCTTGCCGTGATCCGCAAGCGCAACAGGCTTGCCTATATCGTGAAGCAGCATAGTGAGACGAAGCGTCAGCTCCGGCGGCACGGAGGCCGCCGCGTGTATCGCATGGCCGTAAACATCATACGCATGGTATTTCCTGCGCTGTTCCACGCCGAAGCAGGCCGTAAGCTCCGGCAGAAAAACGTCGTACGCGCCGCAAAGGCGAAGAAGATCGAGCGCGTATATCATGCTTTGCGTTCCCGCGCCGTAACGCACGTCGCAAAGAAGAAGCTTTGAAAGCTCGTCGCGTATGCGCTCCGGCGATATGTCGGACAGACCGGCCGCGTGGCAGCGGGCGGCGTCAAGCGTTGCCTGATCCACGCGAAAGCCAAGTTCGCCGCAAAAGCGCGCCATGCGAAGTATGCGAAGCGCGTCGTCGCCCATTATCGCGCCGGGATCATCGGAGGTAGCCCTTATCACCCTGTCCGAAATATCGCGCAATCCGCCCGTCGGGTCGATAATACTGTTCTGAAGTATGTCAAGATAGAGCGCATTGACCGTGAAGTCCCTGCGCGCGGCGTCCTCCTCGACAGAATCCGAATAGCGCACGCTGTCCGGTCTGTGCGCGCCGCCCGACGCGTAGCTTTCGCTCCTGAAGCAGGCGTATTCGAACCTTTCGCCGCCAAAAACGATATCGAGCGTGCCGAACGCAGCCCCCTTCGCGAAACAACGGAGGTCGTTCTCCGCGCAAAGCGAAGCGACCTCGTCAGGACGCATGGCGGAGCATATATCGCAGTCGCTTACGGCAAGGCCCAAAATGGGATTGCGCACCATGCCGCCCACGGCATAGAGCGTTTTGCCTCTTTGCGCAAACAGGCCCGCAAGCGAAACAAGACTTTTTGAAACCGAGAGCTCATTCATGGCATTATTATTATTGCACAAATACCCCGTTGTCAACGCCGATTTGCGAAATACCGCCGCAAAGGACGCCGAAAGGGCGCGCGAGGCCGGTTGAGAGCTGCCGGCATGTGTTTTATCATGCCTTTTCTTCTTATAATAATAAACAAAAGCTTGAATTGCAGACGGTTGAATGGTAAAATATTATTGAGGAAAAAGGGGCGCATTATGTACATCGAGCGGCTTCAACTGAATTATTTCCGCAACTACGAATCGCTCCGGCTGACGCCCGGCCGCGGTCTCAATGTGATCGTCGGCGAGAACGCGCAGGGCAAGACCAACGCCGTTGAAGCGGTTTTTTTATGTGCGTTCGGGAGATCGCATCGCACCCCGAGGGATGCGGAGCTTATCAGCTGCGGGATGAGCGGCGCGTATGTCGGCATGAACGTGGTGACAGGCGCCGGCAGCCGCAAGATTGAGATCAAGCTGCGTGACGGCGAGCGCAAACAACTTTTCATCGACTCGCTCCAATGCGAGCGCAGCTCGGAGCTGATGGGCGTGCTCAACGTGGTGATGTTTTCGCCCGAGGATCTTTCCCTCATAAAGGACGGCCCCGCGGAGAGGCGCCGCTTTCTAGACATGGAGCTTTCGCAGTTCCGCCCGGCGTACTATACCATCCTTCAGCGTTACAACAAGGCGCTGCGCGAAAGAAACGCGCTGCTGAGGCCCGAAGCCGTGAAAACGCGCACGGGGGAGGAGCTGCGCCGCGAGCTGTACGGCTGGGACGAGCAGCTTATAACCCTCGGCGCCGACATTATGCAAAGGCGCGCGGAATTCATATGCAAGCTTGCCTCCATCGCGACAATACTGCACAGGGATATCTCCGGCAGGCGCGAAACGCTCGGCATCCGCTATGACCCGAACGTTTCCATGGAAAGAGGCAGTCTTGAAGACGCGATGGGCGAGGCGCTGTTTGCAGGGGTCGCGGATGACATACGCCGCGGCTTCACGGGCACAGGCCCGCACAGGGATGATATCGCCATCACCCTTTCGGACAGGGCGGTGCGCGTATTCGGCAGTCAGGGCCAGCAGCGAACGGCAGCGCTCTCGCTCAAGCTTTCGGAGCTTGAGCTTCTCAGAGAGGACAGGGGAGAGCCGCCCGTGCTGATACTTGACGACGTGCTCTCGGAGCTGGACGAGCTCAGGCAGAGGGCGCTGCTCGAGGCCGTGCGCGACTGTCAAAGCTTCCTCACCTGCACCGGTCAGGACGGCCTTGTGCGCGCGGGGATGGATATGCACGATATACCGGTGTTCAGGTGCGCCGCCGGCACGCTTGAACCCATAAATGTTTGAAACTTGAAGAACGGAGTGAAACAATGAGCAACCATACCGATTACGACGCTTCGCAAATACAGGTCCTCGAGGGCCTGGAAGCGGTCAAGCGCCGTCCGGGCATGTATATCGGCTCGACCGACGTGCGCGGACTGCATCATCTTGTGAAGGAACTTGTGGACAACGCCATCGACGAAGCGATGGGCGGCTTCTGCAACCACATCGAGGTGACCATCCATGCGGACAACTCTGTCACAGTGACCGACAACGGGCGCGGCATCCCCGTGGACATGCATGAGAAAATGCATAAGAGCGCGCTTGAAGTTGCGCTTACCGTGCTGCACGCGGGCGGCAAGTTCGGCGGCACGGGCTACAAGGTTTCCGGCGGACTGCACGGCGTGGGCCTTTCCGTTGTGAACGCGCTCTCCTCCTCCCTTCACGTTGAGGTGAGACGCGACAACAAGATATACGAACAGGATTATGTGAACGGCGATCCCGTTGCGCCCGTGCATGCCGTGGGCGCGTATGAAGGCAACGAGAGCGGCACAAGCGTCACGTTCCTTGCAAACGCCGATATATTCGATGAAGTGAACTATAACTTCGACACCCTCATAGACCGCATGAGGGAGCTTGCGTTTTTGAACGCGGGCCTTCGCATAACCGTTACGGACGAGCGCGTCGGCGAGGGTGAGGAAATAATACAGAAGAGCTTCCATTACGAAGGCGGTATCGTCAACTTCGTCAAGCACATCAACCGCAAGAAGGCCGTGCTGCACGACGAACCGATTTACATCACGGCGAAGCGCGACAACCCCGAGAAAGGGGAGCACGCCACGATGGAAGTCGCCATACAGTACAACGACGACTATAACGAGAATGTGTTCACATTCGCGAACAACATAAACACCGCCGAGGGCGGAAGCCATCTTGTGGGCTTCAGGAGCGCGATCACGCGCGTTATCAACGATTACGCCAAAAAGTACAAATACCTCAAGGACAGCGACGAGCCGCTCAAGGGCGAGGACATCCGCGAGGGTCTTTCAGCGATAGTATCCGTAAAGCTCGAGGAGCCTCAGTTCGAGGGTCAGACAAAGACCAAGCTCGGCAACGCATACATCCGCACGATGGTCGATTCCGCGGTATACGGCGGTCTTTCCACATATCTTGAGGAGCATCCGCCGATAGCGAAGCTCATCGTCGAAAAGTGCATAACAGCAGCCCACGCGCGCGACGCGGCGCGCAAGGCGAGGGAGCTCACGCGAAGAAAGACTGCGCTCGACTCCACCTCGCTGCCGGGCAAGCTTGCGGACTGCACGGATTCCAACCCCGTGAACTGCGAAATATTCCTCGTCGAGGGCGACAGCGCGGGCGGCAGCGCCAAGCAGGGCAGAAACCCTGCGTTCCAGGCGATACTGCCCCTTCGCGGCAAGATACTCAACGTTGAAAAGGCGCGCATGGACAGGATCCTCGGCAACAACGAGATACGCTCCATGATAACGGCCTTCGGCGCGGGCATAGACGACGATTTCGACGTTTCCAAGCTGCGTTATCACAAGATCGTTTGCATGACGGATGCCGATGTTGACGGAAGTCACATAAGGATACTCATGCTCACGTTCTTCTTCCGCCATATGCGGCCGCTCATCGAGCAGGGCTATGTTTATGTGGCCCAGCCCCCGCTTTACCGCATTACGCGCGGAAAGAACATCTGGTACGCTTACAGCGACGAAGAGCTTGCTGCGACGCTCGACCAGATAGGCCGCGATCCCAAGCCGCTCATCAACCGCTACAAGGGCCTCGGCGAGATGAACCCTGAGCAGCTTTGGGAAACGACGATGGATCCCGATCACAGGATAATGCTGCGCGTGAACCTTGAGGATGCGATCCGCGCGGACGAGATATTCACGATTCTCATGGGCGATCAGGTCGACCCGCGGCGCGAGTTCATAGAACAGAACGCGAAGCTCGTGACCGATCTCGACGTTTGACAGAGGTGGCATAATGGACGAAATACTTCACAACCCGCAGATAAAGCCGCTCGACATAGAGCAGGAGATGAAGCGCTCCTTCATCTCATACGCGATGGCGGTCATCGTTGACCGCGCCCTGCCGGATGTGCGCGACGGCCTTAAGCCGGTGCACAGGCGCATACTTTACTCGATGGATGAGCAGGGCTTCACCGCCGACAAGCCGTTCCACAAGAGCGCGCGCATCGTCGGCGACGTTTTGGGCAAATACCACCCGCACGGCGATTCATCGGTTTACGACGCGATGGTCCGCCTTGCGCAGGATTTCAACATACGCTATCAGCTCGTCGAGGGTCAGGGCAACTTCGGCTCCGTCGACGGCGACGGCGCGGCCGCGATGCGTTATACCGAGGCGCGCCTTTCGAAGCTTTCCGACGAGATGATGAGCGACATCGGAAAAAACACAGTCGACTTCAGCCCCAACTTCGACGAAACGCTCATGCAGCCAAACGTTTTGCCCTGCCGCTTCCCGAACCTTCTCGTCAACGGTTCGGGCGGCATTGCCGTCGGCATGGCGACCAACATACCGCCGCATAACCTCGGCGAGGTGATCGACGCATACGTTGCGATGATCGACAACCGCGACATAACCGTCGAAGAGCTGATGAGCTATATTCCCGGCCCCGATTTCCCGACCGGCGCCACGATAATGGGCAACGCCGGCATCCGTCAGGCATACCGCACGGGCCGCGGCCGTATAATCGTGCGCGCAAAGGCCGAGATCGAGGAGATGGGCAACGGCAGGAGCCGCATAATCGTGACCGAGATACCCTATCAGGTGAACAAGGCGCGGCTCGTTGAGAAGATAGCCGAGCTGTATCACGAAAAGCGCATCGAGGGCATTTCAGCCCTGCGCGACGAGACCGACCGCCACGGCATGAGGATCGTCATCGAGCTCAAACGCGACGTCAACGCGAACGTCATACTCAATCAGCTTTACAAGCACACGCAGATGCAGGATACCTTCGGCGTGATAATGCTTTGCCTCGTCGACGGCGAACCGAAGGTGCTCAACCTGCGCGACATGCTCTATTATTACCTCAAGCATCAGGAGCAGGTGGTGACGCGCCGCACGCAATACGACCTTGACCGCGCGAAGGAACGGCTTCACATCCTCAAGGGCCTGCTGATCGCAATCGACAACATTGACGAGGTAGTCCATATAATCAGAAGCTCCTCAACGCAGCAGACGGCAAAGGACGCCCTGTCCGCGCGCTTCGGCCTCAGCGAAAAGCAATGTCAAGCGATACTCGACATGAGGCTTGCAAGGCTGACCGGCCTCGAGCGCGATAAAATCGTGGAGGAGATGGCCGAGCTTGAGAAGACCATCGCCTATTTTGAAAGCATACTTGCGGACGAGAGCAAGCTGCTTGGCATACTGCGCGACGAAATACTCGAGATCAGGCGCAAATATGCCGACCCGCGCAGAACCGAGATCGCGCCCGCAAGCGACGACATAGACCTTGACGATATAATCCAGGTCGAGGACATGGCGGTGACCATGACCCATCTTGGCTACATCAAGCGTATAACGCCGGACACCTACCGCGCGCAGAACCGCGGCGGCAAGGGCATAATGGGACAGACCACGCGCGAGGAGGACTTCGTCGAGCGGCTGTTTGTGACAAGCACGCACAACAACATTATGTTTTTCACCAACACCGGCCGCGCTTTCCGCATGAAGTGCTATTCGATACCGGAGGCGGGCCGCACGGCAAAGGGCATGGCGATCGTGAACCTCCTGCAGCTTGAGGCCGGAGAGAAGATCACGGCGGTTTTCCCCGTGAGCGCCGAGGAGGAGGGCGAATACCTCGTTTTCGCAACGCGCATGGGCGTCATAAAGAAAACGCCGATGACGGATTTCGACAACATGAGGAAAACGGGCATAATCGCGCTCGGCCTTCGCGACGGCGACGAGCTTGTGAGCGTCATGCTTTCGGACGGCGCCGACGAATTCCTTGTCGGCACGAAGATGGGCAAATCCATCCGCTTCTCCGAGGGTGACGTGCGCGCGATGGGCCGCACGGCGACCGGCGTGCGCAGCATTTCGCTTGACGACGGCGACGAGGTGGTCGACGCCGGCATCATCAAGCCAGAATCGTTTGTGCTCTCCATATCCGAGCGCGGCATGGGCAAGCGCACCCCGCAGGAGCAGTATCCGCGCCAGAACCGCGGCGGCAAGGGCGTTATCGCAATGGCCATAACCGACAAGACAGGCCCGCTTGCCGCAATGAAGATCTGCACCGGCGACGAGGACGTGATGATGATACGCGACGACGGTACCGTGATACGCATACCTGTCGATCAAACCAACATAATCTCCCGCAACACGCAGGGCGTGAAGCTGATGCGCGTCGCAGACGACACGAAGATCGTGAGCGTCGCCCTCTGCCCGCATGAGGAAGAGAGCGGGGAAGAGACGCCGCAGGAATAAGCGCACAACAAGAAGGGGCGCGCCGCAAGGCGCACCCCTGTTTTTTATATATGCTTCATTCGACGCGGGTTATATCCGCGCCCAAAGCGCGCAGCTTCTGTTCAAGATATTCATAGCCCCTGTCGATATATTCGATATTGTGGATTTCGCTTCTGCCTTCAGCGGAAAGCGCGGCGACGATGAGCGCGGCCCCGGCGCGAAGATCGCTTGCGTAAAGCGGCGCGCCGACAAGGGATTCGACCCCCTCGACCATCGCTGTGCGCGCATTCAGCGTGATCGACGCGCCCATGCGCTGAAGCTCGCTCACATGATTGAAGCGGGATTCAAATATGTTCTCAACGATAAAGCTGTTGCCGTTCGCGCGCGTGAGGAACGCCATCATAGGCTGCTGAAGATCCGTCGGAAAGCCGGGATACGGAAGCGTTTTGATGTTCACGGCGCGTGGTCGTCCCTCGGCGGTCACGCGAAGATAAAATTCGCGTCCGTCGTCGCCTTCAAAAACATGTATTCCGCTTTCCATCAGCTTCGCCGAGATCGCCTCGAGATGGGTGGGGATAATATTGTTCAGAACCACGTCGCCGTTTGTCGCGGCAGCGGCGATCATATATGTTCCGGCTTCTATCTGATCGGGTATTATCGCATAAGTGCAGCCGTGGAGCTTTCTCCCGCCGTTGATGCGGATAATGTCCGTGCCGGCGCCCTTTACCTGCGCGCCCATCATGTTGAGGAAGTTCGCCGTGTCGACGACATGCGGCTCCTTCGCCGCGTTTGATATGACAGTCTGTCCGCTCGCTGCGACCGCGGCAAGCATGATGTTGATCGTCGCGCCGACAGACACAACGTCAAGATAAATGTCCGCGCCGACAAGCCCGTTCGTTTTTGCCTTCACTATACCGCGTTCGATAACGACCTCGGCGCCAAGCGCGCGAAGGCCCTTGATATGCTGATCGATCGGCCTTTGCCCGATGGAGCAGCCGCCGGGCAGCGCCACCTCCGCATGGCCGTATCTTCCGAGAAGCGCGCCGAGCAGATAATATGACGCGCGCATCTTCGACACCATGTCGAACGTGACATGACAATTGGTGATGCCGCGCGGATCGATGCGCATGGATCCGTCCGGCGTGAAATCGACGACCGCGCCCATAA
Source organism: uncultured Clostridium sp. (assembly GCA_964487565.1). Taxonomy (GTDB): domain Bacteria; phylum Bacillota; class Clostridia; order Christensenellales; family CAG-138; genus Phil1. The sequence goes on from CAZARN010000005.1 coordinate 53,852, forward strand.
GGCGCAATATCTCCTCGAGGGTGTTGACATCCTCAATGTAAGGAAGATTCTCCAGCCGGCAGCTTTCCCCCGCGAGTATGGTTGCGGGTATGATCGCAAGCGCCGCATTCTTTGCGCCGCTTATGGTCACGCTGCCTTCAAGCCTTTTGCCGCCGTTTATGACGTAATATGCCATCCTTTACGGTACGCTCCCCTGTTTGTAATCAGTGGCTGCAGCCGCCGCAGGAACCGCAATTGCCCCCGCAGCCTTCGCCGCATGATTTTGAACCAGAGCATTTGCCTTCATACGCGCGCTCTGTCACGCCGCCGCAAACCGGACATTTTATCCTGTCCATTTGGGTGAGGGCCGTAAGCTCGTCGAACACCTTGCCGCATTTCTTGCAGCGGAACTTCAATAAAGGCATTAAAACCGCCTCCCTTTCGCGTCAGCCTTAGTATATTATCATCAATTATCCGTCTTGGCAAGCCGGAGGCGCCGTCAATGCAGGTAAAACCGCGGATTGTAAGCGATCCCGTCGCAGCGCAGCTCAAAATGAAGCACTGCCGACTTGCAGTTGCCCGTCGAACCGGCAAGTCCGATGACGTCCCCCTGAGCGACGGTTGCGCCCAAAGCGACGTTTATCGCCGAAAGATGCGCGTACCGCGTCACGAATCCGCCGCCGTGATCGATCTCTATCATGAGGCCGTAGCCGCCGCGTTCCATCGCGCAAACGACCGTCCCCGCGCAGGAGGCAAGCACCTCGTCCCCTTCGCTCGCCGCATAATCAAGGCCGAGATGGAGCACGCCGTGATACTGGCCGAAATTGAGAGTGATGCGCTTCGACCCCGTCGGATGCGCGAAGCTGAGCTCGCCCTCGTCCGGCCCGCGTTCGCCCTCTTTCCTGCCCGGCTCCGCGCTCTTGTCGACAGAAAGAGAGCCTTCAAGCACCTCTTCATCGATAAGCCGCGATATTACTGCGGTCGTCGTCACGGGCTCCCCGTCCTGAACGCCGTTCACAAACCGCGTTACCGTCACGGTGTGCGTCGCGCCGTCGCGTCCCATGCTGACGATACGCCGCGTGCCCTTGACAAGCGATTTGGTAGTCTCCGATTTTGTTTCACATGAAACATTTGTGACGCTTTGCGCAGTCAGCGTGGTGACGACGCTCAACGGCGAATCCTCGCCGGTAAGAAGCGCATACAGCGCTTCGTATGTCGACACGGCCGAAGCTTCTTCCTGCGTTGCGGCCTTGAACTCCACATCGTTTTCTATCTGCGTATAGGCGACGCCTACGGCGTTTGCCATAAGCTCAAAGGAGGCGCAAACATCCGTCACCAGCGCATGGGCGGCCTCGTCGCTTGCGAGCACCCCGATGAGCGCGCCGTCCACATAGATCGACGTCGGCATGAACGCCGCATCGGCGGCAGGCGTTTCCGGCACGGTTTCCTCCGCAGCCTGCAAAGCCTCGGTTACTTCAGGCGTCGGCGAGGGCGACGGGGCAGGGGTTGCCGACGCCCACTCGGGTATGACTGCCGCGCCGCGCACGAAATAAGCGCCGGAGACAGCGCCCGCCATGAGCAGCGCAAACGCGGCAAGCAGTATGCGCACGGGTCTTCTTCGGCGTCTCAGCTCTTTTTCTTCTTCATCAAAATCTTGTGAAAAGCGATCTTCCATAAAATTGATTATAACCCTCCGATGCGGGTTTGGCGAGTGAAAACTGTGTGAATAAAGCAAAGGCGCCCTGACGGCGCCCTTTGCACAATCTGTCGATCAGGTTTTTTTGATCCGCTCCACAGCGCGTGCAACGGGGGGCAGCGCGGCCACGACGACGCACATCACGGTATCGACGCCTATCGTTGAACCGTTATACACGAGCGAATAGAGAAGCGCGTTCGAATATCCGGCTTCCGCGGCCGAGGAGGCGAAGAAAACAACGCCGGAGATCACGCTGCACGCCATCCTCGCGACGCCGGAAACAGCCATGCCCAGCGGCAGGCTTTTTGGGAAAAGGGAACCGAGGCCGAGCACCGTGAAGGCGACGAAATAATCGAGGATGAACTGCACGGGATGCACTATCCATGCGCCCTGGATTATCTGCAAAAGGCTGTATGCGAAAGCGAGCGTAAAGCCGTAGGCAGGCCCGTACATATAGCCGAAAACGACTATCGGCAGCATTGAGCACAATGTTATGCTGCCGCCGAGAGGCATTGAGAATAGCTTGATATAGCTGAGCACAAACGCCATCGCAAGGCAGAGCGCGCCTTCGACGATGATCCGCGTGGGCGTGCGGCGCGGGCCGCCGGCCGTGCCGTTCTTTTTGTTCTTTGCCGAACGCACCGCAACAAAAACGATGAGCGCCGCAAGCACGACAGCTGCGACGATGAGCATGATAAGCTCCGTTCCCTCAAGCCCCGCAAGCTTTTTGAACAAGACGAATTCCATTTTTTCCTTTCCGACACAAAAAATCCCCGTACAACAGGCGGGGATGACGCGGATATTATCCGCGTTGTATTCATCTCCGCTTCCCTACGCCGGCATTATCCGTACAGGTTCCAAGGGTGTTTCTCAGCGCGCATCGACCGATGCGGCTCCCCCAGCGGGCGGGCTATTTTGTTCGCAATGATGATAACATCGCGCACAGCCCGTGTCAATAGCGAAAAACCTTGCCATATCGGCCAAAACAAAGTATAATATATCGGTTTTGATAAAGGAGATTTATATGAACGAAAAAATACGCAACATCGCAATAATCGCACACGTTGACCACGGCAAGACGACCCTTGTCGATTGCCTGCTCCGTCAGAGCGGCGTTTTTCGCGCAAACGAAAACGTGCAGGAGCGCGTTATGGACTCCGGCGATCTTGAGCGTGAGCGAGGAATAACCATCCTTTCAAAGAACACGGCCGTTTCCTATAAGGATTTTCGCATAAACATAATCGACACGCCGGGCCATGCGGATTTCGGCGGCGAGGTCGAGCGCATCCTCCAGATGGTGGACGGCGTTCTGCTTCTTGTCGATGCGTTTGAAGGCTGCATGCCGCAGACGCGCTTTGTGCTGCGCAAGGCGCTCGAACTCAACAAGGTGCCTATCGTCGTCATCAACAAGGTGGACAGGCCCGGTTCCCGTCCGCTTGAAGTTGTCGATGAAACGCTTGAGCTTTTCATGGAGCTCGGCGCGAGCGCCGATCAGCTTGATTTCCCCGTCGTTTACGCTTCCGCGCGCGAGGGGATATCCGGCATGGATCCCGACGCGCTCGGCACGGATATGAGCGCCCTTTTCGATACGATTATATCATCCATCCCCGCGCCGGAGTGCGAGCCGGACGCTCCGCTGCAGATACTGTTTTCGACCATCGATTACGATGATTACGTCGGCCGCATAGGCATCGGCCGCATCGAGCGCGGCACCGCCAAGCGCAGCGAGATGGTCACCCTTTGCGGCGGTCAGGAGAACAACTGCCGCACGGTCAAGCTCACGAAGCTGTACCGTTTTGAAGGGCTCAAGCGCGTTGAAATTGAGGAGGCATATGCCGGCGATATCGTCGCCGTCGCGGGCGTGACGGGTCTTGCAGTCGGTGAAACGGCATGCGATCCGGATCATATCGAGCCAATGCCTTTCGTTCACATCGACGAGCCGACCGTTTCCATGATGTTCATGGTCAACGATTCTCCCTTTGCAGGACGCGAGGGTAAATACGTCACCTCGCGCAACCTTCGCGACAGGCTGATGAAGGAAGTCGAGACCAACGTTTCCATGCGCATTGAGGAAACTCAGTCCACGGATACGTTCAAGGTCAGCGGCCGCGGCGAGCTGCATCTTTCCATCCTCATCGAGCAGATGAGGCGTCAGGATTACGAATTCGCGGTTTCCCGCCCCAAGGTCATATTCCATCAGGATGAAAAGGGCAATCTTCTCGAGCCTATCGAGGAGCTCACCGTTGACGTGCCTGCAGATTACGTCGGTCCCGTCATGGAAAAGCTCGGCTCCCGCAAGGCCGAAATGATCGATATGCACTCCGTCGCGGAAGGCAGCGTTCGCCTTCTCTTCTACATCCCGGCGCGCGGCCTCATGGGTTATCGCAGCGAGCTTCTCACCGATACGCGCGGCAACGGCGTGATGAGCACCATCTTCCACGGTTACGAGCCTTACAAGGGCGATATCGACGAGCGCGATCACGGCTCCCTCGTTTGCAGCGAAAGCGGAGATTCCAACTCGTACGGTCTGTTCAACACGCAGGAACGCGGCAGGCTTTTCATCGGGCCGGGCGTGCCCGTGTATGAGGGCGAGGTCGTCGGCGAATGTGCCCGCGGAGATGATATCGTGGTCAACGTGTGCAAAAAGAAACATGTTACCAATATGCGCGCCGCCGGTTCAGACGAAGCGCTGCGCCTTACGCCGCCCACGCTGCTTTCACTTGAGCAGTGCCTTGAGTTCATAACCGACGACGAGCTTGTCGAGGTCACGCCCAAGAGCATCCGTATGCGCAAGAAGATCCTTTCCAAGGAGCAGCGCCTCAAGAAGGCCGCGCGTGACGCGCAATGAGCGTCTATACTTCAAGCGTCGTCAGATGCCCGGACTATTCCGACGCTTCCGTAAACGCCGCGCTTGAGGAAGCGCTGGCCGCGATCGGAGGCCTCGACTGGGTGGAACCGGGTATGCGTATCGGCGTAAAGGTCAACATGGCTGCGCCCAAGGCGCCCGAATATGCCGTTTGTACCGATCCCGCCCTCGTTGCGTCGCTGTGCCGTATGCTGGTCGCGCGCGGCGCAAAGCCCATCGTCGGCGACAGTCCCGGCGGTCTTTACAACGCGGCTTATGTCGAAAGATTCTATTCCGTGACAGGCATGGAGCGCGTGCTTGAAGCCGGCGCAAAGCTCAACGACGATTTCACACAGTATGAAGTGTCATATCCCGAGGCCGTCGTCGCCAAGCACTTCACGCGAACTTCATGGCTTCGCGACTGCGACGCCGTTATCACCTTCGCAAAGCTCAAGACGCACGGAATGATGGGCATGACGGGCGCTGTCAAAAATCAGTACGGCACCGTTCCCGGCACGGTGAAGCTCGAATATCATTATCTTCATCCCAACCATGAAGAATTTGCCGGTATGCTCGTCGATCTTTCGGAATATACCGCTCCGCGTCTTTCGCTCATCGACGCCGTCGTCGCCATGGACGGCAACGGGCCGACCTCCGGCCGCCCGAGGGAATGCGGCGCGCTTATCGCGTCTCTTTCCGCTCATCAGGCCGATCTTGTCGGCGCGGCTATCCTCGGCATCGAACCCGACGACGTTCCGACCCTGCACGACGCTTCCCGGCGCGGTCTTGTCGAGCTTGATATGTCAAAGCTTGCCGTTTACGGCGATCCGTTCGCCTTCACGATACCAAATTGCGAGCTTATGCAAAGGCGCGACATAACCTCCGTCAAAAACGTCACCGGCGTCACCCGCGCCTTCATGAAGATGGTAATGGCGCGCCGTCCGGAGCCCGACAGGAAAGCCTGCGTCGGCTGCGGCGTCTGCGCAAATCTCTGCCCCGCGAAAGCGATAAGGATCGTCAACAAGCTTCCTGTCATTGACAGGAAAAAGTGCATCCACTGCTTCTGCTGTCAGGAGTTCTGCCCGAAGGGCGCGATGGTCGTGCACAGGACGTTCATCGCAAAGCTACTCAACAAATAATGTCAGCTTTTCAAAAGGAGAGCCTCGTAAGGCTCTCTTTTTTTTGCCTTATTTCGGGTTTCGCCGTCAGCCTTCGTCAATCTTACCGACGAAGCATAATTGTTCCACATGAAACAATGTTGTTTTTGACGACCCTATACAGTATAATTATTGATGCGCCGATCGCAGGTTTTATTTTCCTGTGTCGGTATCAATTTTCCGGAGGCTCCCAATGGGTAAAATCATTGCCGTCGCCAATCAGAAGGGCGGCGTGGGCAAAACGACCACAACGGTCAATCTTTCATCGTGTATTGCCGCGACAGGCAAAAAGGTGCTCTGCATCGATATCGATCCGCAGGGCAACTGCACAAGCGGCCTTGGCGTTGAAAAGGACAAGCCCGAATACAGCATATATGACGTTCTCATCAATTCGGTACCTGCGTGCGACGCGATAGTGCCTACAGTCGCAGAAAATCTCGAACTCATTTCAGCGAGAAAGGAGCTTTCCGGCGCCGAGGTGGAGCTTGTCGGCGCTCTTGCAAGGGAGACTGTTTTGAAACGCGCGCTTGACCGCGTGCGCGACAAATACGATTTCATTTTCATCGATTGTCCGCCGTCGCTGGGTCTTCTCACGGTCAACGCGCTCACTGCGGCAGATACATTGCTTGCGCCCATTCAATGCGAATACTACGCGCTTGAAGGGCTTTCAGACCTCATGAACACCGTTAGGCTCGTGCGCACCCATCTCAATCCCGCGCTCGACGTGGAGGGCGTGGTGCTCACGATGTTCGACGCGCGCACCAATCTTTCGGAGCAGGTTGTGGTCGAGGTCAAAAAGTTTTTCAAAAACAAGGTTTACAGAACGATAATACCGCGCTCCGTGCGTCTCGGCGAAGCGCCGAGCTACGGTCTTCCGATCAATCAGTATGATCCGAAGAGCGTCGGTGCAAAAGCGTATGATGCGCTTGCTGCGGAGGTTATAGCAAACAGCGGAGGGAAGAAATGATGGCTGCAAACAAAAAAGGGCTCGGGCGCGGGCTTGACGCGCTGCTTGGCGATTTCACTTCAGCGCCGCCTGAGGGCGTTGTCGAAGCCGATATTTATCTCATTGACACATATTCCGATCAGCCGCGCAAAACCTTTGACGAGGAGCGTCTTCGCGAGCTTGCTTCATCCATCAAGCTCCACGGCATGGTCCAGCCCATCATCGTGAGAAGGGTGGGGGACAGGTACTCCATCGTCGCAGGCGAACGCCGTTACAGGGCGGCGCGCCTTGCCGGACTTTCCACAGTACCAGTCATCGTCAAGGATTTTGACGATGCGAAGGTGCATGAAGTGGCGCTCGTTGAAAACCTTCAGCGTGAAAATCTCAACCCCATCGAGGAAGCTTCCGCAATACGCTTCCTCATGCAGCAGCACGACCTTACCCAGGAGGAGGTCTCCTCGCGCCTCGGCAAAAGCCGTCCGGTGATCGCAAATTCGCTGCGCCTTCTGAACCTTCCCTCCGACGTTCAGGATTACGTCAAGGACGGCCGCCTTTCCTCGGGGCATGCCCGCGCGATCGCAGGCGTCAGGGACGAGGTCAAGCAGCGTGCTCTTGCAAACGATGCCGTCACGAAGGGCTGGTCTGTGCGCGAGGTCGAAAACAGGGTTTCCGCCATCAACACGCCTCCTGTCAAAAAGGAAGAGGGGGCGGAGGAAAAGCATCCCCGCCAAAGCGCCGATATGTTCGCCGCGCAGGAGAAGCTTCGCGAAAAGCTCGGCACGAAGGTCACCATCGAGGGAAACGAGAAGAAGGGCAGGCTCACGGTCGAGTATTATTCAAAAGAAAACCTCATCTGGCTTTACGAGCTTCTTATGGGCGAAACGGAAAACTGATCCCAAAGTATACAAAACCCCGCAACGTGTGTTGCGGGGTCTTTTGTTTTCAGTTCTCGCCGTTCTCGTCAGGCTGGGTTTCATTCATTTCAACCTGAGTCACGTTTTCCTGGTTCGGCCTGCTCTCACGGGCGGGACGGTCGCCGCGCGGCCTGTTGTTGTTCCTTTGCGGCCTGACGCCTTCCTTCAGCGCGATAACCACTCTGCGGTTAGGCTCCTCGCCCTCGCTGTATGTTGTGACATACTGGCTGTTCTGGAGCGCGGAATGCAGCACCCTGCGTTCATACGGATTCATCGGTTCAAGGGCGCGCGGTCTTCCCGTGCTCCTCACCTGCGAAGCGACCTTCCTTGCAAGCCGCACGAGCGTTTCTTCCCTCTTGTCGCGATAGCCTTCCGTATCGATCGTGACGCGGGTATAGCCGTTTTCCTTGCGCGAACGGTTCACGTTGAGGGAGGTGAGATACTGTATCGCGTCGAGCGTTTCGCCTCTGTGACCGATGAGTATGCCCATCGATTCGCTGTCGATGCGAAGCCTTATGCCTTCCTCCGTGACGTTTGCGAGTATGCTGGCCTCAATGCCCATTATGGAGAGCAGCCCCTTCAGAAACTCCGCCGCGGGATTGTTTTCCGCCGCCTCCGCGGTGTATTCTATCTCGGGCTTTTTTGGTGTTTCGATATATTCCTCACGCGCCTGACGCGGTCTGCGGTCCTGTCTGTCTCTGTTGTCGCGTCCCTGACGGGGACGGTTTCTGTCGCTCCTCGGGCCGCTGCGTTCGCCGGTGTGCATACGGTCGGCTTCGGTGAGGTAATCGGGTATGATTATCTGCTCGGGCTCGCGCTCTATAAGGCGTACCTTCGCGGGTTTTGCGCCGATGCCGAGCACGCCCTTGCTCTCCTGCTGGATGATATCTATTTCAACTTCGTCTATCGAGACGCCAAGCTCCTTCAAGCCGTTGAATATCGCCTCGTCGATGGATTTTCCCTGTGCTTCAAGGGTTCTCATTTTTTATCCTCCTCCTGAACGGTAATGTTCCTCGGATACGCCTTGTCGAGCGCCAGATTGACGATTATCATCAATACACTGCTGAACGTCCAGTATATTGCGAACGCCGCGTTGTTTGAAAGGCAGAATATGAAAGACATGACCGGGAACATATATGTCATCCATTTGCTGGATTTTGCCGCCTGATCGTTTGCCGCGCTCTGCGGCTGGCTGCGCTGCATGAGCCATGTGGAAAGGAAGTTGGTGCCGGAGGCGATGATCGCCATAAGGAACCAGCCGTTGTTCATGCCGGCGTACATATCCTTGAATACCTGCATCGCGTTGTCAAAGGCTGCGACGGAAGCCGTCGTGCTTATTATTTTGTACCCTTCGACGCCCTGCGATACGCTCTTCAGGGCAATACCCATTTCAACGAGCTTGTCCCAAACGCCCGGTGTATCCTTGAGGTAAAGGAGCTTTGACAGCTCCGGCGTGACAAGGAAGGAAGAGCCCGAGGCCACGACCGGCATAAGTCCGTTATCCGCCTGCCATATATTATGTATCCAAAGGAACTTGAAGGATTTGAAAAGCTCGAGCGCGTTGTCATCGACAAGAAGACGCAGCGTCATTTCATATCCCCAATAGCGGAACGCGGCAAAAAAGCAGAAGAACAGCGGCATTGTTATGAGAAGCGGCAGACAGCTTCCCCACATGCTCACTCCGCGTTCCTTCATGAGCTTTGACTGCTCCATCTGGGCGCGGCGCGGATCGTTTGCATATTTCTTCTGTATTTTTTGTATTTCAGGCTGGACCGCGGCCATCTTTGCCGATGATTTGCGGGTCTTTATATCCGAGAATATGGTGAGACAGCGCAGGAACAGCGTGCAAAGAACTATCGTCAGCACAACGCTGCCGAAGCCTGTCGACGACATGCCTGCCGTAACGCCGTATACCCAGCGCATGAGTTCGAGGAAAAGGTTGTTTAAGAAATGACCTTCCACCTGTGTTTCTCTCTTTCTTCAGTTATTGCATGATTCCTTTTTTTGCGCATTGCGTATGCGCGGCCAATGCTCCGGCACGGGATCATATCCTCCGCGTGAAAACGGATTGCACCGCAAAACGCGCCACAATGCAAGTATACCGCCCTTCCACGCACCAAATCGCTCGACTGCCTGCATGGCGTATGTCGAACAGGTGGGGGTATAGCGGCAACAGGGCGCGTGCGTCGGCGATATCCAGGTCCTGTATCCCCGGATAAGGTAGAGCATGAAGCGCTTCACAGTCGCTTTTCTTCCTTTTTCAGCAGGTCGGCACGGCGCAGCAGATTCAGCACCGCATCTCCGATGTCGGTGAATTTTGCGTCCACAATCGGCTCTCGAGCAATGAAAATGAAATCGTATCCGTCTTTCACGCACGGTATCACAGGGCTGAAAGATTCCCTCAACCGGCGTTTGACGCGATTGCGGACAACGCTGTTTCCGAGTTTTTTGCTCGCCGAAATCCCAACGTGGATCCCGCCCTTATGGTTCTTTTTGTATATAAGAACGAGCTTTGGATTCGCCCTGGATTCGCCGCGGCGGTATACTTGGCGGAAATCCTTGTTCCGCTTCAAAGAAAAACAGCGCTTCACCTTTTCAAACGATCAATAAGTACATTTCAGTTTTGCTCCGCACGGATACGCAGGCGGAGCGTTTCACAATGCTTCTCCGCCGCGGCGCCGCCGTTATGACGGCGCGCGGCATTGTCTCCGTCCCGATAAGGGAAGGATTCACTTTTACGCGGAGAGCACCTTGCGGCCCTTGAGCCTTCTGCGGGCAAGCACCTTGCGGCCGTTGCGGGTCTTCATGCGCTGACGGAACCCGTGGACCTTGCTGCGCTGCCTTTTCTTGGGTTGATAAGTACCGATCATCCTTTTGCACCTCTTTCCGGTATATTTTGAGGGCGCGCCATGGGCGCGTATCCTCTGCTGGCATTTTCCATCAGTCTATGATTATATAAGAAAAACGCCGTGTCTGTCAAGGAAATCATCCCGCCTGCAAACGGCAATTTTCGCCACCACAATATGTTGTTATCCTTCTTTGAACCGTATACCATTGCACAAAAATTAACCCTTTATATCCTTTTTGTTATATTGCATGCGCCCATTTGATTTGATATCATATGCATGAGGGCAAGTATCGCTCCGGTATCTCCGGGCGGTTTTTTGTTATACAGGGGACTTATCCACAAATTTATCCACAAATTTTCCTAGTTTTCAACATTGTCCTCATCGGAAAGTTTGTATCTGGAGGATCGCAATGAAAACCGCCTCATCGGTGTGGCAGAACTCTTTATCGGAGCTTCGCGGCTCCATGACGCCCATAAGCTTCAACTCATGGATCGTACCCATCGCGCCCGTCTGCATCAAGGATAACACCCTTGTTCTTCAGGCACAGGACGACGCTTCGAAAAGCACGCTCAAAAACATATACAAGGATCTCGTCACGGATTGTATAAACCGCGCGAACGGCGCTTCTTATTCCGTGCGCTTCATCGACGATACCGAGCTTTCAATGTACAACGCAGTCAGGGAGGATCGCGCTGTTTATTCAAGCGATTTCAACCTTGATCCCAAATATACCTTCGAATCCTTTGTCGTCGGCAACGGCAACAACCTTGCCCACGCGGCTGCAAAAGCCGTTGCTGACAATCCAGGCAAAGCCTATAACCCGCTTTTCATATACGGCGGCGTGGGTCTTGGCAAGACCCATCTCATGCACGCCATAGGTCATCGCATGATCGAGCGCGATCCCAACGCCCGCATCGTGTATATCACAAGCGAGACCTTCACAAACGACCTCATTCAATCCATTCAGGATAAAACCAACGTGCAGTTCCGCAACAAATACCGTACGGTCGACGTGCTTATGATCGACGATATTCAGTTTCTCACCGGACGCGACCGCACGCAAGAGGAATTTTACAATACCTTCAACGCCCTTCGCGGCGCGAACAAGCAGATAATAATAACCTCCGATAAAGCGCCGAAGGAGCTTTTCAATCTTGAGGACAGGCTCGTTTCCCGTTTTGAAGGCGGACTTGTGGCCGACATTCAGCCGCCCGATCTTGAAACGCGCGAGGCCATTCTGAAAAGGCGCGCGATAATGGACGGTATAGATATAGACGAATCCGTGATAACCTTTATAGCGGAAAGGGTTTATTCAAACATACGCCAGCTTGAAGGCGCATTTACCCGCGTCGTTGCGTATGCAAGCCTTACAAAGCAGCCGCTGAGCGTTTCAACCGCGGACGCGGCGCTCAAGGATATCGTGCCGAATTATGAAAACACCCGCATAACCATCGGCTACATACAGCAGATCGTTGTCGATTTTTACGGCGTTGATATGGACGCATTGCTGTCCTCGCGCCGCAGCAAGGATATAACCTACCCACGTCAGGTCGCGATGTACCTTTGCAAAAACTATACGGCGGAAACATTCAACTCCATAGGTTCAGCCTTCGGCGGAAGGCATTATTCGACCGTAATCGACGCCTGCAAAAAGATTGAGGACGATATAAAAACGGACAGACAGCTTTCGATGGAAATAGAAGACCTGATAAAACGGATCAAGGTCGCAAAACGAAGCTGAAAATGGTATTATATAAGAAACGATTCTGATTGAGGCTTCGTTGGCAACATGTGGATAAGCGTGTGGAATCCACATAGGCCAAAAGTGGAAAATGAGGACAAAAAGGATAACGTTGACAACCTGTGCGTAAGCCCACAGTATTTACCTTCACTTTCCCACACCGTTTTTTTATTAGTCTTATGGAAATTTCGTATTTTCCACGTTTTCCACACCACTACTATTACGACTACTAAAACAATAAGACGATACTCTATTCATCGAGGAGGTTAACATGAGATTTTTTGTTGATACGAATGAATTCAACGCCGGCATTTCAACCGTAATAAAAGCGCTTCCGTCCCGCACCACCGTTGCAATACTCGAAGGCATTTTCATGAAAGCCGCCGGCAATACATTGCTCCTGCGCTGCACGGATCTCAATATCCAGATCGAGACCGTGATCGCCGCGACCGTTGAAGAAGAAGGCGCCATAGTGCTTCCCGGCAGGCTCTTTTCCGAAATGGTAAGGAAGCTCACCGGCGACATGACCTCTGTCGATGTTAAGAAAAATACCGCATCGATCGAAAGCGGACGCTTCAAAACCACGCTTCAGGGCGAAAAAGCGGCTGATTTTCACACCATGAGCGACGTTGAACGCGATCTCGTCGTAAACATCAAGCCCGAAGCGCTCAAACGTATGGTCCGCTGCTCAATATTCGCTGCGGCGCAGGACGACTCAAAGCCCATCCTCACAGGCGCTTTGATGGAGATCGAAAACGGCACGGCTTCGCTCGTCGCGCTTGACGGTTACAGGCTTGCACTGAGGAGGGAAAGCGTTTCCGGCTTGAAGGACGCTCAGAATGAAAACGCCCATATGGTGATCCCCGCGCGTTCTCTGCTTGAGATCGCCCGCATTCTGCCTGACGAGGGCGACGAGACGAGCGTCGTCTTCTCGCGCACCCATGTCATGGCCGATATAGGCGCAACGCGCATAACCGCGCGCCTTATGGAAGGCGAATTCATAAAGTATAAGCAGATACTGCCCGAAACTCATTCAACCCGCGTGCTCGTCAACCGCAAGGAGCTCATGGAGAGCATAGACCGCGTGGCCCTTATGGCGCGGGAAAGCAAGAGCAATCTTATCAAGTTCGCCATTTCGGGTTCTTCGATCGCCATAACCGCAAACAGCGAGATCGGTCACAGCAGCGAGGATGTTGAAGCAAAGGTAATCGGCAACGATATAGAAATTGCGTTCAACGCGCGTTATTTCACGGATGTGCTCCGCGTGCTTGAGGATGAAGAGATATATCTTGACATGATAAACAATATAAGTCCCTGCGTCGTGCGGCCGGTCAACGGTGAAAGCTTCTACTATCTCATTCTTCCCGTGAGGATATTTTCCGGCATGTAAAAGGTTTGTTTTATACAGGGAAGGCCGATATGGGCCTTCCTTTATTTTTTGGATTGTTCCGCATAATCATATTTCATGATGAATTATGTTTGGGCGGGAATGATGATCATAGGTCTCGTTTGGGGCGTTGCGGGCGGGCGCGCAGCGGAGGTCGCTTCGGCGCTCACCGAAGGCGCGGGAGAGGCCGTGACGCTGTGTATAACGCTTGGCGGGGCATATATGCTGTGGATGGGGATAATGAACGTCGCCTCATCCTGCGGCATGATAGAGGGGCTTTCAAGGCTTTGCGAGAAACCTATGCGCGCGCTTTTTCCTAAAACAAAAAGCGCCGTCGCGCCGATAACGCTAAATCTCGCCGCGAATCTTTTCGGCGCGGCAGGCGCCGCGACGCCGTGCGGGCTTGAGGCGATGCGCCTGATGAGCGACGAGGCGGGAAAACCGGAAACGGCGACGGACGATATGTGCATGTTTATCTCACTCAATTCAGCGGCGATCGAGCTGATTCCCGCGGGCGTGCTTGCCCTTCGCGCGGCCGCCGGCGCAAAGGACGTATACTGCGTTGTGCTGCCGACGTTCATATGCTCCGTGATATGCTTCGTTTCCGCCGCAATTCTCGCAAAGTTATTTTGCCGTCTCTTCCCTGAAAAAAAAGAGAGGCGCAAATGAGCTGGCTCATGCCTTCGCTCATCGTAATATTGCTCGTTGCGGCGCTTTTCAAGGGCGCAGGCGTATATGATGCGTTCGTAAAAGGCGCGTCCGACGGATTGCCCATGCTGATCAAAATACTGCCGTGCATGGCGGCGATGCTCATTGCGATAAAGGTGGTGCGCGCATCTGGCGCGCTCGAAGCGTTCACGGAGCTGATTTCGCCGGTGCTTCAAAAAACGGGCTTTCCGCCGGATCTTGTCCCGCTTTTATTATTGAGGCCGTTTTCGGGTTCGGCTGCCATGTCGCTGCTTGCAGACGTTTTGAACACAAAAGGGCCGGACAGTTTCGAGGGCGTTGCGGCAAGCATAATGATGGGATCGACCGAAACAATTTTCTATACAGTGGCGTTGTATTTCGGTTCCGTGGGCGTGAAAAAGACGCGCGTGGCTGTTCCCGTGGCGCTTATCTGCGCTATGCTCGGCGCGGCGCTCGCTTTAATCGCAACGCTCCGGTTGTTTGCATTGTGAGATTAAATTTGTTACAATATACGTTATGTGGAAGAGAACCTTCCCGGAAGGAGATACAGGTGAGAATAGATATCATGCCTATATATGGCCGAGTATCGGCCAATCATATATCGGGCAGTACCGTGATTATCGTTGATGTACTGAGGGCTTCCTCAAGCATCATAACCGCCGTGATGAACGGCGCGAACAGGATCGTTCCTGCGTCTGACCCCGGCGAGGCTGCGGCGCTTGCGCTGCGTCTCGGCGCGAAGGATTGCGTCCTCGCGGGTGAAAGGGGCGGCATACGCATACAGGATTTTGATCTTGGCAATTCTCCCGCGGAATTCAATGAAAAAGCCGTCAGGGATAAAACCGTTATAATGAGCACCACCAACGGCACAGAGGCCATAAAATCAATGGCTTCCGCAAAAACCGTGCTTATCGGCGCCATGATAAACCGCACCGCCGTTGCAAAGCGCGCTGTGGAGCTTGGCGACGATGTTCTCATAGTGTGCGCCGGCACGATGGGCCGCATATCGGCGGACGATCTTTGCGCCGCGGGCGCAATCGCGGAGGCGATTAACGCCGCGAGCCAGACTCCGATTGAGGCGACTGATTTCACGATGGTATGCTGTATGCTCTATGCCGACTGGCGCGAGGGCAGGGCCGATCTTGCCGTGACGGAGCACTATTCGCGTCTTGTGCGGCTTGGCTTTGAGGATGACGTGAAATACTGTTTCACGGAGGATATCACGGATCGCGTGCCCGTGTGCGACGGCGGAGTGATTTTTCAAAACTGAACAACGGCAGTTGTTAAAGTTAATATTTTGTTAGCAACCTTCTCCGTTCTGTGCCGTTATAATAATAGCGGACGCAGAACGGCGTTTTGCTGAAAGGATGGCGTTATAAATGAAAAAGATCATAGCAGTTGCTCTAAGCGCGGTATTCGCGCTGTCCATGGCGGCATGTGCAGGAATATCAACTCCCTCAACGACCGTGGATCCCGTGGAAACACAGCAGCAAAGTGAAATTCCGAACCCCATGGAAGAGCAGTCAAGCGCAGAGGCCTTCAAGGCGCTCGGCGTTACCATGGACGCTCCGGACGACGCGGAGAACGTTATCTATTATATAATCGGCGGCAAGCTTGCCGAGGTGCTTTTTACGCTTGACGGCGTTGATTATAACTATCGCGCAAGCGCGACCGAGAGCGATATTTCAGGCGTTTACGACACCTTCACCGATGCTTTTGAAATGAGCGTCGTGTATGACAACGATCAAAACATAACCGCGAGCGCAAAAACAGGCGCGGAGGGCGGAAGCCTTGTCACATGGACGGCGCAGAATGTGAACTATTCGCTTTATACGACCGGTGCGGTCGATGAGAACGCGCTGCGCGCGGTCGTCAAGTCCGTCATGTCGAAGAGCTTCTCGAACGTTGCCGACGCCGTGAGCGGCACCGACGGGGTCGTGACGCTCGTCAGCGGCTCCGCGACGGTAATAGATCTCAACGGCGACGGCGTGATGGAAACCATTACGCTTGAGGAAATACCCGAGCAGAGCAATTCTCTCGCGAAAACAAAGATCAATATCTCTTCGGAAAACGGAACAAAGGCTGAGTTTGTGACCGATATGCAGTATATGAACGCCGGCTTTGCCTATGATATCGACGCCGACGGTCTTGTTGAGGTCATAGTTTCCGGCGACGAATGCTCGGACGACTACGCCACATGGCTGTTCCGCTTCGACGGCGAAAAGATAATCAACGCCAAGAGCGGGTTTGAGGCACAGGAAGGCGAAGAAAGCATCCCTGCGACCTGCGGCGGCGGCGTGATCGCCATAGACGTGCAGAACGGCGTTTATGTGATATGGAACAATGTGGATATAATCGGCACCTGGAGCTGCACCACGCAATATGCTCTCGATCCCTCTGAGTTTGCGATGAAGCGCGTCGACGGCTCCGTCTGGACGAATTATTTCGAGAACGGCACGGTCGATCCCGAATACTGGTCCTACTGCACGCTCATCACCGTGAAGGAGCTTCCCTATGTCGCGGACGGCACGACGCAGAGCGCGATGCTGCCTGCGGGCGAGAAGCTCGTGCTGCTTGACACCGACGGCGAGACCTATTTCCACTTTGAAACGGAAAGCGGTATAAAGGGCACGATCACCACCGCGCGCTCCACGGATGAAAACGACTGGGGCTTCTATATCGACGGACAAAAGGAAGAAACTTATTTCGAGACCGTGCCTTACGCGGGCTGATCCGAAACATAAAAAAAGGGGCTGCGGGAAAATCCGCAGCCCCTTTTTTGTTGACGTCATCTTGTGACCTTTATGCTGATATCCACGCCGTCGTCCCTGTCGGTCTGTTCCACCTCGACCTTCATCCCGCTTTCGCGCAGAAGGTTCACGGCGTTGTTTATCGTGTTCATGAATATCCTGTAATCGCGCACGACCCGCGTTATCATGGGACGCGGTTTTGCGCCGTCCGCCTTTTCATCATAAAGACGGTTGAGCGTCTTTTCGACGTACTGCTCGGTTTCCTTGACGGAAAGGTTCTTGTCCCTGATCTTCCTGACCGCTTCAAGGCGCGCTTCGTCATCGGCTAGTTTGAGCAGCGCGCGCGCGTGTCTTTCGGTGAGGGATGCGTCGATCATGGCGGTCTTCACCTCGTCCGAAAGGCGCAGCAGCCGAAGCTTGTTGGCGATGGATGACTGGCTTTTGCCGAGCCTTTCCGCAAGCTGCTCCTGCGTGAGGTTATAGGTCGAAAGCAGCGAGGCATAGCACTGGGCTTCCTCAAGATAATGCAGATCCTCACGCTGGAGGTTTTCGATGAGCGCCATGACGGCGGACGTCTCGTCAACGATCTCCTGCTGAACGATGCAGGAAACCTTTTCCATCCCGAGGCTCGTCACCGCGCGAAGCCTGCGTTCGCCCGCAACAAGCTCGTATCCGTTCTGGCTTTTGCGCACCAGCAGCGGCTGAAGAAGACCGACCTGCTTTATGGATTGCGCAAGCTCCGCGATGCTTTCCTCATCAAAGGTCGTGCGCGGCTGATAGGGGTTCGGGCGGATGGAAGCGACGGGTATTTCGACGAGCTGCTTTGCGCCGTCGCCCCTTGTTTCCTTCAAAAAGTCGAATACGGGCATATTGTGTTACCTCCTGCTTTCGCATTATACGTCCGGCGCGTTTTTCCTGCCTGTGCGGCGGGATAAGCGTCAATCTGACAAAACAAGTGCTTTTGTGCGCCTCAAAGCGGATCCTTTGTGGCGGTGCCTGCCTTGCGCGGATATGCGCCGGGCGTCGGCGCGGTTTTTCGCGCCTCGATCACGAGCCGTTCCCCCCATGGCGCGGGGAAGCGCTTAAGCTGCGCCGTGCAGCGCAGCAGCGTTTCTGCCCTCACGCAGGATGCAAGCTCCTCTTCGGCCTTTGGGCCTTTATACATCAGCGACGCGCCGCCGACCTTCAAAAGCGGGATCGTCCATTCGAGAAGGGCAGGCGCGGATGCGACCGCGCGCGTGAGCGCGATATCGAATTTGCCGCGAAGACCGTTGTCGCGTCCCGCGTCCTCCGCGCGCGCATGGAGAAGAGGAACGCGCGCGACGCCAAGCTCCGGCAAAAGCTCCTCAAGGAATGTGAGGCGCTTCGCGAGCGAATCGAGCAGCGTCATGTGAAGATCCGGGCGCATTATCAGAAGCGGAACGCCGGGAAAGCCCGCGCCCGTGCCCACGTCGATGCAGCGGGCGTTGAGGGGTATGAGGTCCGCGGGGAGCAGGCTGTCCGCAAAGTGCTTTGCGACCACCTCTTCCGGCTCCGTTATCGCGGTGAGGTTCATCTTCTGGTTCCAGAGGACGAGCAGTTCAAAATAGCGGATGAATTTTTCCGCCTGCGCGTCGTCTGCCCGGGGTATGTATTTTGCGATAAGCTCGCGCATGGGCGATTCCTTTCTCAAACCGTGGCGGAGGTCTGTTTAAGCTTTATCATCAGCACGGCGATGTCGGACGGGGATACGCCTGAGATCCTGCTTGCGCGGCCGAGGCTTTCCGGCTTGCGCGCGGCAAGCTTCTGGCGCGCTTCAATGCGAAGACCGTCCATCGCCATATAGTCGAGCGCGGGGGAAAGCGGCATATCCTCGAGGAGCCTGAAGCGTGCGACGAGCGCGCGCTCCTTTTCGATATAACCGGCGTAACGCGCGTCAAGCTCCACGCTCTGCGCTGCTTCACGTGAAACATTCGGCACCTTTTCGGGGAAAAGGGCGAGAAGCTCCGTATAGCCTATGCCGCGGCGCCGGAGCAGCTCCTCAAGCTTTATTCCGGATACGGGCGCGTTTTCGCCGCGCGCCTCGACGAGCTTCGCGAGCGCTTCCGTCGGCGCGACGCAAACAGAAAGCGCGGCCTTTGCGCGGGCGATATCCTCGTGCTTTTTCATGAGCTTAGCATAGCGCGCCTCGCAAATGAGCCCCGTGCGCCGGGAAAGCTCCGTCAGGCGCTCATCCGCGTTGTCCTGTCTGAGCAGCAGCCGGTATTCCGCGCGGGAGGTCATCATGCGGTAGGGTTCGTTTGTGCCCTTGCCGGTCAGGTCGTCGCAAAGCACGCCGATGTATGCGTCCGCGCGCGAAAGGATGAGGGGAGGCTCGCCGCGGGTGTAAAGCGCGGCGTTTATCCCGGCGTAAAGCCCCTGCGCCGCCGCTTCCTCATAACCGGAGCTGCCGTTTATCTGCCCGGCGAAATACAGGCCCTCGATATCGCGTGAACCGAGCGCCGCGTTGAGCGACAGGGGATCGATGCAGTCGTATTCGATCGCATAACCGTAGCGCGTGATGCGGCAGTCGCGTAGACCGGGTATAGTTCGCAGCATGTCGCGCTGAACGTCCGCGGGCAGGCTCGTGCTCATGCCCTGAACGTACATTTCGTCCGTCGAGAGGCCCTCCGGCTCGATGAATATCTGATGGCGCTCCTTGTCGGCAAAGCGCGTTATCTTGTCCTCGATGGAGGGGCAGTACCGCGTGCCTGTCGCGTGGATGAGGCCTGAATACATCGCGCTTCGGCTGATGTTCTGCTTTATCAGCTCATGTGTGGCCGCATTTGTGTATGTCAGATAGCATGGATACTGCCGCTTTTCAACATCCCCGGTGAGGAAGGAGAAATGCGGCTGCGGCTCATCGCCGTACTGGGGTTCCATCTCGGAAAGATCGAGCGTGCGTCCGAGCACGCGCGGAGGCGTGCCGGTTTTGAAACGGCGAAGGGTGAAGCCGATCCGATCGAGCGCCGCCGACAGGTCTTCCGCGCGCATCAGGCCGGAAGGGCCGCTTTCAGAGACGCGATCCCCGATTAGGACGCGGCTTTTCAGATATACGCCCGTGGCCACGACCGCGGCGCGGCAGGGGATGCGCTCGCCCTCGCTTGCGACGCCGCCCGACAGGCGCACGCCGCAGACGCGGCCGTTTTCAACATCGATATAAGCGCACTCGCTTTGCAATACGGTGAGATTGCTTTCGCACTCAAGCGCGCGCTTCATCCGCTCGTGATAGCGGCGTTTGTCCATCTGCGCGCGAAGACTGTGCACCGCGGGTCCCTTGCCGAGATTGAGCATACGCATCTGGATGTATTCATCATCCGCGGCAAGGCCCATTTCGCCGCCAAGGGCGTCAATTTCCCTCACGAGATGACCCTTCGACGTTCCGCCGATGGCGGGATTGCAGGCCATGAGCGCGATCGAGTCAAGGTTGAGCGTGAGGCAGAGGGTCTTCTGTCCCATGCGCGCGGCGGCAAGCGCGGCTTCGCAGCCCGCGTGTCCCGCGCCGATTATCACTATGTCATAAAAGGCTTCCGCCATATGCAGTCCTTTCCGCGCATGTTGCGCAAGGACGATTATACCAAAATAGGGAGCATCTTAAAAGGGTGTATTTCCCGTAAACAGCATAATATTTCCCGGCAGTAAAAATATGGGGGTTCGCAAGGCGGGGGATTTTTGCTATAATAACCCGTACGATCGATTTTTTTGCAGAAAGGTATCATCGATATGTGGTTTCCTCTCGCGCTTGTTGCGCTCGTCTGCTGGAGCGGCTCCGATCTGTTCTCAAAGATAGGCTGCTCCGATCCCAAGGAAAGATTCAGTCCCCTCAAGATGGTCATGGCCGTGGGCGCCGTTATGGGCCTGCACGCCGCGTATGAGCTTATTTTCGGCGGCGTGGTGATGAGCTGGGAGGTGTTTTATACATATCTTCCGGTCAGCTTGCTGTACATACTCTCGATGGCGCTGGGCTATCTCGGCCTTCGCTATATCGAGCTTTCCATATCCTCGCCCATATGCAACACGTCGGGCGCGGTGGTGGTCATAGCCTATATCATCATGGGCGAAACGCTCGTCGTGCCGCAGTATATCGCGGTCGCCTGCATCGCCGTCGGCGTGCTTGCGCTTGGCATAGTGCAGATGAGCGAGGATGACGAGCTTCGCGCGCTCCGCCAGCAGGCCTCGAACCGCAAATACTCAAAGAGCTTCCTTGCGCTGCTGATACCTGTCGCGTACTGTCTGCTCGACGCGGCCGGCACGTTTGCGGACGGCATCGTGCTTGAAACGCTCAACGAGGATGCGGCCAACACGGCATATGAGCTTACTTTTGCCCTGTGCGGGCTTTTGAGCTTCATATATGTGAAGCTGATCAAAAAGGACAAATTCTCCAAAAATGCGGAAGCGCCCAAATACATAGGCGCTGTGTTCGAAACGGGCGGCCAGCTCGCATATATTTACGCGCTTTCCGCAAACGCGATGCTTTCGGCGCCGGTCATCTCGTGCTACTGCGCGCTTTCCGTGGTGTGGAGCCGTATTTTCCTCAAGGAAAAGCTTGGCTGGAAGCATTATATCTGCATCGTGCTCATAATCGTCGGCATTGGGATTTTGGGCTTTTACGACGCTTAAAGCACCTTCCTGCCCTCGCTCCAAACGGCCCTGACCGCGCGCGGATCGTCCGCGTATATCAGCCGTTCGAGCCTTTCGGCGTTCGTGAGCGGACGGGAGGGCGGCAGCGTTTCATCCGAAAGCACCAGCGCGTGCAGCGCGTTGCCCTGCGCGAAGCCGGGTTTTGCGCCGAAATACGCGGCCCCGGCGGACGTCGCGAGATAGAACGCTTCCGCCACGGTGAGGAACCTTTCGCTTTCGGCTTTTTGAGAATAGTAATATCTCAGCTTTGAAACGCGGATGGCCTGTTGCGCGCTGTGGAGCATGGAAAGCTTCGCCCCGCCGGCGATGTCGGAGCCGAGCGCCACGTTTAGCCCCTCGTCGAGCATCACGCGCACGGGCGCGATGCCCGAATATATGTTTGTGTTGGAATCCGGGCAGTGTGCGACCCACACGCCCGCTTTTTTTATCGCCGCGCGTTCGCGCGCGTCGCTGTGGACGCAGTGCGCCATCACCGTTCCCTCGCGCCAGAGGCCGTGCTTGGCGTATGTTTCCCAGTATTGCGGACAATCCGGGCAAAGCTCGCGCACCCAGTTGATCTCCACGTCGTTTTCGGAAAGATGGGATTGGACCGGCACGTCGTACTGTCCGGCGATCAAGCCGAGGCCCTCCATCAGTTCATCCGAGCAGGAAGGTGTGAAGCGCGGCGTGACGATGGGGAAAAGGTTCGTGTAACGGCCGCGGCATTCCTCGATGAAACGGCGCGTTTCCGCAAGCGATTCATTGCATGTTTCGGAAAGCTCGGGCGAGCTGTTCCTGTCCATGTTCACCTTGCCGACGTATCCCGTCACGCCCGCGCGCTCAAGCTCTTCCATCAGTATGAGGGTGCTTTTGCGGTGCAGCGTTGCAAACATTGACACCCTTGTCGTGCCGAGACGGATGAGGTCGCGCGCGAGCGCCGCGTACACCTCGCGCGCAAAGCCTTCGTCCGCGAAAAGCGCTTCTGTCTTCCATGTGTATGTGTTGAGCCAGTCGATGAGCGGCAGATCCATCCCAAGCCCCAGCATGGCATATTGCGGCGCGTGCAGGTGCATGTCTGTAAACGACGGGATGATAAGCCTGCCTGTATAGTCATATGACCTGTCGGGCATGACGCCTTCCGGCAGGGTCTTCAATATCGCGTCGATCTTTCCGTCGCGGACCAGCAGAATGCCGTCGTCTGTGACGTCGAGCGCGCCGAGACGCGGCGCGTGAATGATTGTGCCTTTTATCGCTTCAAGCATATTTGACCTCCGGGGATAATGTCCTTTGCCGCGGCGTGCGGCAGGCGCGGCGTTACATCCGCAAAAGCCTTTCAAGCTCCGCGGCGCTGTCAACGTCAAAAAGTTCGCGCGGGTCGTTGACCTCATGCAGGATGAGCGAGGCTGCGTTTTGACGTATTACCTCGCTGCCTCCTTTGTCCCCCGTGAGAGAGGCGAGGGAAGGAAAGTATTTCCCGGGGAATACGGCCGGATTGCCGCGCCGTTCCCCGTCGCCCATGGCAACGATATGCGATGGATTCGCTTCAAATTCGTCCAACAGCGCGCAAACGCTCTCTTTTGTCAAAAGCGGCTGATCCGCCACCATGAACATCGCGGCTTCGGCTTCAAAGCGCGCCGCCTCATCAAGGGCAAGGCGTATCGTGCGTGAAACGCCTTCCTCGGGGCGGTCGTTCAAAACGGGACAAAAGCCCATGTCGCGCGCGCAGGCAAGTATCTCCAAAAAGCCGGACACGACGATCACCGCCGAGAAACGCCCGGCGGGTATCGTTTCAAGCGCGATGCGATAGAGCGGCTTTTGACGGAAAACAGCGTTCAGCTTGTTTGCGCCGAATCGCTTTCCGGCGCCCGCGGCCATGAGTATGCAGACTGTGTTCATCTGGTGTGTATCGTTCCTTTGCGAAAAACGTATTTCCCCCTGCCGGGCAGGACAAGCGCAAAGCCTTCCACCACATGCTCGCCGCCGACGAACACGTCCCTTGCGCGGCCGTGCACGTCAAACCCGGCATAAGGGGAGTTATCGCAATTATGCGCGGTATTCGTGTCCGTGATGCGGCCTGTTTTTTCAGGATCCCAGACGACGACGTCCGCCGCCGCGCCCGGGGCGATCACGCCGCGGTCCTCCATGCCGAATATGCGCGAAGGCCCGTATGAAAGAAGCTTGACCATCCCGGCGGCGCTGAGCCTGCCCGCGCGCACGCCGTAATTATACATAAGCTCCGCACGGAACTGCACGCCCGCGCCTCCGTTGGGCGTTTTTGAAAAATCGTCCTTTCCGCGCGCCTTCTGCGCCAGCGTGAACGAGCAGTGATCCGTGCCTATGAAATCGATCGCATCGTCGTCGATCGCATGCCACAGGGCTTCGCTGTCCGCGGCTTTTCTAAGGGGCGGACTCATCACGAACTTCGCGCCGTCCGATTGCGCATAGCGCTCGTCCGTCAAAAGCAGATACTGCGGACACGTCTCAAGATAAACCTCCTGAGCGCGCTCCCTCGCGCGCAGCGCCTCGTCGAGTCCCTCGCGCGTTGAAAGATGCACGACATACACGGGCGTGCCAGCAAGCTGCGCGATGCGCATGAGGCGCGCCACGGCCTCCGCCTCGACCTCTGCCGGGCGGGAGAGCGGATGCCCTTCAGGGCCGGTGACGCCGCGCGCCTTGACTTCGTTTATCATGCGGCAGAGCACGTCCCAGTTTTCGCAATGCACGCCGACGAGCGCGTTTTCACGCGCGGCCGCCTTGAGGCAGGCATAAATCGCGCCGTCGTCAACGCGGAGCGCGTCATATACCATATACATCTTGTATGAGGTGACGCCCTCGCGCGTCATCAGGGGCAGCTCAGCCTCGGTCTGCGCGTTCCATTGCGCAATGGCCATGTGGAAGCCGTAATTGCAGCTTGAGCCGCGCGCCTTTTCGTGCCAGCGGCTGAGCGCGTCGGCAAGCGTGCCGCCCACGTCCTGCGTTGCAAAATCAAGCACCGTCGTCGTGCCGCCGAGGACCGCGGCCTTCGTGCCGCTGATGAAGTCGTCCGCGGTTTTGGTATAACCGAGATCAAGATCAAAATGCGTGTGTGTGTCGATGAATCCGGGCATGACGAGGCAGCCCGAAGCGTCGAGCGTTTTTGCGTCTTCACAGCAAAGTCCCGGTTCGACGCGCGCGATGCGTTCTCCGTCGATGAGCACGTCCGCGGCGAAACTGCCCCCGGCATTGACGACCGTGGCGTTTTTGATCAGCGTTTTCATTTTTTCACCTCTATGCTTCGGAAACAGGAAGGCCGAGCCTTCGCTTCATCGTTTTTTCAACGGCGTTAAGTATGTTTTCATAACCCGTGCAGCGGCAAAGATGGCCTGAAAGGAGCTTGCGCAGCTCCTCGCGCGAGTACAGCTTCCCGCTTTCAAGTATTTCGACCGCGGTCATTATGAAGCCCGGCGTGCAGAAGCCGCACTGCACCGCGGCCTCGTCGATGAAGGCCTGCTGTATGTCGGAAAGCTCGCCTTCCGGCCCCATCAGACTTTCAAGCGTGCGGATGGATCTGCCGTCCGCCCAAACCGCAAGATATATGCAGGAGTTGAAGCATTCGCCGTCGATGAGAACGTTGCACGCGCCGCATTCGCCGACCTCGCATCCCTTTTTGACCGAGGTCAGGCGGAAATCGTTCCTGAGCATATCCGTGAGAGACGCGCGCACATCGACCATCGTCTCCGTGTATCTGCCGTTTATCGTGCATTTGACAAGCTGCATCTGTGCCATCAGAATTCACCCCCGCTCTGTTCGCATGCGCTGATGAAGGCGCGTTTTGCAAGTTCCTCCACAAGGTGCAGACGGAATTCCTTCGTCGCGCGCCAGCTCGTGCGCGGATTAACATCCGAAAGCGCGGCTTTCGCAAATTCCTCCGCCGAAGCCGCCGATACAGGCAATCCGCGGACGGCATTTTCCGCGCTTGCCGCGCGCATGGGCACGGGCCCTGCGACCCCGTATGCGATCCTCGCGTCCTCAACGCGCTTTTTGTCGGCGGAAAGCTTCACGTTCACGCTGCATCCGAGGGTCGCGATGTCCATGGCGTTTCGCATGGCGTATTTGATGTAATTCCCCTTGTAGCCTTCATAGCGGCGCGCAGGTATCAGTATCGCCGTGCAAAGCTCGTCATGGGCAAGGTCGACCACGCCCGCCTTTATATAGAATTCGGTTATCGGTTTCATGCGCACGCCGCTCGGGCCGGTTATCTCGACCACGGCGTCATATGCCATGAGGGTGGAGGCGGAGTCCGCGCTGGTCACGCCGTTGCATATGTTGCCGCCGATGGTGCCGATGTTCCTTATCTGCGGCCCGCCGACCATATCCACGGCCTCCGCGAGCACCTTGATATGTTCGTTGATGATGGGATCGCGCGCGATATGCGAAAAGCTCGTGAGGGGCTTTATGCGGATCGTTCCGTCCGGATCGAGCGATACGCCGCGCAGTGCGTCAAGCTTATATATGCTCACAAGCTCGCAGCCTGCAAGCTTGCCTTCCCTCATCTGGATGAGGACGTCGCTTCCGCCGGCGATAAGCTTCGCCTCCGGATGCGCGGTGAGCAGCTCTATCGCGTTTTTAACGCTTGAAGCTTCATAAAGGGCTTTCATGTCATACATTCGGGATGCACCTCCTCAAATGAGGCCTTCTTCGCGAAACCGCGCGAAGAGCCTGTGCGGGTTGACGGGCAGCGCGTCGAAGGCGACGCCCGTCGCGTTCAGAACGGCGTTCCTTATCGCGGGCGCGCCGGAGGTCGCCGGCGGCTCGCCGAGGGCCTTCGTGCCGTAAGCGCTGGTCGGTTCGTAATTTTCCACAAACTGCGCTTCAAGATGCGGATGATCCATCATCGTTGAAAGCTTGTAGTCAAGAAGGTTGTTGTTTAGCGGACGGCCTGTCTTTTCGTCGAAAAGGAGCTGTTCCGAAAGGCCGTAGCCTATCGCCATGCTCATGCCGCCGTGCACCTGCGCCTCGGCGAGGGCGGGATTGATAAGCCTGCCGCAGTCATGGACGTTTATCATGCGCAGCAGCTTTACCTTGCAAAGCGGTATATCCACCTCGACCTCCGCAAACGAACAGCCGAAGGAATATGCGTTCGACTTGATCTGATATGTGCTCTCGCTCGTTATATGCTCGCTCCTCACCGTGGAGTAGAGCGCTTCCGTCGCAAGCGCTTTGAGGGAGATGAGCGTTCGCCCGTTCACGCGGTTGATTATTTCCCCGTTCACAAGGTCGAGGGTGCTTTGAGGCATCCTTGTGATGAAGTGCGCGTAATCGAGTATGCGCTCCTTCATGAGAAGGGCGGTCTGCTTTATCGCGAAGCCGGCGGCATATGTCTGGCGGGAGGCGTAAGCGCCCGTGCCGAACGGGGTTATGTCGGTATCCTGCGCGCTCACGACATGTACGTTTGAAAAGGGGATGGAAAGCGTTTCGCTCGCCATCTGGGCAAACGCCGTGTCCGCGCCCTGACCGATCTCCGTCTCGCCGAGCTGAAGCTGGATCGAGCCGTCCTGATTGAGCACCATGCGGCAGGAGGAGCTTTCAAGCGAAATGGGCCATACGCCCGTGTTATACCAGAAAACGGCCATGCCTATGCCGTGGCGCACGGGGCCTGTCTCCTTTGCGTATTCGGCGCGCTTTTTCTCATAATCCATGTATTCCATGCCCTTGGCGATACACTGGTTGAAGGTGTCGAAATAGTTTTCGTTCTTTGAAAAATTGTCCACATACCCGACTTCCATAAGGTTGAGCTTGCGAAAAGCGATCGGATCCATGCCGAGCTTTTTCGCAACGTCGTCGATATGGCTTTCGATGGCGAAGCTCACCTGAGGGATGCCGTAACCGCGCATCGCGCCGGAGGTGGAGGTGTTCGTATATATGGTGTACGCTTCGCCCCTGCAGCCGCCGCGGAAGCGGTAAAGCTGGCGGAAAGCGCCGATGCCCTTTGCGGCAATGCCGTGCCCGTGGCTCGCATACGCGCCCTGGTTGGAAAACGCCTGTATAGAGCCTGCGACGAATTCGCCGTTCGGACGCACATAGGTGACGA
Source organism: uncultured Clostridium sp. (assembly GCA_964487565.1). Taxonomy (GTDB): domain Bacteria; phylum Bacillota; class Clostridia; order Christensenellales; family CAG-138; genus Phil1. Next base: position 81,511 of record CAZARN010000005.1, read on the forward strand.
TGTGGAAACGTATCGCGTGGCGCACGCGGGTCGAAGCGAAGGTCTCCTCGCGTGAAACGTCGAGCTTGACGAGCCTTCCGCCCACCTTTGTGGAAAGATACGCGCAAAGCGGTTCGTAAAGCGCATCCTGCTTGTTGCCGAAGCCGCCGCCGATATAAGGCTTCACGATCCTCACGCTGCCCCATTCAAGCCCGAGCGCCTGACCCACGATGCGGCGCACGATATGCGGGATCTGCGTGGAGGAGACAACGTTCATCCTGCCGCCTTCCTGCCAGGCGTAACATATGTGGTTTTCGATGTGGCAGTGCTGCACGGTGGGCGTGTCGTACCATTTGTCGGTCAAGATGAGGCCCGGCTCCTTTATCGCCGCGTCAAAGTCGCCGTCCGCATAGGATGTGTGCGCGAGTATGTTGTTTTTGAACTCGTCGTGCAGCAAAGGCGCGCCGTCCTTCATGGCTTCGATCTGGTCGAGCACGAAGGGCAGCTCGTCATATTCGACCTTGATCGCGCGCACGGCCTCGGCCGCGGCGACCTCATCCGTGGCGACGACCGCCGCGACGTCATCCCCGTAATAACGCACATGCCTGTTCAGAAGCAGCCTGTCCGCCACATCCTGATGCGCGGGATCAGTGCTCCACGGATGGCCGGCGGTGGGGAAGGGCCGCTCAGGCACGTCAAAGCAGGTGATTATCTTGACTACCCCCGTGATTTTTTCAGCCTGGGATACGTCTATGCTTTTGACGTATCCGTGCGCGACGGTGGAGCGGCAGACCTTGGCGATGAGCGCCGATCTGTCCGCCATGTCGTCCGTGTATTTGGCGCGCCCGGTAACCTTATCGAAGGCGTCCACGCGCTTTTCGCTCACTCCAACAGCCATGATGCTTTACCTCCTTGATGATTGAGGGTTATATAAAATGTGTTTTGCGTATTTTGTCCGGCGAGGATCGCCGTTAAGCTTGATCCGTATCGCCGCCGCTGAGCTTTATTCCTTCACAAACTCCATCTTCGTCACGTCGAAGAGGCCTTCGTCCGTCAGGCGCGCGTCGGGTATGACGGGCAGGGCGAGGAAGGAGAGCGCGATGAGCGGATCGCTGTCCTTTTTTGCGCCGAGTGAATGCGCCGCGTCGAGCAGCGCCTGCTGCACCTCGAGCACCCCGTCGACGGGCGCGCTCGTCATAAGGCCCGCGATAGGCAGGGGAAGCCGCGCAAGCACGACCCCGCGGCTCACGACGCAGTAACCGCCGCCGCAGGATCTGAGCGCGTCGATCGCCATGAGCATGTCGCGGTCGTTATCGCCCGCAACGACGAGATTGTGACTGTCATGCGCAACGGTTGAGGCGACTGCGCCGTCCTTTATGCCGAGACCTTCCAGTATGCCGACGGCCATGCTGCCCGTCGCGTGGTGACGTTCGATCACGGCAAGCTTGATAAGCCCGTCCCCGGGGATGAAACAGCCGTCCGCGTCGCGCGTAACATGACGATGTACGAGCTTGGTCATCAACTGATGCTCGACCATGTGTATTACAGGCGCGGTCTCGTTGCAGCGAAGCTCAAGATCCTCGTCGCAGACGGGCGCGATGTGCACGCTGTTGAAAACCTGCGGCGGAAGCATGGGCACGGGCAGCTCCGCATCGGGTTCATATGCACGGCCGAAGCGCGTGAACACCTTTTTGACGCGGAAGCTTTCAAGATCCTCAAAAAGCACCATGTCGGCCTTGTAGCCGGGTGCGATCGCGCCGAGAGAGCGCAGACTGTATGCCCGCGCGGCGTTCCATGAAGCCATCTTCACGGCTTCGACCGGGGATATGCCGCACTTTACGGCAACCGCGGCGTTGTGGTTGATATGACCCTCGCGCCTGATATCCTCGATATGCTTGTCATCCGTGCAGAAGAATATGTTTTCCGTCGGAAGCTTTTCTTCGGCGATCCTGCCGAGGACAGCTTCCATGTCGTTTGCGGCGGAGCCCATGCGTATCATTATACGCATCCCCGCGCGCAGTTTTTCCTTCACCTCGTCGAAGTTGGAGCATTCGTGATCCGTGGAAGGCCCCGCGACGCGGTATGCGTTGAGCGTGCGCCCGCTGATGAGCGGCGCGTGTCCGTCGATCGGTTTTCCGTCAAAAAGACGCAACTTGTCGAGCATTTCCTGCGTGCCGGCGGTCACGCTCACATAATCCATCACCTCGCCGAGGCCAAGCACGCGGCTTTTTTTGATGAACTGCTCCATATCCTCCGCGACAAGCTTTGCGCCGCTGTGTTCGAAGGGCGTCGCCGGCACGCAGGAAGGCATCATGAACAGCACCCGCAGCGGCAGATCGTCCGTCAGCTTGTACATCGCGCGAAAGCCCGCAACGCCGCATACGTTGGCGATCTCGTGCGGATCGGCGATTATCGTTGTGGTGCCGAAGGGCATGATGACCTTCATGAAGCTTGACGGTATCACCATGGAGCTTTCAATGTGGACATGCGCGTCGATGAAGCCCGGGCAAAGGTACGCGCCCCCGGCGTCATATTCGTTTTCACATGAATATTCGCCCACGCCTATTATCACGTCGTCGCAAACGGCAACGTCCGCGCGGATGATCTCATCGGTGAAAACATTGACCACGTTCGCGTTCCTGATGACAAATGTCGCCTTCCCGTCGAGCGCGGCGCGGATAAGCTCCTGCTGTCTCATGTGCTCTCCTCCGGCCAAAATAAAAATGTGATGTGTCAAAATATTTTTAGACAGTATAACATATTCCATCCTTATTATAAAGCATAAACGCGAAGTGCGCGCTGTTTTTTTGCAGAGCAAACGGCCGGCGGCGGCAAAAGCATAATTCTCGACATCATGCGCGCATAAGTATATAATGGAACGGTGAAAAACGGGCAAGGAGCGGCAATATGACACGGTTCCAGCAGATAGTGCAGGCGATCGCAGCCAACTTTTTCGGGTTCGACTTCATCATTTTCATTGCGGCGGCGGCAAACGCCGTGCTGGCCGCGTTTGCGATGAAGGAAGCCGCGCGCCTTCGCGCGAAGCTCCATCTGGAAATCTTCGCGCCGGAGGGCGTCCGCGCGCGGGAACGCGCGGTGAAGGAGTTCGACGAGCTTTCGGCGCCTGTCCTTGCGGCCATGCGCACGCGCGCGCAGAGGCTTTACAGTCTGTTTGTCAACATAACCGGCATATTTCCGCTTTTGGGCATACTCGGCACCGTGGTTTCGCTGATACCCATGGTGGACGGTCTCGTTTCGCTTGAGGCAAACTTTTTTGCAGCGCTGACTTCCACGTTCTGGGGCATAGTTTTTGCGATAATCTTCAAACTTGCGGACGGGTTCATAGGGGCGCGGATGGAGGAAAACGAAAAGGATCTCGCCCTTTGGTTTGACACAACGGAGAAGCGCAAAGATGCGTAAGGGTATAGTGATCGAACTGACGTCGCTTCTTGACGTGATACTCATCATATTCTTTGCGATGATCGTCACTGACGCAAAGCGCGCCGAAAACGCGCAAAGCACGACGCAGACGGTCATGGAGGCTTCGGCCGCGCTTCAGCTCGCGCTCGACGACGCGCTCGACGAGAACGCAAGGCTCGAGCAGGCGAATGCGAAGCTTGAAAACGCGCAGCTTTCAGGCACGCTGCTCGACGAGAACAGTTTCGTGCTGACGCTGAGCGTCACGCGGGAGGAAAACGGCGCGCGCGAGGTGCGCGTGTCCATGTCCGACGGGGCCGAAACGCGCGTCGCGCTTTCGGACAAAACGAGGGACGAAGCTTACAACGCGGTGCGCAACGCCGTCAACGCGGCGCTCGTCCCGTATGAAGGCGACATACGGTTCATCGCCTTCATTTATGACAGATACGATATTTATGAAAGCGATTATGCGCTTGTGAGCTCGGTGCTTGTGTGGGAAAGGGCAAACAACGGCGTATATACCGCGGAACGCGACACGGCGGAGTGATTATGGAGAAGGAACGCATGCCTGCGCCCGAGGGGCCGCAAAAGAGAGAACACAGGGAAAAACGCCGGCGCGGAGGACGTTTGCGCGGGGCCGGACTCGCGCTTGCCGCGGCGCTAGCCGTGCTGCTTTTCGGCGGCGCGGGCTTTGGCATAGGGCGCGGGATCGCGGGCTTTTCCGCCCGAAGCGCATCCGCGGCGACAGCGCGGGACGACGTCCCGGCGCAGTCGGCCAAGGCTCAGGAAAGCGCCGCGGAAGACGGCGATAACGCAGCGGGGGAGACCCGGCTGACGGTTCGCGTGAAGGATGAGAGCATATATTATATGGGCGTATCCGTCACGCCGCAGCAGCTTCGCGAAAAGCTCCTCGCCGATTTTGACGCGGATTCCGGCGAACGTATAGCCCTTGAGGACGACGGCGCGATAAAGGCTGCATACGACGAGGCCTGCGGCGTGCTCGATGAGCTCGGCATACCGTATGACGAAATCTCCTCCGATTGAAAGGAGCATCAAATGTGCGGAATAGTAGGATATATAGGCGATAAACAGGCGGCGCCGCTGCTGCTTGAGGGTCTTAGAAAGCTTGAATACCGCGGTTATGATTCCGCGGGGCTCGCCATTGTCAACCCGGATGGCGCGATCGATGTGAAAAAAGCGCGCGGCAGGCTCTGCGTGCTTGAAGGGCTTACCCACGACGGGAGCGACCTTTGCGGCACGCTCGGCATTGGTCACACGCGCTGGGCTACCCACGGCGAACCAAACGACGTCAATTCCCATCCTCATCTTTCGCTTTCGGGCAAGGTCGCGCTTGTACACAACGGCATAATCGAGAACTATGCGGAGCTTCGCGCGTACCTTACGGAGCGGGGATATGTTTTTGCTTCGGATACGGATACAGAGGTCGTCGTGCAGCTCATCGACAGCTATTATGACGGCGATCCGGCGGAGGCCGTGCGCAAGGCCGTGGATCAGCTCCGCGGGTCATACGCATTGGGCATAGTGTTTGCGGACCGGCCGGATATGTTCGTCGCCGTGAGGAAGGACAGTCCTCTTGTGATCGGCCTCGGCAACGGCGAAAACTTCATCGCGTCGGACGTCACGGCGCTCATCAGCCACACGCGAAGGATAATTCGCCTGGGCGAGCGTGAGATGGCCGTGATCACGCGCCGGGGCGTTGAGGTGTTCGATCACTTCGGCGTGCGCGCGGCCCATGAGGTGCAGAACGTGACATGGGATGCGGCCGCGGCTGAAAAGGGCGGCTACGCGCATTTCATGCTCAAGGAGATAATGGAGCAGCCTGAAGCCGTGCGCAGGACCATCGAAGCGCGCGTGAACGGCGCGGGGGAGATAAACCTCGGCCTCAGCAGGCTTTCGGACGACGTTTTGCGATCTGTCGCCGGAATATATATCGTCGCCTGCGGCTCAAGCTATCATGTGGGCATGGTGGCGCGCTATGCGATAGAACGCGAGGCCGGCCTTCCGGTCACGGTCGAGCTTGCGAGCGAGTTCCGCTATGACGATCCGATAATCGGCGCGGACACGCTTGTGATAATAATCAGCCAAAGCGGGGAAACGCTCGACACGCTTTTTGCCCTGCGGGAGGCCAAGGCGCGCGGCGCGCACGTGCTTTCGATCGTCAACGTTGTCGGCTCGTCCATCGCCGTTGAAAGCACCGACGTGCTTTATACCTGGGCCGGGCCGGAGATCGCCGTCGCCACGACAAAGGCTTACAGCACGCAGCTTGCGCTGATGCAGCTTTTCACGGTCTATCTTGCGCGCGTGCGCGGCAGAATAGGCGCGGATGAAGCCAAAAAGGAGGTCGAGGGCCTTCTTGCCGTGCCGGAGCTTATCGCTTCCATGCTCGGCGACACCTCCGAAATAAAGCATCTCGCCTCGCTTTGCTTCAACAGACGCGATATATTCTTCATGGGCCGCAACATAGATTACGCGCTCGCGCTTGAAGGCTCGCTCAAACTCAAGGAGATATCGTATATCCATTCGGAGGCATACGCCGCGGGCGAGCTGAAGCACGGCACGATCTCGCTCATCGAGCGGGGAACGCTTGTCGTCGCGCTTTGCACGGGCGCAAAGCTGCACGAAAAGATGATAAGCAACATACGCGAGGTCAAGGCGCGCGGCGCGACGGTGATCGCCATAACCGTCAAACCCATACCCATCGATCCTTCAAAGCCGGCTGAAAATCCGGACTTCGTGATCTCTCTGCCCGGGTGCGGGGAGCTGTGCGCGCCGTCCCTTTCGGTAATACCGCTTCAGCTTTTTGCATATTATGTGGCTCTTTTGAAGGGCTGCGATATCGACAAACCGAGGAACCTTGCCAAAAGTGTGACCGTGGAATAGATCCGGCCGCAGTACATGATGCGCATAACGATCCCGCGCCGCGACATCTGCGGCGCGGGGCTTTTTTGCCTAAAGGAGCATTCGGACTGCATACGAGGATGAATATATACAGTAAAATGTGAAATAATTTGCATTTTTATGCGATTCGGCATTGACAAAGCCTCCCACAGGGTGTATTCTGAATCGCGTGTTGATTTATACGTCAATACGGTATGATTATAAGCATAATACCCGGAGGGCTTTGAGCATGATAGAGATAAAGCAGCTTTACAAGAGCTTCGGCGCCAACAGGGCGCTCAACGGAGTTTCCTATTATATAAAGCACGGCGAGGCCGTGTGCGTGATAGGGCCGTCCGGCGGCGGCAAGAGCACGTTCCTGCGTTGCATAGGCAAGCTTGAAACGCCGGACGCGGGCGAGGTCATAACCTCCGGCGGCGTGTGCATGGTGGACGCCGGGGCGGATGCGGACGAGGCGCTTGCGGCGCTCAAGCGCGCGGGCGCGGCTGACACTGTGCTTTTCGACGAGCCTTCGGCGGATGTCATACCGGTCATCCATGCGCTTGTCGAGGAGGGTATGACGGCCGTGATCGTCACAAGCGAGATGAAGCTTGCGCGCGAGGTGTCGAGCCGCGTGCTTTTCATGAAGGACGGCGTTATAACCGAAAACGGCACACCGGAGGATGTGTTCTGCCATCCGCAGCTCGCCTCAACGCGGGAGTTTCTTGCAAGCGCAGTTTAACGCAGGTCCCGCGTCTTCATGTGACGCTGCAGGCTCGCCGGTCCGTGCCGGCTGAGAAAAAGCATAACAAACAAACGCGCCCGCGCCGTAAGGCCGCGGGCGTTTTGACGCATAAAAAAGGCGCGTTTTAAGCGGCGACATTATTCGTCATCCTCAAATTCGCTATCGTGCCGCCGGAAAAAATCGCGGTACGCGCGCACATGGGCAAGCTGTGTCCAGCGGCAGACGGTCGCCGGCCGCGCGTCGAGATCGTATATCTTGGCCCCGGGGACGGAAAGCAGAAACGGGGAGTGGGTGGAGATCACGAACTGGCAGTCCATATAGCGCGCGGATTCGTATATGCTTTTCGCAAGCTCCTCCTGCCGCGCGGGGGAAAGGCTGTTTTCAGGCTCGTCGAGAAGATAAAGCGCGTCGGTACCTATGCGCTCTGTGAAATAGAACAGGGCGCTTTCGCCGTTTGACTGCTCGCGCACGTTATCCATGAGCTGCTCGCGCACAAAGGCGGACTGCGTTTTGGCGCGCGCGCTGTTGCGGCGCTTCAATTCCTCATAATCGTCAAGCGAGCGCAGCCTGAACGTTGAATTGCGCGCCTGCGTGTGTTCCGTGAAAAGCTGCTCCTTCTTTCTGTCGATGCCCTCGTTGAGCGCGCGGATATCGAGCATATATTCAAACACGTCGTCGCTTGTGACTATGCGGCTTTGCGGCGGGACGGGGAAGCTTATTCTTTCGCTGCACAGCTTCGCGTAATCGTCAAAAAAATTGGAACGGTTGAAGGCCGCGTCCCGCGTGAGGGCAAGCTTCTCGGCGATGACGTTGAGCGCGGTGGTCTTGCCGCAGCCGTTGCCGCCGCACAGTATCGTAACGGGCTCGAAGTCAAGCCGCGAAAGCCCTATGGCCGAAAGCACGCCGAAGGGATACATCGTGTTATAGCAGGTGCGCAGAAGCCCCATCCTGAAGGCCCACTCCGCGTCCGCGTCAGGAAATGTCACCGACTCAAGATAGATCATAAGCGCATTATAGCATCAATTATATAATGAAGGAAGCCGACTGCGCCGGCGCTCAAAAAAAAGCCCCGCGCCGCGGTGCGGCAGGGGGCCTGAAGCATTACGCGCGTTTGGCGGGCGGCGGGATATCAGCCCTTGCCGCCGAGATACGCCTTTTTGACGTCCTCGCTTTGGAGAAGGTCGCGGCTTTTGCCGGAAAGGGTTATGCGTCCCGTTTCAAGCACATATGCGCGGTCGGTCATGCGAAGGGCCTTGTTCGCGTTCTGCTCCACGAGCAGAATCGTTGTGCCCGCGTCGCGCAGCTCGACGATTATGTCGAATATCTGTTCCACGAGTATGGGCGAAAGGCCCATGCTGGGTTCATCCATCATCATCAGGCGGGGCTTGGACATCAGCGCGCGCGCCATCGCAAGCATCTGCTGCTCGCCGCCGGAAAGGGTGCCGGCAAGCTGCTTTTTCCTTTCGCGAAGACGCGGGAAGCGCGTGAGCACATCCTCGATATCCGCCTCTTCCGCTTTGCCGTGAACATAGGAGCCCATCTCGATGTTCTCCATAACGCTCATGTTTGCAAAAACGCGGCGGCCTTCGGGAACATGCGCTATGCCGCGGCGCACGATGTTGTGCGGCTCGGCCTTGGTTATATCCTGGCCCATGAATTCTATGCGGCCTGTTTTCGGGCGGATGAGGCCGGAAATGGTTTTAAGCGTGGTGGATTTGCCCGCGCCGTTCGCGCCGATGAGGGTCACGATCTCGCCCTCGTTCACCTCGAAGGAGATGCCCTTCACGGCGTTGATCTTGCCGTAAAAAACGCTTATATCGTCCACACGCAGCATAGGTTCACTCATTGTTCGCCCTCCTGTTTGCCCAGATACGCTTCGATGACGACCGGGTTGGATTTTATCTCATCGGGGGTGCCCTTGGCGATTATCCTGCCGTAGTTGAGCACGGCGATGCCTTCGCATATGCCCATAACAAGGCTCATGTCGTGCTCGATCAGCATGACTGCGATTTGGAAGGTGTCGCGTATTTTCCTTATGTTTTCCATAAGCTCCGTCGTTTCCGACGGGTTCATGCCCGCGGCGGGCTCGTCGAGCAGCAGTATGCCGGGATTCGTCGCAAGCGCGCGGACGATCTCAAGCCGCCGCTGCGCGCCGTAAGGCAGACTGCCCGCATCGTGTGCCGCCATATCCTGCATATCGAATATGGAAAGCAGCTCCAGCGCTTTTTCATGCGCCTTCCTTTCCTGTTTCCAATATGAGGGCAGGCGCAGTATGCCGGAAGCCATGGGATAACTCATCGTGTTGTGCAGCCCGATGAGCACGTTATCCTCCACACTGAGGTCGCGGAAAAGACGGATGTTCTGGAATGTGCGCGCGACGCCGAGCTTGTTCACCTGATATGTGCTCATGCCGAGCGTGTCGTATCCGTCCACGAGGATGGAGCCGCGCGTCGGGCGGTAGACGTTGGTAAGAAGGTTGAATATGGTGGTCTTGCCGGCGCCGTTCGGGCCGATGAGGCCGCAAATTTCCGTTCTGCCCACGGCGATGGTGAAATCATCCACGGCGGTGAGGCCGCCGAAGTCTATCCCGAGATGCCGCGTTTCGAGGATGGGCAGCTTGTCGAGGTCGCGTTCGGGTATAAGGTTGCGGCTGGGCATGGGAACGAGTCTGTTCATTTCGCTTTGCCCTCCTTTGCCTTATTTGTGTCACGGCGCACAGGCGCGCAGAGCTTCACAAACGTGTCGCGCACGAAATTGACGATCTTTTCGAGTATGTTACCCAGCGAGAAATCATACCTGCCCATCAGTCCGGAGGGTTTGAATATCATGACGACTATGAGCAGCAGCGAATACACGATCATCCTGTATTCGGATACGGCGCGCAGCACCTCCGGCACGGCGGTGAGCACCGTTGCGGAAAGCACGGAGCCAAGCATGGAGCCCATGCCGCCAAGCACCACCATAACGAGTATCTCGATGGATTTCATGAAGCCGAAGCCGCCGGGGTTGAGTATGCCGATATAACCCGCGTAAAGCGCGCCCGCAACGCCCGCGAAGAACGCGGACACCGTGAAGCCCATCGTTTTATAATAGGTAGTGTTTATGCCCGTGCAGTCCGCGGCGATCTCGTTTTCACGGATGGAGAGTATCGCGCGGCCGTGGCGCGATTTCATCATCGTGTGGATGATGAAGCATGTCAGGCCCACGCAGAGGAACGTATTCGTGAAGGTGGTCGTCTTGGGTATGTTCTGAAGGCCCGCCGCGCCGTTTGTGAGCGTGAAGCCCAAAACGCTGTCGATGTTGAGCAGCACGACGCGGATTATCTCGCCGAAGCCCAGCGTGATTATCGCAAGATAGTCGCCGCGCAGGCGCAGCGCCGGGATGCCGATGATTATGCCGAATATCGCCGCGACGGCGCCGCCGATGACGATGCCTATCGGGAAGGCCAGGGCGGAGGGGATGCCGGTGCGCGTCATGAATATCGCGGAGGCGTACGCTCCGACCGCCATGAAGCCCGCGTGCCCGAGCGGAAGCTGGCCGAGGTAACCCGTGGCCACGTTGAGCGAGACCGCAAGGATGATATATATGCCGATGAGCATTATCACCTTTGAAAAATAATTGGTGATGACCCCGCCTGAGATGAGCGAGTTGCCGGCGAATATGAACGCCGCAAAAAGCACGGTGTTTATGATGTAGCGAAGGAAGGTGGGGATGCGTATATAATTCTTTTTCATCATGCGCGCCTCAAACCTTTTCGGTCATCGGCTTGCCCATTATGCCTGTGGGCTTAACGAGCAAAACGATTATCAATATGGCGAAAACGATGCCGTCCTTCCAGACGGAAAGGCCCGCCGCGGAAACGAGCGCTTCCGCAATGCCTATCGCGAAGCCGCCTATCATTGCGCCGGGGATGGAGCCGATGCCGCCGAGCACCGCGGCGACGAACGCCTTGAGGCCGAGCATGGAACCCATTGTCGGCGTGGCCTGCGGATAAGCGCAGCAGTAAAGCACGCTGCCTATGCCCGCAAGGGCGGAACCGATTGCGAAGGTGAATGAAATGGTGTTTGATATGTTCACGCCCATAAGCTGAGCGGCGCCTGTATCCTCGCTCACGGCGCGCATCGCGCGGCCCATGCGGGTCTTCCTGACGAGGACGTTGAGCAGGGCCATCGAAGCGCCCGCAACGATGAATGTCACAAGCGCCGTGCCGGGGATCTGTATCGTGCCGATGGTCAGCGCTTTCATGGTGATTATCGTGGGGATGCGCTGCGCGCTTGCGCCGAATATCATCTGGGCGGCATTTTCAAGAAAATAGGACACGCCGATAGCTGTTATGAGGATCGATATGCGGGGCGCGCCGCGAAGCGGTTTGTAGGCGACCTTTTCGATGCCGACGCCGAGTATCGCGCAGCCGAGCACGGCCACGACAACGGCGATCACGGGATTGAGCGCAAAACGCGCCATCACAAACCAAACAAGATATGCGCCGATCATGATTATGTCGCCGTGGGCGAAGTTGAGCAGCATGATTATTCCGTAAACCATGCTGTAACCCAAAGCCACAAGGGCGTATATTGAGCCTGACTGGAGGCCGTTGATGATCTGTCGGATTATTGTTTCAAAAAGAGACATAACGGATCATACCTTTCATAAATGTTGGCCCGGACGGGTTTGCCGCCCGTCCGGACCCGCATCCTGCAATCGTACAGAATGCTTTTTTTAATACATCTGGCTGAACACTTCAGCGCCGCCCTCGAGCTTCATTATGACGGCGTCCTTTATGGGGTTGTTGTACTCGTCGAAGGTATAGCCGCCCGCGGAGGTCACGCCCTGAACGTCTGCGCTGTTGTCCCTCATCGCGTCGATGACGGCCTGCTTGTACTCGTCGGAACCGGTCTCTGCGCCGGAGGCTTCCGCAACGGTGAGCGCGTTCACAAGTACCATTGCCGCGTCATATGCCGTGGCGGCGAACATGTTGAGCGTATCCGCGCCGTAGGCTGCGGTGTAAGCTTCTTCAAAGGCCTTGACGGCGTCCGTGGAACCGGGGGCGTAAGCGGAGCAATAGTAGCTGCCTTCGAGATCTTCGGCGGAAGCGTAACCCGAAACGCCGTTCCAGCCGTCGCCGCCGAGGAAGGTGGCCGTTACGCCGACTTCGCGCGCCTGGGAGATGATCATGCCGTCATCCTCATAGTAGTTCGGGCAGAACACGACGTCCGGATTGGCGGCCGCGATGTTGGTGAGCTGGCTCCTGAAGTCCACGTCGCCGGCGGCATAGCCTTCTTCGACGACCACTTCAACGCCGGCTTCCTGGCATTTTGCCTTGAATGCGTCCGCAAGGCCGATGGAATAATCGTTGCCGGTCTGGCAGATGACGGCCGCGGTCTTCGCGCCGAGCACTTCGGCGGCAAAGGCTGCCATCTTCTCGCCCTGGAACGGATCGATGAAGCAGGTGCGGAAAACGTTGGAGTAAACGGTGTTGGTGTCCGCGTTATAGGTCACGGCGGCCGCTGTGGCGGAGGCGGTGATCATGGGCATGTTGATGGGATAGGCTTCACCGACGACCGCGATGGTGTTGCCGGTCAGCACGTCGCCGACAAGCGCCGTGATGCCTTCGTCGACCATGCGGGTGAAGGCGGTGACGGCCTCGGCGGAATCGCCCTTGTTGTCATAGGCGACAACTTCGATCTGCTTGCCGTTCACGCCGCCGTTGGCGTTGACCTGATCAAAATAGAGCTGTGCGCCGTTCTTGACTGCAAGACCGTAAACCGCATATTCGCCGGTATACGGGCCGACCATGCCGACCTTGATCGTGCCGCCTTCCGCGGCCGGTTCGGTGGTTTCTCCGCCTTCGGCGGAGGTTGTGGCTTCAGGCGCCTGGGTGGCCTGTGCTTCGGGCGCGGTGGTTTCGGCGGCGCAGCCCGCGAATACCATTACGGCCATTACCATGGCCATTGCCATTGCGAATACCTTTTTCATGTGTTCCTCCGTTAAATTGCTTAAAATTAAAAGCGGTCCCCGTTTCCGGGAACCGCCTTTGAGCACTTAGCTTTGCGTGACCTTGCTATGGCTGTACGACTCCCGGACGCCTTTTCGTAATGATAATGGCGATAAGGCTAATAATGCTTACAAGAATAATGCTTGCAAGTACGCCAAGAGAGAGTACGCCGACGAGAGCGGCCACCATTATGGACGCGGGAACGCAGAAGACGACCGCTGCATCAGCCATGTTGCGGGCAAAACGCTTTGTCATGATCTGCTCCCTTCCGGCTGCATTTCACAGCCGCTTCACAATTTAGTGCATAATATAAACCACGCCGGAGGTCCTGTCAACCCCTTTTGTGAAAAAAATATATTATTTTAAGCTGAAAGTTATTTGGCATACATATCGTAGAACGCTTCGAGCGTCATATCCTCCCGCGTGAGGAAGGCGGCGAGAGGTTTGCCGACATAGCGGAAATGCCACGGTTCAAACACGATCGCGGTCTCGCTTTCCTTGCCCTCGGGATAGCGCAGGATGAAGCCGAAGCGCCAGCAGTTCGCATACAGCCAGCGGCCCTGCGCGGTCTCGCCGAAGCTTGCCGAAAGCGACGGCGCGTCAACGGCGGAGATATCAAAGGCGAGGCCCGTCTGATGCTCGCTCGCGCCGGGATATGCCGTGACGACGGGCTTTGTTTCGTCCGCGCCGTAGGAAGGATCCGCGGCCACCTTCTTGTCCCACAGCTTCTGCTGTTCTTCATATGTTCTGTAAACGCTCACGAGCAAAAAACCTGAAACGCCGTCCTCGCCGGCGGCGGCAACCATGTCGGAGAGCGCGGCGGCCGCCGTGTCGTTCCCGCGTATCCCGCTTCGCTTTTGCGTGAGGCCGGCCGTTTCCGGAATATCCGCAAGTCCGTCCGGCACATAATCCGCGTCGATGAGGTTCGCCCTGTTTACGAGCATGCCGAAATAGGATCCGCTAAGCGCCGTGGCTTCGGCATTTGGGTCGAAGCCCGGATCGGAAAGCGTTATAGCGTCGCCTGAAAGATCGAATCTGATACCCATGGTGTATTCCTCCGTGACAAATATCTGCGCGCCGCCGAGCGCCGCCCTCACGCGCCCGTTCGCGGAGTCCGCGTCGACGCGGGTGTCGGTGCTTATCACCGCGAAGGCGGGGGAAACGGCGGATGCGAAATCATCGCCGGTCGCGTCCGGATTGCCGTGATTGCCTACCTTCAATATATCGCAATGCTCCGCAAGACCGGCGTTAAGGAGCGTCTGCTCCTCGGCAAACTGCATGTCCCCCGTGAAAAGCACGCTGTGCCCGTTCACGCTAAGACGCAGCACGAGCGAATTGTCGTTGTCGTCTTCGGCGTTATACTCAACCGGGCCGACGACCTCGACAAAAGCGCCGCCGAGGTCCAGCGCGCTTTGGGCCTCAAGCTTCGTTTCGGGCACGCCCGTTTTTTCGGATATTGCGCTGAGCTTGTCCTTGCCCTTGTCCGTAAGAGTCGTGACGGAAGCGCGATATAACATGCCGACTGGCATCGCCTGCGCCACGGCCTCTGCGCCGCCGGTATGATCCTTGTGCGTGTGGGTGAGAAAGATACCTGCAAGCCGCGAAACGCCGAGCGATTTCAGCGCGCTCACGAGTCCGGGTGCGCCGTCCTCCGTGCCCGTGTCCACAAGATAGTATTCACCGTCGATACAGATCAGCGCGGCGTCAGCCTTGCCGACGTTCAGAAAGCATACCCACGCCTCGGCGGGCTGCGCGGCTTCGGGCGAAGGGGCGGCGGCGGGTCCTGAAGACTGCGCAGGCGAACTGACCGGCGCGGGAGGATCCGCGGATTCGATTTCCGTTATGCCGCCGGGCGCGTTCGCCGCGCACGCGCTGAGCAAAAATACGCCCGCAAGCAGGCATAGCGCATGATTGAGCTTTTTCATAAACCTATTATATCATACAGTCTGTGATCCCGTCACAGGCGTAAATACCGCGTGGGGTAACAGAAAAAATTCAATTTCAAAAATAATTGCGCTAATTATAAATTAATCCGTAATTATATGATATTTGTAACCGTACAGTAACCGCCGCGCGGTATACTCACATCAGAAAATGACGAGCGGGAACACCGCCGTAACCGGAGGATAAGAAAATGAAGAGGATCGCAATGAAGATGATAGCGCTCGTGAGCGTGCTCGGCCTTGTTATGAGCCTTGCCTGCACCGCGCTTGCGAAAGAGAAAGATGCAAACGAAAACCGTTCCACGAGCATTCACGTTCATGTAAGCGGAGACTTCAACAAGGTCACCTCCGTCGCGGTCGTGCTCAACGGCAACAGCATTTCCCTTTCCCGCAACGGTCAGAGCGGCAACTGGACCGTAAGCGACAAGGGCGGATATGTGAGCAACGGCATCACCTCCGTGATGATCAACGGCACAGCGGTAAGCTTCACCAAGGGCGTTGAGGCAAACGGAACGATCAACATCAGCGTGACCTATACCGCACCGAAGCCCACGACCGCGATCGCCCACGTTTATGTATGCCTTTCAAACGAGATCCAGTCGAGCGGCCCGCAGCGCAAGGACAAGTTCAGCGCTTCGATCGGCACGGTGACGGTCAATCTCACCTATAACGACAACGGCAGCGTAAACACCAACGAAACCAACACCTTTGACGGTTATACCTCGATTGAGGTCAGCGCAAGGATCGCCGGGCCGCTGCCCACATATAACGGCCAGAACGTTATACCCTACACCGTAAAGTATGACAGATCTGACGGCTGGCATGTGGATTGCATCCTTGCTACGGCGACGATAGTCGATCCTACACCCGCTGAAACCCCGGAGCAGCCCGCAGAAACCCCGGAGCAGCCCGCAGAAACCCCGGCGCAGCCGACGGAAACCCCGGAGCAGCCCGCAGAAACCCCGGCGCAGCCGACGGAAACCCCGGAGCAGCCCGCAGAAACCCCGGCGCAGCCCGCAGAAACCCCGGCGCAGCCGACGGAAACCCCAGAGCAGCCCGCAGAAACCCCGGCGCAGCCGACGGAAACCCCGGCGCAGCCGACGGAAACCCCGGAGCAGCCCGCAGAAACCCCGGCGC
>CAZARN010000005.1:97724-177022 GCA_964487565.1 uncultured Clostridium sp.
CCCCGGCGCAGCCGACGGAAACCCCGGAGCAGCCCGCAGAAACCCCGGCGCAGCCGACGGTAGATCGGACCAACGACGCTCAGGTTACAAATGAGAGCGATTCCACAATACCGCTTTCCGCCCCGCAGACTGAAACCATCCCGCTTTCCGCGCCGGCAACCGGCGATGCAACCTCAATTGGCATGATCCTTGCACTCGCAGCCGCGGCGATCGTGCTCGGCGGCGCAGCTTTCAAAGCTTCGCGCAAGGCGCGCTGAAAAAGAAACAGAATAACGTCAAAAAAAGCCCTTCAACGTAAAAAGCTGCGTTGGAGGGCTTGTTTTTTACATTGAAACAATATATCATTGTTACAAAATCACTGTGTAATGCTTATGAATAAGATAACAAATCTTAAGAACGGGAGAAACGATGATTATGAAAGCGATCAGGATATATATGCTGGGAAGGTTTGAAATAATCGCAGATAAAGTTGAAGTGATAAAGAGCCTTGGCAGCTCCAAAAAGCGCATAACGCTCCTGGAATACCTGATCCTCAACAGGGATAAGACCATTCCGATGAAGGATCTGTTTGAGATCCTTTGGCCCGGCGAGAACAGCACCAACCCTGAAAGCGCGCTCAAGACGCTTGTGAGCAGACTGCGCTCCACGCTCACGGGCTACACGTCGCTTCTCGACGACTGCATAATTACCGACAGAGGGGGTTACAGATGGAACCCCGCGCTTGATTGCGACGTCGATATGTTTCTTTTTGAGGATGTTTGCGCCAAGCTTAACGCGATGAAAAAATATTCGGAAGCCGCCCGCGCGGGGATCAACAGCGTGTTGGAGCTTTATGCCGGTGAGCTTTTGCCTTCGTCGGACATGGAAGCCTGGGTCGCAACGAAAAGCGTGTATCTGCACAACCTGTATCTGCGCACGGTTGAGCATTATATAGAACTGCTCAAGGCTGAGAACATGGATGAGGAGATCGTGCAGGTCTGCCGCATGGCCCTTGACGTGGATGCGTTCGACAGCGCGCTTAACCTCGAGCTGATGAGCGCGCTGCTCAAGGCGGGGCGCAATAACGAAGCGCTTGCGCAGTATAATCATGCGACGGATATGCATTACGCACAGCCCGGCTCGCAGCCTCCGGAGGGAATGATCGATTTTTATAAAAAGCTTATAGAGATTGACAATGAATCCAAGAGCGATATAGACGCGATCCGCGAGGAACTTTGTGCTTCGGACACGGAGGATACGGGCGCGCTCGTGTGCGATTACGCTATACTTCGCGACATATACGAGCTGAATATGAGGAACCTTTCCCGCGTGGGCGCAACGATGTTCGTCGCGCTCGTTACAATGAGCAGCATGGACGACATGCCCGTCGCGCCGCTTATGCTCGACAAGCTCATGAAGCTTCTGCTTGCCTCCCTCAGGGAGAACCTGCGCCGCGGAGATACCATCGCGCGTTACAATTCAACGCAGTATGCGGTGCTTCTGCCGGCGGTGAGCTTCGAGACCGGACGCATCCCGCTTGAAAGGGTGAAGAAGGCCTTTTATACGAAGTATTCCAACCCCAACTTCGTCGTAAGCTACCGTCTCGCGCCCGTTGCCCAGATGGAAGAAAAAGTCTCAGCGCAAGAAAGAAGCGATAAGATTTAATTACAAACTATTGACAATATCAAAACGAAGCTGTAATATATGCTTGGATAAAGAGCTATCCCCACGATGAGGCAAATCCCGTGAAAACGGGGGACGCAAAGCTAAAGGGCCTAAGGGCGCAAGCCTATGGCAGCCAGTTGCCGAGAGTACATTTGCAGCACACGCCCTTGAAACGAGGACGGAAAATGTATCAGGCAGCTGGATCTTTGATGGTCGGCTGCCTTTCTTTTTTACAGGCGGCCACAAGGATCCGGTTCAACTCGAGGTGCTACTCTTTCCGACTATTTCGACGAAAAGTCGAGGAGGGAAAAAATCAAGTGAAAAGAAAGTATTTTGCACTGATTCTCGTGGCGGCTTTGGTGATCGCGTTCGCGGTTCCTGCAATTTCGTTTGCGGACAATGGTAACCATTTCGGCAACGCCTACGGCTGGTACAACGGCAACGGCAACGGCGGCGCGCTGAATACCGAGCGCGGCAACTGCAACAACCCTTCCGCATACAAAAAGCTGGAGAGAATGGTCAGCCGGGCGAACGCGAGGATCGAAGCGCTTGTCGGCTATGCCCAGTCCACGCCCGAAGACGATGTGGATTGGTTGATCGAGGAAACCAACGCGGTTGCGGCCGAGGTTGTCGCTTATGCAGAAAGCATCGGGGCAACGGTTGAGTGCTCTTACACCACATATTATGTCGACGGACAGTATGTGGAGATCGATCCGCTGAGGGTCGTTGATCTTGGCGGCGGCACGAAACACACCAACGCGTGAACGACCGGAACGGCCGCGCGAACGGCTGATTTGAAAGAACGGCGGACTGCATTATGCGAACCGATCTGCAAAGCGTGGATCAGAGTCTTTTGAGCATGCTCAACGATCTGATCAAGCCAATAGCAAGATTGCCGCGCGCGGAAAAAATGGTGCTTTACGGTTCATATGCCAAAGGTACCAACAACGAAGAAAGCGATGTTGATCTGGCGGTGTTCTTCAACGGCGACGAACAGGAGCTGATTGAAGAATACCGCTGGCTCGTTCGTATTTGCATGAACCCGTGCTGGGACATACAGGTTCAGGCATTTAACGTTTCGGAGCTTGTGAAACCTTGCGGAATCGTTGAAGAGATCGACATGTACGGCATTGAACTGCCGCTGCGGTAAAAATAAAACCTGGGCGGACAAATAAATGGATGGGTTATTCATCCGCAGGGATGAACGGCAAATTGCGCTTGAAGCGGGCACAGCAGGCGACGGGCTCCGGCTTATGGCAAAAGCAGGCGGCGTGGAGGTTATGCGCCAAAGCGTCAGCACAAGCGCCACAATGTGGATAACTCCGGCAAAGGATAAGGATACTGTTGAAATATTCTATGTGCTTTCCGGCGTTGTGGAGCTTAATATCGAAACGGGTCCCGTGCGCCTTGTGCGAGGCGATTCGTTTTATGTGGACGGACTGAGAGAAGAGGTGAGGATGCAGGCAAGCGAGCCTACAGAGCTTCTTTACATAACCAACCGCCCCCTTTTTGACTCGTTGTTCGGCTTTCAGGACGATCTGATGAACCTTGTGCGAAGGATAGACGAAAAAGACAATTATACTTACCGGCACAGCCGTGATGTTATGGAGTATTCCGTGGGTATCGTCAAGCGCGCGCATCTTGAGGGGAGAGTGCTGATGGACAACATCGTGATCGGTTCGCTTTTCCACGACGTGGGCAAGTGCTTTGTGCCGGACGATGTGCTCAAAAGCCACAGCGCGCTCGACGCAGCCGGAACGCGCTATATTTACAAGCATCCGGTGGACGGGGGCAGGCTGCTTGCGCCGCATTATGATTCGCATGTGGTGGATATCGTGCGCAGCCATCACGAGCGGCTTGACGGGAGCGGCTATCCGATGGGGAAAACAGGGGATGAAATAAGCCTTGAGGCCAGGATAGTGGCCGCGGCGGATTGCTTTGACGCGATGACGACGGATCGCGGATACAATAAGCCGAAGGATTTTGTGGAGGCGGCGCGCGAGCTTGCGCAGGATACGGAAAGGTTTGACGCGCGCGTCACGGAGGCCTTGCTTGCGATGGCGCTTGACGGGACCGCGCAGCGGCTTGCGCGGAAGGTACGCGACAACGCGCAGTAATCATACATACGATCATACAAAACGCAAAGGGGAACAGATAATGAAAAAACTCGAGAAATACCGCTATTGGCTGATGCTTTCCGACTATGACCTCGACACGATCGACGTGCTCGTTGAGGGCAAACGCTGGGTTTATGTCGCGTATCTTTGCCAGCAGGCCGTTGAAAGGCAGCTCAAGGGCATGTATGTGTATTATCTCAACAGTGAAGCGCCGAAAACGCACAATATCAATTTCCTCTTCAGCAAGCTGCTTGCGCTTGAAGAGTTTCCGGACGTCGGCACGCATGACGAGGTCGAGGAGCGCCGCGAGCAGTGCGAGGATTTCCTCATCGACGCCATGTTCTATTATATGAGCGATTATCCCTTCTCCTATAAAAACATAATGAACCGTTTTGTGGACGAGGATATCGCGCTTGACCTCTACGCCCGCACGAAGGATATGATCGCGTGGCTGCGCGCCTTCCAGCCGGGTCCGGAGGTGGAGATAGGCGACGACGACGACACGGATGACGAATGAAATATCGGCGATAACACGCGCCCGGCAAATGCCGGGCGTTTTTTTGTTCGTTATTTGTTCATTTTTTAACGCTGCGGCGCTATGGAAGAAAAATGACGAAAGAAGTATAATCAGCTCATGAAAAAAGGTTTGAAAATCACACTTATCGTATTGGCCGCGATAATACTTGTCGCGGCGGCGGCTATCCTCGCGTTTTATCTTCGCGTGAGCGATCCCGGCAACGTATTCGGCGAAACGGCTTCCACGCCCGCGCCGGAAGCGACCCCGCAGCCCAGGAGCGCGGCGCCTGTCACGACGGCGCAGACGGACGCGCCTTCCACGCCCTCGCCTTCACCGACTGAGGAACCCACGCCCACACCCATGAGCGAGGCTGAGATCGAGGGCCTTGCGGACATGAGCTTCATGGACGGCCGCGTGAACGTTCTGGTGCTTGGCATCGATAAAAGCGTTGAGCGCGAGGCGTCAGGCTCCTTCCGCACGGACACGATGATACTTGTCACGGTCAACTTCAAAACGATGGACGTCGACATGATATCCATCCCCAGGGACAGCTATGTCAAGCTGTACGGCAAGGATGGCAAGCTGATCGACGAGGTGGATCCGTTCAACAAGGTCAACGCGGCATTCTCACTCGGCGGCAGCCTTAAACACGGCGGCTATCAAAGCGCGATGAACACGATAAGCGCCCTTTTCGGCGGCGTGCCGGTCAACTACTATCTTGCGGTTGACATGACCGCGGTCAAGGGCGTGGTCGACGCCATGGGCGGCATAGATTACGACGTTGATATCGACGTTTATATGAACGGACGCGAGCTGCATCCGGGCATGCAGCATCTTGACGGGCAGGCCGTGCTCGACTATTGCAGGATGCGCCACGGAAGCTCCGACGTCGCGCGCGCGGACAGGCAGCAGAGGATGCTGATGGCGCTTTTCAACGAGATGAAAACAACGGGCCAGATCGCAAATCTGCCCAAGATATATACGGCCGTGCAGGAGTCCGTCGAAACGGATCTGACATTCGAACAGATATGCTCGCTTTCGCTCATCGCCCTTCGCATGGATCCGTCGCAGCTTGAGCGTCATATGGTGGCGGGTCAGTTCCAGAGCATATACGCGCGCGACTGCTGGCTCATCGACGGGGACAAGCTGACAAAGCTCCTTCGCGACGTGTTCGGCGCGGAGCTTACCGTGGATCCCGACGTATACGGCGATGCAATAATCGCAAACGTCGCGGCAAACCACGAAGCCATCGCGGCGCAGCTGTATAACGCGAACCTCATTTACAGCGAGGCGAAGACGTTCATGTCGAGCTACAAGAACGCGCTTTCCGACGCGACGTATTCGCTTCTTTCCAAGGACCGCTCTTACCTTGCGACGTATATAAGGCGCGAGTGCGGGCCGTACCTTCAGTATTACACGGATGCGATAAACTCGCTGCTCGACTCGGCCTACGCCGAGGTCGGCGTCGCGCGTCAGGCGCCGCAGTTCATGGGCGTGACGGGCGCGTCGGAGGTCACCGTGAGCGGCGGCGGCTCGGCCGTGAGCGAGGGCGGGCTTCTCGGCGGGGATTGAACGCCGAACCGGGCCTTACAGGCATCAAAACGCCCGCGCGGGAACCGTTGAGCGAAAGCCCGCGCCGTGCTATAATTGAAAGAACATGAAAACGCTTGAATTCATAAAGCAGATCGACGATTCCCTCGCGGAGAAGGGACTCGGCTTCATATCAAGTATAATAGACGTCGCGCTGACGTTTTTCTTCGCGTGGCTTCTGATACGCATAATCCGCGCCGTCGTGCGGCGGGCGATGGCAAAGCGCAAGCCCGGTACGGACGTCGTGCGCGCAAAACGCATGGAGACCGCGTCCACGATGATCGTGAGCATCGCAAAATACGTCGTTTATTTTCTTGCCGCAGCCGCGGCGATAGGCCAGCTCGGCCTTACGGCGTCAATGACCTCGCTGCTCACGGCGGCGGGCATAGGCGGCGTGGCGGTGGGCATAGGCGCGCAAAGCCTTGTCAAGGATGTGGTCAGCGGGTTCTTCATGCTCTTCGAGGATCAGTACTCCGTGGGCGATTACATAACCGCGGCCGGGGTCACGGGCACGGTGCGCGCGATAGCCCTTCGCACGACCACTGTGGAAAGCTATACGGGCGAGATAACCGTGATACCAAACGGCAGCATAACAACGCTCACCAACTATTCGCGGACGGACACTCTCGCGGTGGTCAACGTTCCGGTGGCGGCGGACGTGGATATCGCAGCCGCGCTTAAGCTGATGGATGAGGAAGCCAAAAAGTACCACGACGAGCTCGGCGACATCGCGTGCGCGGAGCCTGAGGTGCTTGGCGCGGCCGACGCGCACGACGGACAGATCGTCCTTCGCGCGACGATGAAGGTGAAACCGCTCGAGCACTGGGCGGCGCAAAGGGAGCTGACGGCGCGCGTCGTAAAACGCTTCGCGGCGGAGGACGTGAGTATGCCTTATGAGCGCATGAAGGTGGTCGCCTGCCGGCGGGAGGAAAACGCGCAATGATAGACACGGTCGATCTCGGCGACAGGATCATAATGAAAAAGCCCCATGCGTGCGGCGCGAACGAATGGATAGTCACGCGCACGGGCGCGGATATAAAGCTGCGCTGCGCGCGCTGCGCCCGCGTGGTGATGCTGGACAGGGTGGAATTTCTCAAACGGGCGAAAAAGAACCTCGGCAGGGCGGACAACGCCTCCGGGGGAACGGAAGAAGGTTAAAGGCATGAAGGAGCTTTCAAAGCACAAGCTGAAAAAACTGCGCCGGGCGGCGGAGGATTATCACGAGAAGGATCCCGCGTACAAGCGGGACGCGAATGCTCAGTTCGCGATATATCTTGTCGCGATAATCGTGTTCGCGCTCGCGGTGCGCCTTTTCATTTTTGAACCCGTGCGCGTGGACGGCGATTCGATGTATGACACCCTCGCTGACGGGGAGCGCATGTTCGTCGAAAAGGTGAGCTACTGGGTGTCGCGTCCTCAGCGCGGACAGATAATCACCTGCTTTTATCCTGGCTATACCGTTTCCTGCGTGAAGCGCGTGATGGCGACGGCGGGGGAAACGATCGAAATACGCGGCGGCAAGGTGTATGTTGACGGCGCGGAGCTTGACGAATCCGCATACTGGGAAGGGACGATAATGGGCGACATGGCCCCGGTCACGGTCCCGGAGGGCTGCGTGTTCGTTATGGGCGACAACCGCAACGATTCGAAGGACAGCCGCAGCTCGAGCGTGGGCTGCATACCGTTTGAGCGCATCGTCGGCCGCTGCCACAGCGTGATCTGGCCGATATCGGACGCGCGCGACATCTGAAATGGAGATCGTCACAAGACAAAAAAAGCACAGGAAGGAATATGCGAAGCTCAGGGCATACGGCTGGCTTTATGCCGTGTGCGCGGCAGCGTTCGCGATCGGTTTGATATTCACGGCGCTGTTCGTGGCCGTTGAGGCGGCGGACGGCGGTATGGCCCCGTTCATAGAACGCGGCGACGTGGTGCTGTATTCGCGCGTTTCAAGGTATTTGTCGGCGCCGGAGCGCGGTGACGTCGTGCTTTTTGAGGATGAAGACGGCGTCCTGCGCACGGGAAGGATAATCGGCCTTCCGGGGGAGGAAGCGACGGTTTACGGCGGCAGGGTGTATATTTCCGGAATATTGCTCGACGAGAGCGCATATGAAACAGGCGAGTGCCGCAATATGCAAACGCTCGCCATAGGCGACGGAGAATATTTTATCCTTCCTGACGAGAGGAGCCGCGCGAATGTGTCCGATCCGTCAAAGCTTACGGTTTCGGGCAAGGCGATCCGCGGGACGGCGTTCATGCGCGTTTCACCCGCAAACCGCATCGCCTTATTTGAATAGCTTTTTGCCGAACCTGTTGAGCGCGAAATAAAGCGGCATACCGAGGCCGTAACAGCTTATCGCCTGACCTGCGGCAACGCTGAGCATACATATCAAAAGGGAGAATTCCAGACCGTACGCATATTTGAGCAGGACGCCCACGACCACGGCGTTCACGATAACCGAAGGGAGCGGCATGAGCCATGGGCTTGCGCCGCGTTTTTTCATCATGAGGACGAGCCAGGCCGCAAAAAGGGAAGCGACGCTGCCGAACACGACGTCCAGCCAGACAGAACCCGTGAGAAGGTTTGCCGCGATGCAGCCGACAAACAGGCCCCACACGGCTTCCGGACAGAACGCCGGCAATACGCAAAGCGCCTCGGACACGCGAAGCTGCGCCCCGGCATACACCGGGAGGGTCGCAAAAACGGTGAGTAAAGCATAAAGCGCCCCGATAAGGGCGCTTCGGGCAAGCTGCCTTGTTTTCATATTAACCCTTATGCTTTTTTGGCGCTCAGATACTCATTGAGCTTTACGACGAGCGCGTCCGCATCGATGCCGTGTACGGCGCAGGCCTGTTCGAGGTTTTCGCCGCTCGCCATCACGCAGCCGAGGCAGTGCATCCCGCTTGACATGAGTATGTCGGCAAGCCCCGCATCCGTGCGCAGAATCTGTTCGATGGTCATGTTTTTGTCAACCATAGTAATTCTCCTTTTCTGAAGTCGTTTGAATTATAGCATATCCCGCAAATACCTTCAACCATTCACGAGAAGCGCGCCCGAAAGGGGAGGCAGCACGAGGTTGATCACCCCGTCCGCGCAGGCAACGGACGCGCCGGTGAGCACATCCGTCATGTTCTTTGCGATGAAAAGCATGCCTGCGTCGGGGCCGTCCGTGAAATCCTTCGTCGATATGCTCACATGCTTCGCCTGTTCGCTCCTGTTCACGATCGTCAGCGCGCAGGAGCCGTCGGTATCGCTGCGAAGAAGCGCGAACACATCGCCGCCGACTGCCGCAAAGCCGCAGCGGCCCTCGCGCATGGCCTTGACGCGGGCCCTTGCCGCGCACATCAGACGGTAGCGCGAAAGCATATGCTCGTCTTCGTTTCCCCAAGGATAGGTCTTGCGGTTGAACGGGTCGGCCATGCCCTCAAGGCATATCTCGTCCCCGTAATATATCTCGGGCACGCCCGGGTATGAGAGCAGCACGGCGGCGGCGAGGATGAGCCTTGCGCGGGCGCGCGCAGCGGCGTCCGGACGCATGACATAGCGCGCCTGTTCCTCCCTTGTGAGGGCGTCCCTGTGCGGCGCGCCGGAAAGGACGGTGTAGATGCGCACCGTATCATGCGAACCGAGCATTGTCAAAGAGGAAAGGTAAAACGGTTCGGGATAGTTTTCCCGTAGCGCGTTGAGGCGCAGCACAAGACCTGCGGCGTCGGTGCGCATGAGGAGAAAATCCACAAGCGCGTCGCGGAATGGATAATCCATCACGCCGTCAAGCTCCGCCCCGTCAACATATCTGCGGCGGCCGCACGGCCCCTGCTTGTTTGAGGCATCCTCCCAGACCTCGCCGATGAGCGTGGAATCCGGGTCGATGGCCTTGAGCGTTTTCCTCAAAAATGCAATGAAGTCGTCCGGCAGCTCGTCGGCCACGTCCAGCCGCCACGAGGTTATGCCGAGTTTTGCGTAATGGGCGAGCACGCCGCTGATGAATTTTTTGTATGAAGGTTCGTTTTCGTTCACTTCCGGCAGCGTTTTGAAGCCCCACCAGCAGCGGCAGCTTTCCGGCCAGGCGTAAAATTCATACCAGTTATAGTACGGCGAGGCCTTCGTGCGCGCCGCGCCGTTGCCCGAATATACCCCGCGCCTGTCAAAGTATACGCTGTCGTCGCCGGTATGGGAAAATACGCCGTCCAGCATAAGCTCCATGCCGTTCGCCTTTGCCGCGGCGGCAAGGGAGGCGAGCGCCGCCTCACCGCCGAGGATCGGATCGACATTCATATAATCGGCGGTGTTGTAACGGTGGTTGGAGGCCGCCTCGAACACGGGATTGAGATATATGCAGGTGACGCCGAGCGATTTGAGGTAAGGAAGCTTTTCCTCTATGCCGGCAAGGTCGCCGCCGTAAAAATCGCATGGGTCGTATTCGCCTTTATCGTCGATCGCGCGGTACAGCACAGGTTCATCCCACGCGCGGTGAACATAAAGCGGGCGTTTCATGGCAAGGTGATGGGCGTATCTTGAAGCGTCGTCCCTCGCGCTTCGCGCAAAGCGATCCGGGAATATCTGATAAACAAGTCCGCCCCTGAAGCGCGGCGAGGTGCGGTACGCGCCGTCATATACCGTGAGCTGCCATGAAGGCGGGGCATAGTCGTAAAGCGCGCCCGGCCCGCCGGCGGAAGGTGACTTCACGCCGAACCATTTTGTGCCCGACGGCGTTTCCAGTATAAAATAATACCAGACGACGCCGGTCGTCTCGGGCGTGAAAGTGAATTCCGTCATGCCTGATGCGCGGCGTCCCTCGATGATGCGCTCGTTACCGTCTATCCAGAGGCGAAGCTTCGCGTGCGGATCGTTCGCCTCGCCCGTGCGCAGCTTGATATGCACGGGCGTGCCGGCGGGGACAGCGCCGAAGGGGTTGCGGAAGGCCGGCTTGTGCGAATCGTGCGCAAGCGCTTCATATATTCGGTTTGATCCAGTATCAGAAATCATAGTGTTATTTAACCACAACAACGTGGAGTGTGCAATCGGCGAAAACGGCCAAAATTGCAAAAAATTATAGTTTAGTATATAAAACATATTGCATGTTTAATGTTGACAGCGTATACTTTATGTTATAGAATAACAAATATTTTATTCGTCGGAAAGCCTGTAAAACAGGCAAAGTTTATTTTTTTTGCAGGAGGAAACAGAAGTGGACAACGAACTCAAAAAGAAGTATGGCTTACCGACAGCCATAGCGATGGTCGTTGGCATCGTCATCGGCTCGGGCGTGTTTTTCAAAGCCGAAGCGATACTCAACAAGACCGGCGGTGATATGGGGCTTGGCATTCTGGCCTGGATCATCGGCGGCTGCATCATGATCGCGTGCTCATGCGCATTTGCGGTCATGGCGACGAAGTATGAATATGTCAACGGCATCGTGGACTATGCGGATGTCACTGTGGGCAAGAAGTACGGCTATTATGTGGGCTGGTTCATGGCGGTGATCTACACCCCGACCCTCACCGGCGTGCTTGCCTGGGTTTCCGCGCGCTATCTTTGCGTGCTCGTCGGCTTTGACATCGTCGGGCCGGAATGCCTTGCGATCTCATTCTTCTTCCTGATCGGCAATTACGCGCTCAACGCCCTTTCCCCGAAACTCGGCGGCAAATTCCAGGTTTCCACAACCGTCATCAAGCTCGTCCCGCTCATCCTTATGGCTGTCGTCGGCACGATCGTCGGCCTTGTGAGCGGCCTCACAGTCGAGAACTTCTCCACCGCGGCAGTCAGCGCAGTGAACGGCTCCCCGCTTTTCGGCGCGGTCGTTGCAACGGCGTTTGCGTATGAAGGCTGGATAATTGCCACCTCCATCAACGCGGAGCTTAAGGATGCGAAGAAGAACCTGCCCAAGGCGCTGCTCATCGGCGCCGCGATAATCATGGTCATCTATGTGCTCTACTACATCGGCATCGCCGGCGCGGTCGACAAGTCCACCATGATGGAAAGCGGACAGAACGGCGCAATGACCGCCTTCTCCAACATCTTCTCCAAGATCGGCGGCACGATACTGTTCGTGTTCATCGTCATTTCCTGCCTCGGCACGCTCAACGGCCTGATGATGGGCTGCACCCGCGGATTCTATTCGCTGGCTGCGCGCAATGTCGGCCCGCGTCCCGATGTTTTCAAGCAGGTCGATCCCATCACCAACATGCCCACCAACTCCTCGGTTGCAGGGCTGCTGCTTGCCGGATTCTGGCTGCTTTACTTCTATGGCGCAAACCTCACCGCGCCCTGGTTCGGCCCGTTCTGCTTTGACACGAGCGAGCTGCCCATCGTCACCATCTATGCGTCGTATATCCCCATGTTCATCATGTTCATGATGAAGGAGAAGGATATGGGCGCGTTCAAGCGTTTCGTGCTTCCCGCGCTCGCCCTTTGCGGCAGCGTGTTCATGGTCATCGCGGCCGTCTATGCGCACGGCATCCAGTACAGCACCAACGTGCTCGAAATGCCTATTTTCTACTATCTCATCGTGTTCGCGGTGATAATGGTCATCGGTTCCTTCTTCGCGAAGCCCAAGACCATGCCCGAGATCAAGGATCAGAAATAACCTTCATACAGGTTTGGAAAGGCCGCCCGGCTGGGCGGCTTTTTTTTATCCGATGCTTTCGGCTTCAAGCTTTATAAATTCATCAAGCGGCATACTGTAATCCGACGATGTTTGATAGAAAAGCATGTGCGTGCTTTTGCCTTTGGAAAATATGCCGATGCCGGCAAAGAAGCCGTCATGCGTGAGCATAAGCCCGCGTCCGGCCATTTCTTCCAGCCAAAGCTGGGTTACTTCAATGTCATACGCGCCGCACGGCGCGGGGATATATACTGATTTTGTCATGCTTGACCTCTCATATGAACCGCGGCGCCGCCGCTGCGTCGGCAAGACATTGTCCGAGCCGTTGAAGCTCCGCGTTGTAAGCTTCGGTACCCTTCTTTGTTATGCGGTATGTGCGCTTTCGTCCCTCGACAAGCGTTTCTTCGATGTATTTGGCGCTCTCAAACCGGCCGATCACGGTGTAAAGCGTGGCGGGGCCGATAAGCACACGGCCGTGCGACGCGCTTTCAACAAAGGACGCCGCGTCGATGCCGCACATCGGCGCCCTGTCGAACGCCATGAGCACATAGAACATGGATTCCGTAAGCGTTTCAAGCGCTGCCTTTGGCATAAGCAAAAGCCCTCCCGATCAATATCGTTAAATGATATCATATAACGATATATATTATTTGTCGAATATATTATTTTGCTTCTTTACTTTAGCGTAGTAATGTGTTACTATTGCGTAGTGCCACAGAGCACCTTGAACGGATTACTTTTGAAAGTGAGGATATACACATGAATTCAGGCAGGAAGAACACATTTATACGCGCGTTTGCGCTCGTACTCGCGGCGGTGGCGCTTTTTGCGCTCGCTTCCGGCTGCGCGGCCAAGGAAGAGGCATTCACCCTCAAGCTCGGCTTTGACGCGGAGTTCCCGCCTTACGGCTATATGGGCGAGGACGGGGAATACACCGGTTTTGATATCGAGATGGCGCGTGCGCTGTGCGAGCGCGAGGGCTGGGAGCTTGAGCTTATCCCCATCGACTGGACGGCGAAGGATATGGAGCTTGAGGCGGGAACGATCAACTGCATCTGGAACGGTTTCACGATGAACGGCCGCGAGGAGCTTTACACCTGGACGGACGCATACATGGATAATTCCCAGGTGTTTGTCGTGCGTGCGGACGGCGGGATCGCAGCCCCTGCGGATCTTGCCGGCAAGACC
Organism: uncultured Clostridium sp.; assembly: GCA_964487565.1. Taxonomy (GTDB): domain Bacteria; phylum Bacillota; class Clostridia; order Christensenellales; family CAG-138; genus Phil1. Next base: position 111,386 of record CAZARN010000005.1, read on the forward strand.
GTTGCCGTGCAGAAGGAAAGCTCCGCAGAAAAGGCGCTCAATGAAGAGGATAACGCCGCGCTTCTCGCTTCATTCGGCGAGCTTGTCACCTGTGCGGATTACAACACAGCCTTTATGGAGCTTGAGTCCGGCGCAGTGGACTGCATCGCGATGGATGTGGGCGTTGCGAAATATCAGATCGACGGCCGCGACAGCTTTGTGATACTTGACGAGGCGCTTCAGGCGGAGCAGTACGGCATCGGCTTCCTGCAGGGCAACACGGAGCTTCGCGACAAGGTCCAGGCCGGTCTTATGGAGATGGTCGAGGACGGCTCCTTCGCGAAGATCTCCGAAGAGTGGTTCGGTTACGACGTCTGCACGCTTGGCAAATGACGATTACTGCGATAAAAACGATGCTCGCCCAGCTGGGCGAGGGTATGCTGATAAGCATGCTGATATATGTTTTCACCATCATCGGGGCGGTGCCGCTGGCGCTGCCCCTGGCTTTCGCACGCATGGGAAAGAGCAGGGTGGTGCGCGCCGTGAGCGCGGCGTATATCTCCGTCATGCGCGGCACGCCACTCATGCTTCAGCTGCTCGTGGTCTATTTCGGCCCATGGTACATTTTCCGCATTGAGATAAGCACCTCCTACAAGCTTTGGGCGGTGGTTATAGCCTTCATCCTCAACTATGCGGCGTACTTCGCGGAAATATATCGTGCGGGCATAGAGAGCATACCTGTCGGGCAAAGGGAGGCGGCGGCCGTGCTTGGCTATACGCGCAGCCAGACCTTCTTTCGCATAATAATGCCGCAGGTGGTCAAGCGCATACTGCCGCCCATGACAAACGAGGCGATAACCCTCATAAAGGATACTTCGCTGGCGTTTGCGATCGGCGTGATGGAGATGTTCACCTTCGCAAAGCAGATATCCTCCGCGCAGCGCTCGATGCTGCCCCTCGCCGCCGCCGCGATATTCTACTATGTTTTCAACGCGGTGATCGCGTGGGCGCTCAGCCGTGCGGAGCGCGCGCTTTCATATTACAGGTGATAAAAATGGAAGATAAACTCATGCTTGAAATGACGGGAATATCAAAATCGTTCGGCGCAAGGCGCGCGTTGAAGAACGTATCGCTCACGCTCGGCCGGGGCGAAGCGCTTTCCGTGATCGGGCCTTCCGGCTCCGGCAAATCGACGCTGCTTCGCATCGCGGCGCTGCTTGAGCGGGCGGATTCAGGCGCGCTGTCCTATGTCGGGCAAACCGCGGCGTGCGACACGCCTGCAGGCTCGTGCTATGCGGAAAAAAAGACCCTGCGCGCCTGCAACGCGACATTTGGGATGGTGTTCCAAAGCTTCGAGCTTTTTCCGCATATGAGCGTTGCGGACAACATCGCGGACGCGCCCGTGCATGTGAAAAAGCAGTCTCGCGCCGAGGCATACGGACGCGCGGAGGCATTGCTTGAAAAGGTTGGCCTTGCGGGGCGCGGCGCTTCGTATCCGTTCGAGCTGTCGGGCGGCGAAAAGCAGCGCGTGTGCATCGCCCGCGCGCTTGCGATGGAACCGTCGATGCTCTTTTTTGACGAACCCACAAGCGCGCTCGATCCCGGCTCCACGCGCTCCATCCTCGATACCATGCGCGCCCTTGCGGCCTCAGGCATGACGATGCTTGTCGTCACCCACGAGATGCGCTTTGCGCGCGAGGTATCCTCCAGGGTGCTTTTCCTGCAAAACGGAGAAGCGGTTTGCGAAGGGCCTTCCGCGATGCTGGACTGCCCGGAAAACGAAAGGCTTGCGGCGTTCTTGACCGGCGGCGTTTGATGCGGTAGTATTGTACTGTATCAAAGCAAAGGAGGAGCGCTCATGTACGAAAGCAAGCTGCAAAGCGAGGAGATGGACTCGCTTTTCCGTGCCGTCCTCACGCTTGAAACGCAGGAGGATTGCTACCGCTTTTTTGAGGATCTTTGCACGATCGGCGAATTGCAGGCGATGAGTCAGCGCTTTGCCGTCGCGCGGATGCTGCGCAGGCATGAGACCTATCAAAAGATCGCTGTTGAAACCGGCGCGTCGACCGCGACGATATCGCGTGTGAACCGCTGTCTTGTTTACGGCTCTGCCGGGTACAGGAACGCGCTGGACAAACTTGGAGACTAAAATGATCCAAACGATTTTTTACGGCGGCCGCGTCGTCACGATGGACGGCCGGGTGACGGAGGCGGTCTGCGTTGAAGACGGAAGGATCGCTTTCACGGGTTCAAACGAAGAAGCGCTTCTGATGAGATCGGCCGGAACAAAGCTCGTCCCCCTTTCGGGCGCGCTTATGCTGCCGGGCTTTATCGACACTCACATGCACTTTCTGGGCTATGGCAAAAGCCTTTCCATCGCGCAGCTCGGGCCTGCGCGCAGCAAAGCGGAGCTTATCGAAACGGGCCGCGCGTTCATGGCGGCGCATCCGGGGCTTCGCGCGCTCATCGGCGCGGGATGGAACAACGATCACTGGTCGGACGACGCCACGTTCCCCACGCGAGAGCAGCTTGATCTTATCACGCGGGACATACCCGTCGCTTTCACAAGAACGTGTTATCACATCGTCTGTCTCAACACGCGCGCGCTTGAAATTTGCGGCATAACCGAAAATACGCCTGATCCGGAGGGCGGAAGCATTTATCGCGACGGGAACGGAACGCCCACAGGCGTGCTCAGCGAGGACGCCTGTTCGCTTGCGGCTCCCGTTTATCCGGATGAGACTGCGGATGACTTCATGGGATATCTTCGCGCGTCCGCGGCGGACGCGGTGAGCTGCGGACTGACGACTGTCCATACCGACGATCTTGAATTGGATCACGGCGCGCCGGATCTTGCGCTCAAGGCTTATAGCAGCCTGCTTGAGGGCGATTGGCTGCCCGTGCGTGTCTATGAGCAGTGCCGGCTTGCAAACGCCGTGATGCAGCGGGACTTTTTCGGCGCGGGGTATGAGTTCTATCAGGGCGACGGGCGCTTCCGCATAGGGCCGATGAAGCTCGTTGCCGACGGGTCGCTCGGCGCGCGCACCGCATATCTCAAAAAGCCGTACTGTGACGCGCCCGAAACGCGCGGACTTGCCATATACACGCAGGAACAGCTCGACGAGCTGATAATCAACGCGGCGCGGCACAACATGCCGAGCGTCGTTCACGCGATAGGCGACGCGATGCTCGACATGGTGCTCAATTCGTTTGAGAAGGCGCGGCGCGTTGAAGAGACGCCGCTCCGTCACGCCGTCATCCATTGCCAGCTCACCTCGCCCGAACAGCTCGCGCGCATGGCGAAGCTTTCGATAATGGCGCAGACCCAGCCGATATTTCTCGATTATGATATCCACATGGCGCAGCAGCGCGCGGGCGAGCTGATAAAAACGAGCTATGCCTTCAACACGATGCGCGGCCTCGGCATACTTGAGGCTTTCGGTTCCGACTGTCCGGTGGAGCGCTTCAATGCGATCCAGGGCATATACCATGCGGTCACAAGGCAGGATCTTTCCGGCTTCCCCGAAGGCGGCTGGTATCCGAACGAGCGCATGAGCGTTGCGGACGCCGTGGCCTGCTTCACGAGGGACGCGGCTTATACGTCATATGAGGAAAACACCAAGGGTACGATAAGCGCTGGAAAACTTGCGGATCTTGTCGTGCTTGACAGTGATATTTTCAGCATCGAGCCTGCGGATATCAAAAATGCCGGCGTTGTGATGACCGTGCTCGGCGGAAAGATCGTTTACGAAAAATAAGGCCGCGAAACCGCGGGAGAGTATCAAAAACCCACTCGTCTAAACGAAGTAAGCCCCGATCGCCGACAGTATTATATACTGAAACCCGATCGGGGCGTTCTTGAATTGCAGTAAACCGTGTTACGGTGTAACGACATAATATGATCCGCGAGTGCGGGACGCCGGTTTGGCAGCGGTCAGATCGCCATCACAATGAGGCGCGGCGCCATATCCTCCGCCGCACGGATAAGGTACTCCGTCGTGCGCTCGCCCGTGCCGAAGCCAAGGCAAACGCGGGAGGCTGCGTCGGAGAGCATTGCCTTCACCTTTTCCGCGTCGTCCGCAGCCGCTGCGATGAGCTTGAGAATGGCGCCCATTTCGGAATCGTTGATGGTGAGCCTGTCCGGCGGCAGGCAAAGCAGCGCGCGGCCCACGGCGGCTTCGGCCGCCGGCGCATACAGACCGACGACAAGCTCGGCGAAATCCGGGAAAGTGCGTTTATAGAGCGCCGTGAGCGTTTCGGCGTCGAACAAACGCAAAAAGTCCGCTTCGGTATTGAGCGCGCGCAGATATGCGTTGATGTATTCAATGCCCTGAAGGGAATCGTCGATCGGGCAGCAGAGCGGATATACTATCTCGCACGGTACGGCGTGTGCAAAAAGACCGTCGTCGTAATTGCCGAAGAAGTCGCGCACCGCTTCGAGCGTTTCCGAATAAGCCTTGTTCACGACCGGCGGCAGACGGGTTTTCGCCTGCGCGAGCAAAAGCCTGCCGCGGTTGGCGAGACGGCGCACGTCGTCCCTGCCGAGGGAGAAAAGGGTCTTGAGCGCGGCGCCTGCGTTGCCGTGCATGCGCACATGCAGCTCGATGCAGTACTTTATGCCGCGGATGAGCTCCTTCGCATTTTCTTCCGCAATGGAGGAGCTTTCACCCATCGTGAAAAGGAATGTCTGTTCCGCAAGAAGCGCGTACAGCTCATCCTCGCGGTTTGCGAAAACGCCTGTGCGCGCCGTTACGGGTGTATCCTCCGTTGGGGTAAGGTGTAAGTCATCGGTACTTGCAATCTTCGTCATCTTCTTCTTCAACGTCCTCTTCTTCATCCAATTCTATTCCGAAACGCCGCATCCTGCAAAGGCGTTCAAGCGATATGCACGCCACGGCCTCCGTATCACCCTCATATCGGTCGAAGGCTTTTCGCATTTGATCGATCAGTTCGTCGTCGCTTATAAGATCAAGCGACTCGTTTTTGAAATAATAAAACGCATCGATAAGCTCCGACAGCCTGTCGGCGTAACATTCGTCATCCATGAAGGGCGAATCGGCAAACGCCAGCACGAGCTTTTTCATCGTGCCCGCGCCGAATTCGATCCTGCGGTTGTCGCGGAGGGCTTCCTCGTGCTTTTCGCAAAGCGCGGCGAGCGTTTTCGGCGACATGGTCAGGCCGAAGCGCGAAATATAATCGCCGCACTCGGCAAGCGCGCGCATGAATTCGGCGTCTGTCGCGACGTCGCGCTTTGTGCAAACCAAATCCGTCATGCCTGTCATCCCCCCCTGTATATTTATGATAAGCTTATGGTTTTTTCTGCGCAAGTCTTGTAATTTGCACCGAAATGTGATAATGTACTGACAATAAAAAACGGCCTTTCGGCCGCTTTTTTTTGAGTCAATACGTTCGGCGCTCACTCGCAGCCGATCATGAAATTATCCTTCCCGCTGGTTTTCACGCTGTAAAGCAGACTGTCGGCTTTTGAATACAAAGCTTCGAAATTGTTGTTCACATCATCCGTGCAGATCACGATGCCCACGCTTGCCGTGACCTGCATGTCGGAACGGTTGCCGGAGGAAACGTTGATCCTGAGCGCGTTCACAAGCTCCTCGCCCTTGCGCTGCGCAAGGCGTTCGTCGGGCATGTTCTTCATCAGCACCATGAATTCGTCCCCGCCGATGCGGCCGACGATATCGCTTGCGCGGAACACGCCCTTTATGCGCTGCGCGATACGCTTTATCGTTTCATCGCCGCACTGATGGCCCAGGGTGTCGTTTATGCGTTTGAAATCGTCAATGTCGATCATGAACAGCGCGTGCTTCGCGCCCGTGCCCTCGATGGAAAGATATTTTTTGATATGCGCGATCGCGGCGTCATGATTATAAATGCCCGTCATGGAGTCGCATTCGGCCGCGGCGTTAAGCTCGTCGATCCTGCGGCGCTCGTCCTGCTCCTCGGTCACGTTCTCGCTCATGCCTATTGCGTGATAGGGCTTGTTGCGCCCGTCCATGAGGCAGTTGTATTTTATGCGTTCAAACCACCAATCGCTGCCGTCCGCCGTGCGGACGCGGAAAACACCCGTCACGAATTTTTCGCCGTTTTCTATGCGCTTGTACATCTCGCGCATCGCATCGGCGCTGTCCGGATGGATATAGCCCCTTTGGATGAGGGATTCAGGCACGTTTTCGATCACGGTCTCCGGGATGCCGTGGATGGCCTTTGAGCGTTCGTCGTGCGTTATGGTATGATTGATGACGTCATAATCCCAAATCGTGACGGTGGTGTTTTCAAGCGCGATGCGATAGCGCGCTTCGCTTTCGCGCAGCAGCGCCTGATCGGCAAGCAGAATGCGCGTGTTCCTCCTGAAAAGGCCTACGATGAGCAGTATGAACACCGCGGCGGTGCAAAGCACCACGCATATGAGCGCGTAGCCCTGGGTGACTGTTTCATACGCCTCGGAGTCCAGCACGGAGGTCGGGACCGTGACCCATATCATCCAATCCGAAAAGCCCACGCTTTGATACACGGCGTACTGCCTCACGCCGTTGAGTATATATTCCTTGCTGCCGCAATGCCCGGCTGCAAAATCATCGATGATGAGCTTCGCCTCTTCGCTGCCGGGGCTGAGGGTGCTGTTTTCACGCCCGGCTTCAAGCGATTCGTTCGTATATGTGACGGCGTTGCCGGAGCCTGTTATATAGTCCCCGTTGCCCGCGAATACGAGCGTGAGCATGTCGTCATATATGGAGCCTTCAACGCATTGGCTGAATTTTTCCTCGTTGCACACGCCGAAAATGACGCCTTCAACGCTGCTTTCATCTTCGGAGTATACGGGCACGCTGAGCACAAAACGGCGTTTCCCGTCCCGCTTGCTCGTCACAATCTGAAATCCGCGCGCTCCGTTCATTGACTGGATGAAATAATCCCTGTCCTCAACGCTGACGCCGGCTTCGCCGTTGCACCAGGTTTCGCCGTTGGGCAAAGCATAGCAAATATCAAGATAATCGCTGATCGATTTTATGCTTGAAAGCTTTTTGGAAATAAGCGCGCTGTTGCCGGCGTTGTCGGGCACGACGGTGACGGCTGCCGATTCAAGGAGGGAATAGCAGGTTTTCATGGCAGAAGCAAGCACGCGCGACTGGTCGGATGCCGAATCGCTCAGCAGACTGCGCGCGTCCCTTTTTATGCTTTCGATCGCCGTATGCTGGAATACCGTCATCGATATCGTGGTTACGACGACGAGCACCGCCAGCATGGCCGCGATCATCCATTTGCTTGTTCTGCCATGCTCTGCGCTCATTAAGCGCATCCTCCAATTCCCGCTCAAATACAAACAATGCGCGGCTGAAATATCTGATCCGATCATGATAAATACAGATTATGGATACATTATATCAGCCGCGAAGATCGCATACAACAGAAAACATTGGTAAATAAGGTCTTATTCGTGACCTTTTGTGACGAAAAATTCCTTCTTGAACAATCTGGAGACCGGCTTGTATATAAGGTAGGTGACAAGCGAGTTGATGCCTGTCTTGGCGGCGTTGAACGCGATAAAGCTCCAGATTATGCTCCAGATGGCGGCCTGCGCCGTCGCATAATCCATGGTGGGGCTTATGAGGAACATCGGCGAAAGGAAATAGTTGAAGGGGACCATTATCGCGATCATGGCGAGCGAACCGCACACAAGTCCTTCGATCGCGCCGCGAAGGGTATGCCTTCTGTGATATATCAACCCGGCGACGATTACATATGCGCCCGTCGCAAAAAAGTGCATCACGCCGCCGACCCAGCCGCTTGAAGCGGATACCGTCACCGCCTGGAGAAGGCTTACGATGGCTGTGAGCACGAGCCCCGCGCCGGGGCCGTATATGAACGTGCCGATGAGTATGGGCACGTCGGCCATGTCATATTCAAGATAGGGCAGGATCAGCGGAAAGCGCACCACATACATCAGCGCAAGCGACATCGCGCAAAGCAGACCCATCTTCACCAGTTTTTCGATCATAGGATTTCTCATATCCGTTACCTCCCGCCTTTTCAAGGCAAAAAAAATACCCCGCGCATGCGCGGGGGTACACAGCAAAAAAACTCTGTGCTGGCTTCTTTCATCCGGACTTTACCGTCGGCACCGGAATCTCACCGGTTCAGTCCATGCGATCGACATGGAGTCGCGGGCTCATCGGCAAACGCCGCATCACCGCCGGTGTGGAATTGCACCACCCCCCGAAGCAGGTATATTATAACCTCATGCGCGGGGCATTGCAACACCCTTGTTGGACGCGGCGGCTCATTCTTCGCTGGAAAGTTTTTTCGCCTGTTCGGCGAGTATCAGCGCGTCGATGATCTCATCCATGTCGCCGTCGAGGAAGGCTTCAAGCTTATACAGGGTAACGCCCACGCGGTGATCTGTCACGCGGCCCTGCGGGAAGTTATAGGTGCGTATCCGCTCGCTGCGGTCTCCGCTGCCCACCTGGGCGCGCCGCGCGCCCGCCTCCTCCTGCGCAGCGCGGGAGCGGTAAAGGTCGAGCAGACGGCTTTTCAGAACGCGCATCGCCTTGTCCTTGTTTTTATACTGGCTCCGCTCATCCTGACACTGCACGACAAGCCCCGTCGGGATGTGCGTGATCCTTATGGCGCTTTCCGTTTTGTTGACATGCTGACCGCCCGCGCCGCCGGCGCGGTATGTATCGATCTGAAGATCGGCGGGATCTATCTCAACCTCAACGTCGTCCGCTTCGGGCAGCACGGCCACCGTGGCAGCGCTCGTGTGTATCCTGCCCTGGTTTTCCGTTTCGGGCACGCGCTGCACGCGGTGCACGCCGCTTTCGTATTTCATGCGGCTGTAAGCGCCGCGGGACTGGAGGCTCAGCACGACCTCCTTCACGCCGCCCAGCTCCGTATAATTCTCGCTCAAAAGCTCGCTTTTATAGCCGTGGCGCTCCGCATAGCGCAGATACATGCGCAGCAGATCGCCGGCGAAAAGCGCAGCCTCCTCGCCGCCGGTGCCGGCGCGTATTTCGATTATCACGTCTCGCTCGTCGTTCGGATCGCGGGGGAGCAGCAAAACCTTGAGCTTTTGCGCAATGGTTTCCTTCTTCTGCTGCTGGCAGGTCAGTTCCTCGTGGACGAGTTCTTTCATATCGGCGTCAAGATGGGAACCGAGCAGCTCCCTGCACCCGTTCTCTTCTTCCTCTGCCGCAAGATATTCGTCGTAAGCTTCAACGATGTCGGTAAGCTGCGCCCTCTCGCGCGAAAGCTCCCTGTATCGCTTCTGATCGGAAATGACGGCCGGATCGGACAGAAGCGCCGTTATCTCTTCGTATTTTTGTTTTATCGTGCGCAGTTTATCCAGCAATGCGGGCCGCCTCCTCCCTGGTGATGAGATCTATCCCTTCGCCCGAGCATATTGAGCGCACATGCTCGAACGCGCTCAGAAACGCGCCTTCGCTGTCCTCAAAGCATGGTTGAACGAGGCGCACCGTGTCACGATAGCATAACAGCGGCAGATACGCAAGCCCCGTGCAGCGCACGCGGCCGTCCCCGGCGCGGATGAGGGTGAGGCGCACGAAAACGCCGTATTCATTGTACTGTCGCGTCATGTTGGAAAGGAAGTTGCCCATGGAGTACGCGACGGGCACGCGCACGCTTTCGCCGTCGCGCATCGCCTCGCGCCATTCAAGCTCCTGCACCACATGGGGATGGCTGCCCATTATCGCGTCGACCCCGATCCCGATGAGCGCGTCCGCGTATCCGCGCTGCGTCCTGTTGCTCGAATTTTCATATTCGTTGCCCCAGTGCACGAGCGCGACCACAAATTCCGCGCCCGCGCCGCGGCAGGCGTCCGCCATCGCTTTCAGCTTTTCGGTGTCCGAAAGGCGCGCTATCGCATACCCGCGCTCCTCTTCGCCAAGGCCCGGCGTGCCGCTGTTGATGATATCGGTCGCAGCGATGAAGCCAACCTTTATGCCGTTCACCTCAAGAACGCGCGGCGAAGCGGCGTCCGCCGCGTCAAGATAGGTGCCAAGCTGCACGATGCCGGCCTCACGGATCACCCGTGCCGTGCGGTAAAGCCCGTCCGCGCCCATATCAAGGCAGTGGTTGTTGACGCTTGAAAGCACGTCGAAGCCCGCGAGGGCAAGATCACGCGCGAACTCGTCCGGCGCGTTGAAGCGCTGGTAAGGAGGTCTTGTGGGCGAGGGATTCGCCTCCGTGACGGGGGCCGCCGTGGCGCGCGGCTGCGTATAGCCGGCCTCGGCCCCTGCAAACGTACACTCGAAATTGCCGCACATGATATCCATCGCGCCGAAAAGGCCTGAAACGCCGGCGAAGCTTCGCGAAAAATCAAAGCCCGCGTCCATCTTCGCTTCCGTTATCTGGGAGGTCATCACCATTATGTCGCCCACAAAGCCGAGCTCAGCCGTCTGCGGCGTCGGTTCGGGCGTCGGTACCGGCGTCTGCGTCGGAGCGGTCGTCGGCGCGGGAGCGGGCGTCGGCGCGGGAGCGGGCGTCGCCGTTTGCCGCATCGTGGATACCGGCGCCTCGATCTCCACGGGCGCCTGCGGCGCGGTGGAAGCCGCCATGCCGCAGGCGCAGCATGAAAGCAGCGTCGTCATTATCGCGAGGGTAAGCTTTATGAGCGTTTTATCCAAATGACAGTCCTCTCGATCCCGTTTATATCGCGCACAGCGTGCGACCCAACAAACATTTTTTCCACATCGGCAGCCTGTCCGCGGCCGACCTCCATCAAAAGCGCGCCGCCGGTTGCAAGGCGCACTGGGGCCTCGCGGCTCAGCCGCCTGTAAAAATCAAGGCCGTCCGCGCCGCCGTAAAGCGCGTTTTGCGGCTCAAAGGCAAGCTCCCGCTGGAGCGAGGCCATGTCCGCATCCGAAAGGTAGGGCGGGTTGCACACGATGATATCATAGCGCTGCTCCACGCCGCGAAAAAGGTCGGTTTGCAGGGCCTTCGCGTGAACGCCGTGCATATCTGCGTTTTCAAGCGCGAGGGCGAGCGCGTCATTTGAGATATCCGCAAGCGTCACGCTCACGCCCGCAAGCACCGCAAGCGCGACGCCTATGCAGCCCGTGCCGCAGCACATGTCAAGACAGCTTTTGTAAGCGTGTTCGCGGATGAGCGGCAGCGCCGCCTCGCAAAGCGTTTCCGTATCCTGCCGCGGGATGAGCGCGCGTTTGTCCACCTTGAACTCAAGCCCCATGAAATCCCACGTCCCGACGATGTATTGCAGCGGCTGTCCGTCAAGGCGCGCCCGTATCATGGCCTCAAGCGCGATGTGCGCGGACGCGGGGAAGGGTTCGGCGCGAAGCGCTGCGATATCGCGGCGATCCCGGCCGGAAGCCGCAGCAACAAGCTCGCGCGCCTCCGTAACGGCGTCCGCACCGGACACGGCCTCAAGCGCCGCCGAGGTCGAGCGAAGGACACGGCCGAAAGTCAGCTCCTCCATGATCCGTCGCCTCCCGTCGGCACGGCCGTGCCGAGCGTGAAAAGATAAATGTATTTTTCGCTTACGTTCCTGCCTGTCAGCCGTTCGAGCGCGCGACTGTAAAGCTCCACCTGACGGGCGTGCTTTGCGGCGGCCTCCGCCGGCGTTACGCCGTCAGGCACGGCGTCCGTCTTGTAATCGATCAGCACCCAGCTTCCGTTCTCAACAAAACAGCAGTCGATCACGCCCTGAAGGATCACATCCGCGTCATTATCCGCAACGCCCAGCTCCCGCGCGGGCAGCGCGAGGTTGAATTCAAGCTCCCTTCGCACGCTTTCGGCCGCAACGAGCCTTTTGCCGATATCCGAGGCGAAAAACGCCGCCACCTTTTTTGCGTCGACCGCCTTTTCCTGCGCGGGGGAAAGAAACCCCGCGGCACAGAGGCGGGCCGCCTCGCCGTGCACGCTTTCTTCCGTGTGGGGCGCGAGCGTGATCCGCTGCATGAGGGCGTGGAAGGCCGTGCCGCGATCGGCGGCGCTCATTCGTTCCTCAAGGAGAAAATCCGGCGCTTCGCTCATGCGTATCTCGTGTCCGGCAAGACCCGTGACGCTGACCTTGCTTGCAAGCGAGGTGTCGGACGCAAATGCGTATTTGCGCTCGAATATGGCCGTGTCGGCCTCGACGAGCGCGGCCTCGCGCCTGAAGCGCGCGTACGCGGCCTCGTTCATGCGCCCCGAGGCGCCGTCATCCGCGGGGCCGAGGATGAGTTCCGTCTTTATCGGAAGCGCGCTTTCGGCGTCCGAAGCCGTATTTAGGCCGTATCGCTGCGCAAGCGCGGCGCCCTCCTTTGAGCGCAGCACGCACGCAAGGATCCATTGCGCGAAGCTGTGATACGAGGCGACGTCATGCGCGCAGGTGCCGTCCGCGGCGCTTGAAACGAGCGCGTCGCCATTCTGGGCCGCGGCGATCAGGATGAGTCTTTCCCTCGCGCGCGTCATGGCGACATACAGCACGCGCATCTCCTCCGCAAGATCCTTTTTGAGGCAAAGCGCCGTTATCGCGCGCGCGTAAAGGGACTGCGTGCGCACGCCCTCCATGTTGAAGCGCACGGCGACGCCCGTATCCCGTTCCATAACGGTTTTTTCGCGTATTATGTTGTTGTTGAAGTTTTTGACGAGGCCGCCGATGATCACCACGGGGAATTCAAGCCCCTTGCTTGCGTGGATGCTCATCACGCGCACAACGTTCGCGCCCGCCGTCTGCGGCGCGCCCTCCGCGCCCGCGCGGCGCAGCCTGTCGGTATACTGCAAAAACGCGCCGAGCCCGCGCGCACCGGTGGATTCGAACACGCGCGCCTTTTCGCAAAGCGCGTCGAGGTTCGCTTCCCTCTGCCTGCCGCCAGGCAGCGCCTTGAGAAAGAGCGCGTAATCGGTTTCGTCCGTCAGCGCGCCGATGAGACTTTGAACGCTCATCAGCGAAGCTTCCCGCTGATATCTGTCGAGCTTTTCAATGAATCCGCGCGCCTTTTCGCCGAGGGGCGTATCCTCGCCCGACGCGAGCGCAAGCGAATCGTAAAGCTGCCAGCCGTCCTCGTCCGCGGCGTTTTTGTCAGACGGCGCGTAAGCGCTTTTGAGCTCGATCAGCTCCTCCGTCGTGAATCCGCCTATCGGGGAGCGCAGCACCGCGGCCATGGGGATATTCAGCGTGCGGTTGTCGATTATGCGCAGCAGCTCGATGAATATGCGCACCTCGACCGCCTCGAAATAGCCTCCCGCAAGCTCGCCGTAAGCGGGTATGCCGCAGGCGCTGAGCGTCGAGAGCCATTCCTCCGCGCAGGACCTGTATGCGCGCAGCAGTATCGCGAAATCGGAATAGCGCAGCTTCCGGCTGAGGCCGTCAGTCTCGTCCGGAACGGTTTCGGTTTCCATCAGGGCGCGGATCCGGCGCGCGGCGATCACGGCCTCGGTATGCACGAGCGTCCTGGGCAGGGCTTCGCCCTCGTCGTCGTCATCACAGCCTTCGTCCGCGTCGCCTGCGGAAGAAGATTCGTCCGCATCATCGAAGGCCTCGTCGGTACCGGCCTCCTCAGGCTCCGCGAGCATGTCGCAAACAAGAAGCTCCGTGCGCGCTTCGACGGGCGCGTCTTCGCCCTGCGCCTCCTCGCGCGCGTGGATGAGCCGCGCGCGATCGTCATAATCAAGCTCGGCTGCGTCCGCGGTCATTATCCTTGAAAACACGCCGTTCACGGCGTCGATCACGCCCGGCGCGCTTCTGAAATTTTCACGAAGGTCGATCCTCTCGCCGCCGAGCCCCCTTGCGTAATCCACGCTCCGCCTGATGAAAAGCGCCGGCTCCGCGAGGCGGAAACGGTATATGGACTGCTTCACGTCCCCGACGAGGAAAAGGCCGCCGGGGTTTGCGACGGCGCGGATTATTTCCTCCTGCACGCCGTTGCAGTCCTGATATTCGTCCATGAATATGAACTTGAAGCGCCGTCTGTATTCCGCGGCCGTCGCCTCGCTGCCGAAAAGCGAAAGCGTCATGTGCTCCATATCGCCGTAATCGATCACGTTCTTCGCGCGTTTTTTGGCCGAAAAGCGCGCGTCAAAATCCATCACCGCACTGCAAAGCTCGTCGATGAGGGGCTTTTGCGCCCTGATGAGCGCAGCCTCGGACTCCATATCCGCGCGCCAGACTTTGTTCGCTTCGCGTGCGATCAGCTTTTTTAGGGCGTCCCTCGCTTTTTCCGCACGCGCGCGCAGCGGCGCGACAACGCCGCGCCATGTCATCTTGCGTCCGGCGGCGTGGGGCGGCGCGGAGAGCGCCTCCCGCAGCGCGTCGGGCGTTTCGCATATGAGCGCCCCGCGCGCGTGAAGGAGCTCCTCGTCGAGGAATGCGGCGGAGTTGGGCGCGTCCTTCGCAAGCGCGTCGCGCGCGGCCTGCAGCCTTGCCGCGGCGGCTGAGATCCGCCGCCTGCTTTGCGCGAGGAGAAAAAGCGTTTCGTCCGACGAGGCGAGCGTGTCCGCGCTTACATCGTATTTTTGGGCGGCGAAGCGCAGGAAGCGCTCCGGGTCGGCCTGCGCGCGGCAGAAGTCATAAAGTGAAGAAATGGCGCCGAAGGTTTCTTTCTCGCTGCCCATGGTCTGCATCAGCGAGGGAAAAGCGCCGTCCGGATCGCTGAGGCGCGTTTCGCAAAGCTCCTCGAACACCTCGTCGCGCATGAGGGAGATCTCGCTGTCGTCCGCAACGCGGAACGCGGGGTCGAGGCCGGCCTCGTTGAAATGGCGGCGCAGGACCTGGGTGCAGAAGGAATGGATGGTGGAGATGGACGCGCTTTCGGCGGCGCGGGCTTCGGCGTTGAGGCGCGACGCGCTCTCCTCATCGGGCGCGTCCTCGGCCGCGGCGAAAAGCGCGCGGGAGATGCGTTTTTTCATCTCGTTTGCGGCGGCCACGGTGAAGGTCACGCAGAGTATGCTTTTTATACCGGCCCCTTCGCGCACGAGCCGCACGATGCGCTCGGTGAGCACGGCGGTTTTGCCGGAACCCGCGCCGGCGCTGACGAGTATGTCGCCCTCGTCGTTTATGGCGCGAAGCTGATCATTCGTCCACTTTGTCATCGTTTTGAACCTTCCCGAAAAAGTCCTTTGCGCGCATACCCGGCACGCTTTTGTACACGCAGCCCGGCAGGGCGGGGTCAAAACCGCACACCGTCGCGTAATCGCAGTATTTGCACTCCGTGCGCTTCGCGCTGTAGCGCGCGGGTGCCGCGTCCGCCACGCCGGAGGTTATGGCCTCGGCCGTTTCGCGCGCCTTTTCAACAGCGTAACTGCGCGCGGCCTCGAATGCCGCCGCGTCGACCGTGCGGCCGCTCCTTATGCCGGGCATCGCCGTACCGGCCCCGCCGGCCTCGAGCAGCTCCGCGTCTTTAACGCTGAGGCCAGAAAGACGGAACTGCTTCATCAGCATGGCTTCGACGCTTTCCCTGTCGCCCGGGGCGACGGCCGGTTCCGTAACGCCCTGATAATACATGCCGGCGGCGCGCGCGACCGCCTCCTCCGTGCGGTTCACAGCGGTGAGCGCGGTTATATACAGCGGGAGCTGAAGCTTGAGCCCCATGGCGAGATCGCCGAAGGAGAAGCCGGATGTTCCCGTTTTGTAATCGATTATTCTGATGTATTTGTCGCCCGCTTCGCTTTCAAAGCCGTCGATGCGGTCTATGCGGCCGGAAAGTATGCAGCGCCTGCCGTGCGCAAGCTCAAGCACGAGCGGCGGATATGCCCGACCGAAGCCGAAGGCCACCTCGCAGCCCTCAGGCACAAAGCTGCCGGAGGCGAGCTGACGCACCACGGCGTGCGCCGTCATGCGGATCTTGCGCATCAGCCGCTCATACATCGCACGCCCGCGCGCGGTGTCGAAAAATACGCCGTTGTTATGCGCCGCGGCGATCGGCGGCGCCACCTCAAAGAGCATCGCGTCCGTTTCCTCATCGGTGATGAGCGAGGGGCTTTTGCCGCATTCCACAAGCTTTTGCGTGAAGGCGCAGAGCGTTTCGTGGCAGAAAATGCCCTCGTCGGCCGCGCGTTCGCGATACTCCCGCCTTGGCGAGAGCATGAGCGCGTAGCGCGCGAAATGCTTGAACGGGCATGCGTTGAAGGTTTCAAGTCTCGTTGCGCTGCCGTATACGGTGTCGCCGTAAAGCATACGCGCAAGCTCCTCGCCGAATGGCTCGGGCGAGGAGGAATAAGCGAGCGCGCGTTCGATGCGCGAAAGCCTTTCGCGCCACGGTTCGTCTCCGCCCCTTGAGGCGAAAGCGGCGTAAAGCGCGCGCGTCCCGTCGCTCATCCCGCCACCGTCATAACCCGCGCGCAGCTCTCCGGCGAGCCGTTCAAGCGCGCTTTCGGGCGAAACGGGCGGCGCAGGCTCGATATCTGTCGCGGTATGCACGTCGCCGAATAGGGCGCGTATCCTGTCCGCGAGGGAGCAGGGCGCGCTGTCACGCCCGGTGAGCGGATACGATATCAAAAGCATGTCGGAGGGCTTTGTTACCGCGCCGTAAACATCCGCAAGCTCCTTGTCCGCGCGCGAAAGCGTGTCCGGAAGCTCCGTGAGTCCCGCGGAGGAAAGGAGCCTTATCTCCTCGTCGTTTATCATCCCGTCGTCGTTGACGGATGCCGGGAACATGCCCTGCACCGCGCCGAGCACGATGAGCGCGCGAAGCGGACGCGCGCGGCTTCTGCCGAGGGAGCCGAGCAGGAGCTGATCGGCGGTGGTGGGTATCACGCCGACCTCATATGTTGAAACGCCTTCCTCAAAAATATCGATGAAGCGCGCCGTTGAAAGCGGGGTATCGCCCATGATGGCATGGAGCTGGCTTATCAGCTCAAGGAGCATGTTGTATACCTGCGCTGTTTCCTCCATCAGCTCGAGCCTGCCCGCGAGGCGAAGCTCATCGGTGAGCGCAACGAGCCTTTCACGCAGCGAAACGGCCTGCATGTATTCATACAGCGCCGCGGCTTTGCCGGCGGCTGTACGCTGAGCGGACAATCCGGCGCGAAGCGCACTCAGCGGCTCCATGAGCTTCCTGCGCGCTTCCTCCGCGGCCTCCGGGGCGGAGGCGGGGAAGGGCTTTGTAAACATGCTGCCGCGCAGGTTGTGGGCGAGGATGTAGTTTTCAAATTCCTCGGTCTCGCGTTTGTCGACGCCGGCAAGGCCTGTCTTCGCGACGGCAAGCAGCTCCCGCGCGGGATATGAGCGCATCGCGGCCCGCTGCGCGGCGAGCACGAGCACCGCCGCCGGATACAGCGAAAGCGGATGCTTCGCGTCCGTGAAAAACGGTATGCCGCGCTTTTTCAGCGCGCGGCTCACAGGCTCGATATACTTTTCAAGATCGGCGGCGATCACGGCCATGTCGCGGTAACGCATGCCGGAATCCGCAAGCGAAAGCACGGTGTCCGCCGCGTATTCCGCTTCCGCGCGGATATCCGTGCCGGCAAAAAGGCGCACCGCGCCGCGCGAATCGCCGGAAAACGGAACGAAAGGATATGCGAACGCCTCGTGTTCGAGATGCGCAAGCGCGGCTGAAGAATATCTGCTCCCTGCGTCCCGCTCCGGAAGATAAACGTATTCGGCGGTCCTGCGCTTTTCAAGGGCTATGCCGCGCAGCCGCTCAAGCACCCGCGTTTCCGCGGTGAACACGGCGCTGTCCCTGCAACGGGAGGATGCGTCCGTCCTGAGGGCAACCGTGATGTGCGACGCAACGTCCATAAGCGACGCGATGATATCGTAAAGCTGTTCGCTGATAAGGTCGAATCCGTCGATCATGACTTCCGCGCCCGCAACGGAAGAGCCGGGCAGACAGGCGCAAAGCGCGGCAAAGGCATCCTCGGCGTCCATGTTGCGCCCGGCAAGGTGCGCTTCCGCCGCGGCATATATGAGGGAAAGATCGCGTATCTTTGCGCGAAGGGGCGATGTGTCCGGAAGCTTTTCCGCGGCGGCGGACAGCGCGTCCGGCGGTATGTCAAAGCGTTTGCAGGCGGTGAAAAACTCATCGCATTTTTCGGAAAAGCCCTGTTTTTCATGCACGAGGGCGAATGCCGTCAGCTCGTTCGCGTGGTCCTCCGCGCATTTGCGGATGACCATCCTGCGGCCCTGACGGCTGAGAAAAACGCGCCGCTCGCCGGATTCCTTCAGCACGCGCCGCGCGAGAGTCGTGAACGAGCATACCGTTATGTCGAGAAGACCGCCGAGACGCTCGCACAACGCGCGTTCCGTCTCGAAGGTGAACTGCTCCGGCACGACATAGAACAACATGCGCCCGGACGCGGCGAGTCCCTGCGCCCGGTCGAAAAGATATGCGCTTTTGCCCGCCCCGGCGCGGCCGAGGACGAAGGTAATGTCCGCGCCCATCAGAACGTCTCTTTGTGAAGCGCGCGATATGTCACGCGGCCCTCCTCGCGCACGCTCTCGAAAAGCGTTATGCCGAACACCGTCATTGAAGCGTTGGGCGAGAGCGCCTTCATCTCCGCGTCGGCAAGCTCGTCATGCTCCACGCTGCGCCCGAGGGTTATGTGCGGCGTGAAACGGCGGCGCTCCCTCGGGAAGCCGCGGTCGGAAAGGGCGCTTTCAAGCGATTCGTAAAGCGCGCGCAGCTCGTCAAGCTGGCCGCGTACCTCGAGCGTGGAGGCGCGGCTGCCGTTTTTTTCAAGGCTCATGTATTTGCCAAGGTGCAGCGTGAACGGGCGGATCCCGCGCGAAGCCTCGTGCATGGCCTCAACGGCCTGCGCAAGATCGCGGCTTTCGCCGATAAAATGCAGCGTGATGTGGAAATTATCCTCAGGCACGAAGCGCCCGCCGCAGGAGAGGGTCTTGAGCTGCTTCTGTATACGGCCGACCTCCTGCCTGAACGATTTCGGCAGTTCTATCGCGATGAAAAGTCTCATATGTTTCAGCCTCCGTGGAATTATCTGTTTCCATTATATCATGCCGGGGGCCGAACGCCATCATAATTTGAAGCGGCACAAGCGCGGGAAAACCGCAATATGTCCGCCGTTCACATTTTTATAATTTATTTTGCGCCAAGGCATGGTATAATCAGTAAAATCACATCGCATCGGAGGAAAAGTTCAACATGCAGGAGCCTGTTCTTCTCATAATGGCGGCGGGGATGGGCAGCCGGTACGGCGGCCTCAAGCAGATAGATCCCGTTGACGAATACGGCAACATAATAATCGATTTTTCGATCTATGACGCGCTGCGCGCGGGCTTCGGGGGCATTGTGTTCCTGATAAAGCACGAGATCGAAGCGGATTTCAAGGCGGCGATAGGCGAGCGCATAGCGCGCCGCACGGACGTTGCGTACGCATTTCAGGAAATGACAAAGATACCCGCCGGCGTCACGATACCGGAGGGCCGCGTGAAGCCGCTCGGCACGACGCACGCCGTGCTCTGCGCGAGGGAAGCGCTTGCCGGGCGTCCCTTTGCCGTGATAAACGCGGACGATTATTACGGGCCGGAGGCGTTTCGCATTTTGCACGATTTCCTTGTTGAGGAGCATGATCCCGACTGCCACGCGGCGGTGGGTTACAGGGTGGAAAATACCCTCACCGAAAACGGGAGCGTCACGCGCGGCGTATGCGTCGTGGATGAAAACGGATTCCTTTCGGACATCGCGGAACGCATGAAGATCGTCAAAACGGCGGACGGCGCGGCGTATTTTGACGAGAGCGGCAACGAGATCGCGATACCTGCCGGGACCACGGTTTCGATGAATTGCTGGGCGTTCAACAACGGCATATTCGCGGGCTTCGAGCGGCGCTTTACAAGGGATCTCGGTCAGGGGCTGGAAAAGAACCCGATGAAATATGAGGACCTTCTGCCGATGGCTGTGTGCGAGGCCCTGCGCGACGGAAAAACGAGCGTGCGCGTGATCCCGACGCATGAAAGCTGGTTCGGCGTGACATACAAGGAGGATAAACCCAAGGTGACTTCGGGCATACGGGCGCTCAAGCAAAAAGGCCTGTATCCGGAAAAACTCTGGCAATAAAGGAGAATGATCCCATGGCGGAGATGAACGAATCTGCGGAGAATTACCTCGAAACGATCCTCATGCTCGAAAAGAGGAACGGCAGGGTGCGCTCGGTCGACATCGCAAACGAGCTGAATTTTTCGCGCCCGAGCGTTTCTGTCAGCATGAAGAAGCTGCGTGAAAACGGCAGCATAGAGATCGACGAGCGCGGCTGCATAACGCTCACGCCCAACGGGCTGCGCACGGCCGAGCGCGTGTATGAACGCCATGAGGTGCTCGCGCGGGCGCTGGCCTATCTTGGCGTGCCGGAGGAGACGGCGCTTTCGGACGCATGCCGCATAGAGCATGTCATAAGCCGGGACACGTTCGACAAGATAAAGGAACACATAAGAAAAATGGCGCCCAGGGATTGAGGATCAACGGAAAAGCGCCCCCGGCTTCTGCCGGGGGCGCTTCAAATTCAACGCAAATCATTCGTCCATAGGTATGCTGATCATGGGCGTGGCCGCGTCCGACAGGGAAACGCGCGGCAGCGCGCCGTCCCACTTTTCTATCGTCATGTAACGCAGCACCGCGTCCGTGAGGGAGGATGCGATGAGCTGGTTGGCGTCGGCCTGCGCTTCGGCCTCCACGCGGATACGCTCCGCTTCGGCAGCGGCCGTGACCTTGACCGCGTCCGCATCCGCCTGGGCGGCTATGACCTTCTTCTTCGCCTCAGCCTCCGCGATGACGATCGCCTGCTCCTGCTCCGTGCGGGTCTTGATGAGATTCTGCTCCGCGACCTGCTTGGCTTCGATCGCCGCGATATATTCCTCGGAAAAATCCCAGTTGATTATGTTGATCTCCTCGATGAAAATGCCGCGCTCGTTGAGCTTGCCGTTGAGCTGCTCGTCGAGCATGACGCTCACCTCGCCGCGGCTTGCCACAAGATTGCTCGCCGTATATTCCGCGACCACAGCCTTAAGGACCTCGTTGACGGCGGGCGTGACGAGCACCTCTTCAAAATTGCCGCCGACCTCCTTGTATATCGAGTAGCTCATGGACTTTGAAATGCGGTAATTGACCGCGATCACGGTCGAAACCGTTTGCAGATCGCGGCTGAACGCCTCCGTGCTGACCTCAAGCTTCACGATGCGGTTGTCAATCTGAATTATGTCCTGCGCAAAAGGCACCTTGAAGTGGATGCCCTCCTGCAAAACATTTTCGCTCACGCGGCCGAACGTCACCACAACGCCCGTGTGTCCCGCGGGAACCACCACGAAGGAACTGAACACCGTGACGAGTATCACGGCGAGGACAACGAGCGCCGCGACTATTTTCGGCACAGAATATGTGCCGTCTTTCCTTTTGAACATGATTCCTGACCCTCCATCCGAATGTTTATTGCTCATATGATATCATAAATCGAAAAGACGATGTTGAAATTGCTGTGAAATGCGTGAAAAGCTTACCCCGTGCCGCAGCCCGCACGGCGCGGACGCGCGATCGGACGAAGCGCGGGGCCGTGTTATTGCGGGATATGACGAACGAGGCCCGCGCGATGACGAACATCGCGCAGGCCTGTTCAAACAGCGTTAACTTATGACTTTTGCTCAGCCTTCGGCGGGCGCGGGGGAGGACGTGTATTCCTCGATCTTTCCGTCGCTGTCGACATAGATCTTTTCAGGCGCTTCCTTGCCTCCGGTGAGCGTGAGAAGATACATCTCGGATTCCATATGCGTCGCATAGGTCGCATGGGATATGGTCACGCCGGGATACTTCTCCTCAACGGCTTTCCTGACGGCTTCGGGCAGCTTGTCCACTTCAACGGTATCGCCTTCCGTGAAGCCCTCGATGGTCCCGCCGGTCTGACCGCCGGTCGTTTCGGGCGACGTCTCCGCGGACGGGCTCATCACGGGCGCAGTTGTGGCGGGCGCGACCGTGGCGCTTGGCTTTGCGGTCACAACGGGCGACGGCGTCGGGGTTTTTCCGCTGCCGCAGGCCGCCAGCATGACGAGCGTCAGCACGGCGAGCAGCATTACGATGGTTTTCTTCATAAAAATAAGCCTCCTTAAGGATCGCCGGTATTCACCGGCGTTTGAACGTAGTGTTGACCCTAAAAAGGCCGGATATTCATTTTTGCTCAAAAACAATTATGTTACATGCGGGCGATCATCAGAATAAGCGCCGTGAAGACCATCACCGCCGCGCAAAGCAAAGTCGCCGCATGCACGAGACGATCGGTTTTTTTCTTTTCGGTTTCAGCGTATTTCCGCCTGAGGGAAGCGGAAAGCTCCGCCTCGTTTTCCATTATGGTCTTTATGCGTCCGCCGCGCGGGGTGGATACGTCAGGCTCGGCGGCGGCGGAAGCATGCGCGGCGCAAACCTCCGCCGCGGGCGTTTGCGATATGCGCTCAAGCGCCGCCCTCATGTCGGCTGCGCCGGCGTAACGCTCCGCGGGAAGAAACGCCGTCGCGCGCCGTATCACGGCGCAAAGCGCTTCATCGGCGTATCTCGGCGGCGGAAGCTCCCTGCCGGCGAGACGCTTTGCAAGGGCAAGCTCCATATCCCTGTATGATATCTCGCCGTCCTCGCAAAGGAACGGGGAACGGTTGCCGTTCATCAGCCTGTACATCACGAGCCCCAGCGAATAAAGATCGCTTGTCGCGTCCGCGGCCGCGCCCCGGTATACCTCGGGCGACATATAAGCATATGTGCCCTTTTTGCTCATCACCATGCAGGTGCGTTCCATCTGCCGCGCCACGCCGAAATCGGCAAGCTTGTATACCCCGTCCGGACTGACGAGGATGTTGGCGGGCTTCACGTCCCTGTGTATTATGCGGTGCTTTTCAAGCGCTTCGAGCGCCGTGCAAATGTCAATGCCGAGGCGGCGCACGTCAATGGGGGTCGTCTGCCTGCCGGCCGACTGTTCGGCAAGGGACTTCAAAAGCTCCATGCGTATGAATATATCGTATCCACAACCCGATTTTTTGGGTATCACGGCGTGATCCTCATATGCGACGATGTTCGCGTTGCCGCGAAGCGCGTACATGAAGCGTATCTCAGATATGATATCGTCCTTGAGCGCGTCGTAATATGCGCGGACGCCCGTTTCGTCCGCGATCACGCCATCGCTTATAAGCGCGCGGCTTTCAGCCTCGTCCGCCGGGATGCTCACATGCTTGATCGCGCTTTCAAATTCAGGCGCGTCCTCGCGATAGGCAAGATACACCCCGCCGAAGCTTCCGCGGCCGAGTTCTCTTTTTATCCTCCAGGAACCCCAGAGCGGTTCAAAATCATGAATAGAAGGCATATTGCGCTCCATATGTTACATATATAGTAACATTAACACACATGCGATGTAATTTCAATATAAAATATCAGGTTGCGGGCCGTATGCGGCGCGTTGTATCATAAGCGTATGGATTATATTTGCACGCATTGCGGCGCACGCCGCGAAATAAACGGCGCCCCGCCGCGCTGCGAGTGCGGAGGGTTGTGGAAGCTTGCCACGCCCGCGCTCGCGTTTTCATCCGCGCTGTGCGACGACGCCGCGCAGGGCGTGTTCCGCTACCGCGCGTTCATGCCGCTTTCGGGCGAAGGCTGGCGGCGCGTAACAATGGGCGAGGGCAACACGCCGCTCGTGCGTCTTGACGACGATGTGACGCTCAAGTTCGACGCGCTTATGCCCACGCTGTCATATAAAGACCGCGGGGCGGCGGTGCTTGCGGCGCACATGAGCGATATGGGCGTTACGCGCGCCGTGCAGGATTCGAGCGGCAACGCGGGCAACTCAGTCGCGGCATACTGCGCGAGGGCAGGTATAGAGTGCGACATATATGTGCCGGAGGGAGCGTCGCCGGGCAAGATCGCCATGATACGCGCGCACGGCGCGCGCTGCGTCGTCGTTGACGGCACGCGCGACCATTGCGCACAAGTGTGCCGCGAAAGGGTGCATGAGGGCGGCGCGTATTATGCGAGCCATGTTTACGATCCGTTTTTCTATGAAGGCACAAAGACCTATATATATGAGGTATACGAGCGCATGGGCCGCATTCCGGAAAACGTGTTTTTGCCGCTTGGCAACGGCACGCTTTTCATAGGCGTCATGCAGGGGCTCATCCACCTGCTCGATTCGGGCTGCATACGAAAAATGCCGCGCGTTTTCGCCGTGCAGAGCGAGCGCTGCGCGCCGATACTCGAGGCGGTGCGCCGCGGCATGAGCCGCCCGGCGGAGATCACGCCGCAGGCTACCCTTGCGGAGGGCATTGCCATCGGCCGGCCGATGCGGGGGGAGGAGATACTCTCGCTCATCGCGCGATATGACGTTTGCGTGGTCGGCGCGCCCGAGGAGGGGATAATTCCGGCGAGGGAGCGCCTTTTGCGGCGCGGGATATCGTCGGAGCACACCTCCGCCGCGATATACGCCGCGTACACGGCGCTTGTCGAGGGCGGCGCGCGCCTTGCCGACACGCTTATTCCGATAACGGGTGCGGGGCTTAAAAGCGAGCACTGAACGGTGAAGACGGAAATCAATTTCGATTCGCCTCTTGACACTTACCCGACGTAAGAGTTTATCATCGGGCCATGGAACGGAGGGGTTGAGGAATGAAGATCGGAGATATTTGCGAAAGAACCGGTATGACGGAGCGCACGATCCGCTTTTACGCGGAACGGGGGCTTGTTTCCCCCGCGCGGGAAAAGCGCAACGGGCGCGAATATATGGAATTTACGGAAGAGGACGTTTCCGCGCTTGAGGATATCGCGGCGCTCAGGGACGTCGGCTTCCCGATCGAGGATATCCGGAGAATGCAGCTTGAGCCGGAAAGCATCCCGGCGCTCGTGGAGGAAAGAAGGGCCATGCTTGAGGGCGAGGCGAGGGAGAGCGCGCTTGCCGCGGCGGCGGTCGGCCTTGCTTCGGCAAAGGAGAGCGGGGATGTTCATTCCCTTGCCGCGGCGCTTCGGCTTGCCACGGCCGCGCTGCCGAAGGCGGAGGTATGCGCGCTCGTGCCCGGCGAAAACGATGGAGGCTGGCAGGAGCAGAAAAGGGAGACGCCTCCGCCGCGCGCGCCGAGGGACGAGTGGCAGAACACCTCGGGCATGGGGGAGATGGGCGAAGTCCCATTTGAATACAGGGGCAAATGGAACTGGGGCGCGTTCCTGTGGCCGATCGTGTGGGGCATCGGCAACCACGTTTATCAGGCGCTTTTGTGCTGCATACCCATCGTGGGGTTCTTTGCGGTTTTCTATGTGGCCGCAAAGGGCTATGAGCTTGCGTGGAAAAACAAGCGCTGGGACAGCGCCGAGCAGTTTGAAAAAAGTCAGCGCAGATGGGCATTGTGGGGGCTTGTACCCTATGCCGTGATAATCGTGTTTGAAATACTGAGCGCGAACATAAACAACGCCGAGACGCGAAGGACGGAAGCTGCCGCCCGCGCGCGCTTTGACGTTTTCGAGGCGGCGGTGCTCGCCGACAGCGAGTATACCTCTCTCATCGCGGGGCGCGAGGAGAACGCGGGATCGGCCGCGGACACGTTTTTCGCGGAGGGCGATAAATGGTATAAAACCGAGGGCTTCAACCGCGAGAATATGCAGTATGCGGGCGCGTACGGGCTGGGCTTCACGCTTATCCTCTCCGACGGGAACACATATCACGTCGAATGTATGCAGTTCGGGGACGAGGACGAGCCTGTCGAAATTACGATAGTCCTTGACGAGATAACGACGGTGAACAATCTCATCAGCGCGGGTAAATATGCTCCGCTCAACGCCATGCGGGAGCGGTATCTTGCCAAAACGACGCCTGTCGTGGAGGGGAGCGCCGCCTGGGCGCAGACGATAGGCCAAGATTTCACATATGAAAGCGATCCGAAGCCCGCCACGGAAAACTACGATTGTTTTTACGCCGAACCGTTTGTGCAGGAGCCTTCATGCGACGCGGAACCGTTTTCCGGCTGGTGCGCGTATGTGCGCACGTCCGGCGGCACGCTGTATTATGCGGAGTGCAGCGATTATTCGGGCGGCACCCTTGAGCAGCCGAAATTTACCGTTGCCCTCACCGTCGACGACGGTTATCCGTATGACGGATAAAACGCCCGAAGCCGTGCGATTGAAAAATCAACACGGATGATATATAATATGCCGTCATTCAAAAATGGAGGCAAAACGGCACGCAGCGGGATCTCAAAACCTTCTTATACGACAATCTGACCTCAAACGCGGCGTATTGGGTGTGCAGCGGCACCGTCATCGCCGCGATGACGGCATATTTCGACATACCGCTCACCGTGGCGAACCTGCTCACGGGCCTCACGTCGACCTTTTGCTGCCTGCAGATATTCGGCGCGGCGATTTATTCGCGCGCGCGCAGCAGATACGGCTTCCTGATCGGAACGAACATCGTTTGGCGCGTGCTCATCGCGCTTATATTCGCAAGCGTGCTCATACCGGGAAAGTCCGGCGCCGCCGTATTCACGGTGCTCACGGCGGCGATGGTCGCCGTGTATCAGCTTTCAAACCCTTCATATAACGATTGGATGTCAAACGCCGTTGAGGGACGCGCAACGCCCGATTATTTTTCCGTGCGCGAAATGACGTTCATGCTGTCGTATACCTGCCTCTTCTGCGCGGCAAACCTCATCATCGACAGGTCGCAGAAGGCGAATTCCCCGATGGCGGGCTTTCTCATCCTCGGCGCGATGGAGCTTGCGGTGCTTGCGATATCGGCGGCGGCGCTGCTGCGCCTGCCCAAGGCCGCCGTGTCGTCCGCGCAGGGCGGCGCGCCGATCATGCAGAGCATGCGCAAGGTCGTTTCAAACAAAAAATTCATGCGCATTCTTGTCGCAAACGCGGTTTGGACCTTCAGCACGATGTTTGTGGGCAATTACGCCTCCGTGTATCAGGTGAGGACGCTCGGCGTGACGTTTGAGATGATAATGATATACGCGACGGCGGCAAATCTCGTGCGCACGGCGCTTTCGCTTTTCATCGGACGCATGGCGCGCCGGCTCACATGGCGGAACACGATGCTTTCCTCCGTGGCGATGATGGCGCTGAGCGCCGCGTTGTGGATGCTCATCACGCCCTCCAACATGGCTTGGCTTTTCCCGATACTTTCCGTCCTCGGCGCGCTGCCTTACGCGGGATTCGGCATCGGCATACTGACCCTTGAGATCGACGCCACGCGCAGCGAGGACAGGACGCCTTATTTTTCACTTATTGCAACGGTCAACGGCATGGTCGCGCTGCTCGGCTCGGCGCTGTGCTCCGCGGCGATCGGCGTTTTGGAGACGGCCGTGCCGGACGGACTGCGCTTCATCTTCGGCATCGGTCTTGCGGGCTTCATCGCGGCCGCGGCATGCGTTGCAAGGCTGAGCGAACCTTGTGAATGAAATCAGGAAAAGCGAGGCGCGCCGCAATAATTTGCTGTGGTTTCACGGTTGCATCGGTGATATAATCAAAATAACTAAAATCCGGTATGAAAGTAACGAAAGGACTTTCAGCATATGTCAGGAAACGGCGGAAAGCAAAGCGTATGCGCGTCGCTGTTCATGTCGCGGCGTGAATTGAAGAGCATACTTGAGGAAAACAGCAGGGTTATCGCAAAGGCTAACCGGGATGAGCTTTGCCTTGCTTCGGCGGTGGCAACGGCGCTTATCGGAGTGCTTTTCGTGACCGCGATAATCCTTTCATGGAAGGATTACATCTGGGTATACGGCACTTTTGCCGTATGCTTCGGCACGGTGTTTCTCGTCTCGCGCTTCGGCTTTCAACGTGTTTCGGGTTACAAAGGCGTGCTTGCGCTTGCATATGCGTTCATGCTGCTGCTTTTTGCGTTTTCAATGATGCTTTCATTTTATACGCAGCCCAAGGGCTCGATGGTGTGCTTTGTGGTGATGCTCATCGTGACGCCCATGCTCACGATAGACCGCGCGCGCAACGTCATTGCGCTTTATCTTGTCGCGGACGCGGCGTTCCTTACGGGGGTCTGTCTCAACCTTGAGGGGAAAAGCGCCATGGACTGCACGGTCAACTGCATCGCATTCACGATATCGGGCTTTTTGCTCGGGCGCTATATCTGCATGATGCGCCTTCGCGCGATCGACGCGGAAAGACGCCTCGGCATGCTCATCAGATGCGACAGCCTCACGGGGCTCGGCAACAGGCGCAAGCTTTTTGAGCTGCTCGCCTCGATCGAGGACAAGGGCAGACTTACGGGCGTGATAATGATCGATATCGATCATTTCAAGGAATATAACGATACGCTCGGTCATCAGGCGGGGGACGAGTGCCTTGCGAGACTGGGGGAGCTTTTTGAAAGGCTCTGCGCGAAGCGCGGCTTTGAAGCATTCAGATACGGCGGCGAGGAATTTATCGCCGTCTCAACAATTGCGGATGCCGATACGGCCGGCACGGCTGAGGATATAGTGCGGAGCGTGAGGGAGCTTGGGATCGATTATCCGGCGGGCGGCGAGGGCGTGATCACGATAAGCGCCGGATATGCAGCCAATGAGCACGGCGGCTATGAGCAGTACATAAGCCACGCGGACGCGGCGCTTTACAGGGCAAAGCTCAACGGGCGCAACAACGCCGTGCAGTATACGCCTGCGGATGAAACGCTCCAGATCCGCAACGCGGCGCCTTCTTTCAGAAAAAATGCAAGAAACGGCAACAAATAAAACGACCGGGGGAGGATCGCAAATGGTTTTTTACAATCAGAACGATTATGAGCATGTGCCTTATCCGTGCGAGGCGGAGCCGGAGGCGGAGATCAAGTCCAGCGGCTGCGGCGTTTGCAGCGCGTGCATGATCGTGGAGAACATGACGGAGCATAAGCTTTCCGTCGAGGAGTGCGCAAGGCTTTCGCTTTCCGTCGGCGGGCGCGACAACGACGGCACGGACATGCAGAAGCTCGGGCCTGTCATCGCCGAGCGCTACGGGCTCACTTATGCCGAGAGCGATAATCCGAAAAAGGCGCTGGAGCATCTCAACGGCGGGCACGGAATGATAATCGCCAATCCCGGCGGGGACAGGGAAGGCCATGTGGGCCTTTTCACGACCACGGGGCATTATATCGTGCTTGCCGAGGCCAGGGGGCGCACCGTGCACGTGCTCGATCCCAACCTTAAGCCTGACAGCTTCGATCGCGAAGGGCGAAAGGGCTATGTGTTTGTGGACGGCACGAACATATACTGCGATATCGCGGTGGTTGCCGAAGACTGCCTCAACCGCGATCCGGCGTTTTATCTTTTCGGGTGGAAATAACGCGATCCTGATATGAATGCAACTGAAAAAGGCCGTCCGGTTCCGGGCGGCCTTTGCCGTGCCGACCGCGCGGGCTGCGGGCGGCGGTACTTGCTGCAATGTCGAAAACGCGCTATAATAACATCTATCTATGTAAAATGCTAGGAGTGGGCTTTGGAGGATATAAAGGGCGTAAACGTCAGGCATATTTTATACGGCATTCTCATCGGCGCGGCAACGGCTGCCGCGGCGGCTTATTTTCAGCTTGCGGCGCTTTTGGCCCCCGCGCTTCTTGCTTTTGTGTTCGCCGTGTGGGGCATATCGGGTATTGCCGGCGCGCTCGCGGCGGCGATCGCGCTCACGTTCGCGCTTGTTGAGCCGACGTATGCGGCGTATCTTCTCGCGCTGTATGTTCCGGCGTCGCTGATAATCGGTTTTGTCATACGCAACAAGCTCGCGTGGCGCTCGGCCGTGTGCGTCGCGTCGCTCGCGCTGTGCGTGGCGCTTTATCTCAATTTGTGCCTGCCTTCAATACTTGAGGGGCAGGAGCCGTTTGCGTCCGTCGCGCAGCAGATGGACGAGATAGGCGCTTATATGACCGAAACGATGAGCGCCGCGGGAACCGACGCGGATACCGTTTCCGAGATGCGCGCGGCGATCGCGCTCATGAAAGAGATGATACCGCGCTTCACGATGTATTTTATCTGCGCCGCCGGCATGGCCGCGGCGCTTGCCGACACGCTGATCGCGCGTCTGATGGTCAAAAGGACGAAGCGGGAGCTCCGTCCGATGTCGCATTTTGCGCTTTGGCAGCTATCCAGGCAATACAGCCATATATCGCTTGCGGCGCTTGCGGGCGCGCTGGTCGCGCTCATCGCCGGGCTTGAAAATTCGGACGCGGTCTTTTCCGCGGCGGCGGCGGTCGTGCTTATGCCGCTCATGCTCACCGGCGCGTCCAGCCTGGAATTCACACTTCGCATGAGCAAAAAGAAGAGCGCCGCGAGACGTGTCGTGTTTTATCTGCTTTCCGTTTTGCTTATGCCGTACAGCTTCATCTTTCTGGGTTTGATGGACAGGATAACCAAGGTGCGCAGGCATTACAGACAAAGGAAAAAGGATGACGGGGACGGCCCCGACGCGCAGCAGGACGGCGCGGGGGAAGATCCCGGCGCAGGGAACGAACGGGAAGGACAGGATAAACCGGGGGACAAATGAGACAAAAGCCTGAGCTATCGCTCATACCGCCTGCGGCCGCGGGGATCGCGCTCGCGGCGTACATAACGTTCACATCCGATGCCCGGTGGTACGGTCTGCTGGGGATCGCCGTTGTGGCGCTTTGTATGGGCATATCGCTTATAATCATAGGCAGATGCAGACGCAGCATTGAAGCGGAGATGGACGATATCTTCAAGTCCAACGCTTCCGCCTCCGCGCAGATAATGCAATCGATCGCGGTGCCGGCCCTTCTTTTCGGGGCTGACGGGCGCATAATATGGTCAAACGAGGCCTTCCGCGCGATATACGACGGACGCGACATAACAAAGCTCCTTCCGGGACTGGACACACAGTATCCCACGCAGGCGCTTTCCTTTGAACATTCAGGCAGCACATATCAGGTGATGAGCATCCCCGTGAGGCGGGAGCATCAGGGCGCGAAAACCCTCATCTTCCAGTATTGGCAGGACAGGACGGAAGCCCTCCATTACACGCGCCTCTATGAGGAGAACATGCCGACGGTCGCGCTCATTTATGTCGATAATTATGAGGAGCTGACAGCCGACAGGCAGTTCCACCGCAACAACGTGCTTTCCGAGGTGGAAAGCAAGGTCAGCGCGCTTGTAAGCTCCATAAACGGCACATACAGGCGTTATGAGAACGCGCGCTTCTTCCTCGTTTTTGAAGCGAAATACCTGCCGGAGCTTGAAAAGCAGCGTTTCGCCCTGCTGGAGCAGGCGCACGCGATCGAAACCGGCACGGAGCAGCCCGTCACCCTGTCCATCGCCGTGGGCGCCGAAAGCAGCATCGGCACATCGGACGAAAGCGCGAGGCAGGGCATGGAGCTTGCCCTCGGCCGCGGCGGCGATCAGGCCGTTGTCAAGCGCGGCACGACATACAGCTTTTACGGCGGCAAGCGCCAGATAACCTCAACGAAGCAGTCCCGCGTGAAGGCGAGGCTTTTCGCGAAGGCGCTGCGTCAGCTTGTTGAAAATTCCGATCAGGTGTTCATCATGGGTCACGCTTTCCCGGATATGGACTGCGTCGGCGCCGGGCTTGGCCTGATGCGCTGCTGCGCGTGCACGGGCAAGCGCGCGTACTTCGTGCTCGACGAGGGCAACACCGCCATCGAGGGCGCGCTGGACAACATGGCAAAAAGCAAGCAGTATCACGACTGCATAAGGTCGAGCGAACAGGCAAGGGAGCTTCTGCGCCCGAGCAGCGTTGTGATCGTTGTGGATACGCAGCGCACCAGCAGCGTGCTTTGCGCTCCGCTTTATGAAAAGGCGGCGAAGACCGTCATCATCGATCACCACAGGCGGCCCGTTGACGCGCTTCAAAGCCCCACGTTGAATTATCTTGAGGCGGGCGCGTCCTCCGCGTGCGAAATGGTGACGGAGGTCCTGCAATATTTTGACGATGATCTGAAGCCCACCGCGTTCGAGTGCAGCGCCCTGCTTGCCGGCATGACGATGGATACCAAGAGCTTTGCCGTGAACACGGGCGCGCGCACATTCGAAGCGGCAAGCTTCCTCCGCCGCTGCGGCGCGGACACGAGCTTCGTCAAGCAGATGTATCAGGATGACATGCAGTCGTTCCGCAACCGCTCGCAGGTGGTGCAGAACGCGCTCATCATGGATCAGGGCATCGCGATATCCACATGCCCGCTTGATATGCCAAACAACAACCTCATTGCCGCGCAGGCCGCGGACAGCCTCCTTTCCATAAAGGGGATACAGGCGTCGTTCGTGCTTGCGGACACGGGCGATACGATAATGATAAGCGGAAGAAGCCTTGGCACGGTGAACGTGCAGCTTATACTGGAACGCATCGGCGGCGGCGGCCATCTTGCGGTGGCGGGCGCGCAGCTTAAGGGCGTGACTATGGAAGAAGCGGTGAAGACCCTCATGAACAGCATCGAAACCTATCAAAAGGAGGTCGGAAACAAATGAAGATCATACTATTTCAGGACGTGAAGGGACAGGGCAAGGCCGGCGAGGTCGTGAACGTGAGCGACGGCTATGCGCGCAACTTCATCATACCCAAAGGGCTTGGCGCCCCGGCGGACGCGAACGCGATAAACGCCGCGAATATAAAAAAGAGCGCCGACGCGCACAGGCTCGAGGTGCAGAAGGAAAACGCAAAGAAGCTTGCGGCCTCAATGAGCGACCTCACCGTGAAGGTCCGCGCGAAGTGCGGCGAGAACGGCAAACTGTTCGGTTCCATCGGCGTTGCGGAGATCGCGGCGGGGCTGAAGGAACAGTACGGCATTACGGTTGACAAAAAGAAAATACGCATTGACGAGCCGATAAAATCCCTCGGCATAACAAAGGTTTCGGCACACCTTTATGAGAACGCTGACGCAAAGTTCTCCGTTGAGGTGCTGCCCATCGAGGCGTAAAACATGGAACAGCCGCAGCAGCAGACCCCGCGCGTGCCGCCGCACAGCACGGAAGCCGAGAAAAGCGTGCTTGGCAGCATGCTTATTTCGCGTGACGCCGTGGAGCTTTCATGTGAGATGCTGCGCGCGGACGATTTTTACGTCCCCTCGAACAGGGAGATATTCACGGTCATGTACGCGCTCAACTCCCGTGCGGAGGCCGTGGACAGCGTGACGGTGATCGATGCGCTTGAGCGCGCGGGCAAGCTCGGCGCCGTCGGCGGCGTGTCATATGTGACGGAGCTTTCGGTTTTCGTGCCCAGCGCCGCGAACGTTTCGCACTATATAAAGATCGTTGAGGACAGGAGCGTGCTGCGCCAGCTCATAAAGGCGGGCGGCGAGATACAGCGGGACGCATCGTCGGGCGAACAGCCGATAAACGATATCCTCGACGAGGCGGAGCGGCGCATATTCAACATCTCCATGAAAAAGAGCGAGGATACCCTCGTGCATATCGAGCAGACGGCCATGGAGACATACATGAACATAGGCGAGCTCATGAAGCTCAAGGGCACGCTTTCGGGGGTGCCGACAGGCTTTTCGGAGCTTGACCGCCTAACTTCCGGATTGCAGAAGAGCGATCTTATAATCGTTGCGGGAAGACCTTCGATGGGCAAGACAGCATTCGCGCTCAACATCGCGCAGTATGCGGCGACGAAGGGCCGCAGGAAGGTGTGTCTGTTCAGCCTTGAGATGAGCCGTGAACAGCTTGCGCGAAGGATGCTTTGCGCAAACGCGGGCGTGGACATGCACAGGGTCAACATCGGCGAAACCACGGAGGATGACCTTCTGCGCCTTTCGGAAGCGCTTGAGGAGCTTTCCGCCGCCGATATTTATATCGATGATACTGGCGGCGTTTCCGTCGCCGACATACGCACGCGCTGCCGCAGGCAGAAGACCCGCGTCGGGCTTGATCTCGTCGTGATCGACTATTTGCAGCTCATGGAGCTTACCGGCTCCACCGGCAACCGCGTTTCGGATATTTCAGAGGCCACACGCTCGCTCAAGATACTTGCGCGCGAGCTTGAGGTGCCGATCATTCTGCTCTCGCAGCTTTCCCGCGGGCCTGAAAACCGCCAAAGCGATAACCACCGCCCGATAATGGCGGATCTTCGCGAATCGGGCGCCATAGAGCAGGACGCCGACCTTATCATGCTGCTTTACCGCCCGGCAGTTTACGCCGCAAAAGAGGATATCGAGGCACAGGCGGACAATTCGGCGGAGGTGATCGTCGCCAAGCACCGCAACGGCCCCACGGCCACGGTGATGCTGAGCTGGATTTCGACCTATACCCGTTTCGCTAACCGCGCGGACAGGGAGGAATGACATCCCCCGCAAAAAGCACCTTGAAAGATGAATACCGGGAACAAGGCAAAGTATATTTCCACATATCGCCGGGTGTAAACGAACCGGCGCTGCGGTTATATAAAATTATTTTTATTCTTATTTATTGGAGGACTTGTAATGCCACTGTTCAAAAAATGCGAGGATTTCACTTATATCCGCGAGCTTGTCGCAAAGGGTGTGTATCCTTATTTCCACGAGCTTGAAACACGGCAGGATATCGAGGTCGTGATGGAAGGCAAGCGGCGCATAATGCTGGGAAGCAACAATTACCTCGGCCTCACCGTCCATCCGGACGTGATCGACGCCGGGGTCAAAGCCATGCAGCAATACGGCACGGGCTGCTCCGGCTCCCGCTTCCTCAACGGAACGCTCGACCTGCACAACAAGCTTGAACGCGAACTTGCATCCTTTGTCGGCAAGGAGGCCTGCGTCACCTTTTCAACCGGATTCCAGTCCAATCTCGGCATAATAAGCGCGCTTTGCGGAAGGAACGACTATATCCTCAACGACCGTGAAAACCATGCGAGCATATACGACGGGTGCAAGCTCAGCTATGCGACGACCGAGCGTTACCGCCACAACGACATGAGCGACCTTGAAAAGCGGCTTTCCCAGCTGCCGATCGACGCCGGCAAGCTGATCGTGACGGACGGCGTTTTCAGCATGAGCGGCGATATCTGCCGCCTGCCGGAGATCGTGGAGCTTGCGAAAAAATATAAAGCCCGCGTGATGGTGGACGACGCGCACGGCTTTGGCGTGATCGGTAAAAACGGACGCGGCACCGCGGATTATTTCGGCCTCACGGACGAGGTCGACGTCATAATGGGCACGTTCAGCAAAAGCCTTGCAAGCATCGGCGGCTTCATGCTTTCAAATGCGGTGGTCGCGGAATATGTGCGCCACAACAGCCGCCCGTTCATATTCAGCGCGTCGATAACGCCCGCAAGCTGCGCCACGGCCATCGCCGCACTTGAAGTGATAAAGAAGGAGCCGGAGCGCCTGCAGCGCCTTGGCGACCTTGCCGAATATTACAGGGCGGGGCTTGCAAAGCGCGGCATTGCCACGATGAAGGCCGAGAATCCCCGTATTCCCATTATACCCATTTACACATACGACGCCATGCGCACCCTCAAGATAAACAATACGCTTTTTGACGAGGGAGTGTATGTGAACCCCGTGCTGCCGCCCGCGACGGCGCCCGGCGAGTGCCTGCTGCGCACGAGCCTTATGGCGACGCACAACGAAACGATACTCGACGAAGCGATGGACATTATCGAAAGGGTGATAAAAAATGCCGAATGAAGCGAAGATCGCGGCAGTCACAGGCGGATCGAGCGGGATAGGGCTTGCCTGCGTAAAGCTTCTCGCCCAAAACGGTTTCAAGGTGTACTGCCTTTCAAGGCGCGCGCCGGCTGACGCGGATATAACGCACATTGCAACGGACGTTACGGACGAAGCCTCCGTGGCGGCGGCGTTCGAGCGTATCGGGCGCGAGGCAGGCAGGCTGGACGTGCTTGTGAGCAACGCCGGCATGGGCGTTTCCGGCCCGATCGAAACCACGAGCATGGAGGACGCCAAACGCGAGTTCGACGTCAACGTGTTCGGATTCCACGCATGCGTGCGCCATGCCGCGCCTCTGATGAGAAAAAGCGGCGGCGGCGCGATAATCGCGACAAGCTCCGTTGCGGCGGTGTTCGCGATACCCTTCCAGGGGTTCTATTCCGCCTCAAAATACGCCATCAACGCGCTTGTGCTCGCGCTCAGGAACGAGCTTGCCCCGTTCGGTATCCGCGTTGCGGCCGTGATGCCCGGGGACGTGAAAACGGGCTTCACCGATGCGCGCGTGAAGGATCACGGCGGGGATATTTACGGAGGATGCGTGGACGCTTCCGTCGCGGTGATGGAGCATGACGAGCGCAGCGGCATGCAGCCGGAGCGCATTGCGAAAAAGATCGTGAAGCTTGCCCTTATGCGCAATCCCAAGCCGCTTTCAACGGTCGGCTTCCAGTATAAGCTGTTTTGCTTCCTCGGCAAGGCGCTGCCGATGCGCTTCCAGAACTGGCTCGTCGGCAAGATGTACATCAAGGATAAATAACGCGCGATATTTTATACAAACGCGCGGTTTATAAAAATCATACTGCGGAGGACTCATACCCATGGAACGACCCAAAAACAAACGCAGACCGGGGGACCGCAAGGACGGCCGCCTCATGCGCGAGCTTGACCCGATGCATTTCATCGTGCCGCTCATCTATCCCAACAGGTGTGACAACGAGGCTTATATTTCGGAAAAAATAGACCTCACGAACCTCAACGCCTATATCCGCCGGAAGAACGAGAACGAAACCGAATTCCCCTATACCATGTTCCACCTGATCGTGGCGGCGGTGCTGAAAACCGTTACCCTCCGGCCCAAGATGAACCGTTTCATACAGAACAAGAACATGTATGAGCGCAACTACCTTTCGGCTTCATTCGTGGTGAAAAAGCTCTTTTCGGACGACGGGGCGGAGGCGCTCGCCTTCGTTTACGCGGATCCCAAGGACACGATCGAAACCATACGCGGCAAGATCTACAAGCAGATATCCTCCTGCCGCAGCGACAAGCTCGACCGCTCAAGCGACAGCATGGACATACTCAACAGGATGCCGCGCTTCCTTTCCAAATTCCTCGTGTATCTCATCACGAAGCTGGACAAGCACGGCAAATGCCCGCAGTTCCTGATCGGCTCGGACCCTTATTATTCGACGGTGCTGCTCACGAACCTCGGCTCCATCAGGCTCAAATGCGGGTATCACCATCTCACGAACTGGGGCACGAACAGCCTTTTTGTCGTGATCGGTGAAAAGAAAAAGTCGCCCTTCTTCGATGAGGACGGCGCCGTTTCCATGAGGGAGACGGTGGAGCTTGGCCTAACGATAGACGAGCGCATCGCGGACGGATATTATTATTCGAAAACAGTCCGGCTTCTCAAGCACTTGCTGCAAAACCCGGAGCTGCTTGAGCAGCCCCTCGACACGGAGGTTACATACAGATAATGAGCGAAGTTAAAACACCGTGGCTCAATTTTTACGGCGTCGTTCCGCAGCATCTCAATTACCCGGACTGGACGATGGCCGAAGCGGTCGAGAAGATCGCGGAAAAATATCCCGATTATATCGCCTATGATTTCATGGGCAAAAAAACCACATATAAAAACGCCGTGCGCGAGATACACCGCTGCGCGAAGGCGCTGCGCGCGATAGGCGTGAAGGAAAACGACCGCGTGACCATTTGTATGCCAAACGCCCCGCAGACGGTTTCGATGTTCTACGCGGTGAACCTGATCGGCGCGGTGGCCAACATGGTGCATCCCCTTTCAAGCGAGAACGAGATCGCATTTTATCTCAACGACTCGCGCTCCGTCGCGGCGATAACGCTCGACCAGTTCTACCCCAAGTTTGCCGCCATACGGGACGTGACAAAGCTTGATAAGATCATCATAACCTCGATCGCGGACGCGCTGTCGCCCGTGATGGCGATAGGCTACAAGCTGACGGAGGGCAAAAAGATCGCCCCCGTGCCGGCGGACGACAAGGTGGTGACGTGGAAGGACCTCATGAAGAAGGCCGACGCATACGCGGGCGAATATATCTGCCGCCACGAGGCGGAAGCCGGCGCGGCCATACTTTACAGCGGCGGCACCACCGGCACCACGAAGGGCATTTTGCTTTCCAACCTCAACTTCAACGCGCTCGGCGCGCAGATCATCGCCACCAACCCGATGTTCAAGCCCGGCGACAGGATGCTTGCCATAATGCCCATGTTCCATGGCTTCGGCCTCGGCGTGAGCATCCATTCCATGCTGGTCAGCGGCGGACGCTGCATACTCGTGCCGCGCTTCACCCCGAAGACCTACGCGGAGCTTCTCGCCAAGCATCAGCCCAACTTCATCGCCGGCGTGCCGACGCTTTTTGAAGCGCTGCTGCGCCTTGACGGGCTTGAGGAGCTAGATCTTTCCTGCCTCAAGGGCATGTTCTCCGGCGGCGACTCGCTCACGCCCGAGCTCAAGAAGCGCATCGACAAGTTCCTGCGCGAGCATAAGGCAACGATCGAGGTGCGC
The DNA here is from genome assembly GCA_964487565.1 of uncultured Clostridium sp. Taxonomy (GTDB): domain Bacteria; phylum Bacillota; class Clostridia; order Christensenellales; family CAG-138; genus Phil1. The sequence goes on from CAZARN010000005.1 coordinate 149,658, forward strand.
GAGGGCTACGGCACGACGGAATGCGTCACCGCAAGCTGCCTCACCCCGTATAACGAGAGCCGCGAGGGCAGCATCGGCATACCCTTCCCGGACACATATTATAAGATAGTCAAGGTCGGCACCACCGAGGAGCTTCCTTACGGCGAAGAGGGCGAGATATGCCTTTCGGGGCCGACGGTGATGATCGAATACTGCAACCATCCGGAGGAAACGGCCGATACCCTGCGCCGCCATGAGGACGGCCTCACATGGGTGCATACGGGGGATCTGGGCAAGATGGATGAGGACGGATTCATTTACTTCCGCCAGCGCATCAAGCGCATGATCGTCACCTCCGGCTATAACGTATATCCCTCCCAGATGGAGAACATACTCGACGCGAACGAGTATGTGCATATGAGCTGCGTCATAGGCGTGCCCGACCCTTACAAGATGCAGAAGGTGAAGGCGTTTGTCGTGCTCAAGCCCGGCTTTGAGCCGACGGACGAGGTGAAGAAGGAAATACTTGCCTATTGCGCGAAGCATATCGCAAAATACGCCATGCCCTATGATATCGAGTTCCGCGCGGAGCTTCCGAAAACGCTTGTCGGAAAAGTCGCATACCGCGTGCTTGAGGAAGAGGAGCTTGCAAAAAGCGCCGGGGCAAAACAACAGTAACAAAATGCAGGGGGACGGCGCCGCCGTCCCCCGCAAAGAGTCCGAAGGATAAAAATGACACAGTTTGCAAACGCATTGACACAAAAGGAAAACGGCACCGTCCTCGGCGGCAAGATAATACGCGAGGGCGGGCTTGTGGCGTTCCCCACGGAGACCGTTTACGGCCTCGGCGCGAACGGCCTTGACGCGGAGGCCGTGCGGAGGATATTCGAGGCCAAGGGACGGCCGGGGGACAATCCCCTCATACTGCACGTTGCAAAAAAGAGCGACGCGGGCAAGCTTTGGACCCGCGTGCCCGAAAGCGCGCGCACCCTGATGGACACGTTCTGGCCCGGCCCGCTGACGCTGATATTCAACAGAAGCAAGATCGTTCCGGACGAGGTGACAGCGGGGCTTGAAACGGTCGCGGTGCGGATGCCGGACAACAAGACCGCGCTCGCCCTCATAAGGGAGGCGGGCGTGCCGATCGCGGCCCCTTCCGCAAACACCTCCGGAAAGCCAAGCCCGACGACCGCGCAGCATGTGCGGGACGATATGGACGGCAAGATAGATCTAATAATCGACGGAGGCCCGTGCCGCTTCGGCGTGGAATCGACTGTGCTTTCGCTTGTAGGCACGCCGACGATACTGCGTCCGGGCGCGGTCACGCGCGAGATGCTTGCGGCCGCATGGGGCAGCGTGGAGCTTGCGCCGTCGATCCTTTCACCGATGAAACCGGGCGAGACGGCGGCGTCTCCTGGCATGAAATACCGTCATTACGCGCCTGAGTGCGAGGTCGTGGTGGCAAAGGGCGAACCGCGCGAGGCCGCCTACAGGATATGCCGTGAATATGACGCGCGGCAGAACATGGGACAGGAAGCGATAATTTTTGCAACGGAGGAAACACAACCCTTTTACCGGGACCGCCGCTGTGTTATAATAGGCGACAGAAGCGATCCCGCAAGCATGTGCGCGAGTCTTTTTGCGCGTTTGAGGGAGTTTTCGCAAAGCGTGGACGTCGTTTTTGCGGAGGCGCTTCCCTCGGACGATATGGGCCTTGCGTATATGAACAGGCTGCTTCGGGCCGCGGGCTTCAACATATTGGACTGAACGGAGTGTATAGAATGAAGATCGCAATCGGTTCCGATCACGGCGGTTTCGCCCTCAAAAAGGAACTTATACCATACATCGAAACGATGGGTCACGAAGTCGGTGATTTCGGTTGCCCCGACGAAAAAAGCGTGGATTATCCCGACGTCGCCTTCAAGGAGGCGGAGGCTGTCGCGCGCGGTGAATTCGACTGCGGAATAATCATATGCGGCACGGGCATAGGCGTGTCCATCTGCGCCAACAAGGTGCGCGGCATACGCTGCGCGCTTTGCACGGATGAAACGATGGCCCGTCTCACGCGGCAGCATAACGACGCGAACATGCTGGCCCTGGGCGGCAGGATCGTCGGCGCGGAGCTTGCCAAGGGCATTGTTTCCGCTTTCCTTTCAACGGATTTTTCCGGCGTTGAAAGGCACGCGAAACGCATTGAAAAAATCGGCGGATATGAGGCGTAAGCCTCTTTATTTTTGCGCAAAAGTTTATTTTCATCCCGAAAGGAGTTATCAATGAGCAAGGTACACGTTATCGATCATCCCCTCGTGCAGCACAAGCTTTCGCATCTGCGCGACAAGAACACCGGTTCCAAGGAGTTCCGCGAGCTTGTGGAAGAGCTTGCGATGCTGCTCGCCTATGAGGCGACGCGCGACCTCACGCTGACGGAAGCAGAGGTCGAAACCCCGATCTGCACCGCCACGACAAAGGTGCTTTCCGGCAAGAAGCTCGGCATTGTGCCGATACTTCGCGCGGGCCTCGGCATGGTGGACGGCATGCTCAACCTCATCCCGGCCGCGAAGGTGGGCCATATCGGACTTTACCGCGACCCGCAGACGCTTGCCCCGGTCGATTATTACAGCAAGCTGCCGCCCGACATCGGCGAGCGCGATATAATCATCGTCGATCCCATGCTGGCGACCGGCGGTTCCGCGGTCGAGGCGATCAACGTGATAAAGCGCGCGGGCTGCAAAAACATAAAGCTCGTCAACCTTATCGCCGCGCCGGAGGGCATTGCGGTCGTGCAGAAGACGCATCCGGACGTTGACATATTCGTGGCCTCCATCGATCAGCGCCTCAACGAGCACGGCTATATCGTGCCGGGTCTCGGCGACGCGGGCGACAGGCTGTTCGGCACCAAATAACCCCGAATATAGTTGAAAGCAACAAAACGCGGCCCCCGAATGATTTCGGGGGCCGCGTTTGCATGCAAAAACGGGCCGGTTCGTCCAAAACATTGCAATTTATACGGGGCGCGTTTTATAATATTGCATATTGTGCGGGAGGTATGCCATGAAAACGATACTTTGTTACGGCGATTCGCTCACATGGGGCTATACGCCCGTCACGGGCGAGCGGTATCCGCGCGACGTGCGCTGGACGGGCGTCATGGCGCGGGCGCTCGGCCCGGAATATGAAGTGATAAGCGAGGGCCTCAACGGACGCACGACCGTATTCGATGTGTTTTACGATCCCGCCCTCAACGGCGAGCCTCCGCTTCCCGCGATACTTGCCTCGCATATGCCGCTTGATCTTGTGATACTGATGCTGGGCACGAACGACCTTCAGCTCGGCCGCACCGCGTGGGAAGCTTCCCGCGGGGCGAGAAAGCTTGTGCGCACGATCAACGGCAGGCCGGAATGCTTCCGCGCAAGGCAGCCGCGCGTGCTGCTCGTTTCCCCGCCGCATGTCGGCGCGAATATCCGTGATGTGGACGACACGCCCATCGCGCTCAACGGCCGTGCGGAATCGCTGCTGTTCGCGCAGCAATACATGTATGTCGCCAAACGCGAGGAATGCGCCTTTTTTGACGCGGGGGCCGTCGCGGAGCCTTCGGAGCTTGACGCGGAGCATCTCACCGCCGAAGGGAACAGGCTGCTCGGCGAGGCGATGGCTGAGAAGGTAAAGAAACTGTTTTGCGAATGATTCATAATAAAAGGAGAGTGCAACCCATGAAGACGATCGACCTTAAAGCCCTTGATGCGGCGCTTGAAGCGCGCATCGCGAAGAAGAAGCTTCCCGGCGTTTCCGTTGCGATCTACGGGCCGGAGGGCGTGGTGTTCGAAAAAGGCTACGGTATAGGCGATATCGAGGATCAACGCCCGATAAACGAGAACACTGTGATGGGCATCGCCTCCATGAGCAAATCCACCGTCACGCTTGCGCTTTCCATACTCGCCGCGGAAGGCAAATTCGATTTTGAAGATCCCGTGGTGAAGTATTTTCCGGATTTCCGCGTGCCCGGCAACCCGGCGGAGGACGTCACCTGCCGTCATCTCGCCATGCACACCGCCGGCATCCCCCCGATGGAGCCGCTGGAGTGGTCTATCGCGCTCAACACCGAAAGCCGCGGGGATTCCGAATGGCTGCGCGAGATGAAACGCACCGCGCCCAACAAGATGGACAAGATAGAAGAGGTCATAGACTATATTGCCGAGGGCAAATACAAAACGCTCGGTCAGGCCGGCGAATATATGAGCTATTCCAACGAAGGCTATGCGATACTTTCCTTCATCGTGGACAAGGTGGCCGGCATGACGCTTGAACAATTCCTCGCAAAGCGCGTGTTCGGGCCGATGGGCATGACGAGAAGCGTGCTCGACCTGGATTGCTCCGAGGCCAAAAAGCTTGCGTCCGACGGCAACATAACGCGCCTTTTTGACACCGATGACGACGGAAACCTCACCGTGGACGACGCATGGGGCATATTGCCGCCGTTTCGCGGGTGCGCGTGCGTGAAAAGCACCGCGCACGACATGGCGAGGTATTATTCCTGCATCGCAAACCGCGGCGTGATCAACGACAGGCAGGTCATCCCTGCGGCGGCCGTCGAGTATCTTATCGGCAATTCCTTCCCGGAGGGGGAAAAGAGCTTTTATTGTTACGGCCTCAACAAGCGCACGAAGGCGGGCCACGTCATCTGCGAGCACTCCGGCGGACTGCACGGCGTGTCCTCCCACGGCGGCCTTCTCAAGGACGAGGGATACGGCTTCGCGGCGCTTTGCAACAAGGGCGGAGAGGATACGGACGATCTCTGCTTCATGATGTACAACGCTGTGATGGGTCTTGATCTTGAGGAGAGCCATCGCTGGCTGCGCCCCACGGGATGCGATTTTGCGGAACCGGAAATGATCGTGGGCTCCTATACATCAAACGAGGGCACGCCCGAGATACGCGAGGTGAAGCTCGTCGACGGAAAGCTCGTCTGCCACACGAACATGGGCGACGCGGCGATGGTGTTCTGCGGGGGAACGTGGTTCATCCTCATGCGCGACGGCGAGCTTGCCGGGCGCGCGCGCTTCCTGATAAGGGATGGCAGGGCGTGGGGCTGCGCATTTTATACAAGGATCTATATGAGAATTGACAATTGAGCGCTTTGACGCTCATAATAGGCAAGGATCAACCTTTTATTTTGAAAGGACATAAGTTATATGGAGGACCTCGGCAAAAACTTCATCGAAGAGTTCATCGAAGAGGATATCGCGACCAAAGGCATCGCGCATATCCAGACGCGCTTTCCGCCGGAACCGAACGGCTATCTGCACATCGGCCACGCGAAGGCGCTGTTCATCGATTTTTCAATGGCGGAAAAATTCGGCGGCGCGTGCAATCTGCGCTTTGACGATACCAATCCCGCCAAGGAGGACGTGGAATACGTCGACGCGATAAAATACGACATCAACTGGCTGGGCTTCCACTGGGACAAGCTTTGCTACGGCAGCGATTATTTTGACAAATGCTATGAGCTTGCCGTGGAGCTGATAAAAAAAGGCCTCGCTTATGTGGACGACCTTTCAAAGGACGATATGCGCGAATATCGCGGCACATTGACGGAGCCCGGCAAAAACTCCCCCTTCAGGGAAAGGAGCGTGGAGGAGAACCTTGCGCTTTTTGAACGCATGAGGGCGGGCGAGTTCGAGGACGGCGCGCGGACGCTGCGCGCAAAAATAGATATGGCCTCGCCCAACATAAACATGCGCGATCCCGCGATCTATCGCATAAGGCACTTCACGCATCATCACACGGGCGACAAATGGTGCATCTATCCCATGTATGATTTCGCGCACCCGATCCAGGATGCGATCGAGGGCGTCACGCACTCGCTCTGCTCGCTTGAGTATGAGGCGCACAGGCCCCTTTATGACTGGGTCACGCTCAACTGCGGCTTCGATCCGCGCCCGCGCCAGATCGAGTTCGCGCGCCTCAACCTGACAAACACCATAATGAGCAAAAGATACCTCCGCCGCCTTGTGGAGGAAGGCTATGTTTCCGGGTGGGACGATCCGCGCATGCCCACGCTGTGCGGACTGCGCAGACGCGGCTACACGCCCGAGGCCATCAAGGATTTCCTCAACCGCGCGGGCGTTGCGAAGGCGGATTCCGTGATAGACACGGCGATGCTCGAGCATTGCCTGAGGGAGGATCTCAACGCGCGCGCCTATCGCATGACGGCGGTGCTCGATCCCATAAAGCTTGTGGTCGAAAACGTTGAACCGGGCGAATATCACGAGGTAACGCTTGAAAACCTTCCGGATCATCCGGAGGAGGGGTCGCGCAAGCTGCGCTTCGGCAGAAACATTCTCATCGAACGCGAGGATTTCGCGGTCGACCCGCCGAAAAAATACTTCCGTCTCAAGCCGGATGGCGAGGTGCGCCTCAAGGGCGCGTACATCGTCAAATGCACGCATTGGGACACGGATGAAAACGGCAACGTCACGACGGTTTACTGCACATACGATCCCGAAACAAAATCGGGCGAGTGCGAACGCAAGGTGAAGGGTACGCTGCATTGGCTCAACGCCGAGGATGCGGTCGGCGCGGAATTCCGCCTGTATGACGCGCTCCTTGAGGACGCCGGCGAGGATGACGAGCGCGATTTTGTGGAACGGCTCAATCCTTCCTCAAAAAAGGTGAGCTTTGGCTTTGTGGAGCCTGCGCTTGCCTCGGCAAAGCCCGGCGAAAGGTTCCAGTTCATACGCACGGGTTATTTTGCCGCCGATCCGGACGGCACGCCCGAAAAGCCGGTGTTCAACCGCGCGGTGGGCCTGAAGGACAGCTTCAGGATATAAAAAACATAAATCTGCAACGAGGGATTATTTTATTATGGTCAGAACAAGATTTGCCCCGAGCCCCACGGGCTATATGCACCTCGGCGGTATGCGCACCGCCCTTTACGCATGGCTTTACGCCAGGAAATACGGCGGAAAGTTCATCCTGCGCATAGAGGACACGGATCAGGCGCGCTTCGTCGAAGGCGCGACGGAGGTGATCTACCGCACGCTTGAGGGCATAGGACTCGACTGGGACGAGGGCCCGGACAAGGGCGGCGATTACGGCCCGTATATCCAAAGCGAAAGAAAGGACATGTATCTGCCCTATGCCGAACAGCTCGTGCGCGAGGGCAAGGCGTATTACTGCTTCTGCACGAACGAGGAGCTTGACGCGCGCCGCGAGGCGGCCGCCGCGAAGGGCGAAACATTCAAATACGACAAGCACTGCCTGAACCTCAGCCGGGAGGAAGTGGCGCGAAGGATCGCCGCGGGCGAGCCGCACGTCATCCGCCAGAACGTGCCCGAGCACGGAGAGGCCTCGTTTGACGACGTGATTTACGGCCATATCGCCGTGGACTGCGCGGAGCTTGACGACATGATACTCATCAAGGCGGACGGCATGCCCACATACAACTTCGCCAACGTCATCGACGACCACACGATGGGCATAACGCACGTCATGCGCGGCAACGAATACCTTGCCTCCACGCCCAAATACAACCTTCTTTATGACGCCTTCGGCTGGGAGAAGCCGGTGTATATCCACCTCACCAACATAATGCGCGACGCGCAGCACAAGCTTTCCAAGCGCACGGGCGACGCATACTATGAGGATTATATCGCGAAGGGCTTCTTGAAGGACGCGATACTCAACTATGTCGCGCTGCTTGGCTGGAACCCGGGCGACGAGAGGGAGTTTTTCACGCTTGAGGAGCTTGTGGAGGCGTTTTCCGTGGAGGGACTTGCAAAGTCACCCGCGATTTTTGACGTTGCGAAGCTCACATGGATGAACGCCGAATATATCCGCCGCCTCACGCCGGAGGAGTATACGCGGGAAGCCATGCCTTGGTATGAGAAGGCCGGCGTCCGGGATATGGATCACGACGTGCTCTGCCGAATCCTGCAGCCGCGCACGGAGATATTCAGCCAGCTTCCTGACATGGTGGATTTTCTCACCCGTATGGATGAGGACTATCCCGCGGACTTTTTCACAAACAAAAAATCAAAGACAGATCCCGCCGTGTCCGCCGCGGTGCTCGACATGGTGATACCCGCGCTGGACGCGCTGCCGGAATGGACGGAGGAAACGCTGCATCAAACGCTCATCGGCATGGCGGAAGCAAACGGAATGAAAAACGGTACGCTGCTGTGGCCTGTGCGTATCGCGCTCGCGGGGAAGCTTGTCACCCCCGGCGGGGCGATCGAGATCGCGCGTCTTCTCGGCCGGGAGGAGTCCATGAGGAGGCTTCGCGCCGGCAGGGCCAAGCTTGCCTGAAGCATAAAAATAATCTGAGAACGGGGGGCGTCAAATGACCGACAGAGAACTTTTGGATATGTGGCGCTTCGAGGAGGAGTTTCCGTTCGGCGGCTGGGATTTTTCGCATCTTGACGGCCGCTAGGAGCTTGAGGCGCTTCCCTGGGATTATGATGAGATAGTGCGCAGCGTGCTGCGCCCGACCGACCGTCTGCTCGATATCGAAACGGGCGACGGCGCATATCTGCTTTCGCTCAGACATCCGTATGAACAGACTGCCGCGACGGAGCGGTTCAAATCGGATTATGAGATGTGCGAGAACGAGCTTGCGCCGCTGGGCATCACGATACGTCGGGCGGATGCGTCATGCGAACCGCTGCCTTTCACGGACGCAAGCTTTGACATGGTGATAAACCGCCACGGCGCTTACATGGCCGAGGAGATAAACAGGGTGCTCAAACCCGGCGGCGTGTATGTGACGGAGCAGGTGGGCTGCCGCAACAACATGCAGCTTTCCCGCCGCATTTTGACGAATTACATGCCGGAGTGCCCGGCGCACGATCTTGCGCACGAGTGCGCGCGCTTTGAGGACGAGGGCTTCGAGCTTACGATAAGGCGCGAGTATTTTCCCAAGCTGCGCTTTTATGACGTCGGCGCGATCGCGTATTACGCGAGCATAATGGGCATTGAGTTTCCGGGGTTTTCCGTGGACAGGTGCGCGCGGGAGCTTTTGTGCCTTGAACGTGAAATGGAAGAGTGCGGCGTTGTGGAAAGTTTGCAGCACCTTTTCATGATCGTCGCAAAAAAACCGCTGTAATGCGTAAAAAAAGCATAATCGCCCTTGCATCGCATCCGGGCGTCATGCTATAATAATTCGCTAACGTGCTTCTTGCGCCGCACATGATGCGGCGCCATAAGACCATAAGGAGGTGAAAAGCGTGAACAAATACGAAGCAATGTATGTGATCGCGCCGGAACTTGAGGAGGAGGCTGTCAAGGCCCTCATCGAGAAGTTTTCCGGCATCATAACCGCCAATAACGGCGTTATCGGCGCGGTTGACGAGTGGGGCAAGCGTCGTCTTGCATATCCCATCAACTATAAGACCGAAGGTTACTATGTGCTGACCACGTTCGAGGCTGCGCCCGAGCTCCCCCGTGAGCTGGAGCGTAACTTCAACAACGATGAGAACGTCATCCGTTATCTCGTCGTTCGACAGGACGCATAAGCGCTTGGCTGTTAATTAAGAAAGGCTGGTATCGCAATGAACAAGGTGTTCCTGACCGGCAATCTTACAAAAGATCCGGAGGTTCGCACAACCCCCGCCGGCGCGAGCGTATGCACGTTCGGCCTTGCGGTCAACCGCCGTTTCAAAAACAAGGACGGCAGCGAGGTTACGGATTTCTTCAACATCGTGGCATGGCGCCAGCTCGCGGATCTCTGCGGGCGGTATCTCGCCAAGGGCCGCAAGATAGCGGTCGTGGGCGAGCTGCAAACGCGCAACTACGAGGCCAAAGACGGCACTAAGCGTTACGTTACCGAGATTGTCGCGGACGATATAGAGTTTCTCTCTCCCCGCGACAGGGATGCCTCGCAGCCCGGCGGCGATTTCAACCGCCAGGAAGCCGCGCCGCGCGCGCAGCAGCAGGCGCCCGATGGATTTATCGACATCGACGACGATCAGCTCCCGTTCTGAGGGGCGCGCCGCACGATGTACTTGACGAAAGGAGATTCTCATCATGGAAGAGCGTAAGATGAAGCCCCGTCCGCGCAAGAGCAGGCGTAAGGTCTGCCAGTTCTGCGCAGATAAGATCGAGCATATCGATTATAAGGACGTAGCGAGGCTGCGTAAGTTCACCACCGAGCGCGGCAAGATCATGCCCCGCAGGATGAGCGGCGTTTGCGCCAAGCACCAGCGCGAGCTGGCAGTGGCGATCAAGCGCGCCCGTCAGGTGGCTCTCATGCCCTATGTGGCAGACTAAATAAACAAACCTTATTTTGAAGAACGTTAGTGTGGGGCCGGCAGCAATGCCGGCCCTCGATATTTTTGGACTTTATGCCCTGGTGATCGCTGACGGTTTATTTTTTGCCGAAGAACTTTGCAAGAGGCTCCACGACCGCGCCGAAATCATCGATGGATTTGTTGAGGCTTTCGATGTCAAGCGCGCTGAGCGTGGATATCGCCGCGTCAACGCCCTGAAGCGCGCCTTCAAGATCGTCCATCGCCGTGGCGAGGCTCTCGTTGCCGTTGACGGCAAGCGTCTCAACGCTTTGGGCAAGACCGACGAAGTCTATCTCATCGAGCGTCGAGGTTATTGAATTGAGCTGAACAAGGCAGGTGTCCACTTCGTCCATCGCCGAATTTACCCGCGGCACGATGATGAGCGTCATTACAGCCACCGCAAGGGCCAGTACGACTACGCCCGCCGTGCGTATACGGGCGGAGAGCGTCTGGGCTTTTTCATACTTTGTGCGCGCGGCCGAATCCTCACTGAGCCTTCTGAGCAATTCGATCGTCTCCTCCGAATGGGAGTTTGCAATTTCGGGCGCGATGCCTTTTTCTGTGTTGTTATCCATGATATGCCCTCCGTAAGAATGGGTTTTTACATATCCTACCACTTTGCGGCCGGATGAGGAAGCATATGTCGAAAATTACAGTCAAAGAGGCTTCGCCTATTGCATAAAACCATTGATTATGCTTCACTTTATACATACCGTGTGATATAATTCAAACAGAAACGCACCACTTCATTTTTATAGCCGAACGGAGGAAAAATCATGGAAAATATCAGAGTTGCCATTTGGGGTTTCGGAGCGATGGGCAGCGGCATCGCGAAGGTGCTGATGCGCAAAAAGGGCGTCGTGATAACGGGCGTGTGCGACATTCATCCGCAGCGCGTCGGTAAAAGCATCTATGAGATCGCCGGCGTCGAGCGCGGCTCAAGACCGGACGTCAAGGTTTCCCCCGATATAGAGAAGGTCGCCGCGCGCGGCAACGCGGACATCTGCGTCATCGCGACCGATTCCTTCACCAAAAAGGCGTTCCCCAAAATCAAACTCGTTGTTGAAAACGGCATAAACGTAATTTCCACCGCAGAAGAGATGAGCTATCCCCGCGCGCAGAACCCCGCACTTGCGGACGAAATGGATAAGCTCGCAAAGGCCAACGGCGTGTCCATCCTCGGCACCGGCATCAATCCGGGCCTCATGATGGATCTGCTTGCCATCTGCCTCACCGGCTGCATGACGGATGTCGAATCCGTGCAGTGCAAGCGCGTCAACTCCCTTTCGCCCTTTGGCCCCGCCGTCATGGAGGAGCAGGGCGTCGGCCTTACCGTGGATGCGTTTGAAAAGGGCGTCGCGGACGGTTCCCTCGCGGGCCACGTCGGCTTTGCGGAGAGCGTCGGTATGATCGCGGAAGCGCTCGGCTGGAACGTTGAAAAGTTCGAGCAGCAGATGAAGCCCATCGTGACAAGCGTTGACCGCAAGAGCCCTTACGGCTTTGCGAAGGCGGGCGACGTGGCGGGCGTCAATATGACGGGCCAGGGCTATGTGGACGGCGCGGTCAGGATCGACATGATCCATCCGCAGCAGATCGAACCCGAGCTTGAAGGCACGCATACCGGCGACTATATCAACCTCAAGGGCACGCCCGAGGTGAACATGCAGATCCGTCCGGAAGTCAACGGCGGCATCGGCACCATCGCAATGATCGTCAACATGATACCTCATGTCATCAACGCGAAGCCCGGCCTCAAGACCATGCTTGATCTGCCCGTGCCCCGTGCGATCATGGGCGACATGCGCGACATGATAGAGAAATAAACCAACTTAAAATACTTTGGAGGCAATTATGGCAAAGAAAGGCGACTGGGTGCTTACGCACAAGATCGTTCTTACCCCGGAGCAGCGCGCTCCGCAGGTGCCGGAGGATACCCATAAGGTACCCCTCGAAATGTGGGTCAAGGGTTATCTCACCGCCGACGCCGAGATAGGCGACGAAGTAGAGGTCATCACGCGCACGAAGCGCACCGTCAAAGGCACGCTCGTCGAGGTGAACCCGCGTTACACGCATGATTACGGTGAATTCGTGCCGGAGCTTCTCCAGGTGGGCGATACCGTGCGCGATATCCTTTTCGGAGGTGACAGATAATGGCACGCGACGTCAGCTATGAAGCGGTGATGGGCCGCAAGGCGGAGATAATAAAGTCCGCCGTCGGCATGGATTACTCAAAGTTTGAATCAGGCTCGATCGCCTTCGATTACGAGGGCATGATGAAGGCGACAGGCCTTTCGATCGAGGATGTGAGACGCATACAGAAGGATGAGTTCTCGGTTGGCAACACCCCCCTCATAGAGCTCAAGAACCTTACGGCGCTCGCGCGCAAGATGGCCCCGGCGGGCAAGGGCGCGCGCATATTCATCAAGGATGAAGCCTCGAACCCCTCCGGCTCCTTCAAGGCGCGCAGGGCCGCCATAAGCATCCACATCGCGAAGGAAATGGGCTACAAGGGCGCGATCTCCGCCACCTCAGGCAACTATGGCGCGGCAGTGGCTTCGATGTGCGCGATGGCAGGGCTTCGCTGCATCATAGTGCAGGAATGCTACGACTCGCATAAGGTCGGCCAGCCGGAAATCGTCGAAAAGGCGCGCAAGTGCGAGGCCTTCGGCGCCGAGGTCGTTCAGCTCACAGTCGGGCCGGAGCTTTTCTATGAAACGCTGCGCATGCTCGAGGACACCGGTTACTTCAACGCTTCGCTTTACACCAATTACGGCATCTGCGGCGTTGAATCGCTGGGTTATGAGATCGCGGAGCAGTTCAGGACCCATTACGGCTTTGATCCGGACGCTGTCGTTTGCACCAACGCGGGCGGCGGCAACCTGACCGGCACGGCGCGCGGCTTGAGGAAAAACAACTGCGACGCAAAGGTCATCGCGGCAAGCGTCAACCTTCGCGGGCTGCATATGGCGAGCGATACACAGTTCAACAAGAAATCCTTCACAACCGGCCATACCGGCTTCGGTATGCCCTTCTCCACCTGGCCGGACAGGAGCGACGTTCCCCGTTCCGCGGCGCGTCCGCTTCGTTATATGGACCGTTACGTCACGGTTTCGCAGGGTGAAGTTTTCTACACCACGGAAATGCTTGCTTCCCTTGAAGGACTCGAGCGCGGCCCCGCGGGCAACACGAGCCTTGCGGCGGCGTTCTCCATCGCACAGGAAATGGATCGCGATCAGTGCATCGTCGTGCAGGAGACCGAGTATACGGGCGCAGGCAAACACATCAATCCCCAGCTTGCCTTCGCGCGCAAGAACGGCATAGACATCCACTTCGGCGATCCGCGCGAGGAAGTGCCCGGCAAGAGCATCGTGCTGCCGGAGCATCCTTCGCTCATCAAGGCCGTGGACGTGGATGTGAACCACATGCGTCATTCCCTCATCAGGAACGCGGTGGCGACGGTGGATCATGCCCCGACGGACGCGGATATAGATTTTCTCGCGCAGGAGACCAAGACGGACCGCGCCTTTGTGCTTGAGGCTATAAAGAGCGCAAAATAAGCAAACCTATCAATAATTACGGGAGGCAGACCAATGAAAAGAGAGGACGATTTTGAAACAAGACGCGCCCATCTCGCCCCCTTGAGCGACAAGGAGCTTGAGGAGCGCTTCTGGAGCCTTGCGGGGGAGATTGTTGACCCGCTGCTCAAGATGGGCTATGAGAACACATCCCCCGCCATCGAGCGCAGCGTGCTGCTGCGCATGGGATTCTCCTCCATCGAGGCGAAGCAGATCGTGGACGGCTGCATCGAGAAGAACCTGCTTGCGCACGGCGCGGGCAACGTGGTGCTTAGACTTTCGCGCGCGCAGAAGATGGAATTGCGCGACGCGGGTCTTGCGCTTTGCGAGGGCAGGCTTTGGGATGAAGCCGCGGCCCAGTTTTGACGGAGGTGCAAGATGAGCGAATATAAACTCGATCCGAACAAGAACATTGACGTTGCCGAGGTTTTGAAGGATCTCGAGCATTATCATCCGAGGCGTCACGGCTGGACATGGCGCGAGCCGGCGCCCGAGCTTAAAATGGGGCCGTTTGAATACGAAGACTGCTCCAAGCCGCTCAAGGACAGCGTTCCGCTGCCCCCGGCGCACTATTTCGGAGATATCGATCCCCAGCCGCAGCCGGTCATCACGACGGAAATAGCCTCCGGCCGCTTTGAGGATGATATCCGCCGCATGCGTATGGCGGCCCATCACGGCGCGGATCACATCATGGTCATCCGTACCGCCGGTCAGAGCCATATGGACGGTCTTATCGAAGGTACCCCGCAGGGCATGGGCGGCGTTCCCGTCACCCGCAAGCAGGTCAGGGCTCAGCGCAAGGCGCTCGACATGATCGAGGATGAGGTCGGCCGTCCGATCAACTATCACAGCTATGTTTCGGGCGTTGCAGGTCCGGATATCGCCGTTATGTTCGCCGAGGAAGGCGTGAACGGCGTCCATCAGGATCCGCAGTATAACGTGATATACCGCAACATCAACATGGTGCGTTCCTTCGTGGATGCGTGCGAGAGCAAAAAGCTCATCGCGTGGGCGGGTCAGGCGCAGATCGACGGCGCGCACAACGCCAACGCCACCGCGCGCGACGCATGGAAGGTCATGCCGGAGCTTATGGTGCAGCATGCGATCAACGCGCTCTTCTCCGCAAAGGTGGGCGTGCCCAAGAAGAACATCTGCCTTTCGACCGTTCCCCCATCCGCGACGCCCGGCCCCTGCATCCATATGGATCTGCCGTACGCCGTGGCGCTGCGCGACCTGTTCCACGAATACCGTATGCGCGCGCAGATGAACACGAAGTATATCGAATCCTCAACGCGCGAGGCGACTGTCACCCATGTGCTCAACATGGTGATATCAAAGCTGACGAGCGCCGACATTCAGTCCACCATAACGCCGGACGAGGGCCGCAACGTGCCCTGGCATATATACAACATCGAGGCGTGCGACACCGCAAAGCAGGCGCTTGTGGGCATGGACGGCCTCATGGATATGGTGGAGCTCAAGAAGGACGGCTATCTGAGGGAAAAGGCGCGTGAGCTCAAGGAGCGCGCGGTGCTCTTCATGGAAGAGATCGTGGCGCAGGGCGGCTACTTCGCGGGCGTTGAAGCGGGCATGTTCGTCGATTCAGGCATGTATCCCGAAAGGAACAACGATGGTATCGCGAGGAAGATCAACGGCGGCATAGGCGCGGGCACGATCGTGAAGCGCGCCGCGGATTACTGCGCGCCGGTCACGGCGCATTACGGCTATAACAACATCGCCCAGTACGGCGTGAAGGATCCCTCCGAGCTCATCGGAGGCTGCACGCTTGAAAAGCCCGAAAAGATCGTTTTCATCGACGAGCTTGACGAGGAGGACAACTGCAACGTGCGTATGGACAACGTGAAGGAATTCGCGCAGCCCGGCGCAAAGCTGATCCGCCCCGAAATGGAATGGCTCGCGGACGGCACCGTGATGCTCACGATGTTCTTCCCCGCTGAAAAGCATATCGCCGAGGCGGCCGCGCTCGAATGCGGCAGGCGCATGGGCCTCACGGACGTTGAGGTCATCTCACGCGAGATAATGCACCGCGCCGAGGGCACGCGCATCGAGATAAAGGGCAAGGTACCCTTCTCCATCGAGATCGACAAGCTCGTTCTGCCCAAGGAGCCGGATATCCTTTCCGAAGACGAGATCCGCGCGGATATCGAAAGGCGGCCGATGAAGGTCGTCTGCGGCACGGTGGGCGACGATGAGCACAGCGTAGGTCTGCGCGAGATAATCGATATCAAGCACGGCGGCATCGAGAAATACGGCATTGAGGTGCATTACCTGGGCACCTCCGTTCCGCCCGAAAAGCTGGTGAACGCGGCGATAGAGCTCAACGCCGACGCGATGCTCGCCTCGACCATCATCAGCCACGACAACATCCACTATAAGAACATCGCCAAGATCAACCGCATTGCGACCGAAATGGGCGTGCGCGACAAGCTGATCTTCGTCGCTGGCGGCACGCAGGTCTCCTCCGCTGAGGCTCGCGCAAACGGCGCGGACGAAGGCTTCGGACGCGGCAGCCACGGCAACCATGTGGCCACCTTCCTTGTGAAGCGCCGCTGGGAGATGGAAAAGGAAGGCAAATAATCAGCCCCTTCCAAGACCGCTTTGCTGCGGGTGACCTTTTTCAGGCAGGACCTGAAGCGAATTTTATAATTGCCTTTACGGGAAGCGCGTCGGGGGCAATGCCCCCGACCGCCCGCCCGAAATCACCACGGAATGGAATTATACTATGCACATTGACGTACTCGTTGCGGAAATCGGTTCGACCACCACGCTTGTGAACGCCTTTGACGGCGTCCGCGAGGGTGAACCACGCTTTGTGGGTCAGGGACAGGCGGCGACCTCCGTACTGGAGGGTGACGTGCGCGTCGGGCTTCAGGGCGCGGTCGACGACCTCAGAAAAAACAAGGGCTGGGACGAACTTACATACGGCGAAATGCTTGCCACGAGCTCCGCGGCGGGCGGCCTGCGCATGTGCGTGCACGGCCTCGTGTACGACATGACGGTGAAGGCTGCGGAGGCGGCGGCGCTCGGTGCGGGCGCGATAATAAAAATGGCGACGGCGGGCAAGCTGACCGACTATGATATCGAGGATCTTGCCGCGGTGAAGCCGAACCTGATCCTGCTTGCCGGCGGCACGGATTACGGCGAGCGGGAGACGGCGCTTTACAACGCGCACATGATCGCGGAAAGCGGAATACGCGCGCCTGTGATATACGCGGGCAACGTGCAGAATCAGCGCGCGGTGGCCGATGTGTTCGCGCGCGCGGGCGTGCCGTGCAGCATAACCGAAAACGTCTATCCTAAGCTTGACAAGCTCAATATAGAGCCTGCAAGAAAGATAATCCACCGCGTGTTTGAGGAGCATATCATCAAGGCTCCCGGCATGGAGCATATCCGCGACATGGTGACGGGCAGCATAATACCCACGCCCGGCGCCGTGATGGAAGCGGCACAGCTTCTTTATAACGACATAGGCGATCTTGTCGCGGTCGATATCGGCGGCGCGACGACGGACGTTCACAGCGTGAGCGGCGGGTCGGATGAGATCGCCATATTGCTGACGAATCCCGAGCCGTTTGCAAAGCGCACGGTGGAGGGCGACCTCGGCTTATATATAAACGCAAAAAATCTCGTCGACATGATAGGCGAAGACGCGCTGCACGACGAGCTTCATATCGATGTAAAGGCCGTTATGGCAAACTATAAACCTATACCTGAGACGCCGGAGCAGTTCCTGCTGACCGAAAGGCTTTGCCGGGAGGCGGGCATACGCGCTGTGACGCGGCACGCCGGGGAGCTGCGATATCTTTACACGCCCTCGGGCCGCAAGACCGTTGCCGAGGGGAAGGATCTCACCGCGGTGCGCACAATCGTCGGCACGGGCGGCGCGCTGACGCGCCTGCCGCACAGGGAACAGCTTCTGCGCGCGATTGCGGACTGCAACGGCGCGGGCATGATGCTTTATCCGAAGCCCGGCGAGCTTCGCCTGCTTTTTGACGACGATTATATAATGGCGTCGCTCGGCGTGCTTTCAAAGCATTATCCGGACGCGGCGCTCAGGCTGCTGCGCCGTTCGCTGCACATTGAAGGTTGATTTTTCAGGAGGCCGCACAAATGTATCCTCGCCTTGTAACAGACCTCAATAAAGTAAAGTTCAACGTGGACAGGATCGTTGAGATGTGCCACGCGCGCGGCTGCACGGCCGCGATCGTGACCAAGTGCGTGTGCGCCGATCAGCGCGTTGTGGATGTGATAAACGCCACAAAAGCGGATTTTATTGCCGATTCGCGCATCGCAAACCTCGCGCGCATGAAAACATCCAAGCCGCGCTATCTGCTGCGCCTGACCCAGGCTTGCGAAGTGCGGGACGTGATCGCGCACAGCGAGGTGAGCCAGGAGAGCGAGATATCGACGATAAAGCTTATCGGCGCGGAAGCGAAGCGTCAGATGCGGCGGCACAAGGTTGTCGTCATGATCGACATGGGCGATCTGCGCGAGGGCGTTTTTTATAAAAACAGGGATGACGTGCTGGCCCTTGCAAAGGCCGTGTGCGACGAGGAGATGCTCGAGCTTTACGGCGTGGGCGTGAACCTGACCTGCTTTGGCGGGATAATACCCGATGAAACCAACCTTTCCGGCCTTGTGGATTGCGCGCGGTTCTTGAGGGCCCAAACAGGCCGCGAGATACCGCTCGTTTCGGGCGGCAACAGCTCCAGCCTTCCGATGCTGGAGTCGGGCAGACTCCCTGAGGGCATAAACAATCTGCGCATAGGCGAGGGATGGCTTTTGGGCAACGAGACCGTTGAAGGTACGCTTATGCCGGGCTTTGACCCCATGGCGTTTACCCTTGAGGCGCAGCTTATCGAGGTCAAAACGAAACCGAGCAAGCCCATCGGCACCTCAGGCCTCAACGCCTTCGGTGAAAAGGTAACGTTTGAAGACCGCGGCGAGACGGTGCGCGGTATATGCGCCGTCGGCAGACAGGATACCGCGACGGACGGCCTTACCCCTGTGGACGCGGAGCTTTCGATCCTCGGCTCAAGCTCAGACCACCTGATCGTCGACCTGACGCGCGCCCGCGGAAGATACAGGACGGGCGATATATTGGCTTTCTCCGTCTCTTACGGCGCGCTGCTGCACGCCGCAACCGGCGGTTATGTTGAAAAAGCATACAAATAACAATAATAAGGAGAAACATCACAATGCCAGTCAATCTCAAAGGAAGATCCCTCCTCACCCTCAAGGATTTTACGCCTGAGGAGATAAGGTACATGCTCGATCTCGCGCATGATCTCAAGGCCAAGAAGCGCGCCGGTATCCGCGGCGATCTGCTTGCGGGCCGCAACGTCGTGCTGATCTTCGAGAAGACCTCTACCCGTACGCGCTGCGCGTTTGAAGTTGCGGCGTATGACGAAGGCGCCTGCTGCACATTCCTTTCCAACAGCCAGATGGGCAAGAAGGAATCCCTTGAGGACACCGCGAAGGTCCTCGGCCGTTTCTATGACGGTATCGAGTTCCGCGGCTACAAGCAGAGCGACGTTGAAATGCTCGCCAAATACAGCGGCGTGCCCGTGTGGAACGGCCTCACCGATCTTTATCATCCCACCCAGATACTTGCTGACTTCCTCACCATAGAGGAGCATGTGCACAAGCCCATCGGCAAGGTCAAGCTTGTGTTTGCGGGCGACGCGCGCAACAACATGGGCAATTCCCTCATGATCGGCGCTGCCAAGATGGGCATGCACTTCGTGGGCCTTGCCCCGAAGGCGCTCTTCCCGGATGAGAAGCTCGTCGCCGAAATGCGCGAGGTCGCAAAGACCACCGGCGCCGTGATCGAGTTTTCCGAGGATATCGATTACGCTGTGCGCGGCGCGGACGCCATCTATACCGACGTTTGGGTGTCCATGGGCGAGGAAGCGCAGTTTGAAGAGCGCATAAAGCTGCTGCGCGCCTATCAGGTGAACGCGGCCATGATGGAGAAGACCGGCAATCCCGATTGCATCTTCCTCCATTGCCTGCCCAGCTTCCATGATCTTGAGACCATCGTCGGCCGCGACATACATGAAAAATACGGTCTTGACTCGATGGAGGTTACGGACGAGGTGTTCCGTTCCACCGCATCGAAGGTGTTCGACGAGGCGGAGAACCGTATGCACACCATCAAGGCGGTCATGGTCGCCACGATCGGCCGTCAGTAATACGCAAAACAACAAAAAACTCACCCGGGGCCGATTCAATCGGCCCCGACGCATTGACAGGGGTTTTTGCCCGCGATAAACTGATATCCGTCAGGGCTTGTAAGCCCGCGAAATTTGGAGGCAGTAATCAATGAAAGAAATCTCAAGCACCGCCCGCACCTGGGCGGAGATAGACCTTAACGCGCTGTTAAACAACTTCAACCTTGCCCGCAAATGCGGCAAGAAGGTGATGTGCGTCATAAAGGCGGACGCTTACGGTCACGGCGCGGCGCGCTGCGGCCGCTTCCTCGAGGCGCACGGCGCGGATGCGTTTGCCGTGGCCTGCCTTGCGGAGGCCGTGGAGCTGCGTGAAGCCGGCATAACGCGCCCCATACTCGTGCTTGGATATACCGCGGCCGAATATGCCGAAATACTCGCCGCAAAAGATATAACCCAGACGCTTGTGGACGAAAGCCACGCCGCGGAAATGTCCGCGGAAGCCGTGCGCGCGGGCGTAACGGTCTCGTGCCACATCAAGCTTGACACCGGCATGAGCCGTACCGGCCTTTTCGCGCAGGGCGAGGAAGCGGCAAAGTCCGCTGCTGAAGCTGCAGAGCGTATGATGAAGCTTCCCGGCGTGAATGTCGTCGGCATGTACACGCATTTTTCCGTGGCCGATACGCCAAGCGAGGATGAATATACTGCATGGCAGCTCAAAAACTATAAGACTGTGCTGGATATACTCACAAAGAAGGGCCTTCGTCCCAAGACCTGCCACACCACGAACAGCGCCGGTATACTCTATCATCCGGAAACGGAGATAGACATGGTGCGCGAGGGCGTAATGCTTTACGGCATGTATCCGGACAGCACCCCGCAGCAGGGGCCGTTGCAGCCCGTGATGACGCTGAAATCCCGCGTGGCGCAGGTGCGCGATCTGCCCGCCGGAACGACCGTGAGCTACGGCCGCACGTTCAAGGGCGACGTTGATTTCACAACCGGCGTCGTGCTTGCGGGCTATGCCGACGGATATCCGCGCAGGCTTTCAAACAACACCACCGTCACCATCAACGGCAAACGCTATGCGCAGGCGGGCCGTATCTGCATGGATATGTGCATGACGCTCGTTGACAAAAACGAGGTGCGCCGCGGCGATGAGGTCACGCTCATCGGCAACGGCTCCATAAGCTGGGAGGAAGCCGCGGTGAAGGTCGGCACGATAAACTATGAGCTGACCTGCCTTGTGACGAAGAGGGTACCCAGGGTATATATCGGGGAATGACGATCCCCCGCGGGAAGTTTTGAAGGGAGGAGGGACGCCGTATGTGGTACTGGTGGATATTGGGCTTTTTGGCCTTCATTGGATTGCTCGTCGGCGTGTCCTTCATCCTTTCGAGCATAATAATCAAGCCCCGGCGCGACACGCGGGAGCAGGCCATCGCCTGTGAGATAGAGCGCGGCAACCTGACCGAGGGGGAGATAGACTCCCTCACGACGCAGGAAGGCGCGCTTACGGCGTTCGACGGGGTGAAGCTCCGTTACACATGGCTGCGCTGTGCGGATGAGACGCAGAAAGTCTGCGTGATCGTGCACGGGTTCGGCAGCAGATGGGAGCATGTGGTCAAATACGCGAAGCTTTATCTCGCGCGGGGCTATGACGCCCTTTTGTTCGATCACAGGGGCAGCGGCGAGTCGGGCGGCATTTTCACGACGATGGGCTTCAAGGAGCGGCGCGATCTTCACGATCTCGTCATGCTGGCGCGGCGCGACAAGGGCTTTCCCGAAAAAGAATGCGTTGTGGGCGTGCACGGGGAGTCCATGGGCGGCGCGACGGTGCTTCTGACCGCCTGCATGGAGGAGCCGCCGGATTTTGTTGTGGCGGATTGTCCTTATGCGGATCTTTCCGAGCAGCTGCGTTACAGCGTGCGCCACGTCAAACATCTGCCGAGCGAGCCGTTTGAGCCGGTCGCGAGCCTTATCACACGGATACGCGCGGGCTTCCGTTACAGCGACGTTTCCCCGATAAGGGAAATAAAAAAGAAGGACGGTCTGCCCGATATACCCGTTCTTTTCATCCATGGGGAGGACGACAAGCTCATACCTGCAAGCGCCACAAAGCGTCTTTATGAGGCGAAGCGCGGCGTGAAGGAAATGTGCATTTTTCCGGGTGCGGATCATTCGAGAAGCCTTATATCCGACAGGGAAAGGTATAAACGGGTCGTTTATGCTTTCCTTGACCGGTGCGGATACTAATATTACAGGAGGGATATCATGAAGAAACTGTTCATCAGCGCGGACATTGAGGGCACGGCGGGCATAGCCCACTGGGACGAGACAGACAGGGACAAGGCGCATGATTATGATTACTTTGCCGATCAGATGACGCGCGAGGTGGCGGCCGCCTGCGAGGGCGCAAATTCCGCAGGCGTGAACGAGATCCTTGTCAAGGATGCGCACGACAGCGCCCGCAATATCAACCCGAGGAAACTGCCCGAATACGCGCGCATGTTCCGCGGCTGGGCAAGGCATCCCTTCTCCATGATGTTCGGCCTTGACGAAAGCTTTGACGGGGTCGTGTTCACGGGTTATCACAGCGCGGCCCAGATGACGGGCAATCCGCTTTCACACACGATGAACACCCAGAACAACTATGTCAAGATCAACGGCGCGCTTGCAAGCGAGCTGATGATGAACTGCCTTACCGCAAGCTATGTCGGCGTGCCGGTATACTGCGCCTGCGGAGACCGCGGACTTTGCCAGTGGCTGCAAAGCGTGAACCCGAACATCGCCGTCGTTCCCGTGAGCGAGGGCACGGGCGCGGGTTCCCTCGGTATGCACCCGGACGTTGCCGTGCGCACGATAAGGGAAACGGTGGCCAAGGCTGTCGCCTCTAAAACGCGCGAGGAATGTATGTTCCCCATGCCGGAGCATTTCCACATCGAGATCAGCTTCAAGGAGCATATGAAGGCCCTTTCGGGAAGCTGGTATCCCGGCGCGAAGCAGACGGACGCCCGCGTTATCGAATTTGACACGGACGATTGGTTCGACGCGCTGCGTTTCTTCCATTTCGTGCTCTGATACGAACATATACAACATGATATAAATCGCGAAGCGCCGCCGTGCGGCGCTTCTTTTATTTGCGCAAAAATTGAGCAGACAGTTGCACCTGAACGGCGAACGTGATATATTTTGTACATTGAGGTTACATCAACAAATCACAAGAAAGAGAGTATTGTAATGAACAAAAAAATAATCGCTCTTCTGCTGTGTGCTGTGCTGATGCTTTGTTCCGCCTGTGGGGATGCGGCGGGTGAAGCGCAGACGGACGAAACGCCTGTGCAGGAAGGTCAGCAAACACAGCAGTCCGTCGAAGAGGAACCGGGGGAGAGCGCCAAATGGGCGATCTACTGGTATCTGTGCGGCAGCGATCTTGAATCGGGCAACGGCTTTGCCTCGGGCGACCTCGGCGAGCTTATGGAGGTTCAGCTTCCGGAGGATGTTACCGTCGTGATCGAAACGGGCGGTTCATCGGAGTGGCATAACGATTTTGTGGATGCTTCAAAGCTCCAGCGCTATGTTTATGATTCCGAGGGACTTAGTCTCGTGGACGAGCAGCCTTCGGCCAGCATGGGCGAAACGCAGACGCTTGCGGACTTTTTGAGCTTCGCTTCCGCGAATTATCCCGCGGAGAAGACAGCCGTTGTATTTTGGAACCACGGCGGCGGCTCCGTGTCGGGCGCTGCCTTTGACGAGCTTTACGGCGGTGATTCGCTGACGCTCAATGAAATGTACGATGCGTTCACATCGGTGTGGACCGCTTCAACGGAAAATCCTCCGCTGGAGCTTGTCGGCTTTGACACCTGCCTTATGGCCACGGTGGACGTTGCATACACGTTCATGGATATCGCTTCCTACCTTGTGGCTTCGGAGGAAACCGAGCCTGCAAACGGCTGGTATTATTCCCAGTGGGTAGGCGCGCTTGCCGAAAACCCGTCCATGAACGGCGCCGAGATCGGCGAAATAATCTGCGACACCTATTACGCGGGCTGTGAAGAGGTAGGCACGCAGGATTGCACAACCCTTTCCGTGACAGACCTCGGCAAGGTGGGCGCGCTGCTTGAAGCATATGACGCATTCGGCGCGGAAGCGCTCACATCCGCCTGCACGGACACGGCTTTCTTTTCCGAGTTTTACAGGGTGGCTGCCCAAAGCGAAAACTACGGCGGAAACACGAAGGAACAGGGTTATACGAACATGGTCGACCTCGGCCATCTTGCGCGGCAGTCGTCGGATATGCTCGGCAGCGCCGCGGATGTGCTCAAGGCGCTCGACGAGTGCGTGCTTTATCAGGTGAGCGGCGCGTACAGGGCGGAATCCACGGGCCTTTCCTGCTACTATTCCTATAACGGGGATATGGAGGATTTTTCAGGCTATGAAAACGTGGGCACGGGCGAGGCGTTCAAGTATTTCTATTCATATGAGCTGACCGGCGAGCTTGATGAAAACGGTATGGAATATGTTTCCTCGATGGACATAAACGAGCTGCCGGAGGTACAGGGGATCTCGGCGATGGGATGGGACGGCGCAGCGCTTGATGTGGATGAGGAAGGCACGGCGTACCTGACCCTCGGGCCGGAGGCGAACAGCATACTTTCAGGCATTGGCTTCTCGCTCTATTATGTTGACGCGGAAAACGATGAAATGCTGCTTCTCGGCACGGACAACGATATCACCGCGGACTGGGAAAACGGCGTGTTCTATGACAACTTCCGCGGCGTCTGGGGCGGCATTGACGGATGCCTCGTCTATATGGAGCTGAGCTTTGAGGGCGACGACTATAACCTCTATTCCGTGCCGGTGCTGCTCAACGGCGAGGAATACAACCTTCAGGTCGTTTATGATTTTACAACGGAAGAATGGAGCATACTGGGCGCGCGTCAGGGTATTGACGGCAACGGCATGGCGGACAAGGAGCTTCGTATTTTGCAGCCGGGCGACGAGATAACCACCATATGGTATATCGCCTCGGCATCAGGGGACGACGGCTTTGAACCGTATACCGCGGAAACCATAACCGTGACTGAGGAGACGGCGTTTGCCGAGATCTCCCTCATGGACGGAAGCTATTCCATGGTGTTCGAGCTGCGCGACGCGATGGGCGGCACGGCTTATACCGACGCGGTGACGTTTGATTGCGCGCTCGGTGAGATAACGACGACAGTATATGAATAATATAAAATTCAAAACAGCGGAGGTATCGTAATAATGGAAGAGAACATTGCGAAAAAGCGCAACGGTAAAACCACGGAGGAGATACTTGAGATCGTGATCGCGGTGCTGCTTGGCGTGGTGACGCTGCTGACGGCGTGGGCGTCATGGATAGGATCGCTGCACGGCGGCAATCAGGCCACAAACTACACCACGTCCAACAACATGGCTGCCGACGGCAACGCGCGTTACAATCAGGCGGCACAGACAATGATGCAGGACATGATACTTTGGAGCGAGATCGGCGATCTTCAGACCGAGATACAGTTCGCGCAGGCATATGAGGATGAAGTTACGCTTGAGATGGATTGCTACAAGCTGTATTACAAGTGCATGGAGCAGCTTTCCGAAAGCATGGCGACCGCACTCCTTTGGGATTTTGACAGCTATGCAGCGATGGAGCCGACGGACGCCGTGCTCGACTGGATGAGCAACAGCGAGGCGCTGACCTCCCCGTTCAGCTCCCAGGAATATGTTGACGCTTACTTTGCGGATGCTTACGCCGTGCTTGCCGAATCCGAGACGCTCCTGCAGCAGGGCGAACAGGACAATACCAACGGCGACAGGATGGGCCTTGTTACGGTGTTCTATTCCGTGGTGCTGTTCCTGCTTGGTATCGTGAACACGTTCAAGGGTATGTCCAACAAGTATATCGTGATCGGCGTGTCCGTGGTTTGCCTTATCGCAGCAACGATCATCATGTGCACGGTTCCCCTGCCCACAGGGTTTTCGCTTTCAAACTTCTTCCATTGAAGCAATGAAGCGATGATAGGATAGCAAAAGCTCCCCCGCGCTGCGCGGGGGAGCTTTTTTGCACCTGAGCTTTTTACAGACTGTATTTGACGACGGGCTTTCTTGCCGCGGCGACCTCGTCCGGCCGGCCTACCGGCGTTGTGAGCGGGGAGGCGTGGAGGCGTTCGGGATCCTCAATGGCAAGCCGTGCGATCTCGCGCATCGCGGCGATGAAGTCGTCGAGCGTTTCACGGGATTCGCTTTCCGTGGGCTCGATCATTATCGCTTCATGCACGATGAGCGGG
This sequence comes from uncultured Clostridium sp., assembly GCA_964487565.1. Taxonomy (GTDB): domain Bacteria; phylum Bacillota; class Clostridia; order Christensenellales; family CAG-138; genus Phil1. The sequence continues at coordinate 175,994 of CAZARN010000005.1, forward strand.
AAATATATCGTCGGCGGATGATAGCCGAAGTCGATGAGCGTTTTGGCGATATCGGTGGTATGCACGCCGTTTGCGATCATGGCCTCCGTCGGGGCAAGCACGCATTCGTGCATACAGATGCGGTCATGCGGCACGGCGTAAACATCCTTCAGGGCGTTCTGGACATAGTTGGCGTTGAGCACAGCGTTCTCGCTCGCTTCGCGAAGTCCCCATGCGCCGAGGCTGAGTATATACGCATACGCTCTGGCGATGACCGAAAAACTGCCGAAGAAGCCGCGCACCTTGCCGATTGAGACCGGACGGTCATAATCGAGATACGCATGGCCGTTCTCGCGCTGCATGACGACGGGATACGGCAGATAAGGTATAAGCTCCGCCTTGCATCCGACAGGGCCGCTGCCGGGGCCTCCGCCGCCGTGCGGGGTGGAGAAGGTCTTGTGCAGATTGATGTGCATCACGTCGAAGCCCATGTCCGCAGGACGCGCGTGGCCCATGACGGCGTTGAGATTCGCCCCGTCATAATAGAGCAGGCCGCCCGCCTCGTGCACGATCCTGGCAACCTCAACGATGTTCTTTTCGAAAAGGCCAAGGGTGGACGGGTTGGTCAGCATGAGGCCGGCAACGTCGCTTCCGCAGGCTGCGCGCAGCGCGTCAAGGTCAATGCCGCCGTCCGGCGCTGATTTGATCTCGCGGATGGTGAAGCCCGCCATAGCGGCGGAAGCCGGATTTGTGCCGTGCGCCGCGTCGGGCACGATCATGACGGTGCGTTCGCTGTCGCAGCGCATGTCATGATACGCCTTGATCAGCATGAGGCCGGTAAGCTCACCGTGCGCGCCGGCGGCGGGCTGGAGGGTGAACTTGTCAAAGCCCGTGATCGCGCAGAGCGCGCGCTCGGTTTCCGCCATAAGGCGTATGCAGCCCTCGGCGCAATCCTCGTCCGCGAGGGGATGCACGCCGTTGAAAAGGGGCGCAAGCTCCTCGTTGATCTTGGGATTGTATTTCATCGTGCAGGAGCCGAGAGGGTAGAAA